>JAFVAQ010000010.1 GCA_017480495.1 Eubacterium sp. | reverse complement strand
GAATCAAAGGATATGGATGTGATTACAATATATCCAAATAAAATAACAGATTTTCGGCTTAAGTTTGACCCTGATATGGAAAGTGAAATGTATTATATTGATCCAACTGACAGAGATCATTATATTTCATTAGAGACCTATTTTGATCATTTAAGAATAGCACGTATCAGTGAATTACAGAATATTGCGCGCGATTTAGGGGCTAAGCATTTTCGGGTTATTTATGAAGAATCTAATAGTAATCAAATGGCGAAGGATATAAAGATTAAGTCTATTATAAAGGTGCCGGGTAGTTATAATTCAGATGCTGATTATGAAAAGCAGAGGAGTGAGGCTAATGCGTCTAAATTTGAGGTGGCAGCAGAAATGGAGTTTATAGGACATAAACCAGTTGAACCTGAGCTATTTTATTTCAGAAATGATCCTCAGATTCAAAGCTTAGTTTCATCTAGATTGGCTGAAAATTCTATGACACATCAAGTTTATAGGCTAAATTTAAGCAGTTCCTCTGGTATTAAAATGAATGATGCTTTAAAAATAGATGCTGCAATTAATGCAATGAAGATTAAAGGAAATTCAAGCGTTACAAGTGCTGTCCAGAAGGAAAAGAATAGTTTCTTTGAATATGAAATAGATTTCTAATCATAAATATAAGAAGCACCGATGATGATTCATCGGTGCTTTTAGTATGCTTAAATCTTAGTGACTTAATCTATCTCTTTGATTGAAGTATGCCACTCCTGAAGTGAATGGATATTACCAAGGTGACGCTTCTTCATGTGGTCGATACCTTCAGCAGCTGCATGACCAGCAGCAATAGTAGTGATATATGGAATCTTATACTTGATAGCTGACTTACGGATGTAAGTATCATCATGAACTGAATACTTACCAGAAGGAGAGTTAATGATAAGCTGTATGTCACCATTTGACATATGATCTAAGATATTAGGTCTGCCTTCATATAGCTTATTAACCTTCTCTGCAGGAATTCCAGCTGCGATAATAGTCTCATAAGTATTTCCTGTAGCAAGTATCTTGAAGCCGTTCTCACTAAGTATTCTAGCAACCTCAGGTCCTTCAGGTCTTTCTGTCTTATTAAGAGAGATAAGAACTGTACCTTCAAGTGGAAGCTCAGCCTTAGCACCTTCCTGTGCCTTGAAGTAAGCACCACCGGCTGACTGTGAAATACCCAGAACCTCACCAGTAGATCTCATTTCAGGTCCAAGGATAGGATCAACCTCTGGGAACATATTGAATGGGAATACTGCTTCCTTAACTCCGTAATATGGAATCTCTCTTTCCTTAAGATCAGGAACAGGAGACTTACGGCCTGTAAGCTCACTAGTTATTATGTCTGTAGCAAGTGGAACCATTCTGATACCACATACCTTAGAAACAAGAGGAACAGTACGAGATGCACGAGGATTTGCCTCGAGAACATATACTACATCATCTTCGATAGCGTACTGCATATTCATAAGACCAACTACATGCATTTCCTCAGCAATCTTACGTGTATATTCCTTGATAGTAGCAAGATTCTTTTCTGAGATATGCTTTGAAGGAATGATACAAGCGGAATCACCTGAGTGAACTCCAGCAAGCTCGATGTGTTCCATAACAGCAGGTACATAAGCGTGAGTACCATCGGAAATGGCATCTGCCTCACATTCCATAGCATGATGTAGGAATCTATCAATAAGTATTGGTCTATCTGGAGTCACACCAACAGCAGCTTCCATATAGCCTGACATACTATCATCATCATATACAACTTCCATTCCACGTCCACCAAGAACGTAAGATGGACGAACCATTACAGGATAACCAATCTTGTTAGCTATATCGATAGCCTCTTCAACAGTAGTAGCCATACCAGCCTCTGGCATTGGAATACCAAGTTTATCCATCATTGCACGGAACTGATCTCTATCCTCAGCAAGATCGATAACTTCAGGAGAAGTACCAAGTATCTTAACTCCATTTTTCTGAAGATCACTAGCGAGGTTAAGAGGTGTCTGTCCACCGAACTGCGCGATAACACCAACTGGCTGTTCTTTCTTATATATTGATAATACATCTTCAAGTGTAAGTGGCTCGAAGTAGAGCTTATCAGATGTATCATAGTCAGTTGAAACTGTCTCAGGGTTACAGTTAACGATGATAGTTTCAAAACCAAGCTTCTTAAGTGACTTAGCCGCATGTACACAGCAGTAGTCGAACTCGATACCCTGACCGATACGGTTAGGACCACCACCAAGAATCATAATCTTTGGCTTGTCTGATTTAACTTCATTTTTATCTACGTCACAATATGTAGAATAGTAGTAAGCGCTATCCTGAGTACCACTTACGTGAACTCCCTGCCAAGCTTCAACAACACCGATAGCTTCACGTGCCTCACGGATATCGTCTTCAGCAACATCAAGAATCTCGCTTAAGTATTTATCTGAGAATCCATCCTTCTTAGCCTGTGTAAGAGCGGCATCAGTAGGAACCTTACCGGAGAAGTCTTTAACAAGAGCTTCTTCTTCATCAACAAGTTCCTTCATCTGCTCGATGAAATACTTCTTAACCTTTGTTATATCATGTATCTCATCTACAGTAGCTCCCTTACGAAGTGCTTCGTACATCTGGAAATGTCTTTCGCTTGAAGGAGTAATAAGCGCCTGAAGGAGCTGATCCTTTGTCATTTCATTGAAGTTCTTAACATGTCCGAGACCATAGCGTCCCTTTTCAAGAGAGCGGATAGCCTTCTGGAAAGCTTCCTTGTAGTTCTTTCCGATAGACATTACTTCACCAACTGCACGCATCTGTGTTCCAAGCTTATCTTCAACACCCTTGAACTTCTCAAATGCCCAACGAGCAAACTTTATAACAACATAATCACCGCCTGGTACATACTTATCAAGAGTTCCATACTTACCACATGGAATCTCAGAAAGTGTGAGACCAGATGCAAGCATTGCAGATACAAGAGCAATAGGGAAACCAGTTGCCTTAGATGCAAGTGCTGATGAACGTGATGTTCTAGGGTTAATCTCGATTACAACTATACGATCGCTTACAGGATCATGTGCGAACTGAACATTTGTTCCACCAATAACCTGTATAGCATCAACTATTTTGTAAGCCTGCTCCTGAAGTCTGTCCTGAACTTCCTGAGAGATTGTAAGCATTGGGGCAGAGCAGAAGCTGTCTCCAGTATGAACGCCCATAGGATCAATATTCTCTATGAAGCATACTGTTATCATATTTCCGTCTTTGTCACGTACAACCTCGAGCTCAAGCTCTTCCCATCCGCTGACACATTCTTCAACAAGAACCTGTCCTACGAGAGAAGCTTTAAGACCACGAGCACAAACTGTTGCAAGTTCTTCTTTATTATATACCAGACCACCGCCGGCACCACCCATGGTGTAAGCAGGTCTAAGTACAACAGGATAACCAAGTTCACTTGCAATGCTAAGGGCTTCATCTACTGAATAAGCAACCTCTGAACGAGCAACTTCGATACCAAGAGAGTTCATAGTTTTCTTGAACTCGATTCGGTCCTCACCTCGCTCGATAGCATCTACCTGAACACCGATTACCTTTACATCATATTTTTCAAGAATACCAGCGTCAGCGAGCTCTGCACATAGATTAAGTCCTGACTGTCCACCTAGATTAGGTAGAAGGGCATCAGGTCTTTCTTTTGCTATAATAGCCTCAAGACGCTTAACGTTAAGTGGCTCGATGTATGTTACATCAGCCATTTCTGGGTCGGTCATGATTGTAGCAGGGTTAGAGTTAACAAGGATGATTTCATATCCAAGATTTCTAAGTGCTTTACATGCCTGTGTTCCAGAGTAGTCAAACTCACAAGCCTGGCCGATAATAATAGGTCCAGAGCCTATGATTAGAACCTTGTGGATGTCTGTTCTTTGTGACATAGCATATTCCTCCAATATTGTGACCCCGGGCAAGTTTAGAAATTTTGCCCAGTTGCATCTACTATATCATATTAGAAAGAATATTTCTTCATAAAATTAAGCAAAATTTGAAAAAACTTAAAATTTAAAGTTGACATAAAGGACGTGACATTATCGTGTATTTATACTATAATAAATCTTAGTTTGAAAAGGTTTTAGTATATATTAATCTTTATCGATTTATGAGGGGTTTTTTATGAGCGAGAACTTAGAAAAGACAGCTACAATTTCTGAAACTGAGAAGGTACAGGATGTACAGGAAGAAGCAGAAGTTCAAGCTGCTGAAGAGGTTAAAAAGAAGAAGGTTGATCTAAAGAATGTTTTCATGGTAGTTCTTGATTATCTAGTTATTATTCTTGCATTTATGACTTCACTTATGCTTGTAAGTGAAATCAGTTTTGAACTATCAACTCTAGGATATCTAAATGCGGTTATCCGTATCACACCTTTTTATGCAATTGGTGTAGCACTTATAATGTTTATATTCAGGTTATATCCTGCTGATTATAAAAGTATAGGAGTGTCGTCAGTAAGAAGACTTATAATTGTTTCGTTCTTTACGAGCATTGCATACTTCTTAATCATGGAAATCTTTGTAGAACATTTTCCTCATGTTTATTATGTGCTAGGTGGAGTTCTTCAGTTTCTCCTGACATCACTAATAAGATTTATTTATAGACTGACGCATATTAATAAAGGTGATAAATGATATTGTAAAAAGAATTTTACTTATAATATTTGGACTGCTTCTACTTGGAACGGCTACAGTTATAATAGTCTCATCATTAGCTGGAAAGCATGATGATGAGGCTTTTTATGATAGTAGCCTTTTTGTTGCATCGGTCGGAGATGCAGAAGCAACTGTTACTGAAGCTACGAAGGCTGAACCAGATACTGAAGAGACTAAGGTTGAAGAGGCGACACCGGATACTCCTAAGTATGAGGAGGTAGCTGATTCATCTGAACTGATAGATACAGATGCCCCAGTCTTTCTTATTTTCCAGAAGAGTGTTACTATCAAGGTTGGTTCAAGCTTTGATGTAAAGGAACATATGGGTTATGCCGATGATGTAGATAGAGATGTTGATGTGAGTCTCTCAGGAAGCGTTGATACTTCTACAGTTGGAACTTATCCTATAACAGTGACGCTTACTGATGATGCTGGACATTCTACTAGTTCCTCTATGGATGTCACTGTTTCAGATTCAGTTTCAGATAGCAGTGGTGGAGGTGAAAACACAAAGCCAACAGAATCCTTCTCGGATTTCATAACTAATTATAAGGAAGACAATACGGTTCTTGGTATAGATGTTTCTAGATGGCAGGGAACTGTAGATTATAATAAGGTCAAAGCTGCAGGATGTGATTTTGTGATCATCAGAATAGGTGGCTTAGACGACGGTGAGCTATACACTGATAAATGTTATAGAGACAATATAAGAAATGCCAAAGCTGCAGGACTTAAGGTGGGTATATATTGGCATGCTGAAGAGGGCTCTACTCAGGAGGTTGAGAAGAGTCTTGATTACATGCTTAATCTACTAGATGGTGAAGAACTAGATTTTCCTATAGCTTATGACTGGGAAGACTTTATGCATTTCCAGAATTATGGTATGAATATAAGAGATATTAATGATTGCTTTGATACATTTTGTAAAGGCGTAGAAGCGGAAGGATATTCTGCGTGTCTATACAGTAGTATTAATTTCCTAGAACATGTTTGGACTAATGATAAACCTCATCCTGTATGGATGGCTAATTACGCATCGAAGACCAGTTACACAGGTGATTATTATATGTGGCAGCATAGCAATACTGGTTCTATTGATGGAATAAGTGGAGCAGTTGATTTTAATATACTTTATAAAGAAGATTGATAGAAAAGAGGGATAAGCTTTGGTTATCACAGATAAGGAAGAATTTGAAAGAGGAATCAGACGAGTAATTATCACAGAGGATGAAATCAGAAAAAAGACTGCTGAGTATGGAAAGTTACTCAGTAGGGAGTACAATGGTAAGCCGCTTCTTCTTGTAAGTATTCTTAAGGGGGCTTATATATTTCTCTCTGATTTAACTAAAGAGATATCTATCCCATGTGAAGTTGGCTTTATGGCTGCGAAGAGTTATTTCGAAAGCACTGAGTCTTCTGGTGATGTTCAGATTATATATGATCTCACTCAGGATATCAGTAATTATCATGTTCTGATAGTTGAGGATATTATAGATACTGGACGTACACTTAAAGCTGTTGCAGATATACTTAAGGGTAGAAATCCTTTGTCACTTAAAATTCTTACACTTCTTGATAAGCCGGATAGAAGAATAGCCGACATCAGTGCGGATTACACATTATTTACCATTCCAGATTATTTTGTGATCGGATACGGTCTTGATTATGGAGAGTACTACAGAAATCTGCCATATATTGCTGAATATGATGAGAGTCTACTTGGTTAGATTCATTTCAAATAAATAGTTTTAAGGAGTCTTTAGTTATGGAAAAAATGTTTAAACTCAAAGAACATGGAACCACCGTTAAAAAGGAAATCGTTGCTGGTTTAACGACCTTCGTTACTATGGCGTATATCCTTGCGGTTAATCCTAGTATCCTGTCTGAAACAGGCATGGATCCAACAGCTGTTCTACTTGCGACATGTATTGCTTCCTTTATAGGTACAGTACTTATGGCACTTCTTGCAAATATGCCTTTTGCGCTGTCGGCTGGTATGGGTCTAAATGCTTATTTTGCTTATACAGTAGTACTTGGAATGGGTTATTCCTGGCAGGTTGCGCTGCTTGCAGTGTTTATAGAAGGTGTTATCTTCATTTTACTTTCTGTTACACCTGTAAGAGAAGCGATGTTCAATGCTATACCGCTTGAACTTAAGAAGGCAGTTTCAGTTGGTATCGGACTATTCATCTGTTTCATAGGTCTTCAGAATGCGCACCTCGTTGTTGGTGGAGCAACACTTGTTGAGATGGTTGATTTCAAGAAGGATTTCTCTACAACAGGTATCACAGCATTACTTGCAGCAGTTGGCGTTGCTATAATGGCTGTACTTTATATAAAGAAGGTTCCAGGATCTATACTTATTGGTATCATTATTACATGGATACTTGGAATGGATATGCAGTTCTTTGGAGTTTATGTTCCAAATCCTGAGGCTGGATACTATTCTTTATTCCCTTCATTCCATATGACAGATTTTTCTAAGTTAGGAGAAACCTTTGGACAATGCTTTGATGTTGATCTTCATAGTATAGGAATACTTAATTTTATAGTAGTTATTTTTGCATTCTTATTTGTTGATTTCTTTGATACACTTGGAACTCTTATAGGTGTTGCCTCTAAGGCGGATATGCTTGATGAGAATGGTAAGCTTCCAGGTGTTAAACCAGCACTTCTTGCTGATGCTGTTGCAACTTCTGCAGGTGCTGTACTTGGTACATCAACAACTACAACATTTGTTGAGTCTGCATCAGGTGTTGGTGTAGGTGGTAGAACAGGACTTACAGCTCTGACAACAGCAGTTCTTTTCATCCTTTCAACCTTCCTTGCGCCAGTATTTACATCTATTCCTTCCTTTGCTACAGCTCCAGCGCTGATAATGGTAGGATTTCTGATGTTTACAGGTATTTCGGATCTTAAGATGGATGAAGAACATTTGACATCTGCTATACCAGCTTATATAACAATCTTCTCAATGCCACTTTTCTACAGCATTTCCGAAGGTATATCACTTGGATGTATATCCTACGTTCTTATCAACCTTCGTTGTGGAAACGCAAAGAAGATAAACCCTATAATGTATGTACTAGCGGTGCTATTTATTCTTAAATATATTTTCATATAGTGTCTGTTTTAAACGAAAGGAAATAATATGATTGGTATAATCGGAGCAATGGATAAAGAGGTAAATGACCTCAAGTCAGTTATGGGCGGTCCTGGAGATTCACTCACTCCAAAGATTGAGAAACATGCAGGAATGGATTTCTGTGAAGGAACTCTAGGTGGACAGGATGTAGTACTTGTAAGAAGCGGTATAGGTAAGGTAAATGCAGCTGTAGCCGCTGAAATACTTGTAGCCGTATTTAATGTTAAGGCTATTATCAATACAGGTATTGCAGGTAGCCTTGATGCAAATATTGATATTGGAGATATTGTTCTATCTACAGATTCACTTGAGCATGATATGAATGTTAAAGGTCTTGGATATGAAAGAGGAGTTGTTCCAGATCAGGAGGCAAGTATATACCCAGCTGACGCTGAACTAAGAGCAGTAGCTAAGGAAGCCTGTGAAAAGGTTTGCCCTGATATAAATGTATTCGAAGGAAGAGTTGTTTCTGGCGATATCTTTGTTTCTGAAAAAGCTATGAAGGATAAGATGGTAAAAGATTTTGGCGGAACATGTACTGAGATGGAAGGAGCTTCCATAGCTCACGTAGCGTGGCTGAATCAGATTCCTTATCTTATTATCAGATCTATATCAGATAAGGCAGATGATAGCGCTGAGATGGATTATCCAAGCTTCCAGAAGATGGCAATAGAGAATTCTGTAAAGCTGGTTACAGCAATGATGAATTCCATGAAGAAGATATGATTATGAATATATAATTATATAAAGAAAAATTATGATATAAAGAGTTAAAAAGGAGATATACAAATGGACTTAATTCCAAGCTTTTCTGTTAATCACACTAAAATTGTCCCAGGTATCTTTACTAGTAGAGTAGATATTGTTGGGAATCAGAAGGTTACTACATATGATGTAAGAGTTACAAAACCAAATGTAGAGCCAGCTATAGATGTTGCAGCTATGCATTCTCTTGAGCATATAATTGCTACATATCTTAGAAATAATGAGCAGTGGAAGGATGAAATAGTTTACTGGGGACCTATGGGTTGTCTTACAGGTTTCTACCTTATTATGAAGGGTAACCGTGAACCAAGTGAAGTATATGAATTACTACTAAATGCTTTCCAGTCTGTAGAAGGATGGGATGAGGTTCCAGGCGCTGAGGCTGTAAACTGTGGTAATTATTTAATGCATAATCTTCCTATGGCTAAGTGGTATGCTCGTAAGTATGCGGATTACTTAAGTGCAAATGCTGGTAAGCCTGAGATATTCAATTATCCAAAGTCAGAAAGACTTGTAACTGATGATGGCCGTCAGTTCTTTGATTCATAAATCAAAGATTTTGATATTTAAATCAAAAAAAATAATCTAGACTAAAAACATTAGCTATGATATAATTTCACGGTTAGCGCCCATATGAGACGCTGACCGTGTTTTATTTTATTATTAGATTATCAGACCGATAGGTCATAAGGAGGAAAATAAAGATGAGTTTAACTTACGAAAAACTTGAAGGAAACATGGCAGAGCTTACTATTACAGTTCCTGCAGAGGATTTTAACAAGGCATGTGTTGAGGTTTATAACAGAACTAAGAATAAGTTCCAGTTTGACGGATTCCGTAAGGGTCACGTTCCAATGGCATTTATCGAGAAGACATATGGCTACGCTGTATTCTATGAAGATGCTGCTAATGACCTTATTAATAAGACTTACTTCGAGGAGATTAAGGACTGTGATCTTGATATAGTTTCAAATCCTGATATCTCTGTAAGCCAGATTGAAAAAGGTAAGGATTTCATCTACAAGGCAAAGGTTGCTACAAAGCCTCCTGTAGAGTTAGGTGATCTTGATAAGATCGAAATCGAGAAGATCGATACAACAGTAACTGATGAGGATGTTGAGAAAGAAATCGAGAACAAGCTTAAAGCTAACTCAACAAAGCAGGAAGTTACAGATAGAGCTGCTAAGGATGGCGATGAAGCTACTATCAACTTCGAAGGTTTCGTTGATGATGTTGCATTTGAAGGTGGAAAGGGCGAGAGCTATCCATTAGTTCTTGGTTCTGGTTCATTTATCCCTGGTTTCGAAGATCAGATAGTTGGTCATAATGTTGGTGAAAGCTTTGATGTAAATGTTACATTCCCAGAGAACTATCAGGCAGAGGATCTTGCTGGTAAGGCTGCAGTATTTAAGTGTGACCTTCTTGGGCTTAAAGAGACTGTTGTTCCTGAGCTTGATGATGAGTATGTTTCAGATACATCTGATTTTGAGACAGTTGATGAGTATAAGGCTGATGTACGTAAGCAGGTTGAAGAGCGCAAGGCTGAGAGTGCTAAACATGAGAAGGAAGAGAAGGCTATCGATAAGCTCGTTGAGATGTCTACAGTAGAGCTTCCTGAACCAATGATCGCTTATCAGCAGGATAAGATGGTTGATAACTTTGGTCAGCAGCTTATGTATCAGGGAATGAATCTTGAGCAGTACCTCAATATGACAGGCCAGACAAGAGATGATATGAAGGATCAGGTTCGTCCAGAGGCTGAGAAGCAGATCAAGAGAAGTCTTATTATCGAAGCAGTAGCAGATGCTCAGGGATTTGAAGTATCTGATGAGGATGTAAATGCTGAGATGGAGAAGATGGCTAAGCAGTATCAGATGGAACTTGATAAGATCAAGGATATAATGGGTGCAGAGCAGATCGATGGACTTAAGGCTGATATCAGAATGCAGAAGGCTGTTCAGTTCATCGCTGAAAAGGCAGTAGAGAAATAAACTATTTAATGTAAGCTATTAAGTATAGGAGGTTATATTATGGCATTAGTACCTACAGTCATTGAGACTACTAATAGAGGTGAAAGAGCATATGATATATACTCTAGACTTCTTAAGGAAAGAATCATTTTCCTTGGAGATGAAGTAAATGATGTTACAGCAAGCCTTGTTGTAGCGCAGCTTCTTTTCCTTGAGTCAGAAGACTCTAATAAGGATATTAATCTATATATAAATAGCCCAGGTGGTTCAGTTACAGCTGGTATGGCTATATATGATACTATGCAGTATATAAAGTGTGACGTTTCAACTATCTGTGTTGGTATGGCTGCATCTATGGGAGCATTTCTTCTCTCAGGTGGTGCAAAGGGTAAGAGATTTGCACTTCCAAATGCAGAAATAATGATTCATCAGCCACTTGGTGGTACTCAGGGGCAGGCAACAGATATGGAGATAGAGGTTGAACATATGCTTCGTATCAAGAAGAACCTGATATCTATCATGGCAGAGAACGCTGGAAAAGACTATGAGACTGTTCTTGCAGATTGCGAGCGTAATAACTGGATGACAGCTAAGGAAGCTATGGAATATGGCCTTATAGACAACGTTGTTGAGAATCGTAATTAATCGGGAGTGAACTATGGCTAGTCGTAATGACGATAATAAGATACTTAGATGTTCATTCTGTAATAAGACTCAGGATCAGGTAAGAAAGCTTATAGCTGGTCCTGGCGCTTATATATGCGATGAATGTGTTGGTATCTGTTCTGACATAATAGAAGATGAACTTAAGAATATGCAGGAAGCGGACGGAGAGCTGAATCTTCCAAAGCCTAAGGATATCAAGGCATTTCTTGATGATTATGTAATAGGTCAGGAAGCAGCAAAGAAGGCTCTTGCCGTAGCTGTATATAACCATTATAAGAGAGTTCTTGCTGGTAAGAACTTCGATGTTGAATTACAAAAGAGTAATATTCTCATGATTGGACCTACAGGTTCTGGAAAGACCTATATGGCACAGACTCTTGCTAAGATGTTAAATGTTCCATTTGCAATTGCAGATGCTACAACTCTTACAGAGGCTGGTTATGTAGGTGAAGATGTTGAGAATATCTTACTTAAGCTTATACAGGCTGCTGACTATGATGTAGATAGAGCAGAGAGAGGTATCATATATATCGATGAGATAGATAAGATATCTAAGAAGTCTGAAAATGTATCTATCACTAGAGATGTATCTGGTGAGGGTGTACAGCAGGCTCTTCTCAAGATAGTTGAGGGAACTGTTGCATCTGTTCCTCCACAGGGCGGACGTAAGCATCCACAGCAGGAGTTTATTGAGATAGATACTTCAAATATTCTCTTTATCTGTGGTGGCGCCTTTGATGGTCTGGATAAGGTTATAGAGAATAGAGTGGGTAAGAAGTCTATAGGCTTTAATGCTGATATTCAGCTAGACAAGACTATAGTTGATACAGAACTCCTAGGAAAGGTTCAGCCTCAGGATCTTGTTAAATTTGGTATCATACCTGAGTTTGTTGGTCGTGTTCCTGTTGTTGTAACACTGGATCAGCTCGATGAACAGGCGCTCGTTAGTATACTTACTGAACCTAAGTCATCTATAGTAAAACAGTATCAGAAGCTCTTTGAGTTTGATGGTGTTGAACTAGAGTTCGAGGAAGATGCCCTCAAAGAAGTTGCCAAGGAAGCTATGGAAAGAGCTACCGGCGCCAGAGGACTAAGAGCTATTCTTGAACATTCAATGACAGATGTAATGTATGAAATACCTTCAAATGATGATATTAAGAAGGTTGTAATTACTAAAGAAACTATTTCAGAGGGAAAAGACCCGAAAGTAGAGTAGTATGAAGATTAAATCATCTGAGCTTAAGGTTGTCTGCGGACCAACTTCTAAGCTTCCTATGGAAGATATACCGGAAATAGCATTTGCCGGAAGGTCAAATGTAGGTAAATCTTCTCTGATCAATTCATTACTTAATCGTAAAAATCTTGCCAGGACGTCTTCTAGTCCCGGCAAGACTGTAACGATTAATTTCTATGCTGTAAATGAGATGTTCTATCTCGTTGATTTACCAGGTTATGGATATGCAAAGGCTTCACTTGAGTCTAGAGCTAAGTGGGGCAAAATGATAGAGAAATATCTGAGTACGCGCAGTGTCCTCAAAGCTGTTGTTTTGCTGGTTGATATTAGACATGCTCCAACTAAGGATGATGTCATGATGTATGACTGGATCGTTAGAAGCGGGCTTAGTCCTATTATTGTTGCAACTAAACTTGATAAGATTAAGCGTAGCCAGAAAGATAAATGCATAAAGCTTATAAGAGAAACTCTGAAGGCGGAGAAGGACATAAAAATAGTCCCTTACTCCAGTACCTCGAAGCAGGGACGTGATGAACTTCTTATGATATTAGATGAATACTTAGCCTAAATTAGTTTTTAGACCATAATTCATTTACAAGATACTGATATACATCAGTACTCTTTGTACGCCAGTTATCACAGATGGAGCGAGCAATACCTTCTGTTGGTACCGTGATAGAGATATCCAGAAGAGTTTCACGACGCTCGCGAATAGCACATTTTACTACATATTCGTTATTTTTAGAGGTATAGTCGGCGAATATTTCAGATTCATTTTTGAGATTTATTTTTTCTTTCTTGAAATAATCCCTAATTTCTTGTTTAATGTTATTAGAAATTCTATTTTCGAAATAGAGTAGAGCTTCCTCTCCGAGATTCGTTATTTTATAATGTTGAGTCTTGCGGATGGTAGTTACAGATATGAAGTTTTTATCTATGAGCTCGCTCAGCGATTCGTGTATATTGAATAAGGTTGTATATCCTTTATCAAGGATAAAACTGGTAATCTGAGCATTTGTCAGAGTGTACTCATCTATTCTGTCGAGCATATACAGTATTATAAGCTTGTATAGCATCAGGTTTTGATTTTCCATATAAAACTCCATTAGTAAATTTTGTGGCGTGTGCTTATTAGAATACGCCACTTGTATATGATTTTCAAGAGTATTTTCCAAAATAGTGAAAGGAGACTAGATGAATTATAGTAAGTTAAAAGTTTCGGAACTTAGAGAAATAGCCGAGTCTAGAGGACTTCGTAATCTTAAGGGCGTAAAAAAGGATGAGTTGGTAGAACTCCTTACAAATATCGATAAGATGAACGAGGCTAAGAAGGCCGCAAATGAAAATGTGGCTGATAAGAAAGGCAAAAACAAAAATGTAAAGACTAAGAAGAAGACTGCTGTAACTGAGGAAGAAGAGGTAGAAAGATTCAGTAAGTCTGAATATATAGAAGAGAAGTCCTTTGCAGAAGGTGATTCTAAAGCTTATGAAGAAGCTCCTGAGGAGGAGCTTGAAACAGAAACAGATTCTGAAGTTGTAAATGAAGCTGGTTCTGAAAATGAATCTGAGAATGAGAATGAAAATGTCAAGGAAGTCGCTGAAGGAATCCTTGAGGTTTTAACAGATGGATACGGATTTATCAGAAGTGATAATTATATGCCAGGGGAAAGAGACATTTACGTTTCACCTTCTCAGATAAGAAAGTTTAGACTTCGTACCGGTGATATAGTAAGAGGACCTATCAGAAAGAAGAATGGTCCGAATGAGAAGTTTAGTGCGCTTCTATATATCGAATCGGTAAATGGTTATACTCCATCTGAAATTCTGAAGAGGAAGAAATTCGAAGATATGACTCCTATATTCCCAGATGATAGAATTCACCTGGATTATCCTGGAGCTCCAGTTTCGCTTAGAATAGTTGATCTCTTTAGTCCAATAGGTAAGGGACAGAGAGGTATGATAGTATCTCCTCCAAAGGCAGGAAAGACAACACTTCTGAAGCAGATAGCTAAGAGAATAAGTGTTGCTAATCCTGAGATGAATCTTCTTGTACTGCTTATTGATGAGAGACCTGAAGAGGTTACAGATATTAAGGAATCTATCGAAGGTCCTAATGCAGAGGTTATTTATTCCACCTTTGACGAACTTCCTGAACATCATAAGAGAGTATCAGAAATGGTCATAGAAAGAGCCAAGAGACTTGTTGAAAGTGGAAATGATGTTGTCATTTTGATTGATTCTATTACTAGACTATCAAGGGCATACAACCTTACAGTTCCCCCAAGTGGTAGAACACTTTCTGGTGGTCTTGACCCGGCGGCGCTACATATGCCTAAGAAGTTCTTTGGTGCTGCTAGAAATATGCGAGAGGGTGGTTCACTTACTATTCTTGCTACAGCTCTTATTGAAACTGGAAGTAGAATGGATGACGTGGTATTCGAGGAATTCAAGGGTACAGGTAACATGGAGCTTGTTCTTGATAGAAATCTGCAGGAGAAAAGAGTGTTCCCTGCAATTGATATATCCAAGTCAGGAACTAGAAAGGATGACCTTCTTCTGGAACCGGAGGAGAAAGAAGTACTGGATATAATTCATAGAAGATTCCATAGTATGAAAAATGAGGATGTGACAGAGGACCTTCTTAAATTATTTGCTCAAACTAAGGATAATAAGCAATTTATTGGTGTTGCCAAGAAATTGTTTCAGAAAAGGTAATAAAGTGTTATAATAAAGTTTAGTTTTGATTTATTAATAACACCTGGAGGCTAGAAGTGAATTTCAGTAAACAAAGTGTTAAGAAAAAGCAGGATAGATTATTATCCAGAACTAGAAGATTTGAACGTAGATTCTTCGTTGAAGTCCTCAAGTTTCTTCTGGTTGTATTTGTAATGCTTGTTCTTGTTATGGCAGGTGCTGGTTTTGGAATGATGAAGGGTATCCTGGATGATTCTCCTGATATTTCAAACATAAGCATTAAGCCTAAGGGATTTAAAACAATTATTTATGATCAGAATAACAACGAGCGTAACACACTCTCGACTGTTAATTCTAACAGAATATATGTATATTATGATGATATTCCATCTCAGGTAGTAAATGCATTTGTAGCTATCGAGGATGAGAGATTCTGGTCACATAACGGTATCGATATGAAGGGTATCTTCAGAGCTCTGGTTAAGGATGTTATGGCCAGAAACTTTAATGAGGGTGCTTCGACCATCACACAGCAGCTTATTAAGAACCAGGTCTTCGATGTTGGTATGAATGAGACGACCAAGATTCAGAAGATTGAACGTAAGGTTCAGGAACAGTATCTGGCCATTGATCTTGAAAAAATATACTCAAAGGAACAGATTGTTGAGGCGTATCTTAATACTATTTATCTTGGACAAGGTTGTAACGGTATAGAGGCTGCGGCAAACAGATACTTTGATAAGTCAATTGGTGATCTGACACTTTCGGAAATGGCTGTTATAGCTGGTATCACTAAGAATCCTTACAAGTATGATCCGGTTGTATTCCCTGAGAATAATAGTTATCGACGAGAAGACGTTCTGGATAAGATGCTTGAGCTGGATTATATTTCTCAGAGTGAATATGATGCAGCAATGGCTGATAATGTATATGACAGAATTCAACAGGTTAAGAAGACTAACGACGAAAACTTTGAATATAACTCATATTATACAGATGACCTTATGCGTAGACTATGCTCCGACTTCATGGAAATGTATGACATGACAGAAGAGGAAGCCTATGACGAGATATATACCGGTGGTTATAGCGTATATTCTGTTCAGGACTATGCTATTCAGGATATAGTAGATGAGGTTATAAATGATGAATCTTATTATCCAGCAGGTTCATCGGTTGCTCTTAACTATAAGCTAACACTTTTAGATAAAGATGGTATCACTACATATAACTATGATACCAATACACTTCTTACTTACTATAGAAAGCTAACAGAGAATTCAAAATATAATAATATCTATCCTTCAGAGGATGATGCACGTTCAGCGGCGGATACTTATAAAGAGGCTATGCTGGATGCAACAGGTGCGACCTTCCTTAGTGAAGAGTTTAAGACAGCACCACAGCCACAGGCTTCCTTTGTTATTCTTGATCAGAAGACAGGTTATATCAAGGCAATCGGTGGTGGACGTGGAGAGAAGAAAGAAAACCTTGGTTTCGATAGAGCTACAAATGCTATGAGACAACCAGGTTCTACCTTTAAGGTACTTGCAGCATTTCTACCTTATATTGATACAGAGGGTGGACTTTGCTCCTGTTTTGATGATAAGCCATACGAATTTGCGAATGGTGTTCCAGTTAGAAACTGGTATGGTGGATATAGAGGTCCTAATTCACTTAGAACTGCCATTGAGCAATCTATGAATATTATTGCTGTACAGACAATTACTGCAGTTACTCCAGCTACAGCATATGAATATCTTATAGATGAGGGCTTCACAACGATTATAGATAAAGAGATTGGTCCTGAGGGGGATGTATATTCAGATATTCAGCAGGCTACAGCTCTTGGTGGTCTAACCTATGGTGTAACAAACCTTGAGATTACTGCAGCTTATGCAGGTATTGCTAACATGGGTATGTATGTTAAGCCTGTATATTATGATAGAGTATATGATCATGACGGAAATCTTGTTATTGATAACAGAGATCCTAATGAGAGATCACATAGAATGTGTAAGGAGACCACAGCTTGGCAGCTGATAGATGGTATGAAGGGAGTTGTTACCTCTGGTACGGGTACTAGAGCTAATATGACTTCTGGAGTTAAATGTGCGGGTAAGACAGGTACAACCTCTAATTCCTACGACCTTTGGTTCTGCGGAATGACACCTTACTATACATCCTCTATATGGTTTGGATATGATTCAAATGTTACTATCAACACTAATAACCATAAGGTTATGTGGCGTGATATAAATGATAAGGTTGCTCTACTTGAGGAACAGGATACTTCTGCTGATTGGGAACAGCCAGAAGGACTTACTAAGGCTACAGTATGTAAGATTACAGGACTTAAGCCTATAGATGGTTGTCCTACATGTACTGACTGGTGCGATGAGGAGAATCTTCCTAAGAAAATGTGTAAGGGTCATATGAATACAATTACTATTTGCACTGAGTCTCATATGATGGCTACAAATGCATGTCCTGATACAGTTGAATATACAATATCTTACGATGATCAGGGTAAAGCCGAAATCGTTGGAGCTGATTTTGAATATGATGAATCTATCTTCAGAACGAAGTGTACACTTCACCCTGAGGTAGAAGGTGGTATCAAGATAACTTCCTCTGCAGGTGAGGGTGGCTCTATATCCTCATCAGTTGTAGTAGAACCTGGTTCAGAGGCTACATTCTATATAACTCCTTCTTCAGGATATACAATTAGCGATGTAGTTGTTGATGGAAATAGTGTTGGTGCTGTATCTCAGTTCACATTTACAGATATTCAGGGTGAACATACGATTACTGCTTCCTTTGCGGGATCTGCTCCGGCACCGGAACCACAGCCAGAGCCGCAGACAACAGAGGCTGCACCGCCACCAGAGCCGGAGACGACGGAGGCTCCTCCGCCACCACCGGAGACGACGGAGGCTCCTGTTGATCAACCTCAATAATTATCTATGATGGATAATATTCAGTTAATTAGATTTTAATATAAAAGATGACAACTGAAGGGTACATTTGGCTGTCATCTTTTTTAAAGGAGATAAACATGATTCAAAAGCTTGTAAATGAAATTAAAAAGAAAAATGCACCTATCGTAGTTGGACTTGATCCTCAGATGTCCTTTATACCAGAGGAGCTTCTGAATAAGTATTATGCTGAAAAGGGTCATACTCTTGATGCGGTAGCAGATGCTATCTATGACTATAATGTTGGACTTATGGATGCTGTAGCAGACCTGATACCTGCTGTTAAGCCTCAGGTTGCTATGTATGAGCAATTTGGTATTCCAGGTATTATTGCTTATAAGAAGACTGTTGACTATGCGCATACTAAGGGGCTTGTTGTAATTGGAGATATCAAGAGAGGAGATATTGGTTCAACTTCAACTGCTTATGCTGTAGGTCATATTGGTTCAGTTGAAATTTGTGGAGAGAAGATATATCCATTCGATGAAGATATCGTTACTGTAAATCCATATCTTGGATCAGATGGTGTTAAGCCATTCATCGAGGTTTGTAATAAAGAGGATAGAGGTATATTTGTTCTTGTTAAGACTTCTAATCCATCATCAGGAGAGTTCCAGGATAGAGAGATTGATGGCAGACCTCTATACGAGATAGTTGCTGATAAGGTAACTGAGTGGGGGCTAGATAGTATGGATGGAGATTATAGCAATGTTGGCGCTGTTGTCGGAGCAACTTACCCAGAAATGGGAATACTCCTTCGTAAAGCAATGCCTAAGGCTTATATCCTTGTTCCTGGTTACGGAGCTCAAGGAGGTAGCGGTAAGGACCTTAAGGGCTTCTTCAACGAAGATGGTCTTGGCGCTATTGTTAATTCCTCTAGAGGAATCATAGCTGCTTATAAGAATGAGAAGTATGCAGGTATGGATTATAAGGATGCCGCTAGACAGGCAACAATCGATATGATAGAAGATATTAGGGTTAATGCTTTATCCTAATAATCAGTCCAGCGGTGATATGTCAAGTATGAATTAATACATTTTTGAATACATTTGCATATCATTTGTCGAAAATTGGGCGACCTTAATAAACCCTGCGATTTCTGCTTTTTAAAAGCAGGGCGTTGATCAGCAGAAATGATTATCTATTCTGCTGCACGATATAAACGATTGTCTTTCAGCAGTCGAAAGACTAACCGCGTAAATTTACGGGCAGTTAATGCGAGTGCACGTTTGTGCTGGAATCTGTTCACTTCCTTATATTTGGAGTGATAGAAGTTGGAATACTCTGTGTCGCATCTCACAAGAGAAAAGGCACCTTCGTACAGATAGTATTTTAGAAATCTGTTACCTGACTGGATGAGTCGGGTATGTTCAGAATCAAAATCTCCAGACTGATGTTGCTTCCAAGCAAGACCTGCATATTTGCCAAGCTTTGCTTGGTTAGGAAAACGATTGATATCACCTATTTCAGCTATTATTCCAGCTGAGATTACCGGACCAATACCGGGAATGGATGTCAATACATTTGGTAGGAGTTTCATTTCAGCTTCAATAGCTTTATCAAACTCCTTGATTTGAGCTTCCAATGCCCTCATTGAGGTTATGGATATAGAAAGCACCTGATTAACGGAGTCATTCACCGTCTTGGGTAAACGGTAGGAACTTCTGGCAGCTTTCTGAATGGCTTTGGCTACGGCATCAGGATCAGGAAAGCGGTTCTTTCCTTTTTCTATAATAAAGTCCGTAAGCTCTTGTAAGTCCATATTTGCCAATGCTTCTGCAGATTCAATCTCCTGATAGACAGCAAAGGCAGTAGTGCTGAAGGTATTAGAGAATACCTTCTCCTGCGTCATAGTAGAATACTTCTTGAATAGGACGTTTATAAAACGCTGCTTTTCTTTTGTGAGGTTTTGGACAGCGTAAAAACGTGCCCTTGTGAGGTTCTGAAGAGCTTTATAGCGATAATCAGAAACATAAACCTCATTGTTGATTCTACCAAAGCGCAGGCAATCAGCGATGATGAAGGAATCAATGTAATCATTCTTGGGCAGGTCGTTGTAGGAGTCCTTAAACTTCTTTACCTGCTTGGGATTGAGAACATGAATCTTTCTGTTATAAGGTGCCAGAATGGCATCTTCCCTTAAGAAATAGACCAGATTGTCACCATACACTGAAGTGGCTTCAAGCCCGATGATGACAGTGTCAAGGGAATGAGATGTAAGTACAGAAAGAATTCTCTTTATCATCTGAGTTGATCCATCCTGAGAGTTTGGAACAGAGAAGTTACTGTGTTTCTCACCATCAGGGAGCATCAGGTAAACGACATTGGATTTACTACTAACATCAATACCGACGTAAAGTGGGTTCATTTTTTCACCTTCTTTCTATGTTGGATTTGAGTGTTCAATCGGCTTGGTAAAACCCATGATCATGGAGCATCGACACCCTCGCATATAAGAATCCAGCTTAAAATGGACTAATGCGAACCCCACTGCTAAGAGGCAGTCCATGAACTTAAGCAAACAGCCAGCTGGTCTGAAGCTAACTTCCATGTCAGGGGAACAGACTAATTATGAAGTGATCATTCTCTGATCCGACAGGAGAAAACAGAACTATTACCTGATTGACACTAAGGAACAATTATATCATGGGCTTTACTAAGCCTATTGAACAAATTTAATTAAGTTATCAAGGTACATTTATTGTATCTAAAAGATATTATACGAGGAGAAATAGAAATGAAAAGTACTCAAGCTGAAATAATTAAACAGGATCATTTAGTTGATGATATATATAGCATGTATATAAAGAATAAGGAGCTTACTGAGAATGCACATAGTGGACAGTTTGTATCCTTATATTCCAGGGACTCTGCGAGACTTCTGCCTCGCCCTATAAGTATATGCGAGATAGATAAGAAAGCGGGTACGCTTAGACTCGTTTATAGAACAGTGGGAGAAGGCACTAAGGAGTTCAGTACTCTTAAGAAGGGGGACACTATTAAGGTTGTTGGACCTATTGGAAATGGATATGAACTCGACTGCGAAAGTCCTATTCTTATGGGTGGCGGAATCGGTATACCTCCAATGCTTCAGCTGGCTAAGGAACTTAGCGATAAAGGCGTGCCTAAGGATAAGCTTACTGTTATTCTTGGTTTCAGGGATAATACTTTTCTTCTAAATGAGTTTAAAAAGATTGCCACAGTTTATATGTCTAGTGATACTGGTAGTGTTGGTGTTAAGGGAAATGTAATAGACGCGGCAAATGAGTATGGTGTTACAGGTGATAGGATCTATGCTTGTGGTCCTAAGCCAATGCTTAGAGCTATCAAGGCCTATGCTTATGAAAAAGATATAGATGCATTTATATCGTTAGAAGAGAGAATGGCCTGTGGAATAGGCGCATGTCTCGCTTGTGTATGTAAGTCTGTAGATGTAGATGATCATTCAAAGGTTAATAATAAGAGAATCTGTGTAGATGGACCTGTATTTAATGCTGAGGAGGTGGAGCTATAATGGATACTTCTGTAAATATTTGTGGAGTAGAAATGAAGAATCCCGTTACTGTAGCTTCAGGAACCTTTGGTTCGGGTATGGAATACGGCGAGTTCGTGGATTTATCTAGACTTGGTGCAGTTACTACGAAAGGAGTTGCGATAACTCCTTGGGAGGGTAATCCTACACCACGTGTTGCTGAAGTTTATGGTGGAATGTTAAATGCTATCGGACTTCAGAATCCTGGCGTTGATACATTTATAGATAGAGATCTTAAGTTCCTTGAAAAGTACGATACTAAGGTAATTGTAAATGTGTGTGGACACAGCATAAAGGAATATGAAGAATGCGTTGAGAGACTTAGTGATATAGAATCAGTAGATCTACTTGAGATAAATGTTTCCTGTCCTAATGTAAAAGAGGGTGGAATTGCTTTCGGTACAAAACCAGAATCTCTTAATGAGATAACAAAGGCCCTTAAGGCAAAGGCTAAGAAACCTCTCATAATGAAGCTTAGCCCAAATGTTACTGATATTACTGAGATGGCGCGTGCTGCAGTTGATGGTGGTGCGGATGCCCTGTCCCTTATCAACACAATTACAGGTATGAAGATAGATATAAATAGAAGAACCTTTGCACTTGCAAATAAAACTGGAGGTCTTTCAGGTCCTGCAGTAAGACCTGTAGCTGTCAGAATGGTATATCAGGTTGCAAATGCTGTAGATGTACCTATTATCGGTATGGGTGGAATCAGAACAGCAGAGGATGCACTTGAATTTATTATGGCTGGTGCTACAGCAGTTTCTGTTGGTACTTCGAATTTTAATAATCCAACAGCAACTATAGAAATAATCGACGGTATAGAAGACTTTATGCGTAAGAATGGCATAAATAGTCTAGACGAGATAAGAGGTTGTGTAAAATAAATGGCTTTAAGAAGAAAAAAAGGCTACAAATTTTCAGATGAGGTAATGTCTAAGGATGCTATTATTTCACTTATTTTTGGAGTAATAGCTCTCCTTGTTATTATCTTCTCTATTATACTTGCTATAATCTTGAAGGGGGCCGTGCCGGAACAAATAGGTGCGCTCCTTCTTGCTTCTGGAATAATGGCTGTAACAGCACTGATTTTTGCTCTTATTTCACTAAATGATTCAGAGGGTGGAATACTAAGTAAAAGAGGAGCAATTATTATATCTGTTATAGATCTAATTATTCTGGTTGTTTTATATTTAATCTAATAATAGGAGACTTGAGTTTTTGGATATTTTTATTAATGAGCAGTCTTTAACAGAAAGACTAGAACTTGTCATAGAAAGAATCAAAGAGATACCAGATGAACTAGCCAATTCAGAAGGATTGGCTGATAGTTTTTATCTGGATTTTTTTAATTCTAAAGCTAAGTATATACTATTTATGCTGAGTGTGTATCAGGAAGGTATAGAGGAGTTTTGTGATAAAGAAAATAACTATAAGATGTACGAGGACATAATTGGGGACAATTATCTATCATCCTACAGTAACCCTGACTATGCGGAGAAAAAGCTTGGTGCCTTAGGAGGAATATTCTCTTATATATCAGCTGAGCTGCAGGGACTTCCTGGATATATCTTTGATAATAAGACTCCCCAGATAGTATTCCTTCTGGAAATGTTCCTTCAGGTATATTTCCTCTTTATATCAGGAGATAAGCTGACTCATTCTTCAGTGAGAGATATAGTTTATTATTATGTCTATGATTATATTGATTTTTTTGCTCTGGATAGAATGCTTGATACATTTAAGGCAGATAATAGTCTGGGATATAGTATTATCATGAATTCGAATCTATCAAATCCGGACTATTTATATAAATACGGTGAATATATATCCGATACAGAGATAAAACTTGCTGAGTATCTAGCTAAGCTTTCGGAGAACAGGATAGACCTTCTTGCTTCGACTTATACTGACGGCTTTAGACGCGGCTTTGATGTGATGGGTATAAGCTTTGAAGGCAAGAATAGAGTATGGATAAGATATCATATAGGTGAGGAGAGAATAGTTAAAAGAGCCATAGAAAAGTTTAAGGAAATGGGCCTTGAAACTATTATTTCCAGGTGCGCTATTAATAGAGCGGTTCGTAGACAGGTTATTAAGCAAGGCTACGAATCAACTTCTCCAAATATGCAATTTGAATATGATCATAGAAATGATGATAGGTTTTATCTAGATAAGGCTTTTGCTAAAAAGAGAGTTGAGGCTGCAGAGGAATGTTATAAGAAACTAAGGGAAGAGGTAACAGGCTTTGCAGGGCCAGCTGTTATAGAAACCTTTGGGGAGAAGAGATTTTCGCCTGTTTCTAAGGAAAGCGTTGCTCCGCTTGACGAAGTTCAGCAGGTAATAAGCCGTAAGATGTATGGAGAAATGGGAGAGATTTCGAATAAATATCTTCCTGGCGACTCCTATAGCTTCACTATTATTGCATTTCCGCTTCCTGATATAGGGCATAATTTTGAAGAGATATTCGATGAAATAATAAATATCAACACTCTTGATAATGAAAAATATAAAAAGATTCAGCAGAGTATAATCGATACTCTCGATAAAGCTGATGTAGTCAGAGTTGTTGGTATGAATGGGAACCGTACAGATATGACGGTTAAGATGAGAAAGCTAGAGAGTCCAGAAAAAGAGACTCAGTTTGAGAACTGTACAGCAGATGTAAATATTCCTCTGGGCGAAGTCTTTACATCACCTGTCCTTGAGGGAACTCATGGAACGCTTAATGTTAGTAGCTCATACTTAAATGGATACAAGTTCGACAACATTGAATTTAAGTTCGAAGATGGAGTAGTAACTGATTATAATTGCGATAATTATATATCACTGGGAAGTGAAGGAATTGAGAAGGGTAAGCAGTACATTAAAGAAAACATTCTCTTTAATCATGAATTCCTTCCGATAGGTGAGTTCGCTATAGGTACTAATACCTATGCATATAGCGTGGCTAGAAAGTATGATATCCTCGAGAAGCTTCCTATTCTGATAGTAGAGAAGACGGGCCCTCATTTTGCCCTTGGGGATACTTGTTACAGCCATGCAGAGGATCATGCTGTATTTAATCCTGATGGTAAGGAAATAGTTAGCAGGTCCAATAGCTTTGCAGACTTAAGAGAGAGTGAACCTGAAAAGGCATACTTCAATTGTCATACGGATATAACCATTCCATATAATGAGCTAGGAAGACTCTTTGCAATATATGAAGATGGTACAGAGGTTGATATAATAGTGAAGGGGCGTTTCGTTCTTCCGGGCACAGAAGAATTAAATGCTATGATAGATGATAATTAGAGGGGTAATAGTAAAGTTATGAATATTATTGATATTATCGAGAAAAAGAAAAAGGGCGAAGAGCTTACGAAGGAGGAGATATATTTCTCTATAGAGGGTATTTTAAATGGAAGGATAGCTGATTATCAGATGTCCGCCCTTCTTATGGCTATTTGTCTTAAAGGTATGACTATTCAAGAGACAACTGATCTAACTCTTGCTATGAAGTATAGTGGAGATGTTATAAACCTTTCGGAAATTGGAAAGACAGTTGTAGATAAACATTCGACAGGTGGTATAGGAGATAAGACAACGCTTATTGTAGGACCTATTATGGCTGCTTTAAATGTACCAATAGCTAAAATGAGTGGTAGAGGTCTTGGTATAACAGGCGGAACAATAGATAAGCTGGATTCTATTCCAGGGTTTAGCTCAGAGGTTTCTGATGAAAAATTTATTGAGTTAGTTAAGACAGTTGGTCTTTCAGACATAGCTCAGACGAAGAGTCTTGCTCCTGCAGATAAGAAATTATATGCCCTTCGTGATGTAACAGGAACGGTTGACAGTATACCGCTGATAGCTTCTAGCATAATGAGTAAGAAGCTTGCTTCTGGAGCAGAGGCCATAGTTCTTGATGTTAAGTGTGGAACAGGCGCCTTCATGAGAGATTTAGATAGCGCTAGAGAACTTGCTGATACAATGATAAAGATAGCTGAGTTGGATGACAGAGATTGCACAGCAGTAATCTCAGATATGAACCAGCCACTAGGATATACAGTTGGAAACCTGCTTGAAGTTATTGAGGCGGCTCAGTTTCTTACTGGAAAGGTTAGAAATCCTAGACTCTACGAGCTTATTAGAGAGCTATGTAAGAATATGTATATTTTGTCAGATGAGTATATGAATCTTAGTCTGGATTATTATGAGAAGAATACTGAACTTGAAAAGGATGATCCTAGAAATCTAACTAATATTCATAATTTAGTTTATGAAAAGATAGATGAGATATTCAAGACAAATGCTCCATATGAGAAGTTTAAGGACTTTATTTCAGCTCAAGGCGGAGATGCTTCTTTTGTAGATAAATTATTAGATATTGATTTAAATGGTAAAGACTTTGCTGAATTTACAAATGAAGGCTATAAACAAATATTATATACAGGAGATAAGCCAGCAGTCATAACAAAGATTGACGCTGAACAAATTGGTAGAGTTTCACTTGAACTAGGCGCAGGAAGAATCAAGAAAGAGGATGAGATAGATCTTTTTGCTGGAGTTGTACTTCATAAGGTGGTTGGAGATAAGGTATCCAAGAACGATGCTATTATGACTATTTATTCCAAGGATAAGTTTAATATAAAAGATGCTACAGAGATGCTTGAAGATGCGATTATATATAGTGATGCAGAGAGTTATGTACCTGAAGATGCAAGAGGTATAGTACTTGATGTGATTTAACATTTTATATAATATCAAATTGAAATATATTATTTGGTAGAGTATAATGTTTAAGTGTATTTATAAATAAAAAGGGAGGATACAAAAGTGGGTATTTTATCAAGATTTAAGGATATAATGTCATCTAATATCAATGCTCTTCTGGATAAGGCAGAAGATCCAGAGAAGATGGTTGATCAGACACTTCGTAATCTGAACAATGATCTTGTTAAGGTTAAGAATGAGACAGCTGAGGTTATGGCTAACGAGACAAAGGCTAAGAGAGATCTCGATGAGATCAATCTTGAGATAGCAAGAATGCAGGACTATGCTGAGAAGGCTGTTGTAGCAGGAAATGATGCTGATGCAACTAAGTTCCTTACAGAGAAGTCTAAGCTTGTTGCTCGTCAGGCTACACTTCAGCAGACATATGATATCGCAGCTGCAAATGCTATGAAGATGCGTCAGATGCATGACAAGCTCGTAAATGATATATCAGAGCTTGAGTCCAGACGTGACATGATCAAGGCTAAGGTTAAGCTTGCAAAAGCTCAGCAGGATATCAATAAGATTCAGTCAAAGGTTGATTCTTCATCAAGCTTTGCTGCCTTCCAGAGAATTGAAGATAAGGCAGACGCTATGCTGGATGTTGCTACTGCAGAAGCAGAACTCAATGCAACAACAGCTTCTAGTGAGGTAGATAATCTAACATCCAAATATGATGCTGCTCCTGATGCAGCTGTTCAAGATGAACTTGCAGCCCTTAAAGCTAAATTAGGACAGGGTTCAACACAGTAATGCTAGGTTTAAATGATAGACAATCAGAGGCCTGCTCGTATACCGAGGGGCCTCTTCTTATACTTGCAGGTGCAGGAAGTGGAAAAACTCGTGTTTTGGTTCACCGTATAGCTTATCTCATTGATGAGAAGTCAGTTGATCCTTATAACATACTGTCTATCACATTTACAAATAAGGCTGCAAATGAGATGAAAGAACGTGTTGAACGAGAGATAGGTGCACAGGCAGAGGGTGTCTGGGTTAGTACATTTCACTCTATGTGTGTGAAGATACTTAGACGTTTCTATTCAAGAATAGGTGGAAATAATAATTTCACAATTTACGATACTGATGATCAGAAAGCTGTAGTTAAGGAAGTTCTTAAGACTCTGGCTATTGATCCTAAGATGTATCCAGAGAGAGCTTGTATCAGCTTCATATCAACTGCAAAAGAAGGATATAAGACTCCAGAGGATATGGACCTAGAGGCGGGTTCTGACTATAGAGCTATTCAGATGGCTCGTATATATCGTGAGTATCAGAAGAGAATGAAGCTAAATAATGCTCTTGATTTTGATGATCTTATTTTTGAGACACTTGAGCTTTTCCAGAAGGATGAAGAGGTTCTTGAGCTTTATCAGACACGCTTCAAATATATAATGGTCGATGAGTATCAGGATACTAATAATTCTCAGTTCGAGCTCGTTAGACTTCTCGCTGCTAAATGGCGTAATCTCTGCGTAGTTGGTGACGATGATCAGTCCATCTATAAGTTTAGAGGTGCGAATATCTATAATATTCTAAACTTTGAGGATGAGTATACTGATGCCAAGGTTGTTAAGCTGGAGCAGAACTATAGATCTACATCGAATATCCTGAATGCCGCAAATGCAGTTATAGCTAATAATGAAGGGCGTAAGGATAAGAGGCTTTGGACGGAAAATGGCGAAGGCTCTAAGATTAATTACACTGTATATGAGACGGAATATGAAGAAGCTCATGGTGCAGTAAATATAATCCTTGAGAAAAATATAGAGGGAAGACCATACTCAGATATGGCCATTCTGTACCGTACAAATGCACAGTCCAGAGCAATAGAAGAGAAGCTCGTTTATGCGAATATTCCTTACAAGCTTGTGGGTGGTACTGGCTTCTACAATAGAAAAGAAATAAGAGATATTGTTGCATATCTGAAGCTCTTAAGTAATAGTTCAGATGAAGTTTCTTTTTCAAGAATTATTAATGTTCCTAAGCGTGGTATAGGACAAACCAGTATTACTAAGATTCGTGAGCTAAGTACTGAAGCAGGCGTATCAATGTATGATTTCTGTAAAAATGAGGCAAATAGAAGTCTTTTAGGTAGAGCCGCAGAAAAAATCGGTGGCTTTATAGAGCTTATGGAATCCCTTGTTCCAGTTGCTGAGAGTGGTGATCTTGAACAACTCTATGAGGATATCATGGAGAAGACAGGCTATAGAAAAGAGCTTGAGATAGAGAGAACTGACGAGTCTGCTGCTAGACTTGATAACCTAGAAGAATTAAAGAACAAGATTGTAGGTTACATGGAAGAGGAAGAAGAACCATCTCTTATGGGACTTCTCGAAGACATTTCTCTAGTTGCTGATACTGATGATAGTGCTGAAGATACTGATAATAAGGTTACTCTTATGACTCTTCATAGTGCTAAAGGCTTGGAGTTCCCGGTTGTCTTTATTACTGGTATGGAGGAGAGGCTATTTCCTAGCGGTATGGCTATGGATAGCGATGATCCAGATGCAGTTGAGGAAGAGAGAAGACTATGCTATGTTGGTATTACAAGAGCTAAGGAAGAACTTTATTTAAGTTCAGCTACTACCAGAATGATGCATGGTAATAGAAATTATCCTTTGGAATCTAGATTTATAAGTGAGATTCCTAAGGAATATATGACTAGAACTGGAATCAAAGCAAATGTAATCAAGAAAGATCCATTTACAAGCTCATTTGTTGGATCTAATTCAGGTGCATCTATTACATCAGGTGCTTCGGCTACAAGGTATACAGCTCCACCGCCAAAGTCTTTCAAGAAGGCTACAGCTCCTCTTGCTGATGTAAGTTCTATAGAATATGGTGTAGGAGATACAGTCAGACATATAAAGTTTGGCAAAGGTAAGGTTATCAGCATGGTTAAGGAAGCGGATGATTATGAAGTGACAGTTGCTTTCGATACTGTTGGAGAGAAGAGACTCTTTGCAACACTTGCAAAGCTTAAAAAGGTTTAGGGGATAATATATGGAAGAAGAAAAGTTAGAAGCTAGAGAGAGGAGAGCATTTACGTTCTCAATTTATAAACTACTTATATCTATTGTCGCTCTTATTATAATAATAGCTATATCGGTTGTTGTAGGTATAGTAATGCATAAGCGATACCTCGAGAAGCTCGAAGCTGAGAAGAGAATAACTTCAGCTGAGGTTTCTGAGAGACTTGAAAGTGTTAGTGAGCTTACGACTGAGAAGATTATCTACCAGGGATATATTCGCTACGAAGAGGGGGATATACCATTTCTTACTAAGAAGAGCTATTCTATGACTTATACTGCGGAAATAGAGGCGGGTATAGATGTCTCAGAGATAGAGGTCACAGAAAAGGATGATAAGGTCTATGTCAAGATTCCTAAGTCTGAGGTTCAGAAGGTTTATGTAGATCCGGACTCAATCGAATTCTATGATGAGAGCTATGCTATATTTAATTGGGAGTCCAAGGAAGATGGAGTAGATGCTGTATCTAATGCTGAGGCTGATGCAAAGGAAAATGCCAGTATAGATACTCTCAAGGAAGAAGCAGACAAGCACGCTAAAGACCTGATAGAAGGTTTGCTTAGTGATGCTATAGGTGATGGCGAAGTAGTAGTTGAATAATTTTTAACTTTTCATAACATTTAATATATGGTATAATCTGAATATGTTGTATACGTATACATTTTACTGAAAGGGGGTTTCTTGATTATGAGAAACGATGTAGTGGTTAAAGACGATGCAGTGGAGACAGCTAAGAATGCCATTGTTGCAGTATGTATTATAATAGGTGTTATTACACTTATTGTTGGTATTGCAGTAGCAGTTTATAAATATCTGACTCCTGATTATCTTGATGATTTTGATGAGTTTGATGATGATTTCGATGATGATTTCTTCGATGATGATACAGACTTCACAGATGATGTAGCACCTGCAGAGGCTTAAATCAAAACATACTATTATATTTGTTTTTTAAGAGGGATTATGTTTTCATAGTCCCTCTATATTTTTTTGTAAATATAACTTAAAAAAATCTTAATAATTAAATAGCATTTATTTAATAACTAGAATTTACAATCTAATTCATAAAACGTTTTATTGTTTTGCTTTATGCAAAGCGGAGTGGAGGGAATATGTATAACGTACTTGTTTGCGACGATGATAAGGATATCGTGGAAGCTATAAGTATCTATCTGGAGACAGCTGGTTACGGCGTAGTAAAGGCGTACGACGGCTTTCAGGCGCTGGATAAGATAAAGTCAGAGGAGATTCATTTGGTAATCATTGATATTATGATGCCAAATATGGATGGAATCATGGCTACACGTAAGATCAGAGAGATAAGTCAAGTGCCTGTTATATTTCTTTCTGCTAAGTCTGAGGATGCTGATAAGATTCTGGGACTTGATATAGGAGCTGACGATTATGTGACTAAACCATTTAACCCACTTGAACTTGTAGCAAGAGTTAAGTCACAGATCAGACGCTATACACAGCTTGGTTCTATCACAGAGACGGTAAGTGACGATGATATAGTCATTGTTAATGGTGGCCTTGAAATAAATGACAGTGCCAAGTCTGTAACTGTAGATGGTGACGAGGTAAAGCTTACACCGATTGAGTATAATATCCTGAAATACCTTACTGAAAATAGAGGTAGAGTATTTAATACTAATCAGATCTACGAGGCGGTATGGGACGAAGATGCAGTTGGTTCCGATAATATAATTGCAGTTCATATCAGACATATCAGAGAAAAAATCGAGATTAATCCTAAAGAACCTAGATATCTGAAGGTCGTTTGGGGCCAGGGATATAAGGTTGAAAAGCTTTAGTTTATCTTGCGTTTATGAAAGGATTTGCTATGAAGGTTATTAAGAATAAATGGTTTAGACTTGGGCTATATGTTCTAGGATACTTTAGTATTATTTTATTAATTGTATCTGCTGTAGTTTCTGGATTTAGATACGGCATTTTTATGGATGAGACAAGCTTTGATAAGCCTTATGAAGAATCTGTAAATGTTCAAAATGGTGTATTTGCTGATCTTAAGCAGGTTCAGAAAAAAGCATATATAAAGAATATTGCCAACAAGATTGATTTGGATTCCAAGAAGTTCGAATTTTATGATTATTCAGCGATTAAAGATAATGATGGTAAAGAGGAATTATCTCCAAGTACTAACTCTGTAAACGACCTATTCGAGGATGACGTAACTAATAGATTATCTGGATATGTTGATGTTAATTCTGGAGAGGGTTCTATCTGGAATGGATATGCGAAACAGATCAAGTTAAGTGATGACAGATTTATTCGTCTTACATGGTCAGAGTATCAGAGTATTGCAGCTGATTATTGTATTAAATATTCAGATGACTATGATCCTGAAGACAAGGAATATGAATTTCTCTGGAATAATATTCAGGGGTTGGATATTGGTGAAGGAGATTATTTCAAGAATATAAATGATAAGCTCTATTTATATTCAATAAACAGTGATTATATTTATTATAGTCCAAATGGTTATTTACAGCTTGTTTCTTTCTCAGAACCTTCTGACTATCTATATATTCAGTATGATGATGTTATTGAGGATTATCTAAAGAATGGTAAAGAGGGTAAAAAGCAAATAGAAGAATATATCCTTACTTCTATGATTATGAGAAATAATACTGAGCTTTTATATACATGCTTAAGTGAGGAAGAGAAGCAGTGTCTTCAGATTGAAGATTATCATGAATATATGGTTTATACTGCAGACTATGGCTTCAGCTTTGGAGATGATAAGCTAAACAGTTCAGAGGAGGAAGAAAGCTACTCAAAATTTTTAAATACTTCAAAAGAAAATGCAGTTATTTTTGTTAGTTATGATACAAAGAAAAAAGAAGTAGAACAGTGGTATAAAAATAAAACTGGAGATAAAGTCGACTTTGATTACATTTCTGAGGATGAGCTGGAAGAACTAACAAATATCTGTGATGAAAGCTTTGTATATTCAATAAAGAATAAGACCGTTAATGATCAGTTCTTAATTGAAGGCGTTGCTTTTAGATTATGTTCTAATTATAAATATCCTGTTTGGGGTTGCGTAATAAGTGGAATAATATTTTGTATTTGTGTAGTTCTTCTTATTATCGGTGAGCCGGCTAAGCTATTCTTTGTCGATAAAGCTCCATACATCGTTTGGGGATTTATATATGTTATGCTTTTAGGCGCATCCTTTAGCCTATTTGCAGTGACAGGAATAACAAGTTTAGTTGCGGATCTAATGTCAAAGGAGATGGGAGCTCTCGTTTTAGCGTGTCTATTTGCAATATTAATCTTCTATATAGCTACAGCAGGAGTTGTAATGAATGTAGTTAGAAGAATAAAGTGTAAGGAATTCTTTGATGGATTTGTTATCGTAATTCTATTTAAGTATATATTTGGTGGTTATAAGGGTATAAGCAAGAATATTGCTGGTAAGTTAAGGCTTGTTGTTGTGCTGGTATTTTTACTAGCTATTAATATAATTACTCTTTTAGCATTTGCTGCTAGTTTATATGACGAAAGTATATTGGCAGCAGTGCTTATAGCTGTAATTGATATTGCTGGAGCAGGACTTATGCTCAAACGTGGCATGGATATGGATAAACTTCTTGAAACTAGCCGTAAAATAGAAAATGGTGAATTTGATGCCAAGGTTAATGTAGACGAGCTAAGACTAGATACACGCGAACTTGGTCAGAGTCTAAATAATCTAGGAGATAGCTTATCAAAAGCCGTTGAATCCTCTCTTAGAGATGAAAGAACTAAGGCTGAACTTATCACGAATGTATCTCATGATATTAAAACTCCACTTACTTCAATTATTAACTATGTTGACCTTTTGAAGAAGGAAGATATTGATAATGAAAAGGCTAAGGAATATATAGATGTACTTGATCAGAAGTCTGAGAGATTAAAACAGCTTATTCTGGACCTCATAGAGGCTTCTAAAACAAGCACTGGAAATGTAGAGCTAGAGCTTATGAATATTAACTTTGTAGAGCTTATAAACCAGTGCATGGGTGAACATGAGGATAAGTTTAAGGAGAATAATCTTGTGGTCGTTAAAGGCTTCAAAACAGATAATGCTCTTATAAATGCTGATGGTAGAAGAGTATATAGAATAATTGATAACATTATGAATAACGTTGCTAAATATGCTAAGCCAGATACCAGAGTATATATGGATATAGATATCATTAATCAGGAGCAGCCTGAAAAAGATAATGTAGATGGCGAGAATATACCTGGTTCTGTAATATTCAGTATAAAGAATGTTAGTAAGGAAATGCTTAATATAACTCCAGAAGAATTATCAGAGAGATTCGTAAGAGGAGATAGATCTAGAAATACAGAAGGATCCGGCCTCGGACTATCTATTGCGAAGAACCTTACTGAACTTCAAAATGGTACATTTGATATAAGTATTGATGGGGATCTTTTCAGAGTAAATGTAAGCTTCCCTTTGGTAGAAAATAACGTAAAATAGCCCCTTAAGAAGCGGTTAAAAAACGATCAAAAAATCAGTCGAAAAATATCAAAAAAACCGCTTGACAAAGTGGGGTGACATAACTATAATAGGAAAAGTGCTGTCGATGGACGGCACTTTTAAACGGGGTCTTAGCTCAGCTGGGAGAGCATCTGCCTTACAAGCAGAGGGTCACAGGTTCGAGCCCTGTAGGCCCCATATCTGGCGGGATAGCTCAGCTGGCTAGAGCATACGGTTCATACCCGTAGTGTCGAGGGTTCAAGTCCCCCTCCCGCTACTTAAAAATGATTATATATTTATACTTGACATGATGAACTCAGAGTTATATAATCACATTCGCTGTTTATGATTAAGCAAGCACCTAAAACGGGGTGTGGCTCAGCTTGGCTAGAGCGCCTGATTTGGGATCAGGAGGTCGCAGGTTCGAATCCTGTCACCCCGACTAAGGATTTTACTTGACATAATCCAAAAAATTATATATCATTTACTAGCCGTAAGGTTTTGTAAAAAATATGCGGGTGTAGTTCAGTGGTAGAACACCAGCCTTCCAAGCTAGATATGTGGGTTCGATTCCCATCACCCGCTTTTAGACTGTCTTATCAGTCAAAAATGTGTCCGTAGCTCAGCTGGATAGAGCAACGGCCTTCTAAGCCGTGGGTCGGGGGTTCGAATCCCT
>JAFVAQ010000009.1 GCA_017480495.1 Eubacterium sp. | reverse complement strand
CAGACAGACAGACAGACAGACAGACAGAGCTTAATTAAGCTCTTGCAGTATGTATTTGGCTATGCGGTTATAAAACTGTCAGATATAGCAACAGTTTCAAGAGGCGGTAATTTTCAAAAGAAAGATTTTATTGAAGAAGGGTATCCTTGTATACATTATGGACAGATGTATACTCGCTTTGGAATTGCCACATCAGAGGTAATTAAGTATCTCAATAAAGAAGTGTATGATAAATCAAAGCACGCTGTGAAGAATGATATTGTTATGGCTGTTACAAGTGAGAATGTGGAGGATGTATGTTCATGTACAGCTTGGATAGGAGAAGAGGACATAGCAGTTAGTGGACATACTGCTATAATACATCATAATCAGAATGCGAAGTATCTAAGCTATTACTTTCATACTGAACATTTTTATAAGCAAAAACAGAAACTGGCTCATGGAACAAAGGTTATCGAAGTAACACCTGATAAGCTGTTAGATATAATTATTCCTTTACCGACAATGGAGAAGCAATGTGAGATAACTGATATGTTAGATAGATTTGATGGCTATTGTAATAACATTTCCGAGGGTCTTCCAGCAGAAATAGAAGCACGTCAGAAACAATATGAGTATTACAGAGATAAGTTATTAACTTTCAAGGAGAAAGGGGTGTAACATGGAATTCACTTTGGAAGAGACGAGAGGATTTCAAAATCACAAAATGTGACCTTGAACGATAGCAAAGTTGAATGAGGAAGTAATGTATAATAATCAATTGTCCAATCAGAAATCGGACAATTGTTCTAATATAAGATAGGGGGGACACATGGATAAAGACTATTTGGTCAGTTTGATAGAAAAACTGAGATCCTATTCAGATGAAACTGAATGGGTGGAGTTCAAGGTTAATAATTTCACTCCAGATATGATTGGGGAGTATATATCGGCTATTAGTAATTCTGCTGCTCTTCATGAAAAAGAATGGGGTTACCTGGTGTGGGGCGTTCATGATAAGACTCATGAAATTATTGGAACTGAATTTAATTATCGGAAAACAAAGATAGGGAATGAGGAACTGGAAAATTGGCTATCAATTCATTTAAAACCACGGTTGGATTTTAGATTCTATGATTTGGAGATAGGCGATAATAAACTGGTTATCATGTTTGTTCCGGCGGCAGCCAATTCTCCTGTAGCTTTTAGATCTGATGAATATATTCGGGTTGGCTCATATAAGAAGAAGCTTAAAGATTATCCTGATAAAGAAAAGAATCTTTGGAGAGCTTTTGATATCAGACCATTTGAGACAATGATAGCAAAGGAAAATGTTGATGCTCAGCAGGTGACGGAACTGATTGATTGTGCTGCATTTTATACCTTGATGAATCTTCCTCTTCCAAGCAACAGAGATAGCATGATGCATGACATGTTGGATTATGAGTTTATTAAGACTATGGACAATGGTAATTATGCTATTACCAATATGGGAGCGCTACTCTTTGCAAAAGAACTGAAGAAGTTTGATAGGTTATTTAACAAAGCGATCAGAGTTATTAAGTATAAGGGAAATGGTAAAACTGAAGCTACACATGATGATACATTCAAACAAGGGTATGCTGTATGTTTTGAAGAAGTAATAAGGCATTGCATGACATTACTTACTCAGTATGAGATTATCGAAACGGCTTTTAATGAAAAGTTTATAATGTTCCCAGAAAAGGCAATAAGAGAAGTATTAGGAAATCTGTGTATTCATCAGGATCTAACACTTAAAGGACGTGGACCGGTTATAGAAATTTTCGATTCAAAGGTTGAGGCTACAAGTATGGGATCCCTACTTATTGAACCAGATCGAATAATTGATTCAGCACCACATGCGCGTAATGAGAAGATGGCTCAGTTTCTAAGGCTCATTCATATCTGTGAGGTTCGAGGCAGCGGCTTCGATCGTATGGAAGAAGGTATGAGGGATCTTAGAATTCCAGCTCCGAAGGTAGAAACTGGAGAAGATTTCTGCCGTATTCTTCTTTATTGGCACAAATCATTTGCAGAGTGGTCGAAGGAAGAGCGAATCAAAACTTGCTATATATATGTGTGCTATTGTTATGTGAATGAAATACCAGTTACTAACGTTGTTTTAAGAGAACGCTTTGGTCTAGGTGAAGAGAGTAGGGCTCAGGTGTCAAAGGTTATTAAAGCTACAGTGGATGAAGGATTGATAAAACTGTTTGATGATACGACTGCTCCAAGATATTACAGATATATTCCTTATTGGGCATAGTTTAACTTTCCGGTAACTTTCCATATTAAGCTGTTTGTGATGCATTCCCCAAGGAAAATGGCTAAAATAGGGACTTTCTAAGTTGAGAGAAGGTTTATTTAACTTTCCGGTAACTTTCCCAGGTGGGGTGTTTATGATGAATCAAAAAAACAGAATGACTAAAAAGGGACTTTTCCAAGTTGATGGTAAGCTGATTTAACTTTCCGGTAACTTTCCACAAATGGGATATTCTTGATGAATAAAAAAGAAAAATGGCTAAAAAAGGGGCTTTTCTAAGTTGATTTAACTTTCCGTAAGTTTACAGCTTGCTTATATAAAATATAAATTGAGGATGAATATGGATAGCACATATAATATAGTTCTCTCCACAAGTGAGAGTACAGTAGTAACTGAATATGTTCCGGAGAAGAAACGGTCAGAAGCATATCAGAGCGAAGCAGCTCTTGAGGATGCGTTTATTAAGTTGCTTTCTGAACAGGGGTATGAATATCTGCAAATACATGATACAGCAGCACTTGTAAATAATCTCCGTAAGCAGCTTGAAAGACTAAATAAATATACATTTACGGATAAAGAATGGGATGTGTTTTATAAGACGAAGATTTCTAATCCTAATGAGTCCATAGTTGATAAGTCTCGAAAGATACAGGAGGATTTCGTTCAGAATCTGACTCGTGAAGATGGTTCTACGATGAATATTACACTTATTGATAAGAAGAATATTCACGAGAATTCTCTTCAAGTAATAAATCAGTATGTGGTGGAGGCTGAGAAGGACGGCGCAAAGTACGATAACAGGTACGATGTCACAATTCTTGTTAATGGTCTTCCGCTTGTTCATGTTGAGCTGAAAAGACGAGGTGTTCCGATTAAGGAAGCATTTAATCAGATAAACAGATATCAGAGGGAGAGCTTCTGGGCTGGCTCAGGTCTTTATGAATATGTTCAGATATTTGTTATTTCAAATGGAACTACTACAAAGTATTATTCCAATACTACAAGAGATGGTGCTATTAAAGAAAATAGTACTAATACTAAGAATAAAGCACGAAAGACATCGAACTCATTTGAGTTCACATCTTATTGGGCTGATGGTAATAACAGAGTAATATCTGATCTTGTTGATTTCACGAAAACATTTTTTGCAAAGCATACTATACTGAATATCCTTACGAGGTACTGTATCTTTACTTCGGAGAATATCCTTCTAGTTATGCGTCCTTATCAGATAGTAGCAACGGAGAGAATATTAAATAGAATTCAGATATCCTCAAATTATAAGAAGATGGGAACTCTGGATGCAGGTGGTTATATTTGGCATACAACTGGATCTGGTAAGACGCTTACATCGTTTAAGACAGCAAGACTTGCTTCGCAGTTGGATTATATAGATAAGGTTCTCTTCGTGGTTGATAGAAAAGACTTGGATTATCAAACCATGAAGGAATACGACAGATTTGAGAAAGGTGCTGCCAACAGTAACAAGAGCACGCGTATCCTTCAGAATCAGCTTGAGGATATAGATGAAAAGGGCAGACCTCACGAATATAAGATTATTATCACAACAATTCAGAAGCTGGGAGAGTTTGTTAAGAAGAATAAAAGCCATCCTGCATATAATAAACATTTGGTGCTGATATTTGATGAGTGCCACAGATCACAGTTTGGAGAGCTACATACACAGATAGTTAAGCATTTTAAGAACTATCATATATTTGGTTTTACTGGTACACCGATATTTGCAGATAACGCAAGTACAAGTGGTAGAGCAGATTTGAAGACAACCGGACAGGCATTCGGTGATAAATTGCATACTTATACTATAGTAGATGCCATCAATGATGGAAATGTCCTTCCGTTCAGAATTGACTATGTAAATACTCTTAGTCTGAAGGATACTGTTACAGATAAAAAGGTTGAGGCAATCAATCAAGAAGAAGTTTTGAATAGCGGCGTCAGAGTGGCAGAGATAGTAGATTACATACTTACACATTTTGATCAGAAGACAAAGAGAAATAGTTTCTATGATCTGAAAGGTCAGAGGGTAAATGGATTCAACTCCATGCTTGCAGTAAGCAGTATCCCTATGGCAAAGAAATATTATCTGGAGTTTAAGAAGCAGATGGAGCAGAAGGGAAAGAGACTTTCTGTTGCAACAATATTTTCATTTGCTCCGAATGAAGATGATCCGTTATCCGGAATACTATCCGAAGAAGAGTTTGATACAGAGGGTCTTGATGTAAGCTCAAGAGAGTTTCTTGATTCCTGTATCGAGGATTATAACAAGATGTTCAATACAAACTATGATTCATCATCCAAGGGCTTCCAGAATTATTATAAGGACCTTTCTCAGAAGGTTAAGGATAGAGAGGTTGATCTACTCATAGTAGTAAATATGTTCCTTACCGGTTTTGATGCAACCACTCTTAATACTTTGTGGGTGGATAAGAATCTTAAGCAGCATGGACTGATTCAGGCATTTTCAAGAACAAACCGTATTCTTAACTCTGTAAAGACTTATGGAAATATAATATGTTTCAGAGATTTGCAGAAAGAGACCAATGATGCAATAGCTCTCTTCGGTGATAAGAATGCATCAGGAACAGTACTGCTCAAATCGTATAATGATTATTATTATGGATATACTGATGATAAGGGGAAGAAGCAGAAGGGCTATGAGGAGAGAATAGCTGAATTGATTCAGAAATATCCTCTTGGCGAGGACCTGCATGGCACTTATTTACTGGGAGAGAAAGCAAAGAAGGATTTCGTTGTTCTCTTCAGTAGCATATTACGTCTGAGGAATATTCTGTCTGCATTTGATCAGTTTGCAGGAAATGAAATACTTTCCGAAAGAGATTTCCAGGATTATACCGGATATTATACTGATGTATATGAAGAAATAAAACCAAAGCCGGGAGATAAGGAAAGCATCATTCATGATGTCGTATTTGAGATGGAACTTGTGAAACAGGTTGAGGTGAATATAGATTATATCCTTATGCTTGTAGCAAAGTATCATGATTCGAATTGTCAGGATAAGGAGATACTTGTATCTATTGATAAAGCAATAAAATCAAGCTTGGAGCTTCGATCTAAGAAGGAACTTATTGAGAAGTTTATCGAGCGTGTAAATGCTGATACAAATGTAGATACAGATTGGAAAGACTTTGTTGATAAGCAGAAGAACATTGATCTGAATCTCATAATTACGGAACAGAGACTTAAAGCGGCAGAAACAAAGAAGTTTATGAAGAATGCGTTCCGTGACGGAGTTCTTAGGACAACTGGAAATGATATAGATGAGATACTTCCTGCTGTATCGAGATTCGGTGGTGGTGGAAATAGGAAGCAGGTCAAGGCAACTGTTATAGAAAAACTTAAGGAATACTTCGATAAGTATTATGGACTGATAACAGATGATATGTCTTTCGATACTAAGTACGAGTACAATGCTGGTGATATGGGACTTATGATGGTAGCGGAAGATAATACGTGGGATACAAAGAAATAAAAGATTTTCAGTAGTGGAGAAGATTCATATCTATGGCATTAGAAAAGTTTTGATGGCAAGAGTGTGCTCTTATTTTTGTGTAAGTACTGCGAAGCAGTACTGTATAATTATCCTCAAGTTTGGCGACAAATAGCTAAAAATATAGATAAGGTTTTTTTATGATTGTTATAAGAAGGGCGTTGGTGGTATAATAGCTCTGCATGTGCGTGCATGAGATTTTTATGGCTTGTATCAGAGTATTGATCAATCAGGAGATTAAGAGATGCTGAAGTATTACACTGCTATATCATTGATAGTATGGCTTGCTCTTCTCATTCTTTGTACACTTGTTTACGAGAATGACAGGATAAGCACTGGAAAAAGAAAGATATTTTATTTAACATATGTGCTGATTTTTATGGCCTCCCTTGCTGAATGGGTGGGCGTGTATATCAGTGGAATTACGGGCGTCCCTGCAGTCTGCCTTAGAATCGTTAAATGTATCGATTATATCTTAACACCTTTAGCCGGTGCAGCTTTGGTGGGGCAGATGAGACTTAGAAATGTGTGGACCAAAATACTAAATGTAGTGATTTTATTCAATACATTGATCCAATTAGTTTCATTTTTCACTGGATGGATGACCATAGTTGATGAGAAGCATTATTATCATCATGGTCCGCTTTATAATATTTATATTGGAGAATACGTTATAGTTTTACTTCTGGTTATCATTCTGTTTTTGAATTATGGAAAGAATTTTAGAAAACAGAACAGACTGTCGATATATCTGGTCATGGTATTTATGCTTGTTGGAATTATTATGCAGGAAGGTCTTGGAAAAGATGTCCGTACATCGTATTTGGCAATGACTATCGGTGCAACGCTCATGTTCATACATTTAACTGAATACAGTCAGCAGAAAAAAGATGATGAGCTGCTGGAGCAGAGGATACAGATAAAGACAGATGCACTGACGGGACTTCTAAGTCGTTATGCATATAATAATGCGCTGGATAAATATACAACAGATATGCCTGAATCGCTGGTTGCTTTTTCGATAGATATCAATGGACTTAAAAGAGTAAATGATACACTCGGACATGAGGCGGGAGATGAGCTGATATGCGGAGCGGCTGCGTGTATAAAAAATGTATTTGATGAAGTAGGCTCCTGCTACAGAACCGGTGGCGATGAGTTCATAGTATTGGCGAGTATGAGCAAGAAGGAAGCTGTTAAATGTGTTCAGGATATAGAAAAGCTGACTAAAAACTGGACAGGAAGTCTGGTGGACAGTCTGGCACTTTCAGTGGGATATGCTGTACTGGAGGAGCATAAGGACTGTAATTGTAGTGAACTTATACAGGTGGCTGATAAGCAGATGTATATGGCTAAGGATGAGTATTATCGTACTACTAAGATAGATAGACGCAAGTTTTAATAGCTCTCCTGCCACGGTGGAATATGAACGATAAAATGCTGTAAAATAGGGCGTTGCAACGGGTGTTAACAGGAATGTTAACACCCGTTGTCATTTTGCAAGGGCTACTTGGTAGAGCTTTAAGCGCCTAAATGTTACTCTTGATTCAACAAAAATAACCAAGGAGGAAAAGTTGATCATGAGTAAGATTAAAAACTTTTTTAAGAACATCAGTCCGTTAAACAATCGGACGGAAATGCCGATGATACTTTATATCATTAAAGTCATCATAATATTCTGGTTTGTAAAATTTGGGTCGGAATTAATAGGTGAGGCCATTGTCATTGGATTACATTTTATCTGTGGTAAGAATCCACTGAAGGGAGAAATGTTTGATCCGGGCACGATAATGCTGATAACGTATTATGGTTATGGCATTATGATTGGAGTAATGTTCCTTTACTGGAAATTGTTTCAAAAGAAGACTCTGGCTGAACTTGGGTTTACGAAGAAAGCTTGCGCATATTTTGTTGGTGCATTTGCGGGGCTAGTGCTGATAATTGTATCGGTTGTGTCAGTTGGGGTTACAGGTGCATTAACTTATCATGGTCTATTTAGTGATATAGATTATATCTACATATTTCTTATGCTGGGTGGATTCATATGCCAGGGAGCAATGGAAGAGGTGCTTTGCAGGGGGATTGTTTTGCAGCTTCTTAAGGATAAGACCAGGATTCCGGTTGTTGTAAGTGTTAGCACAGCTCTTTTTATTATCCCACATCTTGATAAAATGACGGAGGAAGGAGCAGGTATTATTATTTTTGCAATAATCAATCTTATCCTTATATCAATTATTTTTTCGCTTCTTACACTACGAATGAATAGTATTTGGGCAACCTGCGGGCTTCATACTATCTGGAACTTTACCCTATACAACATTCTTGGACTCAATCTGAGTGGGAATAATGGGGCAACGGCAGCAGTTTTAAATATGAGTTCAGAGGGAAGTAATGTATTAAATGGAGGTTCATATGGCATAGAAGCAAGTGCTGTTACTACAGTAGTACTTTCTGCTGCATTGATACTATTCTACGTTGTCTCACGTTATACAGAGAAGTCTGTTGAAAAAAAAGAGTTGCTGAACTAAAAATACTTATTTGTTATAATACAAAAGGAAAGGCGGTATAAAGATGGAGTTTAATAATAAACTTTATGAATTAAGAAAACAAAAAGGGTTTTCTCAGGAAGAACTTGCTAATCGGTTAAATGTATCGCGACAGACAATCTCAAAATGGGAGGTTGGCGAATCTACACCTGATATGGAAAATCTTGTGGCTATAAGTGAGCTTTTTGAAATATCTTTAGATGAACTTGTTCTTGATATAGTACCTGAAGAAGCAGATACTTCTGCACAGGTTGTTAAATCTGAATTTTACAGTGATATAAAAGAAAATGTATTAACAGATGAAAACAGGAAGAAGGCAAAAAAAGGATTAAAAATAGCTGCAATTGTATTGGGGATAATAGTCCTGATAGACTTAATTTCATTTGTTATTTATGTATTGATGAATGGATTTCCGCACTGATATTGACATCCTTCAAAAGATAGTTTGTGCAGGAAAAACAATGGAATCTCTCATTGAAACAGTGGCAATGAAGGAATAAAAATATTGGATTTAACAAATAGGTTAAGAGGATGACAATTACTGAATTAAAATATTCGAATACTAATACATACTTAATAGAAGGCGATAAGGGAACGATTCTTTTTGATACTGGATGGGCTGGTACATTTGTTGCTTTCTGCAGAGAGTTAGGAGAAAAGCATAAGGCACTTCAGGATATTGATTATCTATTAATATCACATTTTCATCCTGATCACATGGGTATTGCGGGAGAAATAGCAGAGTGTGGTCCTAAAGTACTTATAATGGATCTACAACTTCCATATATACATTCATCCGATGCTATTTTTGGAAAAGAGAATAATAGATTCTTTAAGCCTATTTCTGAAAATGATTTGAAAGTCGTAAGTGTTGATGAAAGTAGAGCGTTTCTAACAAGCATTGGCATAAATGGCGAGATTATATATACACCTGGTCATAGTGATGATAGTATTTCTTTATATTTAGATGATGGCTCTCTTTTTGTTGGTGATCTAAATCCATTATACGAATTGGATATGCATAAGGGGACTGATATTGAGAAGTCGTGGAATAATCTTCTTAGTCGTAATCCGAGTAGGATATATTATGGACATGCAAAGACAGCTACATTTGTGGAAAACGATATGCCGGTTGAAACTAAGGAAAATGATAATCCCCCAAAATACTTCATGAATTAACATACATCAATGCAGAGGTTATCTATAGATGATATTCTGTCTTCATGAAATATGAAGGAGGTACATCGATGATGAAGGATGTAATGGTAGGCACATGGGCGTGGGGACCGGGAAACAATGGATCCAAAATGGTATTTGGACAGAGTTATGATGAAAACAGTTTGAGGGAAACCTTTGATGAGGCATTGAGACTCGGTCTGATCAAGTGGGATACGGCCGCCGTGTATGGTATGGGCTCCTGCGAGAAGCTTTTGGGGAAGTTCATAAATGGGAGAGAGGATATATTTCTCTCAACAAAATATTTCCCTAACAAGAAGTTTAGAACAGGTGATCTTGAAAAGTCCTTTGAGGAAAGTATGACGAGACTCGGTCTTAATTCTGCAGATCTTTTCTGGATACATAAACCGATTAATCTTAAAGAAAATCTGAAGGATGCCATACCTCTTCTGAAGGATGGACGTATCAAGTCTATCGGAATATCCAACGTATCTATGCAAGATATAAAGATGGCAGAAGATGTTCTGTCTAAAGAAGGTTTTAAACTCGGGGCTGTTCAGAATCATTTCAGTCTGCTTAGGAACGACCAGCAGCCGATCATCGATTACTGCAATAGTAAAGGGATAACATATTACGCATACATGGTTCTTGAACAGGGAGCGCTTGCGGGAAGATATAATGCCAAGCATCACTTCCCTACATTTTCAAT
>JAFVAQ010000008.1 GCA_017480495.1 Eubacterium sp. | reverse complement strand
TCACACAGCCGTTTACTAAAAAACAAGTAAGAACGAAAGTAGGTGGATTGATGGAAGACCTGCTTACTATGCAGCTATTCGGAAAGCTTCGCGAGGATGAGGGAACGGTTGGGAAAACTAGGGTGTCTATACGAAAGCTTGCAGAGATGCTTAACGCTATATCTTCATGGTCTCAGATGGCCTTGAACTTGCCTCAGCGTATCTCTAATGTGAGTACAGGATTTGCAAATATAATTATCGAATCTGCAGGTAAAGGAATTTATAATGCAAAAGACGTAGCTTGGGCTGCTAGAATCTGGTTGGCAAATTCTGGAGACAGACTTACGGAAACCGGCAAAAACGATCCTTCCAACAAGCTATCTCTGTTTGCTGAATATTTCGACTTACATCAAGATAACGGAAGGGATCGCAAGGACTATGAAAAAGGTAGAATGGCGAAGATCTTTAACACCAATCTTCTTTATGCAGGACTTATGGTAGGAGAGGATTACTTGGCACTTACCTCAGCTTTGGCATGTGCTAAAAACTTCAAGGTTAAGAACAAGAATGGAAAAGTAGAAACATTGTGGGATGCTTATGATGTTAAGTATCTCGATGCTACAAATAAAACAGGTGCTTATCTTGCATTGAAAGAAGGTTATACAAAAGAAGATGGTTCTCCTATTACCGTAGAAGATGAGACTGCTTTTCAGAAACAAGTGATTGGTCTTAACTTTGACCTTCAGGGCATTTATAATCTTGACGACAAGAGTGCTGTTCAGAAATATGCACTTGGAACACTTGCTATCATGTATCGTAAATGGATAGCTCCTGCTGTTAAGAGAAGATATGGAGGAACTAAATACAATGTACTTAAAGGTGGTATAGAGACAGAAGGTTATTATATTACTCTGTTTAATTGTATCGGACGTATCTTTAAAGACGCAAAGAACCAAGTTACGGAGGAAGAAGGAGCGAAGGCTCTTTGGAATATCAAGGAAGATCTGAAGGCTTTGCGTAATGCAGCTCTACTTAATTGGAATAATATGACCGATTATGAGAAATCTAATATGAGGAGAGCTTTTACTGAAATAAGTATAATGGTCGGTCTTACCGCTGGTATCTGTCTTCTTGGAAAAGTTCCGCCGTCAGCAAAAGATGATGATGATCCGAGAAGCTATTTCCTTACTTGGTGGGATAAGACACTCCTATCTCAGTTATTTAGATTAAGATCGGAAATCGGTTCTCAGGCTCCTACCCCGATGCTTGTAGACGAGGCTACTAGAATGCTTCGTTCTCCATTTGCTGCATTAAGAACAGTTCAGACTACAATAAATATTCTGAATTTGTTGTTGCCTTCAAGTTATACTGATGAGATAAAATCTGGTAGATACAAGGGCCATACTAAGGCATATAAGTATCTTAGAGAATTCCCTTTTATATCTATGTGGAAGAAAGTTGAAAACTTTGTAGATCCTACTCCTATGATTAATTATTATAGCAACGAAGTTAATTTCTAGCCTGTTATAATCTGCTTACTTAAATATAAGCAGATATATCTATACCTAGATTATATTTGTAGTGCATTATTCATATTTTTTTACCGCCGGTTTCGAGTCAGTTGCCATGCTCTTAGCCGGCGGTTTTTTACTGCTATGAAAAGAAAAGCTACAAAGAAAAAGGATATTATTCTAGTAAGATGCAGGAACTGTAAGTTCTGCAAGCCTATAACAACAGTCCCAAATTTGGATTATAAGCGAGAGCCATTCCTTAACACATGCGACAAGCAGCCGTATGAAAGGATGATGGACCACGATTATGAATGTAGATTCTTCGAAGAAGCTATTCAATAAAGTTCGCTCTCAAGCCTACGACTTTTCCGTTATGGAGTATTTCATACACAGGATACATGCCATCTCCGCAATAGGTGGATGAGCATACACCCTTACCATCAGTAATGACATATCCTGGTTCTATCGTAGCATGACAGACTTTAGAATACCAAGAATCTGGATTTTCGTAATCATCATCAGGCTGATGTGTTTTAAAATAATCTAAATCAAAGATTCCCAACTGACCGGAATCTACTCCAGCTGAGCCTATATATTTATAATCTACATTATCTTCCGTGATGCCATTCTTTAAAATAACCAGTGCTGCATTTCTTTGATTCTCAAGATAGATGTTGCAAGAATATTTTGCTTTAGGAAGCCTTGTCCTTATCGTACACCAGGTATCTGGATCATAACATGGATCTGAAATTATGACATCTCTGCTAAGAGCGATATTTCCAATAGGTATCATAGTTGTTAATTTAATAGCGTTAGACATTCGTTGAGTTTGTCCAAGACATCTTCAATAACAGTAGGGTAGTTCTCCTTCTGATAATCCGCATGGATTATATCATCATGCAGATACTTAATCATTGCTTTTATCTGATTTATCTTCATTGTCATTAGTTTTTAATTCTTTTTCCAAAATCTTTATACTGTATGAATACTCAGGGAAATTTCCTTTCAGGAATATCTCATATGAGTCTTTATCTTCAATGATATCCAGCTCATCAAGGTTGAAGCTCTCGTGCATAGAAGACTTAGCTTCTTTTCTCCATGCTTTATATATCTCATGAG
>JAFVAQ010000041.1 GCA_017480495.1 Eubacterium sp. | reverse complement strand
ACAATATATGCATCTATAAATTCTTCTCTTCTCATCAGTTAAATTGAAGATGTGAGGAACGCCAGGTTCAATTGCTGTGATGCACCTTGGGTTCTTGCATTTCTGGATATTTACCAGTCTCTTTGGAAGAGCAACCTTCTTCTTCTCAACCGTAACTCCATCCTTGATGATACAAACTGTAACACCTGGATCAATGTATCCGATAACGTCGAGGTTGATGTCATACTCATCTTTATCAACCTTGATTATATCCTTCTTGCCCATCTTGCCAGACTTAACATTTTGCATCATTGCCACGCTGCAATCCAGCTTGTCTAGACCGAGATCGTAGTAGAGTCTCATAGCATTTCCTGCTGTTATATGATCTAGAACTATTCCATTTTGTATGCTATCTATCTTCATACTTGTACCCTTTCTATCTAAGATTCTTCGCATCAATCATGTTCTGTGCGATTACAGGACTTCTCTATCGAGAGTTCTATTACTTCAGTCCTATCAATTTACAGATAAGAGCCATTCTTACGAACTTTCCGTACTTAACCTGACGGAAGTAGCAGGCTCTTGGATCATCATCAACGGAAGGTGATATTTCATTTACCCTTGGAAGTGGATGGAGGATGATCATATCTTCCTTAGCCAGTTCCATTTTCTTTTTATCAAGTATGTATGTATCCTTCAGTCTTACATAGTCTGCCTCGTTGAAGAATCTCTCTCTCTGAACTCTTGTCATATAGAGCATGTCGAGCTTTCCAATGTTATCTTCGAGAGATATAACCTCTTCGTAGTCGAGGCCTGCAGGTTCGATTACATCTGAAATGATATAGTCAGGAACCCTCAGTTCATTTGGAGATATCAGCACAAACTTGATACCCTTATATCTAGAAAGAGCTTTGATAAGACTGTGTACTGTTCGACCAAACTTAAGGTCGCCGCACAGACCAACTGTCATGTTGTCCAGCCTGCCCTTCTCTTTTCTAATTGTAAGCAGATCTGTAAGAGTCTGCGTTGGATGATTGTGACCACCGTCTCCTGCATTTATGATAGGCACTGGTGAAACCATTGAAGCCAGCATAGGGGCACCTTCATTTGGATGTCTCATAGCTATTACATCCGCGAAGCAGCCTACAGTACGAACCGTATCCTCTACGCTCTCGCCCTTTGATACAGAGGAATCTGTAGCAGATGAGAAGCCTATTACATTTCCGCCTAGATCGAGCATTGCTGACTCGAAGCTAAGTCTCGTTCTGGTTGATGGTTCGTAGAAGAGCGTTGCTATTTTCTTGCCCTTCGCTAGTTCTGAATATGCCTCAGGATTATCATATATTTTCTCCCCAAGCTCCAGAATCTCATCCAACTCCTCAAGAGATAAATCCATTGGATCTATTAAATGTCTCATTTAGTTCTCCTTCTCTTATCAAGTTATAAGTGAGTAAATAAGAAACGTCCCCATATACTCATTTTTTATTTATAAAAATGACGTGTGGCACGAGGATGTGCTGCACGTCATTTCATTTTAACATTTTTTAAGTAGATAATACATAACCGCTTTCTCTGCGTGGCGTCTGTTTTCTGCCTCATCTAGGATTGTATCCAGATGCTTCATTTCAACGCTTTCAGATATCTCATATCCAACATGCATAGGCATATCATGGAATACAAGAGCGTCGCTGCCATCCAGGAATTCGTCATTTATCTGGTATGGCATCATCTTTGCAAGAGTTTCTTCCTTCTGCTGCTGATATGCTGGATTATTGAAGAATTCCATATCTACCCATGTATCAGTATAGATAACATTCATCTTCTTAGCATATTCATGTGCCTCTTCCATAGACATTGTTGGATCGAGTTCAACATAGTGGCCAGAAGCCTTTGCTGCTTCATAGAAATCATCGCCACATGCAGTATTGTTAACAAGTGGAGTAAGACCATACAGAGTACCCTTCTCCATCTTTGCAAAGAACTCAACAAGTGAGTTGAATACATTGTTCTTAGCACCAATATACATGAAGTTGATATTCAGATCACCAAACTTCTCAATAATTGTAAGTGCATCAGCAAGTATCTGGCAAGGATGATAGGAACTGTCACAACCATTTATAAATGGAACAGTAACATTTTCACCGAATAGCTCAACTGTTTCATTCTTAACAAGTCTTGCCATGATGATATCTACATTTCTACAAACATATTTGATCTCTGATATTGGCTCACCAAGTACGAAATTGGAATCCTCCCAAAGCTGATTGAAATAGCTTCCGCCCAGCTCAGTAATTCCTGTCGCAAACGATAGGAAGGTTCTTGTTGATGTCTTCTCGAATAGAGAGTACAACTTCTTACCTTCGAGCGAATGCGCATATTTCTCAGGATTCTTCTTCATATCCTGAGCTATTTCTAATATTTCCATGAGCTCCTCAGCTGAGAAGTTCTTGAAATTTAGCATATTCTTCATTATATTTACCTCTTTTGTTAGCACTTATGTAAGTTTAAACTTTTTTGAGTATTTCTTCAATAATAATTTTCTGCTCTTAATGATATATATTGCATTTTTTTATAAGTAAGAAGCGAGCTTTTCAGCCATGTCTGTATGCTCCCAAGGTACATCTATATCTGTTCTACCGAAATGTCCGTAAGCTGCAGTCTGCTTGTAGATAGGACGTCTCAGATCGAGCATCTTGATGATACCTGCTGGTCTGAGGTCGAAGTTCTCTCTTACAATCTCAGTAATCTTCTCATCTGAAATCTTACCAGTGCCAAATGTATCTACCATTATTGAAGTAGGTCTTGCAACTCCGATAGCATAGGATAACTGAATCTCACATTTATCAGCAAGTCCTGCTGCAACAATATTCTTAGCTACGTATCTAGCTGCATAAGAGGCAGATCTATCAACCTTTGTAGGATCCTTTCCTGAAAATGCTCCGCCGCCGTGACGAGCATATCCACCGTAAGTATCTACTATAATCTTACGTCCTGTCAGACCTGAATCTCCGTGAGGTCCTCCAATAACGAAACGTCCTGTTGGGTTGATGAAGTACTTTGTATCATCATCTATCATGTCTGCTGGAAGCACTGGATCAAATACATACTTCTTTATATCCGCATGAATCTGCTCCTGTGTTACGCTGTCGCTATGCTGAGTTGAAAGAACAACCGCATCTATTCTAGCTGGCTCACCATTTTCATCATACTCAATAGTAACCTGAGTCTTACCATCAGGTCTAAGATAATCGAGTGTTCCGTTCTTTCTAACCTCTGTAAGCTTAAGAGCAAGCTTATGAGCAAGTGATATAGGATAAGGCATCAGCTCAGGGGTTTCATTTGAAGCATATCCAAACATAAGTCCCTGATCACCAGCACCTATAGCTTCTATCTCCTCATCGCTCATTATATTCTCACGAGCTTCGAGAGCCTTATCTACTCCCATAGCGATATCTGCTGACTGCTCATCAATCGCTGTGATTACTCCGCATGTATCTGCATCGAAACCATACTTTGCTCTTGTGTAACCAATCTCGCGAACAGTTTCTCTGACAATCTTCTGGATATCTACATAAGCATTTGTAGTTATCTCGCCCATTACCATTACCATACCCGTAGTACATGTTGTCTCACACGCCACTCTACTGTTTGGGTCCTGCTTAATAAGCTCATCCAGTATCGCATCTGATATCTGGTCACATATTTTGTCAGGATGCCCTTCAGTAACTGACTCTGACGTAAAAAATCTTTTCTCCATAGTTCCTCCTAAATATTTACTCCATCGGATTTAACAAATAAAAAATCCGATTGTGAGAACAATCGGATTTGACTTGCTGTTATTCAAACCCTCTTATTGCTCACAGTTATCTGTGCTCAGGCTGGCACCTTCGTGTAACTCTCGTTACTACCGGGTTGCCGTGGCTTCATCGTTCCCTGTAACTCCACCACTCTTAATAAGAGATTATTATTATTCGGAGACCTTATCTCCGACCTTCTATAAATTACATTATTAATAGGTAGATGTCAATAATAAAATTCGTCTGTTTTTTTAATTTAGATACAATTTACATTTTTGTCATTTTGTATTATTATTTGGGTGTTTAGTAACACTTTAAGGGTTTTGAAAACTAAGCCTATAATCACAATGTGAAAGGATGATAAAATGATTAACGACGATTGTATTTTTTGCAAACTTGCAAATGGAGTTTTTCCAACAAATAAATTATATGAAGATGACGACTTCACAGTAATACTTGATGCAAGTCCAGCTAACAAGGGACATGCACTTATACTTCCTAAGCAGCACTACGCTAACCTCTTCGAGATTGATGACGAAGTAAGTGCAAAGGTTCTTCCACTCGCTAAGAAAGTAGCAACCGCACTTAAGGAAGAGCTTAACTGTGACGGAATAAATGTTGTACAGAACAATGGACCAGCAGCAGGTCAGACTGTTTTCCATTTTCACGTACACGTTATACCAAGATATGATAATGATGATTTTGCAATCGGTTGGCCACAGGGCGAGCCTGATGCAGAGAGCCAAGCTGAGCTTGCCGCAAAGCTTGCTGCTAGACTATAGTCATTAGAATGTAGTTACAATAGATATCTAATATAATGAGGAGAATGAATAATGGCATATACAGCTAATATCACCGAGTATAAAGGTAAGGATGTAATCGAGCTTAAGGCTGGAAGATACACCGCCATGATAGCTCCATTTCTTGGAAGTAACATCCTATATATGAAAGACATCGAAAATGATATCAACTTCTTCAGATATGACGAAAGCCTATCTATAGAAGAACTTCAGGCAAGTCCAGAGGTTTATGGTTTTCCAACACTCCTCTATGCCAATAGACTTCGTGACGGAATCCTAAGAGCCAGCGACGCTGAATATCATTTCCCAGTTATTATCAAGGACGAGCAGACAGCTCTTCATGGTTTCCTTCATAAGAGAGAGCATGAAATCGTTGAAGCAACAGTAGATGGAAATGTAGCCATCGCAAAAACTGCTTACACATATGATGAGAAGGATCCTTTCTACTCAACATTTCCAGTAAGCTTCAAGGCTGAATATACCTTTAGACTTAGTGACGAGGGTATGCATTACGAGATGACTATCACAAACACATCTGATAGACAGCTGCCATACGGCATTTGCAACCACACAACAATGAATGGTCCTTTCACTTCTACTGGCGAACCACTTAACACAAGACTATTCGTTACTATTGGTGATAAATGGCCTCTCAACCAGAGGAACCTTCCAACCTGTGATTTCATCTCTCTGGATAATCACGAC
>JAFVAQ010000040.1 GCA_017480495.1 Eubacterium sp. | reverse complement strand
AACTTTGCTTCTTGGGGAGAAAAGATAGATCTTCATATGTTCCCATATAATGAGCAGCAGACTATGGTTGAAATTAAGTCAGAATGTGCTATGCCTACACAGTTATTCGATATGGGCAAGAATAAAGAGAATGTAGAGAAAATAATGGGATACATTCTTGGTGGAATAGTGATACAGAGAATGGAAAAGGAAGTACCTAAGAGCAATTATTGGGGTCAGAATAAATAATGATGATTGAAATGCCTCAGGACGTGAGGTTTATAATAGGTGAACTGAATAAGAAAGGCTTCGAGGCCTATGCAGTTGGTGGATGTGTAAGGGACAGTATACTAGGAAGAACACCTAATGACTGGGACATTACTACATCCGCTACTCCTTTTGAGGTAAAAGACATTTTCCGTCGTACGGTTGATACGGGACTTCAGCACGGAACTGTAACGGTACTCATAAAGGATCAGGGCTACGAGGTTACGACCTATAGGATAGATGGAGAATATACTGATCATAGAAGACCTGACGAAGTGACCTTTACTAGGGAACTATCTGAGGATCTGCTGAGACGAGATTTCACTATTAATGCTATGGCCTATAATGATGAAACTGGAATAGTGGATCTGTATGGTGGAATTCAGGATCTGGAAGAGGGAGTTATAAGATGTGTCGGAAATCCTGATGACAGGTTTGATGAGGATGCACTTAGAATTATGAGAGCCGTTCGTTTCGCAGCTCAGCTTGGGTTCAGCGTGGACTCAGCTACGAGAGAGGCAGCTGCTAAGCATGCGCCAGAGCTTTCTCAGGTGAGTGCAGAGAGGATCGAAACAGAACTCACTAAACTACTTATCTCAGACCATCCAGAAAAGGTAGTGGATATGTATGAGCTGGGAATAACCAGTATCATACTTCCTGAATTTGATAAGATGATGGAGACAGAGCAGAACTCGCCTTATCATATGTACGACGTAGGAAGACATACTGTTGAAGTGATTAAAAATGTTCCACCTACCAAGGTCATGCGCTATGCGGCACTCCTTCACGATATAGGTAAGCCACAGTGTAAAACAACCGATGATAAGGGTGTGGATCATTTCAAGGGTCATGCAATGGTGAGTGAGGAAATGTCCTCTAAGATTCTGAAGAGACTCCGGATGGACAATGATACTATCCGTGATGTTAAGAAGATTGTTAGATGGCATGATTATGGTATCTCAGGAGTTATAACAAAGAAGTCAGTTCGAAAGATGCTTAGCTCAATGGGGGAGCAGTATTTTGGTGAGTATTTAGATATCAAAAGAGCTGATATGAAGGGACAGAGCGATTACCGCCTGGCGGAGCGCGAGGAAGTTCTGAGTAACATCATTAAGTTCCATGACGAGATAATGGAAGAAGGAAATGCTCTATCTATAAAAGACCTAGCCGTTAATGGAAAGGATATAATGGATTTGGGTATTCCAAAGGGGCCGAAGGTTGGAGAAACGCTTTCCTATCTTCTTGAAAGAGTACTTGAAGAGCCATCTCTAAATGAAAAGAGTAAGCTCGAAGATATAATAAAAGGTTTATAAAAGGTTAAAGGTTAATAGTAGTAAATGCTTTAGGGGGTTATATGAGTAAAGCAAGATCAAAAAACATACTTGGCTTATTTGCCATTCTTATTATGATGCACCATCTTGGACAGAAGGTGTCAGCTTCTTGGGTTCCTGCCAGTGTAAGACAGCACGGGCTGGAGCTTTTTGTGCCTATAGGATATCTCTTGGTATCGTTCTTCTTCTTTTGTTCCGGTTATGGACTAAGAAAAAGAATGAAGGATGATGATGACTACTTCAAGGGATTTCTTGTAAGAAGAACCAATAGGATTCTTATGATCTTCGTGATCACGAATATCATATATCTGGTTGTTAGACATTTATATGGTTCGGTTTATTTGCCAATAAATCCTTATTCTTGGTTTGTCTATGCCATTATAGTTATGTATTTCGGCTTCTTCTTTATTTATAGAAAAGAAAATAGGTTTTCCCATATATTAATGGCAGTTTGGATTCTGATATATAGCATTATCTGCTACATCCTTATAAGCGGCAACTGGTGGTACAACACTCCTCCAGTATTCCTGCTCGGTATTATTATGGCAGACCGCGAAGCGGCTAAGGGTGAAGGAGAAGGTGCAATACCAAATCTCACCATTAAAGAGAAGCTGGTTCGAATAATTGTTTCCGTTATCATTTTCGTAGTTACATTTATCCTGTCTGAAAATCTGCCAGGATTATATCCTGCGCTTGGAATAAAGAACTATGGTATCGTAAATCTTATAATAGTTCTGCTTCAAATAATTGCTGGTGCAGCCTTTAGTCTAGCTATCTATATTCTGGCATCGGGTAAAGAGATGTCCCCAGTTCAGCGCATAGGCGGCTTAGTGCTCGGCTTCTACGGAAAGATGACTCTCGAGTTCTACCTCATACATGGACTCTTTGTTCAGCTCTTCGGCCATCATTTTATAGATGATACGACACCACCTGTTTGCTATATAAAGAATGTTCCAGTTTATGTGCTCGTGGTATTTGTGCTTGCGACGGCAGCAGCCTTTATCCTAAAACTTGCGGTGGATCTTATCATCCACCTTTACGAAACGAAGCCCATGTTCGGGAGGAAATGTATATAAGAAACTATAATCAGGAAGCTCAGTTAAATGAGCAAAAGAATGCGTATTATAATAAAATGATAACTAACACCGACAAACAGACAGTTACAATTATTAATGGAAATCCATACGTCATTTATACTAACCCTGGAATCATATCTAAAAAAATAGATGAGTTGATAGAATCATTCTAAATATTAAGCTAGCTTAGACGTAGAGAAGGAGCCCTTTCAGGAGGGCTTCTTTTTTTGTTTCGATAATTATTTTGAAAAAATTTCAGAATATTAAAGATTTTTTAAGAATTGAAATGTTATCCTCACTTCAGAAAGCTGGTAAAGGGGACATTTCCCTTTGGAAGACAAATAGGAAGAGGAGAATGAAATGGCAAGTGCAGTATTAAAGGCAACGGACCTATGCAAGACTTATATAGTAGACGGATATAGTAATAATGTCCTGCAGAATATCAATCTTACAATTGAAGAAGGTGAATTTGTTTCCATCATGGGACCGAGTGGTTCTGGTAAATCAACCCTCCTTTATACCATCAGTGGTATGGACGATATGACCGCAGGAAATGTCATCTTCGACGGGGCGGATATATCAGAGATGAGTGATAAAGCTCTAACAAAGCTTAGACTTCGTAAGATGGGATTTATTTTCCAGCAGATGTATATGATGAAGAAGCTCTGCATTATGGATAATATCGTTCTTCCAGGATATCAGGCTAAAGAAAAAAATAGGGAAGAAGTAAATAAGGATGCCGAAGATCTTATGAGAAGACTTGGAATAATGGAAACGGCAAAGCGCGAAATCACAGAAGTATCCGGCGGACAGCTGCAACGTGCCTGCCTTGCTAGAGCCCTTATCAATAGCCCCAAGGTAGTTTTCGCAGACGAACCTACAGGAGCACTTAATTCCAAAGCTTCACTAGAAGTAATGAACGAACTGGTAAATGCCAATAAGGCCGGAACAACAGTTCTTATGGTTACACATAGTGAAAAGGTGGCAGCTAGTTCAGATAGAATTCTTTATCTGGTGGATGGAGACATCAGAGGCGAGCTTGTCCTCGGCAAAATGGAAGGTGAGCTTTCGCTACGTGAGAAGAAAGTAAGAAAATGGTTAGAAGAGATGGGATGGTAAAGGAAAATGTATCTCCGAATGCTTAAAAAGGACCTTTGCGATAAGGTCGGTTTAAATATAGTTCTATGTATATTCATGATAATAGCAGCGACACTTCTTGTTACGAGTGCAGGCTTTATTTATACCTTCTTTGTAGGCACAAATGAAACCTACGAGAAGTGTAAAACAGCTGATATCATGTTTACAGTTAATAAAAGTATCTCCGACGCGGAAGGTCAGAGAGAAATAATAAATAGAGCGCTGAAAAAGTATCCAGAAATTGGTGAAGTTAAGGTTTCAGAGCGCCCAGTAATACTCACAGAAAGACTTGAGTTTGAAGGAGTAGATAGAAGAACAGTCACTAATCTATATGAAGACTCAGCATATTTAACTACAGTGAGTAAGGACCAGAATATCCCTTATGACATGAATGATGAAGTGCTTAAGATGGAAAATGGGTGCGTGGCGATTCCACAGTATCTTGCAAATAATGCAAAAACTAAGATTGGAAGCAAGATAAGGGTCACCACTGATATGGGAAATACATACGAGTTTACAGTGTCTCATATCTATAAGGATCCAAGTTCAAACTTTTTCCATAAGATTGTTTTTTCCAACGAGGACTATACGGAACTTGTGAAAGAATTTAATAGTCTAAGCGATCTATATGAGGTTAGACTTAAAAAAGGATTTTCATCTATGTCTGAACTCCAGAGATGGGGTTATGACCTTATGGTAGATATAAACAAACTAAATGATACCAATAAGTTGGACGGACATATTGATCATATTATAACTGGAAAAAGTAATATGAATTCTAATGCTGCCATGATAACTTTTATCATCAGTATTTTTATGGTCATAATGGGAGTATCACTCATTATTCTTATATTTATGAGTATACGTTTTAGTCTTCATGCAACTATAAAGAGAGAAGAAAAAGAAATTGGAACCATGAAGGCGATAGGTGTGGACAGCCTGGCATATAAATCGCTATTCATAGTTAAGTATATTGCATTCGCCGTGCTAAGTGGTGTTCTGGGAATAGTATTTGGAATACCACTCTCTCGATTTATGATTAATCATTTTATAGTTAATACCCTGACACCAAGGACAGGAGTCTTTATAGTTCTGGGAATATTAATGAGTATTTCATTCACATTACTCATGATAATCTTTTCCTTCTTTGCACTAAGAAGAATGAGAAAAATATCGGTAATGGATACAATCCATGGTGAAAATAGAGGTGAAAGATTTAAGAAGCTTCCGGGAGTATTTCTTCATAAGAGCAGACATTCCTCAGTTCCGTTTTTCCTTGCGGCTCAGGATATAATAGGAAGACTTAAAAGATATATTTATCTAATCGTAAGCTTCACTCTAGGTGTTACAATGCTTTTCTTAGTAGTCCAGCTGAAGGAAACCATAGTGAGTGACAATTTCAGAAAAAACTATTGGCTGATTGTTGATAGAGAAGTATTTATAAGACCTGAAGATAATCTTAGAGATAAACTTGTGGCTCAAGAAGGCAGTTATAGAAATGTATTTGAATATTATGAAAAATACTATAACGAGAATGGAGTTCCACTGAATATTCAGATTATTGATTCACAGGAAGCGACATGGAAAGCGCCAGGTGAAGATGTTGGTATTAAGCTTTATTTTGATAACGAAGATGTGGAACTGGAGAGACTTAGATTTGTAAAAGGTGGCAAGGTTCCTACACTGAAAAATGAAGTAGCTGTATCCCATAGTTTAAAGGAAACAAAGGGTATAAATCTAGGTGATACAGTTACGCTGGTTTATAGAGTATATCAAGATGACGGTTTTTCTCTTAAATATGTAAAGAAGGATTTTATTGTAACGGCTTACTATGAATCAATGCTAAATGGTGGTATACCAGAATTTATCATGGCTGAACCGGATGAAAACTATTTTATAGATGACTGGGATCTTTTCAACGAAAGCTTAGATGTACCTGACGGTGAATATGATGCAACAATTGAAAAAATGAGAAATGTCAATAAAGACATAATGATATGGGACTTCGATCAGGTTTTGGAATATGATCTTGGAAGAGAGTATGGAACAATATTTGATATGCTCTTTGCGGTAATAGCAATTATCATGTCAGTAACTATATTAGCAATGACCTTCCTGTATCAGCAGATATTTATTGAGGAAGAAACAGCTGATATAGCAATGCTGAAGAGTATTGGTGTT
>JAFVAQ010000039.1 GCA_017480495.1 Eubacterium sp. | reverse complement strand
GATTAGGAAACCAATACACAAGAAGCTGATATACCAGAAGTTCAGTTCAGAGCTTAGCGGGGATAAGAAATCCCGCTTTGATGAAGATATCAGCAGAATAACCATTACAAATGAGATATTGAATATTACAAAGCTTGAGAGCCACCTCTTTAACGCTTCAGAGCCACCCTGTTTATGTATGTTAAAACTTGAGAGCCACCACTATATATAGTGGTATGATTATAGAAATTGATTTTATTAAAGATCTCTTTATAGTAATTATGGGAGTGGTTATTACCACTTACTATTTATTACAAGGAGGTCTTTTTTATATGTTTAAAAAGACAAGAGTCCGAAGTATTCTGGAACTTCTGGGCCGAGGCTTAAGTGCCAGAGAAGTATCAAAGAGTTTAGGTGTATCCAGGAACACCGTATCGGAGGTGCAGACATTATATCTTGAATCAGGTAAATCCTGGAAGGATATATCTGATTTTGATGATGATAGACTGTATGAACTGTTCTACCCAGAAAAATTCAAGTATAAGCCAAAATATGCACCTGTTGACTATTCTTATGTTCATGCTGAATTACCCAAAACAGGTGTAACGTTGCAGCTTTTATGGGAAGAATACGTTGCCAAGTGTGAAAAAGAAGGCGTTCAGGCTTGTTGTTATGTTACTTTTGTTAACAACTACAAAAAATATACCGGCGGAAAAAACTATACGAGTCGCATCGAACACAAACCCGGCGTGGAAGTAGAGGTCGATTGGTCAGGTCCGACCATGAACTATATAAATCCAGATACAGGGGAGATTATAACTGCTTACCTTTTTGTGGGTACTCTTCCATACAGCCAGCTTAGCTATGTAGAAGCAACAACCGATATGAAGGAAAATGCATGGCTTTCCTGTCATGTACACATGTTTGAATATTTTGGAGGTACACCGGTAAAAGTAGTTTGCGATAATTTAAAAACTGGTGTAATAGAACATCCTTCAAGAGGAGAAATAACTTTAAATGAGGCATATCTTTCTCTCGGAGAGTATTATTCAGTAGCTATTCTCCCTACCGGAGTAAAGAAACCTAAGCATAAAGCAAGTGTAGAAGGATCTGTTGGAAAGATAGCAACGTCGATAATAGCAAAGCTAAGAAATGAAACCTTTACTTCGCTTGCAACATTAAATGCTGGAATACGGCGTGCTCTTAATGAGTTTAATGAAAAGCATTTTCAGAAGCGGCAGGGAAGCAGGAAAAGCATTTTCGAAACAGAAGAAAAACCATATCTGAAAGCACTGCCCCTGATTCCTTATGAAGTCTGTGAATGGTCTTATAAGCACAAGGTGGGCAGCAACTCTCATATATGGTGGAATAAAGGCCAATATTCTGTACCCAGCAGATATATAGGCCATAAGGTAGATGTCAAATACAACGATCACCTTGTATTTATCTATTATAACAGAACCGAGATAGCAAGACATGATATCATTCCAAAACATGAGCGTAACGGTATACGCACAGATGAATCACATCTTCCCATGCCGCTCAGAAAGGATCTTACTCCTGATATGTTGCGTGATATAGCAAGAGATATAGGATCCGGTACTTTTGAGGTCATAAGGCGGATGTTTGAAGAAACAAAAATTGAAGAACAGGCATTACAAACTGTCAAATCGATACTTGCTATTGCAGATCTGTTTACTCCCGAAATACTGGATAAAGCTTGCATGCTGTCATTAAAGCAGTATCACCTGCCTTATTACAAAACAATCTATGGTCATGCAAAGAAGTTAAATAAGGATGCTGAATACAAGGAATTCAGGGAAAGCAACAAGAATTCCGGAATAGTACGTGGTGCTGATTATTACAGGAAGGAAAGGTAAAAAATACATGAATATAGAATTAAAGAAAAATTTATCATTACTTGAACTATCAGATCTTGCAAAAATAGTTGAAGAACAGGAGAAAGACATAAAGCTTGTGGATTTATGTTATGATGAAAGACTTGAACTTTTACTTGAAGCATTAGTACAGGAACGAGAGAATAGGCTTATAGGAAGGCTTATAAAGAATGCTGAATTTAAATATCCGAATGCCAGCCTCGAGTCACTGGATTATAATTCAAGGCAGATAAAGAAATCTACAATTTTGAATCTTGCAACTATGGGATTTATTTCAAATGCAACGAATTTATTCATTCTTGGTCCAACAGGTGCCGGAAAAACATATCTTTCCTGTGCACTTGGTATAGAGGCATGCAGGCAGACTTACAGAGTACTTTACATCAGGATGCCGGATCTAATGCGCAGATTTGAAAGCTATAGAGACGATATCAAAACCTTGACAAGGTACAGAAAACGTATCGGCAACTATCAACTTTTGATTCTTGATGAATGGTTAAATTACAAAATTTCAGAGCGTGATGCTAAGATTATCTATGAACTCTTTGAACAGAGATGTGGCACCAATTCTACTATATTTGTCGGTCAGTATCCAGTGGACGAATGGCATGACAGACTTGGAGGTGGAACGCAGGCAGACTCCATTATGGATAGAATTGTATACAATGCTTATGAAATACCCACAAGTGAAACGAATCTAAGAAAAATATATGATACCAAGAGATTACAGAAGCTTGTTGATACACTTGAAAAGTAAGAAATAACATCATAAAAAGAAAAAGAGAGTTCTAT
>JAFVAQ010000038.1 GCA_017480495.1 Eubacterium sp. | reverse complement strand
TTTGCACTCTTTTCATCATAATGGCAAGTCCTTCCATAAAAAACTTTATAATCTATATATTCCACAAAAACTTCAATTAAGTCACTAATAATTATATCAATTTCTGTCATATAAGACAATAACAAAACTACTTGCAGACAACCCATCCATTAACTGTTCTCTCCTTTGAGTCGAAGTTCACACCAATCTTGATAAGCTGTCTCGTGTCTGCGGCATAACTACGGGCATATCCCATATCTTCTATCTGCTTTAATGCTTCTTCTGCCGATTTATCCCTCTTAAATTCAAAGATATATACGAAACCATCCGTTTCCACTATGCAGTCTGCTCTTCCCTTGGATGAATGCACTTCCGCCTTGGTATACTGACCTAGCAGCATAAATACTATATAGATGACATTCTGAAAATTATACTCAATCTGCTTTTCGTCACTTGGATAAGGAATTCTTGCAAAAAGCGCCGTGAATCTATCACGAAGTCCATCTATATTGCCGCTGTCAATATCTCTTCCAAAAGAACGGATATCCAGAGGATCCAACTCACTCTCATTATTTAGGAACATTGGCGCAAGGCTCTCAAGGAAACCGTATTTGACTTCATCATTTGGATAATTCAGCTGGTAGCTTCGATATTTTTTATCATAACCGGTAATTGTTAAATAACCGGTTTGATAAAATAAAGGTATAGGATCAGGGTTGTCATATCTATAATCAGTCAGAACATTTTCTGAGGCATATAAGTCACCTGAGGTTATTTTTTTAGCATCAAACCCTGACGTTTTTAACTTCTCTATAAGAAATGTTGGAGTGCCCGTCGAGAACCAGTACATATTGAAATGCTTATCCTGAAGTGCATTTAAAACGCTGAATGGATTATATACGCCAACAGAGTCGTAACTGAAATGATATCCATCATACATCTTCTTAAGTTCAAGTAAGCACTCTTCTTTTCCTATCTCTTCAGATACAGCAAAAGCTTCTATCTCAGGGGCAAATGTAGATATCATCTCATCCTCTGTTATTCCACATATACCGGAATACTCTGGCAAAAGAGAAATATCTCTTAGCTGATTCAAATCACTGAATATACTAACCTTGGAGAACTTGGTTACTCCAGTCAGGAAAACGAATTTAAGATATCTGTCATAGCTCTTAAGAGTACTGAAGAAGCCTTTAAAAACCGCTTTGTTATGTTCCAGTCTTTCATTGTCGCCTGCCTCTAGAAGAGGCTTGTCATATTCGTCTACTAAAACCACTGCATTCCTGCCTATGGTTTCCACCGCTTTAACCAGTAATTTCTGGAACCTTTCTTCAATAGGGCGATCACTATACTCATCACCATATACGGTTTCCCACTCAGACAAGTGTGCTATTAGAACTTCCTCAAGTGCAGTCTCCGTCTTGAAATTCTTTTTATTGAAATCAAAATAAAACACAGGATACTCCTGCCATGCATCCGTGTTGTCCTTCTCTAATTCTTCTATCTTAAGTCCTTTAAATAAATCCTTTTTACCTTCAAAATAACATCTTAACGTAGAAAGAAAAAGACTCTTACCAAAACGTCTTGGACGACTTAAGAAGTAAGGTTTTCCCATATGAACAAGATTATAGATATACTCAGTCTTATCTACATATATGTACTGTCCTTTTCTTATATCTTCAAAATCCTGTATTCCGATTGGTAATTTTCTTGTATCCATTTATTTCACCTGCTTTTTACCCCAATGATTATCCGACATCTAAATATAATATATCAAATCTCCCATCAAAAAACAATGACCACACCGACAGCAGACAACCCATCCATTAACATTTCGCTCCTTTGAATCGAAGTTCACGCCAATCATGATAAGCTGTCTCATATCTGCAGCATAACTACGGGCATATCCCATATCTCCTATCTGCTTTAATGCTTCTTCTGCCGATTTATCCCTTTTAAATTCAAAGATATATACAAAACCATCTGTTTCATCATTTTGGCAATTGTTCCAAAAGTGGGTCAACGAGCAATTTTTGAGCAACAAAAAAATCCCACAAACGCCCTATTTACAAGCGTTTGCGGGATTTAAAGTTCAAATTTGATTACTTAAGAGTGATCTTAGCACCAACTTCTTCGAACTTCTTCTGGATATCCTCAGCCTCTGCCTTAGATACAGCCTCTTTAAGTACCTTTGGAGCACCCTCAACTGCTTCCTTAGCTTCCTTAAGACCAAGACCTGTTACGTCACGAACAACCTTGATAACCTTGATCTTCTCAGCGCCAACTTCTGTAAGCTCTACATCGAACTCATCCTTGTCAGCTGCTGCTGCGCCTGCGTCTCCGCCTGCTGCTGCAACTACAACTCCAGCTGCTGCTGATACACCATACTTCTCTTCTACTGCTTTTACAAGCTCATTAAGCTCAAGAACTGAGAGCTCGTCAATTGCTGCTACTAATTCTTCTACTGACATTTTTAAATCCTCCTGAATTTTTATTCGTTTTCTTTTAATTAATTTAGTTAACTAAGCCTCAGCGCCGGCCTTCTGCTCAGCAACCTGATTGATAACACGTGCGAAGTTTGTAATAGGTGACTGTATACTTCCAAGGAACTTTGAAAGAAGTTCTTCCTTTGAAGGGATTGTTGCGATAACTTTGATACCTTCAGCATCATAGTATGTACCTTCAACAACACCACTCTTAAGTGATACCTTGTCTACATCCTTAGCGAACTTTGCTACTATTCTAGCAGGTGCTGTTGCATCTTCCTTAGAAATAGCAAGTGCTGTAGGTCCTTCAAGGTCCTTAGCGAGATCAGCGAACTCTGTTCCTTCGATTGCAAGATTCACCATTGTGTTCTTGTAAACCTTGTAGATTATACCAGCTTCTCTAGTAGCTCTACGAAGATTTGTATCCTGCTCAACTGTTACACCAAGGTAGTCAACAAGAACAACTGACTTAGCGCCTTCAAGGTTATCCTTGATCTCCTGCACTATAGGCTTCTTCTCTTCGATCTTTGCCAATGCTATGTACCTCCTTAAATATTTGGGCTGCACATATAAAAAACCTCTATCTACATAATCGTAGACAGAGGTGTGAATTCGTGACAATTAACTTCATATGAAGTAACGACTTCTTCCTCGGCAGGTAACCTCGTGGTGTTACGTCTCAAATAGTACTAACTATTTTCTGACACCTGCTGTCTACGGCAGCTCATCGTGCAATAATCTACCATACTCCATATATAAATGTCAACCCTATATTTTATTTTTATTTTACGCGTACATATTTCCTATTTCATAATAAATATTAATACTTAATATGTACGTTTGAAGTTCTTCACGTCATCCTGGAAATGCTTCAGCAGCTCTTCGTAGGTTTCCGCCGACTTTAGTTTACCGGAAGCCGTCTTCTCTTCGAGTAGCTTCTCGAGCTTCTTTATATTCTCTACAGCATTATCCTTATAATTGTTACTTAGATCAACTCTTATCTGATTGATGACTTCTTCAAGCTCTTTATCCTTTTTACTAAATAATCCCATAATGTAACCTTCCGACTTAGTCATCTTGATTTTCAAGCAGCGGATATATCTGACCTAGCGCGATTCCTGCATCTCCGCAAGGCACCTTGGAATTGAGGTAAACTGTATAACCCAGTTCCTCCAGCGGCCCTACTACATTCTGAAGCAGTATTCTGTTATACATTGTTCCACCACTAAGTGCTATATGCTGGATATAATCCCTACTACATATAACATCGCAAACCTCTACAAGAGACTTCGCTATTGCTTCGTGGAATCTCAGTGCTAGGATATCTCTTCCCTTGATCAGTGCCATTTCATCTTCGGGATCTATACTATCTATAAGCTTTATAAATCTCTCAAGCATATCAGCAACAAATTGAGTCTGGTCAAATCTATATATCTCATTATCATCTCTTGGCTCAAGTATATTGTAATCAAACCTTTCTACCGAGTCATCAAGATTCATCAAAGCTCTATATGCAGCCGTCTCAAGCTCTATAGCACACTGACCATCATAGGTATTCTCATATGCTATTCCCAGTAGTGCAGCAACTGCATCGAAGAGTCTTCCCATTGAGGAGGAATAATAAGTATTCAGCTCTGCTTTGAGGCAGGCGCATATGACACCATAGTCCGCTCTCGAAACACCTATACGCTCGAGTATCCTATCTAAGTTAGTAATACTAATCAGCTGTCTCTCCTCTGCCGCTCTTAGATAACAGCATAGAGTTGTCTTCGCATCCTTTGCTCCATTTTTGTTTCCTAAGAGTCTAACAGGAAGGAGCGCTCCCGATCTAAGTATGTGTGGTCTTATCTCAACTGTCTTCTCTGGATCTATGCTATTTTCATCCGCTATAGTATTTAGGAGACAGGAGAATATCTCACTTCCCCAGACGGTACCGTCCATGCCATATCCATTTCCGTCAAATGCAAGACCAAGAAGTCTACCCTTCAGTCCATGCTCTGCAACAACAGATAAGACATGCGCTGTATGATGTTGTCTTTTAAGGAAGACAACGGAGTCATCATCCTCTTCCGTATCTATCTTAGCTCTTCTCTCGGCATCCTCTACTGATTCGTATCCAGGATTCAGATCCGTCACGAATCGTTTTGGACTAATATTAAAGAGCTCGCTCATTCTATCAACTGCATCACTACGTCTCTCTGGTGCAGAAGAGTTATCCAAATCTCCGAAGTATTCAGAGAGATAAACCATGTTCTTCTTGCCTAAAGCAAATACAGATTTCATATCACTTCCAGAAGCAAAGGAGTCTAGTTCCATTACATTTGGAATCTCAATTGGTTCAGGAACATATCCTCTGGAACGACGTATAAACTGAACCACATCCTTGATTCTATGTCCGCTCTTAACCTTAGTTACCTGTACCAAAGAATCCTCAAGAGGATCAAGTATCTCTCTAGTATTGGTTAACATAAAATCTAGAGTCTCTTCAGGTTCAGAAGCCTCTACTTTTACGTCTTCCTCTTCCTGTTTATCTTCATCGAATATGTCTTCGTCCGTTTCATCTATTTCCGGAAGAAGCATTCGCATAGTCTTATCGTCAGTGATAACTGATTCACCGCTCTTATTACCACCTGATATAACAATAGGTCCTAAATCTTTTGAAAGGATTATCTGCAGTGGATCCGCGGGAAGCATTACTCCTATTCTATCGCTAAGTCTAGTAGACTCGTAATCAAATATTTCATCAACTGAATAAATGCTCTCTATTTCACCTGCTACTACCGCTTCTTTATACCATTCAGCATAAGCATATTCATATTTCTTCTCGAGCAAAACAACTGGTCTGGCTGGTGATGTAAGGAGTTCTTCCTCTTTCTCAGAAACACGGCAGTATTTTCTGATAGTTTCCATATCAGGGAAAAGAATCGAAAATGGTTTTCCTGGACGACCTTTTATTCTTCTAAGCTTCTTAAGCGCCTCACCACAGGTAGGAAGACACACCATTCGGAATCCACCCACACATTTTATAGCACCGATCTTGCCATTTTTAAGAGCTTCCTCCGTCTTCTGAATCATTTCTTCCTGACTCAGCTGTATCTCATCTACCATACGGTTCTCATAATATCTCAGCATAGGACCGCAATCTTTACAGCCTATAGTCTGCGCAAGATGACGAGGATTACCTATCTGATGATATTCTGCCTCGCAATTTGAGCACATAGAGAACCCCTTCATTGTGATAGATTCTCTGTCATAAGGAATCTTCTTAATGATAGAAATTCTTGGACCACATTTCTTGCAGCTGATAAATGGATATCTATATCTTCTATTATTTGGATCGAGCAGTTCCTTCTCACAATCTGGACAAGTAGCTATATCAGGAGAAATGAATCGCATTTTCTCTTCAAAGCTTTCACTAGGAGCTATGATAAAGCTGTCATCATACTCCGCTCCATATGCGTCCAGAACGTCTACATCTTTAGCATCCGAGTTCTGTGGTTCATCGCCACCTGGAACCTCACTCTCTTCATTTTTCGTTTCTTCAGGCTGCTTTACAGGTTTAACTATAATGCTGTCTATTCTTCCACCCTCTGGACAATTGTATCTAAGATGAAATGTGAACTTTCCGATTTCTTCTGGTTCACATTCCACATGAATCTTAATTATTCCACCCGAGTTTCTAACATATCCTAGGAGTCCATGCTCCTTGGCATATTCAGCAACAAAAGACCTGTATCCGATTCCCTGTACTAACCCCAATACTGTAATATCGTATACATTCATAACAAAACTTCCTTCTCTATTATCTAATTAGTAACCCCATATCCATATTATAGTTTATTGTAATGATATCGACAAGAAATTATTCCCGATATGCCATCTATTTCATGGCTAATATTTCCGCCTGGCCGCACGAAGCTTACTTATCTCCTCATTTAAAATGTTAAATGCCACTATACAGGCATATATAAGGCTAAGGATAGGAATCACAAGAAGCCATGCTCTATAGCATAACGACTTATACTGATGAGTTTCCTCATGGCGTGCTATATTCTCCCAATAAGGATAGTAAATGTCATTTGCACGCATTTCTATGTAATCTCTATTTCGGGAATTTGTAAACAGCTGTATCATTTTGAAACGCGCTGTATTATCTACTATCTCAATATCCTCAAAGTTTAAGGATGATCTCATTTTTTCTTTTTCTTCGTCTGATTTGAACTCTATTCCAGCTGCTTCAGCAACAACATTTAAAGCATAGTTCTTGATAGGACTTGGCAGCACTGCCTCGTAGCATAGAGCCTTCGTACCTTCATTTCCTGATAAACCTGCGGAGTCCAAGGCATTAAGCGTACTCTCATCATAATCGTCGCCTGACTGGATGTCCTTTCTGCTGTAAGACTCAATTGGGACATAGACAGAGTTATATTCTCCGTACGCCTGAGTCCAGGCTTTGGATTCATCAACCTTTACTACTCCGGTTACTGTGAAGACGCTGTCACCTATCCATAGCTTCATTCCGGCAACGTCACTGCCGCCGAAGAGATCCCATGCCACATATTCATCCAGAAGTATTTGATTCACATCAGAGCTCTCCATATCCAGATAGCTTCCAGACTTAAGCGGAATCGGATGAATCTGGAAGAAGTCTCCACCTACTGTGTAGACATTTACCTTAATGGAATTTGAATCCTTACGGACTTCATCAAAGGTATGACCACAGTAAGCATCTATCCATACTCTTCCCTCTGCATCGTCGGAAAGGTAGGAATCATCGTAAAGCTTTTTCTGAATGCTATTCCTGATATTCTGAATGGAGCCGGCGTCGAGGCCGCTCGCCTCAGAATAGAATAGACTTATCTCGGCGTAGTCCATATCCTTGTTATCCCACCTAACAGCTGCTTGTTCAGAATAGAGGTTGAGTCGTCTAGATCTGGCAGAAAGAAAACTAAACAGCACAAGAACACCTACCAATACATTGACTGCAAGAATTACGATTACTACATATTTAGTTGGGTGTAGGAATTTGTTCTTCATGCTCATAGGTTTTTTAAGATCCTTCGTTGTTTCTATTTGTCTGTTAAGCGGACTTGCTGTCCATCATCAAGTGGTTTTGAGGAATTGATGATGACATTATCTAGCTCTGATACATCTCCGCTAATAGCGGAGTTTGCAGTATCAGAAGCCAGTACATCTACATTTACTTTCTTGGTTATATATCTGTTACCTAGAGGGGTAGCTCTCACCTTAACAACATATACGAACTTACCACCGCTATCTTCCTTAACTGCACCATTAGGAATGACCGTATCGTACTTTCCAGTTTTGTTTCCAACTGCAAACTGAAGAGTTTCGCCCACTTGGACATTTCCCTTTACTTCGAACTTAACTATACTCTGCTGATTTGGATTTGAAGGGTCAGCCTTGATGCTTCTGATTGAAGCACTCACATCGTCGCCCCATAGATTTTCTATCTCCGCTTCATTTCCAACCCTCAGAACCTGACTGTCCTTCTTAGGAATGGTGCAGGTTACGACATATCCGCTATCTGCGAGCTGAATGCTTGCCACCTGAGTCTCGGCATCAATGGTGTCGCCTGGCTTATAGGTAAGTCCAGAAATGATTCCTGTACCAGTAGCCTTTAGCTCCTTATAATCATCTGTATCCTTCAGCTTATCTATCTTGTCCTTCTGCTTATCTATCTTCTTTTCTGCATTTGCATCATCTATTGCATTTGTCTGAGCAGTTACGCCGTCTTCCTTCTTCTTGCTGACAAGGCTGAGCTGCAAGCTCTCAAGAGTCGCCTTCTTGGTAGCTAGATCCGCCTCAGCATCAGCAACGGTTGGCTTTGCTTCCAAACTAGTTACTACCTCCTTCTTTTCCTCAAGAGTTTGAGCCAACACTTCAAGTTCTCCCTCCAAAGGGCTATACTCATCATATAAGAAGGTCTTATCTTCATCTGTATAATCAGAGTCTCCTGTAATCTCTTTTTGTTTAATAGCTTCAGCCTTCTCTCTAAGTGGAGCAACCTCCTCCAACTTTGCATCATATGCCGCCTGAGCTGTTTCCAGTTCTGCTCTAGCTGTCGCAAGACTTGCCTCGTCTGCTTTCGCCTGTTCAACCGCAGTTTCAGCAACTGTTACTTCGTCACTTGCTGCATTTATAGCGGACAACTGCTCCGAATAATCAGGTCCCACACGGAGGGTCTGCTTCTCATAGTCAGACTCCAGCTGTTCGAGTTCTTCCTCTGCATCCTTGAGGTCTGTATTCTCCTCCTCTTCAAAGGTCATTATGACGTCGCCTTCCTTGACAGTGTCACCATCTTCGAAGAATACTTCCTTTACAACTCTCTTACCACTTACTGTAACATCCTGATCTAAGCTTACTTCGACCGCTCCCTGACATCTAACCTTCTGGGACACAGAGCCATTATAAATTGTTTCTGTAGTAACCTCAGGAAGGGAATAGTTCATGATAGTATTGGAGAAAAATGTAAGTATAATAAGTGCAACAAAAAAGATAATAGCAAAGTTTCGTAAGGTTCTCTTCTTGAATCTTACGCGGCGCATTTCCTCGAGGCGATCCACCTCTCTTTCGAGTTCAATATCCTCCATGGATTTCTCTACTGTACTATTCATATTATCCATACTCTTTCTCCTTGAACTTGTAAAAGATTCTTCGCTATGCTCAGAATGACATCAAACACTTTATTATTTCTATTAACCCTTGACGGAACCGGAATATGCTATTCCGTCTACCAAATATTCTTCTCCATACAGGAAGATAAGAATAGGTGGTACCATATATATCGAAGCCACCGCAAAAGCCAGTCCTATCTCACCGTTATTGATCTGTGACAGGAATACTGACAGCGGATGATAAGACGAATTGCTCATCATAATAAGTGGCTGTTCTACCATGTTCCAATAATCTATAAAGACCAGAATCGCAACAGAAGCTATCGGACCTTTACATAGAGGAAATGCTATCTTCCAGAATATGTTCCATTCATTTGCTCCGTCGAGCTTCGCCGCCTCTATGACAGACTCTGGAATTCTTCGCATATACTTAGTCAGAAGGTATACACTGAAAGGAGCGAAAATTCCTGGAAGGATGATACTCCATCTGGTGTCTAAGATATTGAACCAATTAGCAACTATATAGTTTGGAACCAGCGTTACCTGATAAGGCATCAGCATAAGCACTAGGTAAAGGAAGAAAATTATTTCCTTAATCCTTCCTCTAAACCTCGCGAAGCAGTAAGCCGCTCCCAACGCAATAGCTATCTGGAATATCATTATCGGCAGTGTCAGTAAAACTGAGTTCCAGAACTTCATTAAGTAGTCCGGACTTTTCAGAAGAACCGTCTCATACTGCGACCCCACCACCTTGTCTGGAATCAGCTTCAGATTGACCTTCTCCGATCTATAGGAAACTGTACGTTCTGTACCATCATTCTTGTTCGAATAATCGTTGAAGATAACTCCGTAGTTCGAGCTTATCTCCTGCTCCGACATAAAGGAGTTTGCAAAGGTAAGTACTGTCGGCAGTAAGAAGGATATAGCAAAAATAGCCGCAATAAGAGTAAGGACTACTTTTTTGATAATCCTTCGCAGCTTGTAGTTCTTGGTATTCTGTTTTTTATTTTCTACTTCTTGCATAGTATTTCCTATATAAACTTATCCTTCGACGTCCTTACCAATTTTATCTTCAAATATAAAGAGTATTCCTATAATCACCATCATAACAAGGCACATGATTATTGCTGCCGCGGACAGCTTCTGATAATCCAGTGACTTGAAGGTATTATTCATAAAATGCTGCAGCATATACAGCGAATCATATGGGTAGTCGCCAGTAAGCAGATAAACCTCGCGGAAAACCTTGAAGGAATTGATCAACGACATAATACCTACAAAAAACAGAGTTGGCGTTATATATCTAAACTTGATACTCCAGAACTGCTTCCAGCTCGACGCACCGTCCAGCACAGAAACCTCCAGCACGTCCCTCGGAATAGCACTTAGCGCCGCCATAAAAAGTATCATGTTGTAGCCCAGATTCTTCCATAGGAAAAGAATCACAACAACCAGCTGACTGTAGCTCGACTTGAACCAGTCGATCGGATCTCCGCCGAATACAGTTATCGCATCATTTATTACACCGTGGTAATCAAAGAGTACCTGCCATATAAGAACAACTGACGCAACCGGCACCATGAGCGGACTCAGGAAAAAGGTTCTAAATGTACTCTTAAAAGGAATCTCGTGTTCCAATATCAATGCCATCACTAGAGAAAGGATAATCGCCAGTGGAACTGATATAAGTGAAAATGTAGCTGTATTTTTTGCAGCTTGTCTAAAAGCAGAATTCTCCAAAACATTCTGATAATTCTGTAATCCAACAAACTGTTTATTAATAATGTTATCAATATTTGCATAGTAGATTACAACAAAAAAAGGAATCACAAAAAATACCATTACTCCTATAAGGCTAGGACTAAGGAAGAGACCGCCTGCCAGTCTCTCCCCTTTTGTATAGCCTTTTTTCTTGTAATGTATCTCGTGTTCCTTGTTTTCTACACTATTTTTGTTGTCTAGTTTCTTAGACATACTCTAACCCACTATTATTTATTTTCATTTACATATGTTGTCGCTCTATTCTGAATGATCTTAGCTGCATCCTCTGCAGATTTGTCACCCTTGAAGTAAGCTAATGCCTCTTCCTTGATTATATCACCTAAGCTTGAATTTAGCTCCCATTCTCCTTCAGCACCATCTATAAGTTTTCTGAATTCAGACATCTCTTCTTCTGTAAGAGGTTTTAGCTGCACCTCATCCGAGTCCCATCCAGTGGTTCCATTTATTGGATAGAGATCATTTCCATACTTATCCTTTGTCTCTTCTGTACAAGTACACTTCTGAACATATGCCTCATAAACATCCTCTCTAGTAGGGATAGCATACATATCAACATAATATTTACCCTGGAAATCTTCACTGATGTACTGTCTTATAAATTCCCAAGCTGCATCCTTATCCTCGCACTTGCTAGACATTGCTATAACACTATCGAAGCTGAAGTATGTTCCCTTCTTCTCCTTATTTGGATAACCCTTGAAGGATATATCTCCATCGAACATACTGTTATATAATTGCAGATCTTCAGGGGTTATATTTCCTTCCAAGAAAAGCATACTTCCGTCCTTCAGCATTTCCTCAGAGGAAGGAGTATCCTCTGTCCATTCCATCTCGTCATTTGTTCCTCTGTTACACATTTCCAGAACATTTATAAACTCTTGGGAATCGAAAGAGCATTCTCCCTTATCCCAGTCAACAAAATCATCTATACATCCATGCATAAGTTCTGTTATAGTATCTGTTTTGTTGTTTGAGTAGAATAGATTTGCATCTGGCTTACTATCTACATATTCCTTCATCTCATCAAATGTCCAACCTGGCTCTTCTCCTACTTCAGAAGCTCTAGCCATCATTGTAGATACATAGAAACCAGAAGCTAAATAGTACAGCTTTCCATCATGCTGAAGTGTGTTATAAACAGATGGTATCAGATCATCTGTACTAAGATCTGCATCCTTCTCAATATATGGATTCAGATCTTCGAAGAGTCCCTTTGCAATCGCCTGTTCATTTGACATTTCACCTAGACCATTTGCGAGGTCATACATATCTGGAAGGTTACCTGCAGCTATATCTGCACTCATTTTTGCAGTAGGATCATTTTCCTCTCCATAATCAACAATCTTAATTCTTACCTTGTTCTGAGACTTGTTATAAGCCGCAACCTGATCCTTCAGATTGTAATTACCATAAAGAGTTGCAATTGTAAGAATAACTCTATCCTCAACCTCTGATGGATCAACCTTTACATATTTATGTACAGAACTAATTGCATCAATACTCTCCCAGTCCCACATGGTACAGAAAAATGTATCATTAACCATGACCTTATACCCTAAGCTATTTGTATCAAGGTCTGATGCAGAATACTCAAGGATCTGAGTACCCTTCTTATCTGAATACTTATATCCATAAATACCTGAAGAAACCTCGTAGTAGAAATCGTAATCTCCACTACCCTTCATAATACTGTCTGAGCTAGGAAGATATGATACATCAAGGGGATAGGTCTCTACGACTTCACCCTTCTGAGTATCAATTTTTTCAATCGTAAGAGAGTTTTCGCCGCTTTCATTTTCAGCATAAACTACGTGTTCAACTAATATATCTCCATTCTTATCATAACCAGCGGAGTCTATCACTCCGTCAAACTTTATTTCAGATATTTTCTTTTTACTGGAGTCATATGTTCTTATAGCATTCTCGTAAACTGCTACAAGATTACCATTCTTATCAAACAGCATTTTACTTAAGTAAGTACCATCTTCAGGATAAACTATATCCTTTATATCAATGGTTTCCTTGAAATCCTTGCCATCATATTCATACAACGAAGCCTTTTCGTAATTACCTTCATCATCATAAACTGATAGGTTGAAAGTAAGCGTTCCATCCGGCTTTTGCATGAGTGAATCAATATAAGTACCATCTGTTACATACTTCTCATATATTTCCTCCGCTTCACCACCATCTACCGAAGCTTTGTATACTCTAAATGTCAAACTTTCTGAAATGGAATCAGCGTCTCCCTCTGAGGACTCCTCTATATTAGTATCATCCTCAGATGAATCATCTATATTAGCCTCACCCTCTGAAGCTTCATATAGCTCTGCATCATCGTCAGTAGCTGATTCTAACCATTCACTGGTCAGCATATACATTGTGTCGTCCTTAAATACAAAGGAGGTTATATCTCCCTTTATTCCAGATATAGAAAAATCCGAATCTTCCTGATATACACATTCCTTGGATGTCTGCTTTGCCGCAGCCGAGCCTCCCATCTGACTCGGATCTTCTTTCCCTTTCTTGCCACATCCCACTACGCCAAGAACCATAGCAGCAGCGAGCATAACACTAATCACTTTCTTGTAGATTTTCATTTCCTCTCCTCCATCTAATTAGGTACACTTATCTATTATCAAATAATTTTTAAATAGAATAAAAGTCAGAGACATCAAAATATCATCTGACTTTTATCGAAAATACATATTTTAGGTGTGGAACAATTTCTTGTTCTGATATCTAGGTTCACAGGTTAAATTCACACCGAGTTTCTTGAAGACTCCAACGTCAACCTGTGAAAGAATAACTGAGCTATGTACCTCCAGACCAGCAAGGTTGATAAGCTGAGCATATGCCGCCTTTGCTTCTGGATTGGTATTAGCCTCTATAGAAAGCGCTATAAGTATCTCATCTATATGAAGAAGTGGGTTGTGATTACCCAGGTAATTAACCTTAAGCTCCATAATAGGCTCTATGTTCTGTGGTGAAATAAGCTTTGCAGAATCATCTATTCCAGCAAGAACCTTAAGTGCATTTAAGATAAGTGCTGAAGAAGCTCCAAGGAGTGAAGAGGTCTTACCTGTAATAATGCTTCCGTCTGGCATTTCCATAGCTGCCGCTGGATTACCTGTTTCCTCTGCTCTGATATTTGCAGCTGCTACAACCGGTCTATCTGATACTGAGATGCCAGCCTTCTTCATAAGAAGCTCTATCTTCTGAATAGCTGCATCCCCTGCATCACCCTTTCTCTTATCACACATAGCCTGATAATATCTACGAATGATTTCCTGGTTAGAAGCCTGACGAGTTGCCTCATCATCAACTATGCAGTGTCCAGCCATATTTACACCCATGTCTGTAGGTGACTTGTAAGGACATTCACCAGAGATCTTCTCGAACATAGCATTTAGAACTGGGAATACTTCAACGTCACGGTTGTAGTTAACCACAGTCTCACCATATGCTTCGAGGTGGAATGGGTCTATCATATTTATATCATTAAGGTCAGCGGTTGCTGCCTCATATGCCAGGTTAACTGGGTGATTAAGTGGAAGATTCCAGATAGGGAATGTCTCGAACTTAGCATATCCAGCCTTCACGCCTCTCTTCTGCTCATGATAGAGCTGACTGAGGCAGGTAGCCATCTTACCGCTTCCAGGTCCAGGTGCTGTTACGACAACCAGTGGTCTGGTGGTCTCGATATAATCATTTCTTCCGTAGCCTTCATCACTAACGATCTTTGGTATATCTGAAGGGTAACCCTCGATAGGATAATGTCTATAAACCTTAAGTCCAAGCGCCTTCAGCTTCTTCTCATAAGCAACAGCTGATGGCTGCTCCTTGAACTGAGTAAGAACTACAGAACCTACGAAGAGACCATTGTTTGTAAATGCATCTATCAGTCTAAGTACGTCCATATCATAAGTGATGCCGATATCACCACGTACCTTGTTCTTCTCAATATCACCAGCCTTGATAGCTATTACTATCTCAGTCTGATCCTTGAGCTGCTTAAGCATAGTAATCTTGGAATCCGGTTTGAAACCCGGAAGAACTCTTGATGCATGATAATCATCGAAAAGCTTACCACCAAACTCAAGATACAGCTTGCCGCCAAACTCGCTTATTCTTTCCTTGATATGTTTCGACTGCATATCGAGATATTTGTCATTGTCAAATCCTATCTTATTCATTTGAAACTACTCTGTTACCTTCCCTTTCTATTTCTTATTTTTTATATTTATTGAACTTTGATTTTTGAAAAAAATACATGTCTATGATACCACTATTCTGATTCTAAGACAATTTTTTTTAATAAAGAAATCACCCCTGATTTGCCCATCAGAGGTGACCTTATATTTGATATTATTAATAGGCTAAAAACTATGCAAGCTTCATGTCTCCATCTTTAACCCATCCGAGCTTACGGAAGATCTTATCGAAGATAAGTGAAAGTACAGCTGGAAGTACGATAGAGATAAGGATAAGTCCTAACCAATCGAACCAAGTAATTCCTGACTTAGTTCCTGCTGCTACATCATTTACCCAACCTGTATAAACACCGATCTGACCAACGAATCCACAAGTACCCATACCTGATGATATAGGAGCACCGTTCATCTCAAGATGGAACAGGCAGGTTGCCAGTGGACCTGTTATTGCAGATGCAAGTGTAGGTGCAAGCCAGATACGAGGATTCTTTACGATATTACCCATCTGAAGCATTGAAGTTCCGATACCCTGTGATACAAGACCGCCCCATTTATTTTCTCTAAATGATATAACTGCAAATCCGATCATCTGAGCGGAACATCCAGCTACTGCTGCACCACCAGCAAGTCCTGTAAGTCCAAGAGCTGCACATATAGCAGCAGATGATATAGGAAGTGTAAGGGCAATACCTACGAGAACTGCAACAAGTATACCCATAAGGAATGGCTGTTGCTCTGTTGCCCACATGATCACCTTTCCGACCTTCATAGCCGCAAGACCAATATATGGAGCAATCAGCCATGATAGGAAGATACCTATTCCGATGGTTACAAGTGGTGTAACAAGTATATCTATCTTAGTTTCTTTTGAAACAGCTTTACCAAACTCTGATGCTATAATGGCGATAAAGAGAACTGCAAGAGGTCCACCCGCACCACCGAGGGCATTTGCTGCAAAACCAACCGTTATCATCGAGAATAGAACAAGTGGTGGACACTTAAGTGCATGTGCGATAGCTACTGCCATTGCTGCACCACTCATAGCCATAGCCAGGCCACCTACTGTGTAATCTACACCATTTACTGTTGCTACAATCTTTGTCAGGAATCCAATATTGAACTGAGTTCCGATTGTGTTGATGATAGTTCCGATCAAAAGGGAACAGAACAGTCCCTGTGCCATAGCGCCAAGCGCGTCGATTCCGTAACGCTTAAGAGATATCTCGATATCCTTTCTCTTAAGGAATGCCTTGAAACCTTTTTCCTTCTTAGCAGACTCTTTCTTTTCGGTCTCTTTAACATCAGCTTCTTTTACTCCAACCTTTGTTTCTTCTACTTTTACTTCTTCTGTTTTCTTTTCGTCTTTCATTCTTTTTCCTCTTATTTATGGAGCTATGATTAAAACCATAGCAAACTAATAGGTTCCATAGGTGTCTTGACACCTGTCAAAACACAAATGACGTGACACATTATAGTATCACGTCATCTAAATGTCAATGTTAAAAACAACCAATATTAATCAAAGAAGAATACCCATTTTCTTCAATTTGTCAATTGCCCTATCTATCTGCTCTTCTGTTTTAGCACTTATGGTATGTAAATGTATTCCTTCGGTAAGTGCAGAAAGCGGAGTGGCATTTTCCTCCTTGGACTTCCTGATGAACTCGTCCACATCATATCTGCTCGAAATTCTGAGTCCGCCGATCAGCTGTCCATATATAGGATGCTCTACTATTACGTCTTCGACTGTACAGCCTTCGTCCACCAGAGTATAGAGCTCAGCCTGAGTATCCTCCGCGCTGTGATTTACTGCTATTCTCCTAGTTACGTTAGTTTCTTTCGGTGCAGCTACATAGCCTCTTGGTGTGGAAAGGATGTCATTTCCTTCTGCACGAAGCAAGGCAACGTCGCCAACTATTATCTGTCTACTCACACCCATATCCTTCGATAGACTGGAGGCACTAACAGGCAAGTCGCTGCTTTGTATGATATCTAGTATTTTGTTTCTTCTATCGTGATTGTCCATTTTATTCTCTTACTTATCTCAGATAGGATTAGTTTATTCTACAATTAGCTTATTCTAAATTTAATTATTTTTACTCATCTAAAATAGTATGTTCTGTCTTAATGATTGCGCGCTGGATGGAATCCTTAGAGTTCTTCCAGTCAGCCTCCTTATTGCGGTAGTCGTGCTTATCAATAAACCAGGAAACATCTCCATTAACTCTTTCCATGTTGTCGAAGTAAACCTGATTCAGAACCTTTATGAACTCTTCATATTGAGCCTGGTTCAGATTCTGCGCTCCCTTTTCATAAAGAACTCCATAATGGTATGTACAGAAGCCTTTGCATTTCTCAAGCTTTTCCTTAAACTCACTATTCTTCTTCCACATATGGAATATGGTGTGAACATATCTATCGAAGACTGGCTCAATTCTCTGACATACAAAACAGTTAGACTCAAGCTCATCTATATATTTAACTACTGGAGATTTTTCTCCACCCTTTGAGAAAAGGCCACCTGTTTTTCTAGCAAGAACGCCTGCCGCCTGAGGACTGTCCTTTTCAGCAAGCGCCTTCATTTCACGAATAGTTTTATTCATATGAGTATTTAGCATAAGCGCTACGCCGAGCTTGTTCTTATCTGCATACATCATTTTGATATGCTTTGGACAGAAACCAAGCTTATCCGTCACTTCACGGTTGTCGTCCTCCATGTAGCTAGGCCCCATAGTGAACTCGATAGCATTTTGCTCAAGCTCCTTTGTCATAAGACAAAGTGGGCATTCACAGTCAGCATCAAATGCGTCATTTACTGGAATTGTATATAATTGCTCACCCAAAATAGATATCTCCTTTATAGATAGCATTTAATTTTTCGTTAGATTACATAGAACCAATTCTCGTCACTGTCAGACTTTGTAAATGCCTCTCCATCAAACTTAAGCTCCTGGTTAGCAACATGAACCTTGGTGTGTGGTGGAATAGATCTAGTAAGGAATACATTACCGCCTATAACCGAACCTTCGCCGATAACGGTATCACCACCTAGGATAGAAGCCCCAGAATAAATTGTCACATTATCTTCAATGGTTGGGTGACGTTTCTTATCTATAAGACCACGACCACCTCTTGTAGAAAGAGCACCTAGAGTAACGCCCTGATATATTTTTACATTTTCGCCTATGATAGTTGTCTCACCAACAACCACACCAGTTCCGTGATCGATGAAGAAGTACTTTCCTATCGTAGCACCTGGGTTAATATCGATACCAGTCTTGCTGTGCGCTATCTCTGTCATCATACGAGGAAGCATCGGAATACCGAGCTGATAAAGCACATGAGCATAACGCTGAACAGAAATAGCAAAGAGTCCAGGATAGGCAATGATTATAGCATCCTTTGACTCTGCAGCAGGATCACCCACAAAGAGCGCTTCAATATCTGTGTCCAGATACTCTCTAACTTCAGGAAGCTTCTTCATAAACTGAACTGTGTAGTCTTCAGCAACTGCTCTAATCTCCTCCTCAGACTTACCCTCAAGTCTCTTATCGAAATGAAGTGCAAGTGCTATCTGCTTGTTGAGGTTATAAGCCACATCCTCTGTCAGAGATGCAATCGTAGTGCTGATGTTGTAGATCCTATAAGTTCTATCTACATAATAACCGGCATAGACTATGTGATTCAGCTTATAGATTATTTCCTTAACCATATCGCGATTAGGCTGACCAAATACGTCCTGCTTATCAATCGGACGTCCCTTCTCATAGTCAGATACTATATCATTTATTATCTCAGATATATTGTCACAAATTAGTTTTCCCATATCATTTCACCTTTATAAACAAACAATAATTACGACTTAATTATTATCACATAGCAAAAAAAATCTTGCAAGAAGAAATGATACCAGTAGGGACGGTTCCTGTGGCGTCATTTTCAGTTGACCTTTTTAATTTCTTAATTTATGATATCTTTCATAAGGTCAGTTTTATTTAGTACAACCTCATTAATAAGGAGAACCACAATGCTTTCATATTCTTTTTCAGATAATAAATCCATTCCTCTATATGAGCAGCTCTACCAAAAGATTAAAAATGATATCATGTCTGGCGAGCTACCAGCAGATTCAAATCTTCCCTCTAAGAGAAGTCTAGCTAAGAATCTTTCGATAAGTGTTATTACAGTAGAAAACTCATACAACCAGTTATTAGCTGAGGGATATATCTATTCTCTTCCAAGAAAAGGTTTCTATGTCAGCGATATACTTCGTACTAGTGGTATACAGGATGGATCTGGAGTTTCAAGAAATCCTAACAATAAGGCTACAACCTTAAGCCCAACCCAAAGACAGAAACCTCAGTGGTTCGTCGATTTCACCTCAAATGCAAATGAGACTACCAGCTTTCCATTCTCAAACTGGGCCAAGCTAAACAGGAAGATTCTCTCTGAAGAGCAAGAACTTCTAATGACAAACTCTCCATCAAATGGACTACTCGAACTTCGTGCTGCTATCGCCAACTATTTACATGGATTCAGAGGAATTTCCGTCAACCCTGATAACATAATCATCGGAGCTGGAACAGAAACTATAATATCTATTCTGATTCAATTACTTGGATATGACCTAATATATGCCTGCGAGGATCCAGGATATGAGAAGGTTTCTCTTATTTTCGATGCGAATAATGTAAGAAATGTAAGAATACCTGTAGATGAGCAAGGAGTAATAATCGATGAACTCAGCAATAAGTCGGTTGACATAATTCACTCAACTCCTTCTCATCATTTCCCTACAGGAATCACTATGCCTATTAAGAGAAGATATGAGCTGCTAAATTGGGCTATGAAAAATGACAGCACTGAAGCGCAAAGCGGTTTACATAATTCTAAGTATATAATTGAGGACGACTACGACAGTGAATTTCGTTTCACTGGACTTCCTATCCCTTCACTCTTCAGTATAGATAATAACGAGAGAGTTATATATATGAATACCTTTACCAAGAGTCTGGCTTCCACCATCCGTATCAGCTACATGGTTCTTCCTGATCATCTAATGGATGAATATAGAAAGAAGCTATCTTTCTACTCCTGCCCTGTATCTACCTTTGAACAACTGACATTAGCAAGATTTATATCAGAGGGATACTATGAAAAACACATAAACAGAATGAGAACTGCATCTCGTAAGAAAAGGGACCTGTTACTTCGCGTTATCAGAAACAGTTCTATAGCCACAATATCCGAAATCAGTGAGGAGCAGGCCGGACTTCATTTTATCTTAAAACTGAATATGAAAATGTCAGATGATTCCTTTATAAAAAAATGTAGAGAATCCGGTATAAATATCACCGCAATCTCTACACATTCATTTATGTTCAATTATTCCTCTATCCCACTAAATCGAATAGAAGAAGCTGTTGTCAGAATCAATCGTTCCATATCTTGAGAGTCTTAAGTAATTTCTTTTTGCTAACACTATCCAGCTTACTGATTTCTCTCATTATCTCACGATCAATTGATTCCTGTTCATATGTCGCATCCATCATTCCAACAATAGAATCCAGAGAGCAATCGAAAATCCTGGCAAAGTAAACCAGCATCCTAAGAGACATAGCCGTACGTCCCTTCTCAACGTTACTTATATATCCAGGCGTAACGTTCATTCTGTCAGCGACCTCTACCTGAGATAGACCATTTTCCTGACGGAGTTTCTTCAGTATCTCACCAAATTTATAGTTATCATCTGACGTATATGACATTTCATCATTTTTGCTTTTTTTCTTATCTAGATTACCCATTTAATCCACCTATATCACTCAGCCAATTTTTTTAAGTACTTATCCCGATCATCTTCAGCAATTCCAAGATAACTCATAGCTTCATCAGCAGATATCTTAAGGCTATTCATCAAATTTTTAATAGATGATAGACTATTCTGTTCTATTCCTTTTTCTATTCCTTTTTCTATCCCTTTTTCTATTCCTTCATCATAGATTCTATCTATTTCTGAATATAATACTTTTCCACCCATAAGATTTTCAACTCCTCTCCTTATAGAATCATCGGAATACACTTGATTGATAAGTCTATTAATGCCAATTCTAACACTCGCCATATCATATTCTGTAAATACACCTGCGTCTCTATCATGTGACATCGCAGTTAAAAGATCAATATAATCATCCAAAACCTTCTGAAGTGGTTCATCTTCAACTCTCATTATATAGTAAGGCACTAAGAAATACAATTTCTTTTGGATGATTTCATCCTTGGGTATATCCTTCGCCTTCACTATTTTTATCTCGTACAGAACCTTTTGATCATTTGGAAATTCTACATCAATACTAAGCTTATCCTTAGTTTTTGAATTATGACGTAAATACAAGACAGCAGCTCTAGGAAATTTAAGACATGCCCTCGCAGTTCTAACCGCATGATCAAGAGCTATGTGGAAGTCATACTCTATCATTCTAAATACAATTGTCCCATCGGGATTACTCTGGCATTCCAAATGATAATTTGCACCTTTAATAGATATATATGAGTCCGTTATTTTCTCATCACCCTCATAATCATTTTTCAAAGTTTGATGTTCATCTGACAGAAGCACCACATTCTCATCATAAGAATAATGTTCATCAAAAATATCATTAACCAAAGGTATTAATAAATGAGGATTACGAGTCACCATCGTTTTAAATATATTATCGTATATCATATCCATATTACACCTCTTAATATATTTTATATATTATTAGTATATATCAATAGTTGTATAGTGTCAATATAAATATTATTTTATTAATATAGTATTATTATATAAAATAACCCCTACCCATCAATTTGGGTAGGGGCCTATTCTATAATCTCTTGATCACTACATTTTAGTATTCATATCTAAGTCTTCTTTTGCGGATGATAACCACGATTGAAGAAATGAGTGATACTATCATCAGGATAATGAATGGGATAACATTCATGTGATCACCTGTATCTACTGACTTAGCTGCTGTAGTAGTTTTAGCTGGAGTTGTTGTTTTAGTAGGAGTTGCTGCCGAATCACCTGTTGCGATTAACGCCTCATGTGTTGCAACCTCACCCTTAACAACTGTAACTGTTTCAGTCTTACCTGTAGTTACCTTGTAACCTTCAGGAACCTTAACTACTGTAATCTTATAATCACCAGGTGTAAGTCCTGTTGTAAGATCTATAACATTTCCATCAGCATCCTTGTAGCTTGTAATCCAACCATTCTTATCTGTAATAGCTGTTATCTTTGTAGAACCATCTGGAAATGTAGTTCCAGCTGGAGCTTCGATTTCAACCGTAGCATCAGGTACTTCTCTTCTAGTTCCTTCTTCAAGAACCTGAACCTTAAGTCCACCAGTGTTTGGAAGAATCTTAGCTATGTGACGTCCCTCACCATTTTCAGGAACTGTCACCTCAGCTGTTTCACCAATTGTTACATCAAATCCCTCTGGAACTTGAAGAATTGTAACCTTATATTTACCAACTGGTACATCAAATGGTGTAACACCTGTTCCATCTACCTTATCAGTAATTTCACCATCTTTGTTAGTAGTATATCTTACCTTCTTACCATCTGGTCCCTCAACCTCAACGATTGCATCTGGAACTGGACGTCCAGTCTTCTCTTCTTCTACGTGAACTGAAAGCTTTCCAGTTACTACAATAGGATCATTATAGAACCTTATTGCATTATCAGTTGAATCATACGTACCTATCTGTTCATTCTTAAGCGGTGTAATTTTAGCGTTGCCATTTACATCAAAACTAAGTTTAAACATATAGATAAGATCTGTTCCCTGATATCCATCAGGAGCTTTGATTTCCTTAATAGCATAATTACCAGCACTTAAATCAAATGTATATACATTTGTTGTAGATGATTCCCATTCCTGATATACACCACCTTGTGATGTAGGTATCTGTTCTCCTTTTTCATCTACAATACTATATATAGCAAGTATAGCACCATCTATATACTTTGTTCCTGGCAAATCATATTTAGTTAATGAAAATTCTTTCTTTCTGTCATCATAAGCATTGGCAAATGATGCAACTACTGAATCACCACTATTAACTGAAATATTAACAGTATCACCAGAACCATCAGTTGAAGTTCCATTTACAGAATAAGTGTTACTTACAGTAACAGTCTTGTTCTCAAGATTGTAAAGTGTTTCAACAACCTTATAATCTGTTGCAGCACTGTCGTCAGCTTCAACATCAAATACTACTGATTCATATCTTCCTGTAACATCATTATAAGTAAAGTCATTTGTGTTTCCTAGAAGAAGTGATCTTACTAATGTATCACCCTTATAAACTTCAAATGTCAAACCTTCTAAATCCTCATCATTTACAGGACCAGATATAGTCTTTGTAATCTGGAACTGTGCTGTTGGAGTCTGTGTATCAACATTCTTATTATTTGTGAATGATGTTCTAGATGTCTGTCCAGCATCTACATCTACCTCTACATCATTTCCAGATGTTAATGTCAGATCACTTGTAAAGCCTGAAGTATCCTCGCTAACTATATATGTTCCAGCTGGAAGTCCCTCAACAGTAGTCGAACTAGCTCGTCCATTTGTAATTGTAATAGTAGCAGTTTTAGAAATTGTACTATCGTCCTTATTTGTTACTGTAAACGAATATGTGCCATCCGCAACGTCAGTTGTAGTAGATGAAGCAGCTCCACCATCTGTACTTACTGTAACATTCTTAGTAATTGTTAACTTTCCTTCTGTTTGAACAGCTGTATATGTATTTGTGAATTCAGCTGTTACTGAAGAACCTTCTGGTATTGTAAGATTCTCCCTCTTTTTGTTGTCTGGGTTTGTTTCACATGTATATGTTATACCATCTGCACCAGTACTTGTCTCAGTAACAGTATACGTATTACCTGCAACCAGGTCACCTGATTCATAGGTGTATGTTGTTCCATTTGGTGTCCATCCACTTAAATTATCCTTATTAAGTGTAATTGTAGTAGAAGTCTCACCAGTTGTTAGTCCAGGGGTTACAACAAATGTAATTACATTGTCCGCTAAATCCTCAAGTGAAGCTCCATATATTGTTTTACTTATAATAAGTTTTCCTGGTTGCTCATCTTCCTTTTCATTAGTAACAGTGATTTCTTTTGTTACCACTCCTGATACTGCCTGTCCTTCCACCTTGACCGCTGTTCTAGCTGTTGAAGGATCTTTATAATCTTCTGGTGATGCTGTCTCTAACAAGTAGTATGTCTTTCCTACTTCCAGTCCTGTAAAGGTTGTTGTTCCATCACTACCTGTTGTCTGCTCTTCACCTATTTTGTTTCCAGCTGTTGCTGCATCATATAATTCAAACTTTGCTCCTGAAAGTTTTACACTTTCATCATCTGCATCAACCTTTATTACCTTTATT
>JAFVAQ010000007.1 GCA_017480495.1 Eubacterium sp. | reverse complement strand
TTTCTGTTTTGCACATATGCAAAACAGAAACGTCCCTATTTGCACACCCGTCCCTATTTATTCAATACATATAAGATGAGGCAGTTATGGCATACGATGGTATAGTGATAAGTGGTGTAATTAAAGAGATTAAGGATGCGTGTCTGGGCGGAAGAGTTGTTAAGATCCAGCAGCCAACCTCTGAAAGTATTACACTTACAATAAAAGGTTTTAAAGGACAGACTAAGGTTTATATTTCTGCAAGCCCTGGTCTACCAATTGTATATCTTGCGGATAAATTACCTCAGGCTCCGATGCAGGCTCCTGCATTTTGTATGTTACTTAGAAAGCATTTATCAAATGGTAGGCTGGTTGACATAAAACAACCTGGTTTTGATCGTATATATGATTTTGTTTTTGAACATCTGGACGAGATGGGAGATCTGGGTGAACGTCATCTCATAATCGAGATAATGGGTAGACAGAGTAATATTATTCTTACAGATTCTGATATGGTAATAATGGACTCTATCAAGCGTGTAATGCCAGATCTTAGTGAGGCGGTTTCAAAGGATGACGATAAGAAGATAAGGATAATATATCCAGGCCAGGTTTATGAATACCCTGATTCGCAGGGAAAGATTAATCCTCTGGATGAGGAGAAGCCTTTCGATAGATATACCTTTGAGAAGAGACTAGTTTCCTCGCAGCTTCCCATTCCGAAGGCGATTTATACTTCTATAACAGGATTTTCTAAATCTGCCGCGGAATATATAACAGCCTCTGCCGGTGTGGATGGAAGAAAAGGCTTTGGAGATATAACAGTAGAGGAAAAGGATAGAATATATGACGAGATACAGGGGGTTATAGCTAGAATTAAAGCAGGCGAATATACCCCTGGAATCATTTATTCTAACGGCGTTCCAAAGGATTATATAGCGACTCTTTCGGAGACTGATATAGAGGCTAAGAGATTCGACTCGATATCGGAGCTACTGATTGATTTCTATAACAATAAAGAGAAACAGTTAAATGTCAGAAATAAATCAGCTGATATCAAGAAGGTTGTTCAGTCTGCGATAGAAAGAACTAGCAGGAAGTACGACCTGCAGCTGGGACAGCTAAAGGATACAGAGGATAGAGATAAATACCGTATATACGGCGAGCTTCTTAACACCTATGGATATGAACTTCAAGGCGGTGAGAAGTCCCTTAGATGCACGAATTATTATGATAATCAGGAGATAGATATTCCTCTTGATGAAGATCTTAGTGCTAAGGAAAATGCTCAGAAGTATTTTGCTAAGTACAATAAGAAGAAGAGGACATTTGAGGTCCTATCTAATTTCATTGTAGAGACGAAGGCAGAACTGGAGTATCTGCTCTCAGTTAAGCATTCGCTTGAAATAGCTGAGACAGACTCCGATATAGCTGACCTTAGAAGAGAGCTGGAGGAGACTTCAATCCTTAAGAAGAAGGGGAGAGACAAGGGCGACAGAAGAAAAGAAAAAGGCCGTCCACTTCATTTTATATCCAGCGAGGGATATGATATATTTGTAGGTAAGAATAATATTCAAAATGATGAGCTGACATTTAATATAGCTACAGGTAAGGATCTGTGGTTTCATGCTAAACAGATGCCGGGCTCACATGTAATCGTTAAACTCAAGTCCAGTGATAAGGGACTGGAGGATGTTCCGGATAGTGTATTTGAGGAAGCGGCTTCGTTGGCGGCATTTTACTCAAGCGGTAGTGCTGCACCGAAGGTGGAAATTGACTATACGGAGAGAAAGAATCTGAAGAAACCGCCACAGGCAAAACCAGGATATGTAATATATCACACAAACTATTCGATGATGGCGGAGCCGAAGACTCTGGGGCTGGAGAAGGTAGCAGACTAAGGGGAATAGTATGCATCATATCATTGCAGACGAATTTCATCTGGCATTATATATTGTGGCATTTATGGTGTCGCTTGCAATCTTAATGCAGACTATAGTTCAGAAGAGAACTGACAAGGTTCAGAATCTGGGCTTTATTCTGATGGTTCTTATCATCATAGTGAATTCCCTTACAGAAACCATAAATGAATTTATAAAACCAGGTCTTCTGGAAAAAGAACATTTCATCGTAATAGATGATTTCTGTCATCTGTTCTATTTCATGACACATTCACTTATACCTGCCGTATTCCTGTTCTATGTGGCCAGCCTTACGGGCTCACTCAGACGTAGGAAGAATTGGCATGCACTTCTCTTTATTATTCCGCTTTTTATTCTGGAGATAATAATAACAACTAATCCATTTACGAACCTTATATATGATCATGGACCTCAGGGTGAGTTTGAGAGAAATTGGGGCGAGTATATAATCTATGCACTTGCAGTTATCTATATTGGTATCGCGGTGTATAACATTTTCCATTATTGGAATGCGATAACATTTCGAAACAGGCTATCGCTTATAGGATTTCTTGGACTTGTTTTTACCGGTATTCTCATTCAGCTGGTATATAAGGATATCAGGGCGGAGCTTTTTGCTGAAGCGCTTGGAATGCTTGGAATCATGTCATCCCTCGAAAATGAAGATGACAGAATGTTTATAGAGATGGGCGTTTATAACCGCATCGGATTGGGCGTGGATCTGGACAACAGAATAAATACTAATGAGAGGACTGTAATAATAAGTCTTCGAATATCTGAAATCGGAACAACCCTTAGAAGTCTTGGGCTTAAGAATATAAATGTCCTCACAGACGAGATAACAGAGTTCCTAAAAACTAAAATTCAGAGATACTATATCTACTCTATAGATCCTAGTCAGTATATAATTATGATGCAGGACTATACTGAAGAACAAAGAAATAAATGGGCAAGCAAGCTCTTTGAAAAGTACGATCCGCCAATTAATAGTGATGAGCTGATAGAAGATATACTTGATAGATTTAAGGGTACCTGGACGGTTGGTAATAACAAGTTCAGTTTGAATGTCAAGATACTTAAGGCTATTATTCCGGATGATTTTAAAACTATAGATGAGGTGAACTTCTTCATAGATAGCCCTGTTCCAAAGAAGGTGGAGAAGACTGTACTGCATGGAGAGGATCTCAATTATCTTCTGAGAAGAACTGAGGTTGAAAATGCTATTCTTCAGGGAATTGAGAAGGGGCATTTTGAGGTTTACTATCAGCCGGTTTATGAACTGGAATCAAAGAAGCTATATGGTGCAGAGGCGCTTCTAAGACTCTTCGATGATAATCTAGGAAATCTCTATCCAGATGAATTTATCCCAGTCATAGAGCAGATGGGTCTGATTGATGATGTAGATAATATGGTTCTTAGGAAGGTCTGTGAGTTCATCAAGAGTGGAATTCCTGAGAAGCATGAAATACATTCGCTGAATGTAAATCTATCTATTATTCAATGTATGCAGAAGGGCTTTGTAAGCAGGATCAACAAGATAGTTGATGAATATGATATAGATAAGCATCTTATTACATTCGAAATAACTGAGTCGGTTGGAGCTGATGATTACGATAAGCTGGGTGAGATAATAACTGAGCTGAAGAGTAGCGGATACCAGTTCGCAATGGATGATTATGGTACAGGTTACTCAAATATGCAATCTATTTTCTCACTGGATTTCGATGTTATTAAGATAGATAAATCCATTCTTTGGGCGGCGGAGTCCAGTGATCTGGGAATGACTATTTTAACTAATAGCGTAAATATGATCAAGCAGATGAAGAAGAAGATAGTAGTCGAAGGTGTTGAGACGGAGAGCCAGATAAAGCTTCTTGAGGATCTTCACGTTGACTATCAGCAGGGCTTTTATTTCTCAAGACCTGTGACTAAAGAGCATTTCATAAAGGATATTCTGGGGGAAGAGGATGCTTAAAGACTATAGCAGAGAATATAGGCAGAAGCTAAGGACACCTGAGGAGGCTGTCCAAGTCATAAAGAGTGGTGACTGGGTGGACTATACCAGTTCTCTTGGAATGCCAGTACTTCTGGATAGAGCGCTTGCGAAGCGTAGGGATGAACTGCAGGATGTAAAGATTCGTGGCAATCTGATACCGGGACCAATTGAGGTTGCGGAATGCGATGAATCACAGGAGCATTTTGTTTATCATAGCTGGCACTGTTCTTCGTATGAGCGGAAGCTGTGTGACAGGGGACTATGCTACTATATACCAATGGTGTTCCAGTATAATGCAGCCTATTATGAATACTTTATAGATGTAAATGTGGTAATGGTAAGTGTTACTCCGATGGATAAGCACGGTTACTTCAACTTCTCAGTTAATACAGGTGTAGCGGGTCCTATATGTGAGAAGGCGGACATCGTTATAGTTGAAGTAAATGACAATATGCCGAAGATTCATGGTGGATATGATGAGTGTATTCATATATCTGATGTGGACTTTGTCGTTGAGGGCGAGCACGAGCCTTTCAAGAATCTGCTGCCGGTTATACCGAGAGAAATCGATTGGCAGATAGCAAATCATATAATTCCTTATATTGTCGATGGTGCGACGCTTCAACTAGGAATAGGTAGTATTCCAAATGCTGTCGGTGCGCTCATATCAGAGTCGGATATAAAAGATATTGGAATGCATACTGAGCTTTGTACGGATGCATATCTCGAGCTATATCGTTCCGGAAAGCTTACTAATAAGCTCAAGAATATAGATAAAGGAAAGGGTGTCTTCGGATGCGCAGTGGGTTCCAGAGATCTATATGAGTGGCTGGATGATAATCCGAGTGTAGCGGCATTTCCGCTCGAATATGTTAATAGACCATTTAATATCGCTCAGATAGATAACATGGTTTCTATAAATGGCTGCGTGGCGGTGGATCTCTATGGTCAGGTCGCTGCGGAGAGCTTTGCGGGAAGACATATAAGTGGTACCGGTGGACAGCTGGACTTCCTGACGGGAGCTAGTGCTTCGAGGGGCGGTAAGGCATTTATATGTATGTCCTCAAGATTTCAGGATAAGGACGGCAATTATCAGTCCTGTATAACTCCTCAGTTTAATGGAGATATCATTACATCCCCTAGAAGTCAGGTTTACTTTATAGCCACTGAGTTTGGTGTGGTGAATCTTGAGGGTAAATCCACCTGGGAGAGAGCGGAGGACCTGATATCCATAGCTCATCCGGATTTTAGAGACGAGCTAATTAAGGAAGCAGAGAATAGGAAAATCTGGCGCAGGTCTAATAAGATTAAGTAAAGATATATCGCGCGGATTAGAGCTTAACCAAGTGATTCTTGAAATTATATATTTAATAAAGTATAATAACTATGTATGTGCTCAGAAATCCTGAGGGGAGTAGTTGGAGCAGATATAATATATTTTGGAAGTGAATAATATGATATATAGTATGACAGGCTTCGGCAGGAGTGAATATTCTGACGAGGCTAGACGTGTGATTATTGAAATCAAATCTGTAAATCATAGGTACTGCGATATAAATATCAAGCTACCTAGATCTATAAGCAGATTTGAGCCAGAGCTTAGAAAGAGACTTAAGAATTATGTTGAAAGAGGAAAGGTAGATGTTTTTATTACATATACCAGTCTTAAATCCTCTGGATACCTGGTTAAGTATGACAAGGAAATACTTAAACAGTATATGGATCATTTCAAAGCCATCGAGCAGGACTTTGGACTTGAAGAAGAGTATAAGCCAACTGTTGTTGCAAGATTCCCTGATGTATTCACAGTAGAGGAAAATTTCTATGTAGAGGATGAAGAGTATCAGATAATCGAGAAGGTTCTCGATGAAGCAGGTGCTCAGTTCCAGGAATCTCGTGCTAAGGAAGGTGCGAATCTTACCAAAGATCTTCTCGATAAGATGGATGAGCTTGAAGAGCTTACCTGCAAGGTCGACGAAATGGCCCCTAAGATTATCGAAGAATATCAGGCGAAGCTTACTGAGAAGGTTGCAAACCTTCTAGATACTGCAAATATAGATGAAAACCGAATCGTTCAAGAAGTTACCATCTATGCAGATAGAGTTGCAGTAGACGAAGAGCTCGTTAGACTTCATAGTCATATAAAGGCAGTAAGAGATATGCTGACACAGACAGATAAGCAGTCTGGGGATTCGAATTCTATCGGACGCCGTCTTGACTTCATAGTTCAGGAAATGAACAGAGAAGCAAATACAACATTATCTAAGTCAGATACACTTGCAGTTACAGATATAGGTATCAATATGAAGACCTGTATCGAGAAGGTACGTGAACAGGTTCAGAATCTGGAATAAGGATAGGGGATAATATGAATAAGGGAAAACTTATAGTGGTATCTGGTTTTTCCGGAGCAGGCAAGGGGACAGTTATAAAAAGACTTGTTGAAAAGTATGACTACAGCCTTTCTATATCTGCAACAACCCGTCAGCCACGTGAAGGTGAGACAGATGGAAAAGAATACTATTTTAAAACAGTAGATGAATTTATGTCGCTTATCGATTATAATGGACTGATTGAATGGGCACAGTACGTAGATAATTATTATGGAACGCCTAGAAAGTTCGTTGAGGATGAGATAGCGGCTGGCAAGAATGTGATACTTGAGATAGAGGTTCAGGGTGCTATGAATGTTAAGGCACAGTATCCGAATGCTATTCTCATTTTCATAACAACTAAGGATATAGATACACTTTATAACAGGCTCGTATCCAGAGGCTCTGAGACAAAGGACGTTATAGCTAAGAGAATGGCTAGAGCGGCTGAAGAAGCAACATCAATGGAGAACTACGAATTCATAGTTATCAATGATGATCTGGAAGAGTGCGTAGATGCAGTTAATTCAATAGTTGTTAGCGAATCCTGTAAAAAGGAAAACAGAACTGATTTCATGATTGGTATCAAGAATCAGCTGGATGAAAGAATTAAGTAATATATAATCAGCTTGCTGAAAAAAACAGTAATTAAAACATGTCATTCTGAGAGCTTCGCTCGAGGAATCTTATACAAGGGAGGAAAAAGAAATGATACATCCATCATATAGTGATCTAATGGAGGTTGCAAACGAGGGCGTAGAGCCAGGCGAGCAGCCAGTAGTACAGAGCCGTTATTCAATAGTTCTTGCTACAGCAAAGAGAGCTAGACAGATAATTGCAGGTGATGAGCCATTTATCGATGGCGCTGAGGGCAAGAAGCCTCTTTCGATAGCAGTTGAAGAATTATACGAAGGTAAAATTAAAATTGTCGGTGATGATGAGTAATCATGAATGAAAAAGGGGACGCTGGTAACGTCCCCTTATGACATTTAAAGGGAGAAAGGTATGCGTTTAGAAGAGTTAGTTGAAGGTCTTGAATATGAGATAATATGTGGTGATCTGAGTATAGAGGTAAATGACATTACAAATGATTCCAGAAAGGCAGCAGGCGGCGGCTTGTATTTTGCTATACCAGGAGCTAAGTTTGATGGGGCAGAATTTATACCAGAGGTCATTCGTAAGGGGACAGCAGTTATAGTGACAGAGAAAAGTGAGTATGCACTGTCAAATATCCTTGAAAATGACATGTTGGTAAATGGTGAATTCGAAGAGATAGATAATAATACAGTTACTATTCTTAGTGTGCCAAGTGCTAGATATGCCATGGGTATGATAAGTTCTAGGTTCTACGGGGAACCATCAAAGGAACTTAAGGTTGTTGGTATAACAGGAACTAAGGGTAAGACGACTACTTCTTATATGGTTAGGGAAATGCTGGAGCTGGCAGGAATTAGTACAGGTCTAGTAGGTACTATCGAAATTCTCGATGGTAAAACGAGTACACCAGCAGCAAATACAACTCCTGAATCAATAGTTCTTCATAAGAAGTTGAGAGATATGGTAACAAATGGCTGTGAGGCGGTTGTTATGGAAGTTTCTTCTCAGGGACTTATGCTTGATAGAGTGGCAGGAGTGGACTTTGATTTTGGTATCTTCACAAATCTTTCTCCGGACCATATAGGGCCAGATGAACATACAGATTTTGATAATTACAGAGAGTGTAAGAAGAAGCTCTTCTCACTTTGCAAAACTGGAATCTATAATCTGGATGATGAGCAGAGTGAATATATGATGGAGGGAAGCACAGCCGAACCGATTACTTTTGGCAAGAATGAGGATGCTGATTATATAGCTAGAGGACACAAGCTCTACCGCGAAAAGGGTATTCTTGGAATAGAGTATACTCTCGACGGAACTCTTGAGGGAGATGTTAGAGTTGATCTTCCTGGCGACTTCAGTATATACAATTCGCTGGCTGCCATCGTTGTTGCAGATTGCCTGGGCGTAAGCTTTGACGAAATAAGAGAGATACTTGAGAAGATAAAGGTTAGAGGAAGAGTTGAGATGATTCCTATATCTGACAGCTTTACACTTATGATCGATTATGCTCATAACGGAATGTCTTTGGAGTCTCTGCTAAATGCGATAAAGGAATACAATCCTAAGAGAATAGTTACTCTATTTGGTTGCGGTGGTAACAGGTCAAAGGCTAGAAGATATGAGATGGGAGAGGTTTCAGGTAGACTTGCAGACTTCTCAATAATTACAAGTGATAATCCTAGAAATGAGGAACCACAGGCTATACTTGATGATATCAAGTCAGCGATTGATAAAACCGGTGGAAAGTATATAGATATTATTGACCGTAAGGAAGCTATAAGATATGCGATAATGCATGCCGAAGAGGGCGACATTATTATACTTGCTGGTAAAGGTCATGAGGATTACCAGGAGATTCGTGGTCAGAAGCACCACATGGATGAAAGAGATTTGATTAAAGAGATTTTGGAGGAAGAAGATGTCAGTCAAATATGCGGATATAATAATAGATATTTCGCAGACTAATGTAGACAGACCTTTCAGATATAGAATACCCGATGAATTGTTGGGAGATATAAATATTGGTTCAGTAGTTAAGGTTCCATTTGGAAATGGTAATAGAGTTCGTACTGGATATGTAATAGGCTTTGCGGATGAGGCAAACTTCGATGAGAGTAAGATAAAAGATATAAAGGAAGTTGCCAAGAATTCCTTGAGCGTTGAGAGTAAGCTGATCAAGCTGGCTCAGTGGATGAGAGATACCTATGGATGCACGATGATAAGTGCTCTCATGACGGTTATGCCGGTTAAGGAAAAGGTCAGACAGCGTAAGACTGAGATTGATATTAATGACCAGATTCCTGAATTTCAGCCTATAGAGCAGCTAGAAAGTCAGCAGCAGGAAATAGTTGATGATTTCATAAAAGAACTAAATAGAAATGTTGTAAGTGAAAATGCTGAAGAGACTGCTTCGAAATCTGAGGAAGCAGAGCAAACTCCCGAGGCATATCTGCTGCATGGAATAACAGGAAGCGGTAAGACAGAAGTTTACATAAAAATGGCAGAAGAGGTCATTAAGAGAGGACAGGATGTAATAGTCCTTGTTCCAGAAATAGCACTTACATATCAGACAGTAGCAAGATTCAGTAGCTATTTCCAGGACAGTATATGTATCCTGAACTCACAGCTCAGTAAAGGTGAAAAATACCGTGAATTCATGAAGGCTCATGATGGAGAGACTCATATAATGATAGGACCTAGATCGGCGCTATTTGCACCCTTTCAGAATCTTGGTCTTATCATAATAGATGAGGAACATGATACTTCCTATAAAAGCGAGAAGACCCCTAAGTATCACGCCAGAGAGGTGGCAATCCAGAGAGGTAGGCTAGAAGGTGCTAAGGTTGTCCTAGGTTCAGCTACTCCAAGTATAGGAAGCTACTATAAGGCTGAGAAGGGCGAGTACAAGCTGTATAGTCTGACAGAAAGAGTTAAGGGCTCTGCAGTTCCTGATGTTGAGGTAGTAGACCTAAGAGAAGAGCTGAGAAAGGGCAATAGAGGCATTCTGTCGAAGTCGCTCTATGAGAAGCTCGATGCGGCATTTAAGAGAAATGAACAGGCTATGCTCTTCATAAATCGTAGAGGCGTGAGTTCCTTTGTATCCTGTAGGAGCTGCGGAGAGGTTATCAAATGCCCTAATTGCGATGTTTCGCTTTCCCTGCATGGCAGAAGCCAGATGCTCTGCCATTATTGCGGCTACAAAATGATGATGCCTAGCAGCTGTCCTAAGTGTAAATCCAACATGATTGGTGGATATGGAATAGGAACAGAGAGCCTTGAAGAACAGGTGAAGAAATATTTCCCTGACATAAGAACTCTTAGAATGGATAAGGATACGACCTCTAGAAAAGGTAGTCATGGCGAAATAATAAGGAAGTTTAGAGAAGGTGAGGCAGACCTTCTGATAGGAACCCAGATGATAGTAAAGGGACACGATTTCCCTAGAGTAACAGTGGTAGGAAATATCCTGGCGGATTTAAGCCTATTTGATGGAGATTATGAGTCGTCGGAGAGGACATTTGACCTCTTAACACAGGCGGCTGGACGCGCAGGAAGAGATGAACTGCCAGGACAGGTGGTTATACAGACCTATCAACCTGAGCATTATGCGATAGATGCTGCAGCTAAACAGGATTACAAGTCTTTCTATGAATACGAGATGTCCTATAGAAGACTCCTGCATTATCCACCTGTATATGAGCTGATGTGTGTATGTTTATCTTCGGAAAACGAGGCTATGTTGATTCAGGTTTCAGAGGAACTTGCTAAGGCAGTTCACAAGCTTGGTGATGAGGATATAGATATAATAGGACCTTCAGAAGCTTATATATACAGAATTAATAATGTATATAGGAGGGTCATCTACATTAAGTCTAAATTCTATGTTAAGCTAACAGAGGTTGCTGGTATTATTCAGAAGATATTCATTGAACAGACCGAGAATGCTGGCGATATAGATATACAATTTGATTTTAATCCAATGAGAATTATATAGAGTTGAAGTAAAAAAAAGAAAGAGTTCTGCGCCCTCTGTTTCCAACAGTGGGTGGAACTCATCTTTAATTGAATAATATCATATATTGTACAAATGTCAATACTATTATCTCTTTAAAACTATTAATTCTTTTTCTTTGGTAATGATATATAGTTTTTTTATTTGTTTTCTGATATTGAATTCCTTATTAATTTGCTTTAGACAATCATTTTCATTTAAAGTAATTCTGCTTAAATCAATGATTATAAAACGTGATTGTAATAAGGCGTTTGAAATGTTACGCTCTATGGTGTGTTTCCCTTTTCCTTGTGGGCTTTTTATTTCCCATTCAATTCCATCCATAATTATATCAGGAGCATGGAAGTTAGGAATATTACTTGGAGGGATAAATTCAATATCGTATCCTAGTGCAGAAAAATAATTAGCAACATTAAGTTCATGCTCTTCTGGAGGATTATTAAGTTTTGAAGTATTTATTAGTCCACTCATAGGAGTGATTTTACTACAATTGAAAACATGATACAAATATAATTTACATGATAATAAAACTCGTGATAAAAGGAGGTTGTGATGGCAATCAGAAATATTAGAGAAGACGGTGATGAGGTACTCAGAAAAGTCTGTAAACCTGTTACACAGATGACAGACAGACTTGCTACACTTATTGATGATATGTTTGATACAATGTATGAAGCAAATGGTGTAGGACTGGCAGCACCACAGGTTGGTGTGCTTAGAAGAATCGTTGTAATAGATATCGGAGAGGGCGAACCTTTAGTACTTATCAATCCAGTAATAGTAGAGTCAGACGGAGAACAGGTGGGCGCAGAAGGATGCCTTAGTCTTCCGGGACTACAGGGCGAGGTTGCCAGACCACAGCACGTTATATGCAAGGCTCTTGATAGAGATATGAAGGAGATAACTGTAGAGGGTGAAGATCTACTCGCCAGAGCTATCTGCCATGAGCTGGATCACCTGGATGGAATACTCTATAAGGATCTGGCTATTGATGGTTTGTACAAAGTAGAACCAGTGTCGGAAGATTAGGAAGACATTGAGTGAATGATAATAAAGTCTTAAAAAATTGGAATAATGTCATTCTGAGAGCAAAGCTCGATGAAGCGCATAATCTTTGACAGTAAGAGGAATAATATGAGAGTAGTATACATGGGCACCCCTGACTTCGCGGTGCTACCACTTAGAAAAATAAATGAGGCTGGTCACGAGATAGTTGGCGTATATACACAGCCAGATAAACCAAAGGGAAGAAGCAACAAGCTAGTACCCCCTGATGTTAAGGTTGCGGCTGTAGAACTGGGACTAGATGTATATCAGCCAGAGAAGCTAAGAGAAGCTTCTGTAGTTGAAGAACTCCGTGACCTTAATCCTGATATAATAGTAGTAGCTGCTTATGGACAGATTCTCTCAGAGGATGTTCTGAACATTCCTAAGTACGGCTGTATCAATATTCATGCATCGCTACTTCCTAAATACCGCGGTGCATCACCTATCGAAGCTTGTATAATAAATGGTGATGAGACCACAGGCGTAACTATTATGTATATGGCTAAGGGACTGGATACAGGAGATATTATTAGTCAGGCTGAATGTCCTGTTGGTTTACATAACACAGAAACGCTTACAGCTGAATTATCAAAGCTGGGAGCTGATCTTGTTGTTAAAACTATGGCTGATATTGAAGCAGGTACAGCAGATAGGATTCCTCAAAAGGACGAGGATAGCTGCTACTCAGGTAAGCTGGATAAAACTATGGGAATAATCGACTGGAATAAGCCTGCAGTAGAGATAGAAAGACTTGTTAGGGGACTATATCCATGGCCATGTGCATTTATGACACTTGGAGATAAGAACCTCAAGCTTATAGAATCCGAGGTTGTTGATGTGTTGGATGACACGGTTTCTGTAGGTAAGGTATGCGAAGTAACAAAGAAGTATTTCGTTATTAAATGCGGTGAGAAGGGACTCAAGATAAAGAAGCTTCAGCCAGAGGGCAAGAAGCCTATGGACACAGTCGCATTTTTAAATGGTTATAAAGTGGTTGTAGGACAGTAAACAAATGGATACAAGAAAATTCTCTTTTGATATATTAAAGAAAATAGAATCTGAAGATGTTTTTGTAGGCGAAGTGCTGGATATGGCGCTTCGCCATTTGCAGTTTAATGATAAAAGAGATAGAGCCTTTATAACCAGACTTGTAGAAGGAACTGTTGAGCGTAAAATATCGCTGGATTTCCTTATTGAAAAGTTTTCGAAGAATGCTCCTGATGTGAACGCTAGGATAATTCTACGTATGGGAATCTATCAGATCAAATATATGGAAGCAGTGCCGGATAGAGCGGCGATAGACGAATCCGTGAAGCTTGTTAAAACCATTGGACTAAGTGGAAGAGAAGGATACGTGAATGCCGTACTTCGTAAAGTGGCGGGACTGAAGGATGAGAAGAAACTAGATAGCCTTCTTGTTAGTAGAATGGATGTTAGATATTCCACTCCACAGTGGCTATGTGACCTATTTGTAAAAGAATTCGGAAAAGATAATGCTAAGCTTATTCTAGAGGATCAGTTTGCGGAGCATGATACCGTTGTAAGAATTAATTCAATAAAGACAAATAAACAAGAATTGAAGAAGCTGTTTGAAGAGAAGGGGGTAATAGTTAAGGACGGTATTCTTTCTGATAGATGCCTTCGTATTAGCGGTTATGATTCAATCAGGAGACTTCCAGGATATAAAGAAGGACTATTCGTAGTCCAAGATGAGACTTCTGTTTATACAGTGGAACACGCTGGTATAAAGCCTGGTGACAAGATACTTGATATGTGTGCGTCTCCAGGTGGAAAAAGTATGTTGGCGTATGAACTGTCATGCGATGCAGACAAGGTTGGAACAATAGTTTCTCGAGATATTTCTGAAAATAAGATTAGCCTTATTAGAGAAAATGCGGATAGACTGAATATACCTGAACGGTTTGTTGATGAAGCTAATTTGGAGAAATATCAACCAGGGGTTAACGTTGAAATATTCGATGCAACAGAACTTGATGAGGACATTTTAAAACTCACAGAATCAGAAAGATTTGATGTGGTTCTTGTGGATGTCCCATGCTCAGGTCTTGGAATAATTGGACGTAAGAACGACATAAAGTACCATGTCACACCAGAATCACTAAGTAGTCTTGCAGAACAAGGAATTACAATACTACGTAATGCTTCTAAGTATGTTAAGAAGGGCGGTCACATATGTTTCTCAACCTGTACAATAAATCCTACAGAAAATGGTGAGGTGGTTAGAGCGTTCCTAGAAGATAATTTTGAGTTTACGATTGTCGAAGAGAGAACATTTATCCAAGGTATAGATGGTAGTGATGGTTTCTACTATGCAGTTATAGAATATTTAAAGGATTAAACATGGATAATACAGACATTAGATCAATGTATTTAAGCGAATTAACTGAATATTGCGAATCACACGGTTATCCCAAGTTCCGTGCTAAGCAGATATATGAATGGCTCCATAAGAAGCATGTATCTTCGTGCGAGGAAATGACAAACATATCCAAGAGTATGCGCGAGGAACTGGAGAGGGATCTGACACCGGTTAAGTATGTGACACACCAGACGGATCATGAGGATGGAACACGTAAGTTCCTATTCGAGATGGAAGATGGTCAGATGATAGAGACGGTCTTCATGAAGTATAAACATGGTAACTCTATATGTATATCTTCTCAGGCGGGATGCGCTATGGGCTGTAAGTTCTGTGCATCGACTATTGGAGGCTGTATAAGGAATCTGACCGCAGGTGAAATGCTAGGCCAGATATATATGGCTATTAATAAGGTGACAGAAGAGGAAATAGAACTCGGAAGGACAAGCGAGACTGACAGTAATGATAAGCTTGTTTCCAACGTCGTAGTCATGGGAACTGGAGAACCTTTCCAGAACTATGATAACCTAATTAGATTTATTCGAATCATAACAAGTGAAGAGGGCTACAATCTCAGTATTAGAAATATTACAGTCTCCTCCTGTGGAATAGTTCCAAACATAAAGAGACTTGCAGATGAAGGGCTGGGAGTGACATTTGCACTTTCTCTTCATGCACCAACGGATGAGCTACGTAAAACGATAATGCCTATCGCTAATCAGTATACGATAGAAGAGACTCTTGCTGCGACAGACTACTATTTTGATAAGACAGGAAGGCGTATAACCATTGAATATAGCTTGATGAATGGGGTTAATGATACAGCTGAGTGTGCTGAAAAGCTTGGAAAGCTTCTGAAGGAGCATAATTCAAGGGGAGAACAGCATGGAATATACCATGTTAATCTGATTCCGGTAAATCCTGTAGATGAGCGAGATTACAAGGCTTCTGGGGCCACGGAGGTCGAAGGATTTAAGGCTAGCGTAAAGTTTTATTCGGAAAATTAAATAAAAGAAATATAGAAGGGAACACCCACCTTGTGATAAAGTGTTTAGCGACCAAACCAACACAAACAAGGAGGAACGTTCCCTATGGTCAATAGTGTAAAGTATTTTAATGAGGTT
>JAFVAQ010000037.1 GCA_017480495.1 Eubacterium sp. | reverse complement strand
GTCTCTATTAATACTACCTTCCTCTAGATCCATCCCTATATATACAGCGGTTCTTTCACTAAAAAGTCCTGCTGCTGCTATTATATAATTCACAAAATGAAGCTTTGTAGGAATAAGTCCTGTTTCTTCCTGGGCCTCTCTAATAGCACATTTATAGAAAGGATTATCTGGATTTAAATAATCCTCCTGCTTATAATCATCTACTGTTTTATTCTTATCCTCAATTGAATTATCATCAAAATCCTCAGCACAACCTGCCGGTATCTCTATATCATAAGCATTAATTGAATTCCTATATTGCTTTACAAATAGAAGCTTCTCATCCTTATCCACAAGAAGAACTCCGGAGCCATTTTTATTTTCAACAAAGTCGTAGTAAACCTTCTTTCCATCAGGTCTGACCAGAGTGTCCTCATAGACTTTAACTCGATGAGCCTTATATTTAATATCTCTTTTTAATAATTCATATTTATTCATAACAACCTCAATAACTCAATAAAGTAAAATCCACCTGCACTCTTTCGAGAGCAGGTGGTCTTAATTATTTAGCGTAATCAGTTACTCTGGATTCACGAATAAGGCTTACCTTGATCTGACCAGGATATTCCAGCTCATCTTCGATTTGCTTAGAAATATCTCTTGCCAGAAGTACCATATCCGCATCCGAAATCTTGTCTGGGACAACTGAAACTCTGATTTCTCTACCAGCCTGAATAGCAAAGGATCTCTCTACACCATTGAAACCATTAGCAATTTCTTCCAGCTTAGTAAGTCTGGTTGTGTAGGTCTCAAGGGTTTCTCTTCTTGCACCAGGTCTAGCAGCTGATATAGCATCAGCAGCCTGTACGATACAAGCAATAAGAGATTCTGCTTCACAATCACCATGATGTGATGCAACCGTATTAATAACTGTGGCATTTTCCTTATATTTTCTACATAAGTCAACACCGATAGTAACATGCGAGCCTTCCATCTCATGATCGATAGATTTACCGATATCATGTAGAAGTCCTGCTCTCTTAGCAAGCTTAACATCCTCGCCAAGTTCTCCAGCCATAATTCCACTCAAATGAGCAACCTCGATTGAGTGCTTAAGTGCATTCTGTCCATAGCTTGTTCTGAACTTCATACGACCAAGTAGCTTAATAAGCTCTGGATGTAATCCGTGAACACCAACCTCGAGGGCCGCAGCCTCTCCTTCTTCACGCATCTTAGTATCCACTTCCTTCTTAGCCTTCTCGACCATTTCCTCGATTCTGGCAGGATGGATACGTCCGTCTACGATAAGCTTCTCAAGAGCAACACGTGCAACCTCACGTCTTACTGCGTCAAAGCTTGATAATACAACTGCTTCAGGAGTGTCATCTATAATAAGATCAACACCTGTAAGAGTTTCAAGAGTACGTATATTACGTCCTTCACGACCAATTATACGTCCTTTCATCTCATCACTTGGCAGCTGAACTAATGAAACTGTAGATTCTGATACAACATCAGCGGCACACTTCTGTATAGCGCCAACTACGATTTCCTTAGCCTTCTTATCAGCTTCTTCCTTAGCTCTGGATTCCAATTCCTTAATCATTATCGCTGTTTCATGCTTAACATCATCTTCAACGGTTCTAAGTAAATATTCCTTAGCCTGTTCAGAGGTAAGTCCAGAGATTCTCTCCAGTTCCTGTTGTCTCCTAGCTGAGAGCTCTTCCACTTCAGATACCTTCTTAGCAAGGTTTGCTTCCTTTGCAGTAAGAGACTGTTCTCTTCTCTCCAAAGTATCACTCTTCTTGTCAAGATTTTCCTCTCTCTGAAGAACCCTCTTCTCCATGTGCTGAATCTCAGACCTACGATCCTTAACTTCCTTTTCGATGTCATTCTTAGTTTTAAGAGCATCTTCTTTGGCTGTTAGGAGTATGTCTCTCTTCTTGGATTCAGCTGTTTTCAAAGCATCATCTATTATATCCTTAGCCTTGTCCTCTGCCTTACCTATCTTAGCCTCAGCAATGTTCTTACGATATGCATTACCGATAAGACATCCAATGATAAGTGCAATAACAAAGGCGGCTACTACGATGATAACCCAAACAATTGGTTCCACAGGAGTACCTCCTTTTATTAAAATGTAATGTACATAAAACATTTAATGCCAGATATACCAAATAGACACACTACTAGCATATAGGCACACTCTAACTAGTTTAAACTCTAAAGAATATTATGTCAAGTAATTGTTGATTTTGTCATAACCGAAACCATGTCTCATCATATATGACATAAATCTCTTCTTTACTTTGATATCCCTTAGATCCTGGTCTCTGAACTTCTTATTAATCAGCCCCTCTATAACGTCCTCTTCAGAGATTCCTTCATCCTGATATACATTATCAATAAGCTCCTGATACTTTGAGCAATCAATACCTCTATCAGATATCTCTTTTTCTATAAGCCTTCTGCTCTTCTTACGAATATAGCTACGAACATAGGATTCAACAAATCTGCTGTCACTTAGATAGCCATATTCATTCATGACATCAATGACCTGATCAATTATCTGATCTGGAAATCTTTTCATTCTAAGCTTAGTCCTGATTGTATCTGCGGAACATTCTGTCGTCGATACATAACCTATAGCTTTATTATAAGCCCTATCATATACCTTATCCCTTATCATAGTGATAGTCTCATCGGAGACATCCTCTATATAGAATTCTCTATCTTCTGGTACAGATAAGCCTAGATTCTTAAAATCAGACTTATATATACCTCCTATAAATTCCTCATTCAGATAGGCTAAATAGGTTTTATTATTTAGCACAAACCTTATACTGTTCATATATATTCCTATTCTTCAGTAGATGCGTCACCGTCTTCTTCTGAATTATTAAAATATATCTCTCTGACCTTAGCTTCTATCTCGTCTCTTACCTCTGGATTCTCCTTCAGATAAGCCTTAGCATTTTCTCTACCCTGACCTATCTTCTCACCCAGATATGCATACCATGCACCAGACTTCTGTACTACATCACATCCCGCTGCAAGATCAAGGATATCACCTTCCTTAGATATTCCTTCGCCAAACATGATATCGAACTCAGCCTTCTTAAATGGAGGAGCCACCTTATTCTTAACAATAGTAACCCTGGTACGGTTACCTACTCCGTCTCCACCGGTTTTAATAGTCTCTATTCTACGAACATCCATTCTAACTGAAGCATAGAACTTAAGAGCTCTACCACCAGTAGTTGTCTCTGGATTTCCGAACATTACACCAACCTTCTCACGAAGCTGGTTAATGAAGATAACTACACAATTAGTCTTGCTGATAACCGCTGTCAGCTTTCTAAGAGCCTGTGACATAAGTCTAGCGTGAAGACCTACATGGCTGTCACCCATCTCGCCATCTATCTCAGCCTTTGGAACAAGAGCTGCAACAGAGTCGATAACAAGAACATCCATAGCTCCAGATCTAACCATTGTCTCAGTAATCTCGAGCGCCTGCTCACCACTATCTGGCTGTGAGATATAGAGGTTATCTATATCTACGCCGATATTCTTTGCATATACAGGATCTAGAGCATGCTCAGCATCTATAAAGCCTGCAAGTCCTCCCTGCTTCTGAACCTCTGCAACTACATGCAGGGCTACTGTTGTCTTACCACTTGATTCAGGTCCATATATCTCAATGATACGTCCTCTAGGCATACCACCTATACCAAGTGCTATATCTAAACTAAGTGAACCTGTTGGAACAGCTTCAACATTCATACTACTAGCATTGTCCCCCAGTTTCATAACTGAGCCTTTTCCAAACTGTTTCTCTATCTGCGCAAGAGCCGCATCAAGCGCCTTCATTTTCTCTTCGTTCTGCATAATATCTCCTTTCATTCGTCTGCGGTCCCCTAAACCACATTATCTTGACCCATTAAGTAATTTACATAACTATATATAGCCTAAGACGAACAAAGTTAGTATAGCATAATGACTAAAAAAATGCTATTCTAAGTTTGTAGCAATTTGGCTGTTTTTCGTGTTTTATTTCGGGGGGTAAAAATGGTAAATGTCGGTATAATTGCTGAATATAATCCATATCATAATGGTCATAAATATCTCTATAACGAGATAATAAATAAAATAGGAGCAGATAATGTTATCGCTGTAATGAGCGGCAATTTCATTCAGCGTGGCGGTCCTGCTATGGCAGATAAGTACGCCCGTGCAGAATCTGCTGCTCTAGGCGGAATCGATGTAATATTCGAGCTTCCCGTCATATATGCTACAGGTAGCGCAAGAGATTTTGCTTACGGCGCTACTATGATCATGAATAAAATGAATGTAATTGATTACCTTGCTTTCGGTGTAGAAAACGAGGAACCAGAATTATTCGACGAGATAGCTGAAATCCTAGCAAAAGAACCCGAAGAATATAAAACCACTCTAAATAACTATTTATCAAAGGGACTCTCCTACCCAGCAGCCAGCGAAAAAGCTATCAACAAGATACTGGATTCATCTGTATCAGATATCATTTCAACTCCTAACAATATCCTTGCGATATCTTATATTACTGCACTTAAAAAGCTCGGTTCTAATATCAAAACAGTAATGATTCCAAGATGTGATAAAGGCTATAACGAAACAGAACTGACCGGCACCTATTCAAGTGGAGCCGCTATTAGAAATGCAATCATAAAGGGTGATGAAGTATCTCCATATATTCCAAAGGTGTGTAGAAAACCTTATGCCGAATATATAAGAAAGCCTCTTCCTATAAATGAGTGGCTAACTCCTATTGTTGCAGCAAGGCTTATATATGACAGAAATCTTCCACCAGAGATATCACAGCTTGATAATATAATGGACATGACTCCAGAGCTCCTTAATAGGCTTAGGAAGGCTCCTCTTCCTGTTAAGTATGTAGAGCTTCAGGATTTTCTTAAGACAAAGAATATAACTATGAGCAGAGTAAGCCGAGTACTTCTTCATATGGTACTAGGCATTAATAATTATGACAGGGAACTCGCCTATAATCAGAGTGATATAGAATATCTGAATCTGCTTGCTTTTAAAACCGGCAAGTCCGACCTTATCAAAAAGATAAGTGTTGCATCTGACCTAAAAGTTATAAATAAAAAATCCAGCTTCACACCTGACACCGAAGCAGGTATCAGAATGTGGCAGCTGGATAAACTTGCAACTGATCTCTATAATCAGCTAATATACGATAATTCAAATATTAGACTTCATAACGAACTATCTTGCAGTGTCAGAAAGATTAATTAATCATCAAGGAAGTCATCATCGTCATCGTCGAAGTCATCATCATAGTCGTCGTCATCATCGTCGTCGTAATCATCCTCTGGAAGCTCTTCCTGGACTGGTGCTGAATAATCTTCGTCATCATCATCCATATCTCCATAGAGCACACTATTAGGATCATTACTAATAAGACTAAGACTTGTCTCAACCTCATTAAGGTTTGTATCAAGTGTGAATACACCATTCTCAAGACTCTCGATGAGATTCTTATAATTCTCATTCTCAGCCTCAAGTGTAGACTGTAGGAAATCCTTAATATCAGTAATCTTCTGCTTTGTATATAGCATAGCGCCTGTACGAACCTCAGTAGCTTCAGAAGTAGCTTCATTTACGATTCTCTCAGCCTCAGCTCTTGCTGAATCAACTATCTCATTAGCTCTTGCATTAGCAAGTTCTGTGATATGATTCTGCTCTACCAGACGATTTGCCTCATTAACAGACTCGGATATAATCGCATCAGAACGTGTTCTTGCAGATGCGAGAATTGCTTCCTTGTTACGCATGATCTTCTTACATCTCTCGATCTCACTTGGAAGCTTAAGCTTAAGCTCATTCAGCATACGCTCCAGTTCATCCTTAGGCACAACGATCTTGTTTGATGAAAGAGGCTGATACTTACATCCATCAATAAATGCCTCGATCTCCTCGATCATTTCTTCAACGCCCTTCTTACCCATTTTTACATCCTCCTGTTATACTCTTATACTTATCTTCTATCTTATTTAGTATCAGCTCGGGAACAAAACCTTCTACAGATTTCCCATAACTTGCAAATTCCCTTACCATACTTGAACTGATAAATGAATACTTTGGATCCGTCGCCATGAACAATGTATCAACCTCAGGTGATACCATATGGTTTCCTTGAGCCATCTGAAGCTCACTGTCAAAATCAGTAACCTCTCTCAGTCCTCTGATAATAACATTTATATCATTCTCTCTGGCGAAATCAACCAAAAGACCATTATATGAATCAACTGATACATTATCATAATCAGCTAATACATCCTTTAACATATTAACACGTTCATCAAGAGAAAACAACGGACTTTTTTTAGCGGAGTTGTTTAAAACACATACTATTACCTTGTCGAATATCTTCGATGCACGATTAATTATATCTAGATGACCATTTGTTACCGGATCAAAGCTTCCCGGATATACTACTGTTTTCATATTAACCTCTTATTTAGCACACAGAAATACATGCTTATTATTCTTATAATTCTTTGTTTTATATATCTTAAACTTTGTATCTTCTATGTAAGACATATCCTCATCAAGGGTCGCCTCAATGATTATTGTATAGTCAGGATTCGTAAATTCCTTAGTATTCAGAATCTCAATAACCTCTTTCTCAAGACCTTTTCCATAAGGTGGATCCATGAAGATAACATCAAATGTAATCTTCGGAAGTCTAGATACATAGCTTATAACATCAGACTTAACTATCTCCGCTTCATTTTCAAACTTAGTGAAATGTATATTTGCTTTGATAACATCCAGCGCCTGCTTGTTATTCTCAACTAGTACAGCCCTCTTAGCCCCACGTGACAGTGCCTCTATTCCAATAGCACCACTTCCTGAGAATAGGTCTAAGAACATACTATCAGGAACTTCCATCTGAATACAATTGAATAAGGTTTCCTTATATTTATCTACTGTTGGTCTGGTATTATCTCCCTCCAGACTCTTAAGAGGAAGACTCCTTCTAGAACCGGCTATAACTCTCATTTTTCACCTGCCATAAATAATTCGTTAAATAATGTAGCATAAATCATGTACATTAACAAGTTTTTGAGTATCTTAAAAATTAGCTTACTCTCCTGATATCTGAGACTTGAGCCATTTTCCAGTCTCTGACAGTTCATCATCTGTCCAACCTGACTTCTTATCACAGCTAGAGGAAATAAGTGATGAAGTCTCGTCCTTATTAGATAGATTCCAGCCTGCATATGATAGATTATACTCATTAATCATCGAAAACCAATCATCCGCCGAATCATAATCAATTCCACCATTTCCAGATGCATCGCAGATACTGAACTCAGAGATAAATACACATAGTCCTTTATCATGAGCTGTCTTAACCTTGCTTCTTATATTATCCTTATGTGTAGCCGCATAGAAATGTGTTGTATAAGCAATATTTTCTTCACCTGTAATAGGATCATCTGCCGCCTGATCAACATCCTGTGACCATGTAGGAGTACCAACAATTATGATAGCATCTTTATCATTAGCTCTAATAACAGGTATTACAGCCTCTGCATATCCTTTTATATCACTCCAGGTAGTACCACCATTTGGCTCATTACATATCTCATAGAGTACATTATCATAATCAGCATACTTAGCTGACATTTCATCAAAGAATGCTATAGCTTCGTCCTGATGAGCTGTAGGTGTAAGATCGTGAAGGATATGCCAATCAATGATTACATACATTCCAAGATCTGTAGCATACTCAACACCATCATCTACAAGAGACTTAAGATTTGCCTGATCTCCACCCTCGCAGTATCCACCATTCTCAGCTGTATACATAGCAAGTCTTATCAGGTTAGCTCCCCAATCATCGCGAAGTGTCTGGAAAGCATCTTTATTTACATAGTCAGGAAACCAAGCCAGGCCGTGTGTACTAACACCCTTCAGCTGGTAAGGATCTCCATTCTTATCAACTATATCAGTTCCTTTTATTGAAAGCTTACCATGGTTATCCAGAGGAGTTCCTGACTCAGGCTCCTTCTTCTCCTTCTTAGAAGCCTTCTTCTCTTCAGCAGACTGAGTAGTAGGCTCTTCCTTAGCAACCTTGTACTCCTCTCCAGCTACATAGAGAACTGGTGTCTTCTCCGCTGTCGCAGCATCAGCGCTATCGAACTTAACCTGGAAGCCAAGATTAGAAACACTCTTAGCGGCAACTGTTCCATTATAATCAACCGCTGTAGCTGACAGAGTATCACCAGATATCTTGTAAGTACCATTCCAGTTTTCGCTCATCTCTCCGCCTTCGAAACCTGAAACCTTTACTTCCCAATCGGAAATGTCATCTGAAGACTCATTATGAATATCAATAGAAAACTGATATACAACCTTATTTCCTTCCTGCCAATTATTATCAGCCTTGATGGTTGCATAGCAGGCAAGCTTCTTCTCATCCTTAGTCTCTTTGGTAGCATCTTTCTTTTCAGTAGTTGATTTATCAGCATCATCCGATGTTGCTTTATCCTCTACAGCCTCTGTTGTCGCCTGAGTTGTTACCTCTTCTGCTTTTTCTTTACCCTTGCTCTTATCAATAACAATATAAGTTACAAGTCCTGCAACAATCACTACCAGCGCAATAATTGCTATTATAAAACCCTTTTTCTCTTTCATTTATATTCTCCTTGTATATGCATTTACATATCTCATATATGTTTAAAAACGATAACGTGATTTTCCAATAATTTAAGGAGCGATTTTCACGATTTATAAGCCGCGAGCGATGCTGTCTGAGTAAAAATGCCTTCATTATTTTTAATAAAAGGCATTTTTACGAGTTAAAGCGAGCGGCATTATAAACTGAAACGAGCGACTATAAATTATGAAAATCTTAGTGTGTTTTAAACATATATGAGATATGTAAATGCTTGTTAGCATAGAATTATATATTTAAATCAGGATATTTTAGTGACAACTCTTGAGCTAGCACTAGCATATCACTATGATTATATATATCGGCGACTTTAAAGTTCATGTCACCACTCTGGCGCACTCCGAAGAAGTCTCCAGGTCCACGTAGCCTCAGGTCCTCTGACGCTATATGGAAGCCATCATTGGAATCTTCAAGAACTTTAAGTCGTTCCATAGATTCCTTGGACTGTTTAACATTTATAAAGATGGCATAGCTCTGAGCATCGCCTCGACCAACACGGCCTCTTAGCTGATGAAGCTGAGCTAGTCCAAATCTCTCAGCATTTTCTATCATCATAACCGTTGCATTAGGATTATTGATTCCAACTTCTATAACGGTTGTCGAAACAAGAACATCTATCTCTTTATTGATGAAACGGTGAAGTATTTCTTTCTTCTGATCTTCTTTCATTTTTCCATGAAGATAATCAACTCTTACGCTCCCGCCAAGGTTTTGCTTCAGACTCTCAGTATAATTAATTACGTCTTCTGCTTCCGTAGTTTCATTTTCCTCAATCATAGGACATATTACATAAGCCTGATAACCAGCCTGAACTTCTTTTCTGATGAAGTTATAAGCAGCTGGACGATATGAGGTTCCTACTACACAGTTTTTCGTCTTCTTTCTTTCTGCAGGAAGCTCATTTATTACAGAAATATCCATATCTGCATATATAATTATTGCAAGCGTTATAGGAATAGGCGTTGCGCTCATGACCATAACATGAGGCTTGTAGCCCTTTTCAGCAAGCTTCTCTCTCTGCTTCACACCAAATCTATGTTGCTCGTCTGTGATAACAAGACCAAGACTATTAAAATCAACATTATCCTGGATAATAGCATGCGTTCCAATAACTATATCACATATACCAGACTTAAGTTCATTTAGAATCTCTCTTTTTTCTTTAGCAGTTGAAGAACCTGTAAGGAGTCTAACGGTTAGTTTATATGGTTTCAGCATCTTGCAGATATCCTCATAATGCTGAACTGCAAGAACTTCTGTAGGAACCATAAGAGCCCCCTGATAACCAGAGATAGAATTCATCAGTAGTGCCGCTACAGCTACTACGGTCTTTCCAGAACCTACATCGCCCTGGATCAGACGATTCATCATATGATCTGAACTCATATCTGTCTCTATATCGGAAATAGCTTTCTTCTGTCCTTTGGTAAGTTCAAACGGAAGTCCTGCTATAAATCCATCCTTCTTACAGCGTGCCTCTTCATTTATCTTATGCGAATTTTCTTCCTTAACTATTTCTTCCTTAAGTCTCCTAATACCAATAAGGAATCCCAAGAATTCATCAAGAGCAACCCTCTTGATAGCACTTTTCAGTTTTTCTTCATTTTCTGGAAAATGCATTTGAAGCAGAGACTGACCTCGTGACATCAGACCATTCTCTCGAATAACCTCGTCTGGTAAATAGTCAGGATAAGTCTCCACAAGAGATGAAACCGCCTTAACAGACCTAGTTATAGAATTATTAGTAATTCCGGCCTTAAGAGGATATATAGGCTGCATAGTCTTAAGAGTCTTCTGATACTGAAATTCGGTAAAGTATTCCGGCATCTCCATAACTCTCATGTTTCCGGTGTATTTGACCACTCCGTAGAAGATATATTCTTCCCCCTTATGGAATTTATTCTTTAGAAATGGCATATTGAACCACACCATTCTAATACTTCCGGAATCATCCGCAGCCGAAAGAGACGTTATATTGTAACGCCTCCCATTATGCGACTCAACGTAAGTTACAACCTTGCAAAAAACAGCAACCCTGTCCCCTTCAACAGTAGTTTTAACAGGAACAGGCTCACTGTAGGTTTTATACGCTCTTGGGTAGTAGGTTATAAGATCATTAACTGTATTAATCCCCAGTTTGCCATATAAACTAGCGGTCTTATCACCTATACCCTTTACTATTTTAATATCATCATCTAATTTCATAAGAATTATCTACTCAACAGATAAAATGTAATAATATATTGGCTGTCCACCGAATCTTATATCAACATCGAGATCAGAATACTTCTCCTCAAGAAGTTCCTTCAGCTTATCAGCCTCTTCAGGAGTAACATCCTCTCCATAATAAAGGCTTATCAGTCCACTATCCTCGTCTACCATACCATCTATAAGATCCTGAGTAACCTTCTGAACATCAGTACCAACAACGTCAATACCTTTTTCAGATATACCCATTATATTATTCTTATGAATCTCTTTACCATCAACAGAAGTATCTCTTATAGCAAATGTAACCTCACCGGTCTTAACATCCTCAAATGCCTCTGTCATGGTAGCTTTATTATCTTCCGGCTCCATATCCTCGCTGAAGCTGAGAACTGCAGCAATTCCTTGAGGTATGCTGAAGGAAGGAATAACAAGTATATTCTTATCCTCACATATTTCAGAAGCCTGGTTAGCAGCCATAATTATATTCTTATTATTTGGAAGAATAAATATATTCTCTGCATTTACGGTTTTAATAGCAGACAGAATATCATCCGTACTTGGATTCATAGTCTGACCACCATGAATTATCTTATCTACACCTATCTCTGTAAAGATAGTATCTAGACCATCTCCTGCTGATACAGCCACAAAACCGTACTTCTTAGCCTCTGCCGGCTCAGCAACTTCTTCTGATTCTACTGGTTCAGCCTTAGGTGTAGGTTTCTCAGCTAGTACCTCATGAGACATAGATACTCTTTCATTATGCTCTTCACGCATGTTATCAATCTTACATCTAGTCAGCTGACCATATTCCAGTCCCTTTTCAAAAGCCTGACCTGGATGATTTGTATGAACATGTATCTTGATAACCTCATCATCGGCTACACATACAAGAGAATCACCTATTGATAGAAGAAATTCCTTGATCTTATCAACCTCTGCATCATCCACTGGCTTATCAAGAAGCACGATAAATTCCGTACAATAAGTAAATTTAATATCAGCAGTTGATATATGTTCGCTACCACTACCAACCACATAGCTTGGTCTGATTCCTGGTGTATCACTAAGTATTCCAGCACCACGTGCTAGTGTCTGTGTAGCTCCCTGCTCAGTAAGACTTATAGGTGTACCCTTAAGTCCTGCAACTATACCTTTTATAATCTCAATGAGTCCCTGTCCACCAGAATCTACAACTCCAGCCTCTTTAAGTACTGGAAGCATCTCAGGCGTTCTGCTAAGAGCCTCATCACCTGCCTTAACGATTTCCTCTAAATAATCAACTATATCATCATACTCATTTAAGAGATCCGCTGCAGTTTCAGCCATAGCTCTCGCAACCGTAAGGATAGTACCTTCCTTTGGCTTCATTACAGCCTTATATGCAGTCTCCATAGAATGAGCAAAACCATTAGCAACATCCTCCTGAGTCAGAACTGTACAGCCCTGAACCTCCTTACAGAAGCCTCTGAAAATCTGTGACAGGATAACTCCTGAGTTACCTCTGGCGCCTCTAAGAGAACCTCCAGCGATAGCCTTCGCAAGAGACTGAATAGTAATATCCTTAAGAGCATTTATCTCAGATACAGCAGACATTATAGTTAGAGTCATATTTGTACCTGTATCTCCATCTGGTACAGGAAAGACATTTAGCTCATTTATATATTCTTTATTATTGCTAATATTATTTGCACCTGATATAAAAGCCTCTTTAAATACATTAGCATTTATTTCAACTAGTGACATAACGACAAAACCTCCGTACGGTATAATTATTAGTCTATTACTCTTACGCCCTCTACATATACATTAATCGCATCAACCTTCATTGTTGTATAATCCTCTACCTGATACTTAACAGTATTGATAAGATTATCTACAACTGTATTGATATTAACGCCATATGCCACAATTATATGGAAGCTTATTACAAGACCGTCCTCGTCGCATTTAACACTAACACCCTTACTGACATTACTTCCCTTAAGAAGCTTAGCAAGTCCATCCTTCATACTCAGACTAGCCATACCAACTATTCCGAAACAATCTAGTGCAGCATGACCTGCAAACTCAGCAATAACCTCTGTATCTATGGATATTTTTCCATTTTCATTTTCAATAAGTTCAGACATAGAGACCTCCCTTTAAATCTATCAAAACAATTAGATAACTGGTTTAAAACCGATACCTATTGTAACATAACAAAACAAAAATAAAAAGACCACAGAATAAATCTGAGGTCTCTTAAATCATTAGTCAAACTATGCTCTCTCTACCTTACCTGATCTAAGGCACTTAGTACAAACATAGATAGTCTTAGGAGAACCATCTACCTTAGCCTTGACTCTCTTAATGTTAGATTTCATTATTCTATTGGATCTTCTATGTGAGTGGCTCACATTGTTTCCAAAATGAACTGACTTATCGCAGTAAAAGCACTTAGCCATCCTTGGCACCTCCTTTAACTCCAAACTCGAGCCCTTCAGACTCGCAACATTTGACATTCTATCAGATTTGATATACTAATGCAAGCAAATTTTATAATTTTTTTGCAACTATTACATAACGACCTTCTTCAGCATGATAAGCACACGTTGAAAGGGTTATAAGCTTGTCGCCATATTTGGCTGTAGCTTCTATCTCGTAAGGTGTCATTGACTTAACCTTTGAGACATATTCATTGAACTCCTCCTCGCTGGATGCATTGTGGAATTCATAATATTTATATAGGTTTGGATCACTCTCATCTATCTTAGTTCTAAATGCTGCAATCACTTCGTACTGAGCATCTTCCTCGATGGTATCAAACTCTATAAGCTTGTGTTCTTCATAATATTCCTTCTTCTCAAAATTAAGCAGAGAATGGAACATAGTACCTGCCTTCATATTGTGTCCATAAATGATGACATTATCAGAAGGAGCTATTGGATCTGAAGCCGCAGCTACAAATAGCGTTCCTGAAGAACTGCTATTACCATCGAAGTCACGTCTCAGATATTTCTCTTCATCATCAGGCGTATGCATAACAGGATAATCGATATTTGTACCGTCTACTGTAAGCCAGCCAACAAATTCATGGTTTCTCGTATAGAGATCAGCAAACTTCTCCTGAACACTTACTCCATCTATATTTACGTATTTAGGAACGACCATATCAGGATCAACTGTGGATTCTCCTTCATCCCCCTTATCCTTACTAGAATCTCTGATAAGGGACTTCAGATCATCGAATCCGCTCTGAGCCTTATGTATCTTATAGAAGTAAATCCCCAGATAGGCACCAGAACCAAGAAAAACAAGAATAAAGAAAACAAGTAATGCATTTAGAATAGCATTAGCTCTTTTCTTCTTTTTAAGTCTTGCTTCAGCCTTCTTCTTTAAATCAGGATCCTTCTTTTGATTTTTGATTATCTCAGCTCGGGAGAGAACTCTCTCCACATCATCCTCAGACTTCCCAACCTTATACTTATCCCCTGAAGAATTACCACTAAGAGAAAGCTTCTCCTTCTGAGCCTGTCTCTCAATGATTTTCTCCTTTGAGCTCTTTTCCTTAACTGGTTCAGCCTTCTTAGAAGCTTCTGCTTCAGACACTTTCTCTTCAAATTTCTTATCTTCGGCTTTAATATCATCTGAAGATTTCTTTTCATTAGAAGATTTCTTTTCATCAGAAGATTTCTTCTCCCCGGAGTTAGGTTGATAAGAACTATATTTAGCTAATAATTCATCTATTTCATCTTGATTGAAACTCATCTAGCTCCCCTTCCCCACTGACCGTGTCTTTTCATATCGAGGTAATCTGCATATGCATTTTCGAGTATCTGTTTTTCATTAGGAAACTTTAGTAAATGATATGCCTCGTGATATTTATAATATCCTGAATCACAGAAGTATTCTTCTCTTTGAGGCTTGCTATAAAAGCTATCCGCCATCATCAGGAACCAATGAACATTTTTATTAACTGTATCAGAATAAGTGGAAAATGTATAACTACTCTTTCCAACGTACTTAATAATAGTAGCGTCAGCGCCGGATTCTTCCTTCACCTCTCTGAGAGCTGTCTGCATATGATCCTCGCCCTCTTCAACGGTACCCTTTGGAAGCACCCATCCTTCATAACGATTCTTGTAGTTTTTGTACAGAAGTAGTATCTTTCCCCTGAATATAACCACACCTCCACAACTAATTGCTTCAACCAATTGCAATCCCTCCTATTCTCTGGTGTGTAATATGTTGTCAATTACTTGATGACAACATTCTTCTATATAATACCACTATTCTGAATAATATGCATCCATAACTCGCGATGCAACTGAAGTTCCTGAGATTTGATTAGTTGTATAGTCTTCAACCACTACGCTTACAACGATATCAGGGCTCTCAACATTCGTAAATCCTACAAACCAGGAATTACAATTTCCGTTATTATCATATTCTGCAGTACCTGTTTTACCTGCCACTGAGTAAGGCTTTCCAGCCATATACTCTGACGCAGTACCACTCATACAAACCTCCTGGAGCATAGGAATAATCTTCTGTGTCAGGTCAGGTTCGAGAACCTTACCATATGCCTTAGGCTTGTTAGTCTGAAGGACTGCTCCATCAGCATTTTCAAGTCTTTCAACCATCATTGGTCTCATCATTGTTCCGCCATTTGCAATAGCTTGCATAATAAGAGCATTATGAAGAGGAGTTACAAGTGTATTTCCCTGTCCAATAACCGTCTGAGGTATCTCAGAAGGATTACTATCCCCTGTTAGCAGAAACTGAGACTTTGAATAATCTCCATCATATGGAAGCTTTCCATTATATAATAGAGAGTTTGCCATACCATTTAGCTTATCAGGATCTATTTCATTAACACCAATATTTGCAAAACTCGTATTACAAGAACGAGCAAGTGAGCCTTTAAGGTCCAGTTCACCATGAGCATTATTATTACTACATCTTATAGAAACACTGTTGAAGATATCACTACCGCCGCAATTATGAGTGTAAGACTCATAGTCCGGATGTTCCTTTATATATTCCATAGCAGTAATAACCTTAAAGGTAGAACCTGGTGCATAGAGTCCCTGTGTCGCTCTATTCAGAAGAACTGTGCTACTGCTTCCTTCCTCTGAATGCACGCTAGCCCAGACGTTATCTATATCATTTGGATTAAAGGTTGGACTGGAATACATTACAAGTATCTTTCCAGTCGAAGCATCAAGAGCAACTACTGCCCCCTTTGCGGAACCAAGCCCTTCAGCAGCCGCCTGCTGCATTTTAAGATTAAGTGTAGTTACAACTGTGTCTCCAGGATTCTTGTCATCTCCTAGATCATTACTTACCTTACTCATTACATTTACGTGTGATCTCATAAGGTCGAAGTTTTCTGATAGCTCGAGCCCAGCTCTACCATAGGAGTTGTAGCCAACCGTATGTGCAAAGAGACCTTCATAAGGATAGCGCCTAATCTCATTTCCTTCTTCATCAACTTCTGTAGTTGCTAAAACCTCACCATCACTAGACACAATGTCGCCTCTTTTAACAAACTTTACAAAGCTATCTTGTCTCTTATTCGAAGTATTAGCCACAACCGTCTCAGAGTCCTTTACCATGAAGTAGATAAGATAGCTGAACATAGCTATAAAGGTAAGAACCATAACATAAGTCATAAATACTATAGGCTTGTTCTTTATTCTATTTTTCTTGTTCTTCTCGCGCTCTCTATCCAAGAACTCTTGCATCTTCGGGGACACTTGTTCCTTCTGCCTTCGCGATCCTTGCTTTTTCTTTTTCAACTTCATCTGCCTCATCACTTACTAAAATATATGTATATTGAACAATTGAAAACATTATAAGAGTACTAAATACACTGCTGACACCATAGCTTATAAGCGGCAACGTGACACCCGTAGACGGAATAAACTTCGTCGCTCCTCCAATATTCAGGAATACCTGGAAGATATAACTTATAGCTATACCAAAGGTTACATATTTGAAGAATGGCTGTTTACATTTCATTGCTATATTCTGAATAGCAATAAAACTGCTTAGGTATATAAGAATAAGCGCCAGACCAAATACAACTCCAAGTTCCTCACAGATAGCAGAGAATATGAAATCACTCTCCGCAACAGGAATCAGATATGGCATACCATTTCCTAGACCTGTTCCTGCGAAGCCACCAGTACCAATAGCAAACAGTGATTCACAAACCTGATATCCTTCGGACTGCTGATACAGGAAAGGATCCTGCCAGGCATGAACTCTGACCATAACGTGCGCAAAAAGTGTATCTTTAAAGAGCAGATATCCCAGCACTGTCGCTCCAACTCCCAGACCCACACCAAGAATCATAAATATCGATCTTGAAGTAGCAAGGTAAACCATCATGAAATAAACTATAAAGAATAGGACGACTGCACCAAAATCCTTCTCAATTACAAGGATAAGCATAAATGTAGCCGCTATAATTGCATTTTTAAAGAGCTCAACAAATGTATTCAGCTTCACAAGTGAGCTCGCCACAAAGAATATGAATAGAATCTTAACGAATTCCATAGGCTGAAGTGATACACCTGCAATATGAATCCAGTTTCTTGAACCATTTATTACCTGTCCAACGCCAGGAATAAAAACTGAAGCCAGCAGAATAATACCGGTCAGACCATACAGTGTGCTCCACATCCTTAGTTTCTTTAGCTTACCCATAATAAATGGAATAAATATAGTCACAACGAGACCAACTGAAGCAAGGATAAACTGTCTGATTGCAAGTCCTGGACTCAGTCTCAGAAGCACGGTATATCCAATAAGCATGAGGAATGCAACGTTGTTAGTCAGTAGCCTCGAGGAATTCTTATATACCAGTCTAAATGCCAGAATATACAGGATAGCAATCGATATTTCGATAACATAGTATAGAAATACCTTCGCATCCTCCATATTGATATAAAGCATTACATGACACAGGAAATGTATCATAAATATATAGAAAACCTGCTTATTAAGGTTGCTGGTTCTCTTCTCTCTATCTCTAGCAGTGAAATAAGTAAAACACTTAATAGTATAGAGAGCCATAAATAATAGCACCAGATATTTTGAAATTGTACATATAAGATTAGCCATTATTAGATACCCTTCTCAAAATGTCCTCTAGTATACTTTCTATCCTTTATAAACTTAGGCTCGTCACTCAGTACGTCCCTAACCTGATTTACTGTTTCATTGGTAAAATAATACATTCTAGTAACTTCATAATCATGAAGACTTAGCGGTCTGTCACCCAAGACGACATTATAACACAGCCCCTCACAATTAATCGACTCAAAGGAGTACCCCTTATCATCCTTCAGCTTACCAACTGTATCTCTGAGACCAGATGTAACCATAAGAGGAAGCTTCCCGTAATACTGAGAAAAATCTTCTGTCCTATAGTTTATGCCATCTACATCACTCTTACAGAGCTCCAGCGACCTCTCGAAGATAATCCTAGCATCCTCTCCAAGTATATCTATTAGCTCTTGAACTGCCATATTGTTATAAGCATATAGCGAAGATGCAAGCAGTATATACTTATCTGTATAGAGATTTCGTATCTCTGCAAGATCATCAATATTTCTTACATATAGACCGTCCATTCTATGGATTATGTCATCATAGTCATAAACTAAGTAGTCACCTTTATTAATATATGGAAGACCGAGTATAACCTTAATACTTGGAACTCCATTTCTTATCTTATCTATTTTTTTAAGTAAGCCTAAGATACTATCTCTATCATATCCGCCCAGACCCATATCAATAACTATAAACTGATCTTCTGATAAAACTACATCCCTGCTCGCTATCTCATCCAGTAGCACTTCTGCCTGATAAGGATATGAGAATATATAATATCTCTTTTCATCTGAAGCCAAACTATTAGTGGATCTAGAATCATCCTTACCCTTATGATTAGACTTACTATCAGTCATAATCATCTCTACACTTAGTTTACATAAAGTCTCTTCTCTATCCAATGGATATTTTCTTCGGTAGCTCTCTGTAACCAATTTCTCTAGTTCAGAAACCGCTTGTCTTCTTAGTTCACTAAGCTCACCTATTCTAACAAAGGAAGCGTTATCCGTCTCAACCTTTAGACTATCCATAACAAATGCAGTATTACCCAGCTGAGAAACCTTATTAATTATTGTATCCCTATCTATCGGTCTATTTGAAGCAGCCTCAACCACTCCACCTTTAACCGTGGCACACGTCTCGCCCTTTGTCAGAGTTATGCTTAGTTCTTCACCCTTAATTACTTTTACATTTCCTGTAACAGGTATCTTCCTTCCGCTATTTATAAACGACTCAATATTGGCTATAAGAGACTTGGATCTAGTTCTATATATTCCGCAGCCTTTAGTGATAATCCTAGTCTGAGGAGCCTTAAGTGATACAAGCTCCCCTCGATTTATATCTATACCAGAAGTAATGGATATCTGCTCACTTGCATCTATAAGAAGTTCATCTCCAGAACCTATATCCTTTAAGGCCTTAAAATGCACCTTTCCATCAGACACCTTGCTAACGGTACCCACTTTAACGCCTCTTCTTCCTGGCATACTACTATCTATAAGAACCTCGTCCCATTTTTCTTCGTCTCTTGTCCTATCTAGATAGCCTGTAGAGAAACCACCTCTATTGAATATATCAAGAAGCCTATTTTCATATCTCTCAATGAGTGAATCCGTAAGGGTTCCATCCATATAGGCATCTACAATAGTCCTATATGCCTCAACTGTAGCAGCTGTATAGTATTCATTCTTCATTCTTCCCTCGATCTTAAGGGAATCAACACCTATATCTATTAGCTCTGGAACTAACCTAAGCGAACAAAGATCTCTCATTGACAGGAGATATTCGCCATTATATCTCTGCCTACATGGCTGAGCACATCTACCTCTATTTCCACTTCTGCCACCTAGCATTGAGCTCATCAGACACCTGCCACTGTAGCATAGGCACATCGCGCCATGAACAAAAACCTCCAGCTCAATATCTGTCTCTTCCTTGATACGAGCCAGTTCGCGAATATTCATCTCACGGGCAGCAACAACACGGCTAGCTCCTCTCTCTGTAGCAAGCCTAGCTCCTTCAGGTGTAAGAATATTCATCTGAGTGCTGGTATGAATAGGCAGACCAGGGAAATACTCTCTAATCATGCGCATTACACCATAATCCTGCACCAAAACAGCATCAAGCCCCGCCTCATATAGAGGATAAAGCATCTCATAAACACCTGTCATCTCGCTATTTTTAATAAGCGTATTACAGGTCAGATATATTTTCACATTATGAAGATGAGCTAGATCAATCGCCTCCAGCAGCTCTTCGCTACTGAAATTATTAGCATATGCTCTAGCTCCAAAAGAATTCCCCGCTAGATAACACGCATCTGTTCCAGCTGCTATCGCAGCCTTTAGAGATGACATATTACCACACGGGGCAAGAATCTCAGGTCTTCTTTTCATTATCTCTTTTCCTTTTCGGCTTCTAACTGCACGACTCTCTTCTGAAGAGCACTAACCTGTTCCTTATATTCTTCCACAAGCTTCAGTGCAGCCTCATGCTTTATCTGGGACTCTATCACTTCATGTCTTAACTCATACAGCTGTTGTTCCTTATCAGAATTATCACCCGCTGTCTCATCCGCCTTTGCTTTTGCTTTAAAATAATCATCAGCTATATTCAGAGCAAGTAGAACTCCCTGATACTCAATATTCATTCTTCTATACTCTTCCGAAGTCTTACATTCTGCTATCTTACCATTTATATAAGTAGCAACATTCTGCAAATACTCTTATCCTTCATATCCGCTAAGAGTATAAACCTTATTATTAATAACAACAGGAATATCAATCTTCTTCTGTCCCATCTCACACCTCACTAATTTTGCTTATCCAAGCATGTATTCAAGATCTAAATGCTTATATGCCTTTTCTGTACAAACACGTCCTCTTGGAGTCCTATTTATAAAACCATTCTTGATAAGATAAGGCTCGTAAACATCTTCAATAGTTCCAGAGTCCTCCCCGATAGCTGCCGCAAGAACATCAAGCCCTACTGGGCCACCACCAAAATTCTTGATTATGGTTGTTAGTATATTTCTATCAGTATCATCTAGACCATAACCATCTACATCCAGCTTATCAAGAGCACTTCTCGCAACATTATAATCAATTTTGCCCTGATGTTCAACCTCTGCAAAGTCTCTAACCCTCTTAAGAAGCCTGTTGGCAAGTCTTGGTGTACCTCGTGATCTCTTAGCTATCTCTAGAGCCCCCTCTTCATCAACACTAACACCAAGGACCTTAGCAGATCTAATAACTATACTCATAAGCTCACTTACATTATAGAGATCCAGTCTATTCACAACCCCGAAACGGTCTCTAAGCGGTGCGGAAAGCATACCCGCCCTAGTTGTAGCACCAACAAGAGTGAACTTTGGGAGATCAAGTCTCAGAGACTTTGACTGCTCACCCTTGCCAATAACTATATCTATAGCATAGTCTTCCATCGCAGGATACAGAACCTCTTCAACCTGCTTATTCAGCCTATGTATCTCATCTATGAATAGAACGTCATTTTCAGACAGCTGACTAAGAATAGCGGCAAGCTCACCTGGTTTTTCTATAGCTGGACCAGAGGTTATCTTGATACTAACCCCCATTTCCTCAGCAACTATGCAAGCAAGAGTTGTTTTACCTAGTCCCGGAGGGCCATACAGAAGAACATGATCCAGTGGTTCATGACGTCTACGTGCCGCTTCAATAAAAACCTCAAGGTTCTTCTTAACCTTGTCCTGACCTATATATTCAGCCAGACTGGTTGGTCGAAGCTTCTTCTCAGCCGCATCCTCCTCAGGGATGACTTCAGTTGTTATTATTCTATCTTTCATATATATTCCCTGTATAAAATGTTATATAAAGTGATATATCAATCTTAATCTCTATAAATACTTAAGGGCATTTCTGATGATATCTTCAGTCTTCATCTTGTCCGCGCCTTCAATCTTGCGGATAGCCTTCAGCGCATCTGTATTTGAATAGCCAAGGGCTACGAGGGCCTGAGCTGCATCAGATATATCTGAATCGCTATCTTCATCAAATGCCGCCGCACTACTAGTATCAAATATCGTACCTTCAAGATTCAACTTATCACGAAGCTCAAGAACTACCTTCTGAGCAGTCTTGCTACCTATACCATTTGCCTTGGATATAGCCTTGTGATCACCAGAAATGATAGCCGCACATAAATTATCAGGACCTAACTCATCAAGTATAGAAAGAGCTCCCTTCGGCCCTATACCACTTACTGATATAAGTTTAATGAAGAGATCCTTCTCTGTAGGTGTAAGGAAACCAAAGAGTCTCATATCATCCTCTTTTACATCCATATATGTAACTATCTTAACGTCAGAATGAAGAGAAGGCAGTTTCCTAATTACGTAATCATATGTAAGTATCTCAAACCCAACCCCCTGGGCCTCAACAACTATCCTATCGGAATATATCTCTTCAAGTTTTCCAGATATATATGCTATCATACAATGCTCCCAATATTACTATAATAAATGCTTATGTAATAAACTCTTATACAAAACGAAGAGTGCTACAAAATATCTTGCAGCACTCCGAGTAAGTACATATTTTAATATTCGATTTAAAGGAACTCGAAATCGTCTGATCCTTCTTCTTCTCCGTCGCCGATCATAACCTTGCTTGGCTTTCTATTATCCTCGATTTCTCCGACGAATACATCTTCACCATCACCAAATACATCATCATTTGATTCCTGGAAGAACTTAGATGTTGCTGACTCAGGCTCTTTAGAAGTCATCTTGATCTTGCCATCATCTTCCTTCTTTGGTTCATCCATAATTATATCTGAGAATGGATCCTCGAAAGGCTCTTCCTTCTTTGGCTCTTCCTTAACTGGTTCTGGCTCAGCCTTAACTTCTTCCTTCTTAGGAGAAGCAGGTGAAACCCCCTGAACCTGATTCTCTAAATCGAAGAGCTTAAGTCTCTGCTCTTCAATAACCTTGTTAAGTCTATCCTTCTCATCTCTAAGATTTTTATTCTCAGTAAAGAGTTCATCATATGCGCGATATACTGTATCTACATACTGATCAACGTCTACCTTACTGTAACCAAATAATCCCTTTTTAAAGCTTTGTGACTTTATGTCCATTGGTTGCATCATGATTCAGAAATCCTCCAATACATTAATTAGCTATTACTAGCACAGTCTACAGTAAATTATACCATATTTCGTCGTTCTTTCAATAATAAATTTACATAAAAAATTTGGAAAATATGTATTTCCGAATTGTCCTTTTATTTACCCTTATATAGCATTATTTCCTTTATCATATGTCTAGCATATTCAAGTATTAGTTCCATATTACCTAGAAATGTATCATCCAGCATTACATATCCCGATTTAGCCCTAGCGGTATCCTTATACAGTGCTATACTTCCGTCATAGTTGTTTAGCGCAGTAACGAAGTATCCTTCTTTCTTAACTACGCCGTCTTTCTCTTTTGTACCTAGATAATAATTAAGAGAACCTGTATATATAGGAACCTTGAGACATACATAATCCTCTTCAGCATCTAGTGCTGCGCCATATGAGGAAGTAGAAATATTCCTGCCAAGACTACTTTCAAGTTTTAAGTCAATAACGAAAAATAGCTTGCCGGCTATTTCTTTAACACCAAACCTCTCAATGCTAACCTTTCCCATCTTCATCATATCAATCGCTTGAACAGCACCAAGGAAAAGCATTCCTTCCATATCATCTCTATTATGTCTAAGAACAAGCTCTCTGCTCTTCTTATCCCCAGTAGTGACGAAGTTAAGATAGACATCTATAAGCTGACCACCATTAAATGTATCTACGCGGTCTATACCAAGATATTTCTCGATAGTTTTCTGCTTGATATTTGGAAGCCCTAGAGCATATTTATAAGGTTTGATGCATTTCATTAGGTCAAAGGAAGTAATTTTATTAAAACCATTTTCAAACCTAACATGCAGCTTATTCGTGATAACATTCATACGTTTCTCAATATAAGGAATATCGAAGCGATCGCCATTAAACTCCACGAGTACATCATAATCGGAAATGATATCAAAGAAAGCATTTATCATCTCTGGTTCTGAACGGCCATCATCATTAAAAAGCTGAATTATCTGCCAATCATCCCCAACCTTGATATTAACGCCAATAATATAAGTAAATGAATTCATCGGTGATAGGCCTGTAGTCTCTATATCAAACATACAAACCTTTTTGCCTGGAAAATAGGCTGCCGTGTGATCATAAGCCTTAGTACGCTCATATGGAATTGTTTCTACTATTTTCTCCATAGGGTACATTCTACCATAGAAAACGGAATCATATAAACATTTTTGCATAAAAATAGAACGGTTACAGTTTGAAACTATAACCGTCCTATAAATCTTAATTCAAATTAGTCGTTTACTTTACGACGTTTTCTAGCAATAGTTACGATACCTACTACAGCAATTATCATTACACATGCAACTGGAAGGATAGGCATCTTATCACCTGTCTTAGCAGGTGAAGTTGTCTCAGCCGGTGTAGTAACCGTTGCAGCTGGTTCTTTAACAGGATTCTCAACGGGATCTAATATGAATAAATCATCATCAATTACTACAAATGTAAAACTGTAATTAGATTCAGGTTCTTCAAAACCACCATTGATGACTTTTCCAGGACCATTCTTGGACTTAAGAGCTCCTTCAAGAACCTTAACAGTAACTGTTACTTTTCCGGTCTTTCCGGCAGGAACATCCTTGATTTCCCAAGATACACCGTGTTCTTCAGCATCATATTCTCCACCGTCAGACGCACTTATAAACTTAAGATTCTTATCGAAGAGATCTGCAATAGTAACATCCACAGGTTTATTCTTGTAATTTGTATAAACGATTTCGTATGTTATTTCATCGCCTACATTTACTTCTCCCAGTTTTCCTGTTCCAGCGTATGGAGCAACCTCCTGCTTAACAGGTTCAAGAACAACCGGATTCTCAACCTGATCAAGACCAACTTCCTTGTCATCTCCAACTTGAACTGTAGCGCCATACTTATTAGATATACCGCCATGGCTAGGATCGCCCATACCACCATTTATAACACTACCTGGACCACCATTTGATGCAAGTGCACCTTCGAGAACCTTAACTGTAAGATTAACGGTACCGATCTGACCTGCAGGAACATCCTTGAGAGTCCAAACAACAGTACCATTGTTATTAACTCCACCATTCGTTGCACTCACGAACTCAACATTCTTATCAAGAAGGTCCTTTATGACAACAGTAGCTGCCGAATCTTTATAATTCTTGTAGGTGATTTCGTAAACAATCTCTTCGCCTACAGTAACATTTCCAAGAAGTCCATTTCCTTCATATGGAGAAACCTCCATCTTAGAAGGCATAGTAACCGGATTCAGAACTTCATCAAGTTTAAATACCGGATCATTTCCAACCTGAACAGTCGCAGTATCTCCGCCATTAATAACGGTTCCAGGACCGCCGTTTGACTCAAGTGCAGTTTCCAGAACTTTTACTGTAAGAGTTACACTGCCCTTCTGACCTGCTGGAACGCTATCAAGATTCCATGTAACTACTCCATCACTTTCAGTACCACCATTAGAAGCACTTACAAATTCAACATTCTCATCAAGCTTATCCTTTATAACGATGTCCTCAGCACTTGAGCTGTAGTTAGTATAATTAATAGAATAAGTTATCTGATCACCGGCACAAACTCCTCCAAGCTCACCATTACCCTGATATGGAGAAACCTCCTCCTTAGTTGGAGGAATAACCTTGTCATAGACGTTATGAGCAAAAAACTCGACAAACTCACTAAATTTATCTCCATTATTGACATCTTTATAATCGCCTAATACTTCAGGAGTTGCAACAGCAGTTCCATCGTTTGACTGATCACCAACGTGCAGTTTTCTTTCATTGCCGTCTTCCCTATTAACGTATTCAGTTTCAATATATGAATATCTATAAAGCCATGTATTTCCATCCTGGTCTACAACAACCTTAGGAACCGTGTTAATGTCCTCTTCTACATTTACCATTCCTGGGAATACATTATAATCATATACAAGTCCCGAACCAGTCTTATCAATTACGCTGTCAATTTTATGACTGTTATCTGTATAACCAGATACATTTATAGGATCAGAATAATCCGAAACATTTTTACCAATAACGTCTAATGGTTCTCCATCATAATCCTGTTTTACATTAAATTTAATATCATTATATTCTTCAGCTGGTTTAATAATATTTCCACTCGAATCACGTAAGTCATTATATACTTTGATAGCAACTGGTTTTACCTTTAATTGAATGTCAGTAGAGCCTTCAATTTTGAAGTCCATACCTGATGTACCAGTATCTAAAATACCTCCTTTTTCCCATAATGGTCTAAAATAATTTATAGCAGGACAGGTATTATTTGACTCAAAAAATCCAAAATTTTCCTTTTTTAATTCAACATCCGTAGTTATTGATAAAGGTTGTTTATTAATATCGTATAATTGTCCATATTCTAAAGAATCATAATCAAAAGTAACATCAGGCTGAGTAGCATATATGGAATATGTAACCTTTTCTCTTCTTCGATTTGTTGTATTAGGTGCATCATTTGGACCAACATCATTAGTTATTGTTGCAGTAGAAACCTTGAATACACCTTCTATACGAACTTGTACAGTATTATCATTATTAAATGCAGAATTAGAAGAATAACCATTTATTACATATGCATCATTTATCTCTGCACCATTATGGTCATATGCTATTATAGTAGCATTCCTCATTGTATCTTGAGTAACATTAAGATCTTTTGTGACTGTGATACTCTTAGGAGACACTGGATTAACAACTAATTGTTGCCACTCATCATTCGCATCTTTATAATAGTAAGTTCCATAAATAAGCGGAATTACAGCTGTAACACTATCTTCAATCGAAATATCTATATGATTAACTTGATTGTTACGAGCCATTTCAGTTCCATATTCATATCCGCCCAATAAATCATTTCTATGTGTAAATAAATCCGGAAGATTTTCTGCATCTGCAAGTATAAATCTAACCCCATCACCATCCGCACTATTACCAGCTAGTTTTAATCCATCGCTTCCATTTTGCACGGACAGATATTTGTTATCAGCGGTTTTAATATGACCATCGTTATCAATTGAAATTGCACAGTGATCCTTAGGAGAATCAAAAGTAGTAGTACTATATGGTTTATTTGTCGCTCCCTCTTTTGGTTCTTCACCAGTTTTTACATCAGTTGATAATCCCCCCTCAACAGTAGGATCAATGTAAGTATATCCATAAGTTGTTGAAAGATCTATATCATTATAATCATAACCTTCTGCAATAGATCGAAGATAGTATTTTCCATCCTCGTTTGCAAATATCCACATAAGCAATCTATCTGCTGTTATATAATCTCCTGATTTACTAACTTTCTTAAGAGAACCATCATATTCAACAGTATAATATTCACCATTATATTCAGCTATTAATGCATATTCCTTCCAAGCTAAAGGCCTATTAGGATTTACTGATGGCGCAGGTGGTTCTTTTGTTGTAACCAAAGTAGCTGTAACCGAGAAACTATCCTGCTCATATGTAATTTCACTTGCATCACTATTTAGTTCAACATCATCAATAACTTCAATTCCATCAGTAGCAAAGTGTACTATGCTTAGATCTTCACCACTTGCCACTTCAGGAGCATTGTCGTACTCTATCTTTACTTCAACAGGAAGTGAAGGTTCGATCTTCTCACCATTTCTAAGAATCTCAATATCAAAGAATCTAGCAAATGATATAGTTTCTGTATCATCTTTATTAAGAGCGTCAGCTGCGCAATTGAGATACATATTGTAACCATCTGTACCAGGCAAGATTTCGCGTGAAGTTACAGATAGCTCCTCCTCTGGATAAGGAAGACTACCTTCTGGTGCATTGATAGTAATACTATAATCAGTACTTGGATCATCAATTACAAGTACTTTAGCACTATCATCTACAACCTCTTCTACATTTTCACTCTCTTCTTCATTCTCTCTCTCTTCGTCAACAACTAGCTCTGTCTGATTCTTGCCAGCAGCCTCTTCCCCCTCAAGAATAGCTTCTGCTTCCTCAGCCTCACTAGGAGTACCAACTGTAACAGTATCTGATGTAGTTTCGGCATCAGCCGCAAAAACATCGCCCACATAGTCGAATCTGACGCTCGAAAGAATCATAGAAACAACTAAAAGCAATACTATTAACCTTCTTTTCGTTTGATTTACTCTCACGATTTTCTCCCTTCTTTTAAAATAGTGTATACTATCTCATAAATACCCACTTTATAATAATTCATTTCAAAAATGTTTAATATCAATTATCTTGAAAAAATACAAAAATGATTAACTTAACTCCCATTATTATGATACAATATTAGAGAATTATATAATTACAATATCTTATGATTTTAGTTGAGGATTTTATGAATTATTTAGACTTATTAGAAAACGATATAGATGAAATGCATAGGGATGTCAGAGAAGAGGTACTCTTCTTCCGTCAATGCGCTGCCGGCGACATTTATGCAGTAAAACAAAATGTCGAAGAACACAGGTTCAGAGACTCTACCGGTGTGGGTACTCTATCAAAAGACCCAGTGCTTAATCTCAAATATCATATGGTTATAACCGCTGGAATAATTACAAGAGTCTGTATAGAAAAAGGACTAGAGACTGAAAAAGCTTTTCAGATGAGTGATTATTATATAAGAAAGCTCGATTATGCTACAACTGAGGATGAAGTTGAACAGATTCACGACGATATGGTACTAGACTTTACTGGTCAAATGAGAATCGCTCTAAAGGACAAAAATATATCCAGAGCCGTAAGTCTGGCCCTGGATTATATATACGCTCATTTAAGCGAAAGAATAACTATCAAGGATCTGGCAAATCACACTGGCGTATCCGCCAGCTTCCTATCACGAGAATTTTCGAATGAACTAGGAATCAGCATAAGTGATTATATAAGAGATAAGAAAATAGAAATGTCACAGGAGCTTCTCGTTAATAGTGATATGAGTATAATAGAAATCGCTTGTCAGCTATCTTTCTCATCCCAGAGTCATTTTATACAGGTCTTCAAAACCCTTGTTGGAGAAACTCCTAAAAAATACCGTTCAAAAAACCAAAAGAAATGGACAACAATAAACAGTAGCAAAGATTCCACTACTTAATATAAAAAAAGGCCAAAAGGCCTTTTTTTTATTGAAGTCCCTAAGGACTTTACTTTTTGGAGCAGGCGGGAATCGAACCCGCGTCCGAAAGCTCTTTCACTACCACTTCTTCCATCACAGTAAGTGTTTTAACATTCCCTACGTTCTACGCCCACTCACAGGCTTAGAATTTCAGTAGCTTGTGATTCTTCCCTGGACTACAAGCTTTGTCCCGGAAGTGCTCCGCCTGTTTGATGCCAGTTACTCGCGCAGCGGATGACGCAAGACTGACAGCTGCTCTTAGGCAGCGAGTGCTAATTTATTATCAGCGTTTATTTTTAAAATAGATGTTTTAACGAGGTCACCTACCTCGGATGGCTATGATAGTTTCTAAACCCCCGTCGAAACCAGTACTACCCCTGGTTTATTCAGCAGTTGAATCTGAAGCCGTAGCATCAGTTGCAGAAGCATTGTTAAACTCATCAAGGAGCTTCTGAAGATCTTCATTTGCACCTATCTGACTATAATCCTCAGCCCACTTCTCTTCAAACCATGTATCATAGTCTGATGCTGCTATTGTTCTATGCTTAGCTTCCTGGGCTTTCTGATATTTATATAGATATTTTCCAAGAGGAATACCCACAAGAGCACCAATACCCAGTGAAACAACGAGCACTCCAATTGCCTGCTTCACCTTCTGGATACGCATGATCTTCTTACGGTTCTTCTTCTCTTCCTTATATTTATCAACCTTTTGCTGACTCATAATTTTTACCTCGATATAATTCTTGATAAGCCTCTGATTACCCCAAAGACCAACGATTATCATATACCATTTAGTATATATAAATCAAGATATTTTTGCTTTACAGTACTCTCCATATATGATTTAGCGGAATTTAACCTTGAAATCTCTTTCAGCCTCACGCTTTTGATCCTTCTTAGCTATATCCTCTCTCTTATCATATAACTTCTTACCACGTGCCAGGCCTATCTCAACCTTCACAAGGCTTCCGTTAAAATAAACCTTAAGCGGAACTATGGTATATCCCTTCTCCTTAGTACGTCCAATAAGCTTATTAATCTCGTACTTGTGAAGAAGGAGCTTTCTCTTACGAAGAGGATCCTTATTAAATATATTTCCCTTTTCATAAGGATTTATATGCATCTTATTTATGTAAACCTGTCCTTTGTCTATAGATACATAGGATTCCTTAATGCTGCAGTTTCCCTGTCTAAGTGACTTAACCTCTGATCCGGCAAGTTCAATACCTGCTTCATAGGTTTCATCTATAAAATAGTCATGGTAAGCTTTTTTGTTGTTTGCTATAAGTCTAGTCCCTTTTTCCTTAGCCATTTCTTTACTCCAATCAAAAGATTCTTCGCTTTGTTCAGAATAGCATTTCTAATTTACAAAGCTAAAATCAATAACTCTATCAATCTTATCACATCTCTCAACTCTGACTCTTACTTTATCTCCGAGCTTGTAGATCTTTCCAGTTGTCTTGCCGACCATCTCAAATCTATCCTCATAGTAATCATAGTAATCCTCTGTCATAGAAGCTATTCTCACAGCTCCTTCTACTGTATTTGGAAGCTCAACAAATATATTCTGACCCGTAAAGCCTGATACTATACCGTCAAACTCTTCACCTATATGATTTGACATATATTCTATCTGCTTAAGTTTTACTACATCTCTCTCGGCATCAACCGCTCTTCTCTCCTTAGCAGAGTTATCCTCTGAAACCTTTGGAAGAAGTCTGGAATAATGTCTAATTCTATTTTCATCCAGCTTGCCGTGAAGATTTTCCTTAATTATACGATGTATCTGAAGGTCAGGATATCTTCTGATAGGCGATGTAAAGTGACAATAGTATTTGCAAGCGAGTCCAAAATGTCCCACACACTCAGTAGAATATCTGGCCTGTTGCATAGATCTAAGTGTCATCTTAGTAACAAGCGCCTCATAAGGCTGATCCTTTATCTCATTTAGCAGCTTCTGATACTCCTTCGGATGCATTTTGTCTCTGCTAACCTTGAAATAAAGCTTAAAGTTGCGAATAGCATCTCTTAAGAGATCAACCTTTTCCTGAAGTGGAACCTCGTGTATTCTATATTCAAATGGAAGCTCGCTCCAATAATATTCTTCCGCCACTGTCTCATTTGCCATAAGCATGAAGTCTTCTATAAGCTTTGTAGCGCAGTTTCTATCGTAAGGATGTATATCAACCGGAACCCCTTCAGAATCAACAATAATCTTTGTTTCAGCCACATCAAAATCTATAGAGCCTCTCTTCTCTCTAGCAGCTCTTATTATCTCTGATAGCTCCAGCATACGTCTGAACATAGGAATTAGATAGTCATATCTCTTCATTAAGCCGTCATAGTCTCTGGAAGGATCCTCTTCAACTATCTCTGGATGAGGACACTCACCTGTAAGAATAGTCGCCACATCATTATAGTTCATCCTCTCATTTACATTTATAAGGCCTTCTACTATCTCATGGCTGAGAACCTTACCATTCTCATCTATATCCATTAGGCAAGAAAGTGTGAGTCTGTCTACGTCATGATTTAGAGAACATATACCATTTGAAAGCTTGTGAGGTAGCATAGGAATAACACTATCAACAAGATAGTTACTAGTTCCTCTCTTAAGAGCCTCCTTATCCAGTGGCGAGCCCTCAGTAACATAGTTCGAGACGTCAGCTATATGAACGCCTAAATGATAAACCCCATCGCTATATTCAAGAGTAATGGCATCATCCAGATCCTTCGCATCCTCACCATCTATAGTAACTGTATAAAGGTCACGGAAGTCTCTCCTGCCAACCTTATCTTCCTCACTTACTTCGTTAGGTATATCATCCAGCTGTCTCTCAACATCGTCAGGAAAATCAACTGGAATTCCGTACGCCTTCACAACCTGAAGTATATCCGTCTTAGGATCATCGATATGACCTATAACCTCACTGATAGATCCTTCTGGCGACTTCTTCTCATTTCCAAAGTCAGATATATCCACAATAACAACACTGCCTGTAACCGCATTTCCAGAAGCATGCTTTGGAATATAAATGTCATCTGCTATCTTCTTGTTATTAGGAATAACGAAGCCATAATTATCACACTGCTGATATACACCTAGTATCTCTGTAGTATTACGAGACAGAATCCTAGTGATTCTAGCCTCTTTACGAGGTCCACGTTGTCCGCTAACTTCATTAATCAGAACCTTATCACCATGAAAAGCATTTAGACTATCCTTAGCAGGAATAAAGAAATCCTCGTCGTAACCTTCTACTGTAACGAAGCCAAAGCCACGTCTAGTGGAGTTATATATTCCTACCATAACTCCCCTTGGCGGCAGCATATATCTATCATTCTTAGTCTTGATAAGCTTAACCTCATCGCATAGCTTATTAAGAAGGTTCAGAAAGTCTGTCTTATCTTCCTCAGACGATATGTCATAGAGATAACACAGTTCCTTAAACTTAAGTGGTCTATAGTTATTTTCAGACATCTGAGTCTTCAGTTTTTCATACATTTCCAGTTCTTTTTCTGTGTATTCTATATTTTCCATTTTTATCCTCTAGTTTCTAATCAATGTTAAGTCAATACAATAATTTGCAAAAAAAGGGTACTTACAAATGTAAGTACCCTTGAAAAAACTTTGTTATAGCTTACATCCACTTTGAACTAAGCAGTGCAGCTACAATAATGAATAATGCACCAAGAATTGCTGTAGCTCTCTGAATACGAGCTTCTTTGGAATGCTTCTTATTCTTAGCCCAGTAAGTATCAACTGATCCTGTAAATGTACCTGTGAATCCGTTGTCCTTTCCTTCCTGGCTAAGTACTAGAATTGCGAGTACTACCGATATAATTATAAAAGCTATTGTAAGTGCGATCTGCATCAATATGTCCTCCTAAAAATCATACCAAGTGATAATACCACACAAAATCTAATAATGCAATCGTTTTTTACTTATTCTTAAGAAGATCTCTAATTTCTGTCAGAAGAACCTCTTCCTTAGTTGGCTCTGGATCTGCCTCTGGCTCTTCCTCTTCCTTCTTCTTAAGGCTCATAAGCTTGTTCATACCCTTAAGCATAAGGAAAAGAACTAGAGCAATAATAAGGAAGTTGATAACTGCTGATAAAAAATCACCATAATTAAGTGTGAGTGTTTTAACTGTCTCTGCATCAAGTCCTGAGTAGTCAACCCATGGAAGCTTAATGGATCCGCCAATATCTGCACCACCAATACTGTTAATAAGTGGATTGATAAAACTATCACAAAGTGCTGTTATGATAGCACCAAATGCGCCACCTATGATAACACCGATAGCCATATCCATTACATTACCCTTAAGGGCAAACTCTTTAAACTCCTCTAAAAACTTTTTCATAAAAATACCTTCCCTTTCATTAGATTTAATAGTATATACTTGTTTTAGTATACACAAATACTGTCATTTTAGCAAGGTGTAATAGCTTATTGTTTTTCTTTCTCTAACCGCCATCGCCTCCTGAAATCAGCCGAAATAATATATAAAATAGCATTTCCCTATTATATAAAAGGGAGCATGTCCGAAGACATACTCCCAAATAAGTACTAAAAACATATATTTTAGTAATTAACAATCTTACCAAAATCAGCCTTAAGTGATGCACCACCAACAAGACCACCATCAATATCAGGCTGAGCAAAAAGCTCTGCTGCATTTCCGGCATTAACTGATCCGCCATACTGAATACGTACAGCCTCAGCTGTTGCTGCATCATAGATCTCAGCGATGCAGTCTCTGATACCCTTACATACTTCCTGAGCCTGCTCAGTTGTAGCAGTCTTACCAGTACCGATAGCCCAGATTGGTTCGTAAGCGATAACAAGATTCTTTACATCATCAGCTGCAACGCCCTGAAGATCTGACTTAATCTGAAGTCTGATCCAGTCCATAGTAACACCCATTTCTCTCTGTTCAAGGCTCTCACCACAGCAAAGGATAGGTGTAAGACCAGCTTCGATAGCCTTCTTAACCTTCTTATTAAGTGTGCAGTCACACTCCTTGAAGTAATCTCTTCTTTCTGAATGTCCGATGATAACATACTTAACACCAGCGTCGAGAAGCATTTCTGCTGAAATCTCACCTGTGTAAGCACCCTTATCCTCGAAGTACATATTCTCAGCTCCAACCTGTACGTTAGTACCCTTAACAGCCTCTACAACTGGTACTATATCAATAGCTGGAACACAGTAAACTACATCTACATCATCATTTACAACGAGATCCTTCAGCTCTGCAACAAGTTCAACAGCCTGTGAAGGAGTCATGTTCATTTTCCAGTTTCCTGCGATAATTTTCTTTCTAGACATTTTTTATATTCTCCTTATTGATTAAATATCGCTTAGTCGCCCGAAGAACAAGGCACTGCGCAGGAAGGCGTACATAAGCGTACGTCGACTGCGCAGTAACGCAGTTATTCGGGATGAATTAGCGATATTTATTTGTCATTTGCGGCTGCTACACCAGGCAGTTCCTTACCCTCAAGGAACTCAAGTGAAGCGCCACCACCTGTTGAGATGTGGCTCATCTTGTCGCCAAATCCAAGCTGGTTACAAGCTGCTGCTGAATCACCACCACCAATGATTGTTGTTGCGTCTGTTTCAGCAAGTGCCTGAGCAACTGCGATTGTACCTGCTGCAAGTGTAGGATTCTCAAATACACCCATAGGTCCATTCCAAACTACCGTCTTAGCTGTCTTAGCAGCCTCTGCGAAGAGCTCTCTTGTCTTCTCACCGATATCAAGACCTTCCTTATCAGCTGGGATAGCATCTGAAGATACTGTCTCAACATCGATAGGTCCATCAATTGGGTCAGGGAAGCCTGCTGCAACAACTGTATCTACTGGAAGGAGAAGCTTCTTGCCAAGGGAGTCAGCCTTTGCAAGCATTTCCTTACAATAATCGATTTTAGAATCATCTACAAGTGAAAGTCCAACTTCTTTGCCCTGTGCCTTAAGGAATGTATAAGCCATACCACCACCGATGATAAGTGTATCACACTTCTCAAGAAGGTTTGATATAACGTTAAGCTTGTCAGCTACCTTAGCACCACCAAGGATAGCTACGAAAGGACGTACTGGATTTTCTACAGCATTTCCAAGGAAGTCAATTTCCTTCTGCATCAGATATCCAACTACTGCTGTATCAACATACTCTGTAACACCTACGTTTGAGCAGTGAGCTCTGTGAGCTGTACCAAAGGCATCATTTACGAATACATCTGCAAGTGAAGCAAGGTCCTTAGAGAATGCCTCTCCGTTCTTTGTCTCTTCTGGACGGAATCTTGTATTCTCAAGAAGAATAACTTCTCCATCATTCATAGCGTTAACTGCCTCAACTACATTTGGTCCAACAACCTCTGGATTTGGAACGAACTTTACTTCCTGTCCAAGAAGTTCTGATAGACGAACTGCAACTGGAGCAAGTGTCTTAGTCTGCTTGTCCTCTTCTGTTTTAACCTTACCAAGGTGTGAGCAAAGAATTATCTTACCACCGTCAGCGATAAGCTTTTTAATAGTTGGGAGTGCAGCTACGAGTCTGTTCTCGTCTGTGATTTTTCCATCCTTAAGTGGAACGTTGAAGTCACATCTAACCAGCACGCGCTGTCCCTTTACGTTAATATCGTCAACTGATTTCTTATTTAGTGACATTTTATTACCTCCTTTTATAAGTATTTTGTGAAAAAAACGGGTCCGACTTCTTTAAAAGTCGGACCCATTTCTTAGGTCTTCTTAAAAAGCCGCTAGAATACTCGACTAATTATTTAATCGACTCTATTATGCAAGCTCAGCGAAATACTTGATTGTTCTAACCATCTGTGATGTGTAAGAATTCTCATTGTCATACCATGATACTACCTGTACCTCATAGAGGTCATCAGCGATCTTAGATACCATAGTCTGTGTTGCATCGAAGAGTGAACCGAACTTCATACCGATAACGTCTGAAGAAACGATTGGATCCTCGTTGTAACCGAAGCTCTCGCTTGCAGCAGCCTTCATTGCAGCATTGATGCCATCGACTGTTACGTCAGCGCCCTTAACTACAGCTGTAAGGATTGTTGTAGAACCTGTTGGAACAGGAACTCTCTGAGCTGATCCGATAAGCTTTCCGTTAAGCTCTGGGATAACAAGTCCGATAGCCTTTGCAGCACCTGTTGAGTTAGGTACGATGTTAGCAGCACCAGCTCTAGCACGTCTAAGGTCACCCTTTCTGTGTGGTCCGTCAAGGATCATCTGGTCACCTGTGTAAGCGTGAATTGTGCTCATGATACCGCTCTGGATTGGAGCATAATCGTTAAGTGCCTTAGCCATAGGTGCAAGACAGTTTGTTGTACATGATGCAGCTGAGATGATCTGATCATCTGCTGTAAGTGTATCATTGTTAACTGAGAAAACGATAGTCTTAAGATCGTTTCCAGCAGGAGCTGAAATAACAACCTTCTTAGCACCAGCGTTGATGTGTGCCATTGACTTATCCTTTGAGCAGTAGAAACCTGTACACTCAAGTACTACATCTACACCAATCTCTCCCCATGGAAGCTCGTTAGCGTCTGCCTTAGCATAGATCTGAAGTGTCTTGCCATCTACAGTAATTGTGTTAGCATCATCATCAGCCTCAACTGTATGAAGATTCTCGCCGATCTTTCCAGCGTATCCACCCTGTGCTGTATCATACTTCAGAAGATGAGCAAGCATTGAAGGCTTTGTAAGATCGTTGATTGCAACTACCTCATATCCCTCAGCACCAAACATCTGTCTGAATGCAAGACGTCCGATACGTCCAAATCCATTAATCGCTACTTTTACTGCCATTTTGTAAATCCTCCTAAGAAATTATATTGATGAATGTCGGCCGAATCCTATACAAAAAATATATTTCTCGACCAACTAAACATTCTGCCCTAATATGATAACTTTTTTTCGGGCCAATTTCAAGCACGTATTTGTCAAATTTATTCTATTTTGCGCAATTTTTTTCATCGTTTTTCACTTGACTTATGATTACATTGCCTTTTACTATGATATATAGCGTTATATAAATACATCAAACGACTAGAATTCATATAAAAACTGGAGAATAAAATGAGTAAACTAGACAATAAATATGATTATCATTTACATAGTCTCTTCTCTTCTGACTGTGAAACCGAGCTGCGAGATATCATAGCTTCCGCCAAGTCTCACGGACTCAGAAGCATATGTCTTACGGATCATAATGATCTAAACTACCCTGAGACACCAGATAATATAACCTTTGATCTCGATATAGATAGCTATATCACTACTCTTTCTGAGCTTTCAATGGAACTTCTGCCAGATTTTGATCTAAGAATAGGTGTAGAGCAAGGTGTTATGCCTTCTACCTGTGAGGAGCTAAACAGCTACAGTACTAAACATCCAGGGATTGATTTCATCATCTGCTCTTCACATGTAGTAGATAGTCTTGATCCTTACTATCCAGAAGCCTTTAAGAATCCAGATGGTTCTTACAAGGACGTAAATGTTATCTACAGACATTATTTTGAAGATATTCTCTACAATGTAGAGCATTTTAGTAATTATAATGTATATGGTCATTTGGATTATATATTCAGATATGGTCCAGAGAAGGTTACTGCCGAGTCCTTTTCTAAGAGGCATTTTCCTGCGCTTAAGGAGCTGATCCACGAAATCCTGAAGGTAATCATTGAAAATGGTAAAGGTATAGAAATAAATACCGGAAGCCTGTATAGAGGCATGGACTACATGCATCCACATATAGAAATACTTAAAATGTATAAAGAACAGGGCGGAGAAATTCTAACCTTCGGAAGCGACGCTCACGATACTGAACATATTGGCTATATGATAGAGGACGCCGCTGAACTGGCTCAGTCCATTGGTTTCAGGTACTTCAGTACCTTTAAAGCAATGAAACCGGAGTTTATAAAGCTATGAAGCCAGAGTTTATAAAGCTATAAAAAAAGAAAGCCTAGTTCTTAGACTTTCTTTACGTATATAACAACTACAAATCCATTATCATTGTAATATTCAAATCCTCCGCCCTGCCTTTCAACATAGTTTTTGACAAGGTAGAGGCCGAGGCCATAACCGTTTTTCTCTTCTGTTCCACTTCCGCGGTAGAACTTTTCTACAACGAGTGGGAGTTCATCCTTCGGAACACCAGGTCCAGAGTCCCTAACAGTAATCTTGATAAATCTATCCTTGCCACCACTTACAGATGGCATATCTTCTGTTTCCTCAAAGCTGACGTGAATATCCGTACCAGCATACTTATAGGAATTTCCAACAATATTATCTACAACCTGTTCCATACGGAGTTTATCCATATAAACCAGGCATTCATGGATATGATTATCAAGGATTATATTTCCATAGTCCTTAAGGCTTATGAAATAGTTCTCTATCAGCTTTGAATCATACTCCTCAACAGATACAGATATTTCTTCCAAATCATCAATAGTTGCATGTAGGACATTTTGCACGAGCTTATTTATTGTCTCAGCTTTCTGTGAAATAAATCCAACCTTTTCCTCGATTCCAGATATCTCGCCGAGCTCATCACCCGCTTCCTTCTTATTTGATATCTGCATTTCAAGGACCTCGCAAGTCGCTTGAATAGTAGCTATTGGAGTCTTGAGGTCGTGACTCAGCTCAGCTACCATTTGCCTCTTCTCGTTTTCGGCCTCTAGTTCTCTCAGTCTAGACTTCTTTAGCTCTTCTCTCATGAGGTCAAAGCTTTCAGTAAAATCAATAAATCTGAGGTTCTTATTAACAGGAATAGGTACATCCAGATTACCCTTTGATATTTCTGTAGCATAGTTCTGAAGCTGAGTTATAGGCTTAATCTCTGCAAAATAGAAATATGCTAGCAGAAGGTAACCAAGGAACATAATAAATACCCAAAAGGCTAACAGATATATAAGCATCTTCTGCTTAAATTCATTCATATTCTCATTTAAGCCATTCCATATCTGCTTATATAATTGCAGCTGTTCATCAGTATATGTTCCAGGAACATCAAAACTGACATTAGACTTTATGTAAGACAAAACAGTTATAATCATGCAGGTTAACATAACTATTGTATATAAAATTATAACTTTTCTGAATTTGTTCATTTGTCAGTTTCCTCAAATATATAGCCCGTTCCCCAAATAGTCTTTATATATTTAGGATTATTGGGATCCTCTTCGAGCTTCTCCCGTAGCTTTCTAATATGCACATTAAGCGTACCATCCGAGTAAAAGGTGTCTCCCCACACCTCTTCGAATAGCGCATCCTTTGTAACAATTGCATTCTTATGGTTATAAAGGCATTTTAGTAGAGCGAACTCCTTAGCCTTTAGCCCTATACGTTTTCCATTCAATATAACTGATAGAGTCGACTCATCTAGCTGTATTACACCAGCCTCGCCGTCCTTACCACTTGTAGTCACTTCCTTTGAAGAGAGCTCCTTTAGCTGCTCAACCTTCTTCAGATTCAGTTTTACCTTAGCTAGTAGAACCGCCAGACTATAAGGTTTCTTGATATAATCGTCTCCTCCGATACTAAGTGCAACAAGTACATCATCATCGCTCTGACGCGCACTGATAAAGAGGATTGGCAGCTGATAATCCTCTCTCACCTTCTTACAAACCTCGAAGCCTGAACCATCTCCAAGATTGATATCTAAAAGTAGAAGGTCTATATCATTCTTGTCTAAAAATTCATAGCATGCCGACGCACTGTCTACATATTCTGTTTTAATATCGAACATTTGAAAATATTCCGCCGTCATTTTGGCAAGCTCCACCTCGTCATCAACGATTAGACAATTGTAATGCATTTCACTCCTCCACTTTATTTCCTTGGAATCATTATAGATAGGCCAAATGTACCTTCTTCTGCTTCAGCTTTTACCAGGCCATCATATTCTTCAACCGCCTGTCTGATATTTCTAAGTCCGAAACCGTGATGTTCCTTATCATTCTTTGATGTATATCCGTTACTCATAAAGAGCTTCTCAACATTCACCTTGCCTTCGGCTGCATTTGATATTTTAAGTACGAAGAACTTCTCAGTTCTTTTAATCTTGAGGTCAATCCAAGGCTCTTTCTCTACTTTTCTGGCAGCTTCTATAGCATTATCGAGAGCATTTGCAAAAATGCTGCAAACGTCCATCGGCTTCATATGAAGGCCGCCATCCACAACCCCGTCAGTTGTAAATCTGATATCCAGCTCCTTCATCTTGTCCGCCTTCATCGCCACTATACAATCCAGCATCTCATCTCCTGTTATAATAGATGGAGACAGCGCTCTTACATTTCCCAGCAGTTCCTTAAGGTGTTGGCTTGCATCCTCAACCTTACCCTCGTCCAGCATCATACTAGTTAGAGACAGGTTGTTAATGATGTCATGTCGGAAGGCTCTTGTTTCCGTCTGCGCATTCTTATAGCGTTCAATATATTCAAGCTCAGCATTTAGGTAGGTTTCCTGATATTCATTCTTCTCCCTGAGACTCTTATCCGCCGCATTCATTACCAGAATTACAGGCGCAAGTATTCCAAGAACGAGGAGCATTACTCCAAATATAATGCTAAGCAGCATAAACTTATCAGACAATTTTTCCGGTCCTATAGGCATACCTGGAAATATGCCAAATATTATAAGCCATAGCACAAAAAGAACCCTGTCTCTGATTCTGACTACATAAACTCTCTTCTTCCTGTAATAGCCAAAGTACAGAATAAGCAGAATAGCAACTGATATAATAAATACCGCGCAGGTTAAAAAGAATGTAAATTTTATTCCTTCCAGTCCCGCCATCGAACCGCTAATAAACAGGTCAACTATTTCCTGCTTACATCCATTAAAGTATAAGTACATATACTGGAAAATAGAATTAACAAACTGGTAATAAAGCATTAGGCATATCAGAGATTCAACTGCCCTTATGATTCTTTTCTCCTTGTTCGCAATCAGATAGAATACAAATGCATATACGAACACCAAACCATTTAAAATAAGTCCTGACATATTAGAAAACACCTGAATCTCTTCATATCCTGCAAGTTCAGGCGTTAATTCATTTATGCTTTCCATACCTTCCAGAACTTTATACGCATCCGGATACATGCTCTTCATTAAAAAATCCGAGGCAAAAAGAAAAACTATCTGTATTATAAGTACACCCAAAGTAGCGAGTACCATTTTTCTGGTAATAACTATGTACCTGCCAAGAAAGCATGCAGCCACAAGTACAATTATCAGCATGGCTAACATAAAATTAATATCTGATAAAATGATACCGGTGTAGTTCATTATTGCTTCTTTCATATCTTTTTCCTTTAACAGCTATAGATTTACATTGCAGTATTTTCTACATATGCATAAAGAGCTTCCTTAAGAGACTTAGTATTAGTTCTGCTAACAGGCAAGCTAATATCTCCATCCGGTCCTTCCATTATAACCTCATTTTTGACCAGCTTCTTCACCTTTGCAAGGGATACCAGATATCCTCTGTGGGTACGGAAGAAACCATCCTTCTTTAGCTGTTCTTCAAAATCACCTATATTGTATCGTATCAGATGCTCTCCATCCTCAGTATATATCATTACATATTGATTCTGAGCTTCAAAATATATAATATCAGCGATATTTAGGAGTAGTTCCTCTCCATCCTCCTTGATCATTAGCTGTTTCTTGCTGGTGTTCTGATCCATTACGAATCTCAAAACCTCACGGAGCTTCTCTTCCTGAACCGGCTTTGTCAGATAACGTAGAGCATTTACCTCATATCCTTCAAGCGCATACTCAACATGGCCTGTAAGGAATACGATGTATATGCTGTCACTCCTCTCACGAAGCTTCTTTGCCAGTGTAATTCCGTCCATCGCCGGCATTTCAATATCAAGAAAAAGCACGTCATATGGTTTCTTGTCAAATGCCGCTAGGAGCTGATTTCCATCTGAATAAGCATCAACCACCACATCCAGACTGCCCGCAAGCTTATCTACCATATCACGCGCCTGATTTCTGAACTTTTCCTCATCATCACAAACTGCTATTCTCATTTTCTTCCCCTTTTTTCTATTAACCTTTATTTTGATTTTGTGTTACTTTACGCAAAAATGTATTTTACATTTATCTTATTCCCATATGCCTTAACCTCTGCCAAGCTTCCGGAAACAATTGGCATCATTGGTGGTACATGACCTATGTCGAGATCCATAATTATTGGAGCACCCAGATTCCCCAGAATATCTGTAACTGCATTATATTGGTCAACTCCCAGAGCTTCTTCGTCGAAATGAAGAGGTCTGCCGATCATAAATCCCTTAACATATTTAAACCAGCCGGCTTCACGCATCTGCCAAAATGCTCTTCTCATGGACAGAGGATCAAGGTCGCAGCACTCAAGGAACCAAATGAATCCGTCATCCTTATATTTTTCAAGGAATTCCGCAACTTTGTCGGTCTTTGTACCAACGTGAAGAGTCAGGATGTCAACACATCCGCCGAGGAGGCGTCCCCTGATATTTATCCCATTTCTTATATCTTCAGATACTGTATTATCAATGGTTAATTCATCACCTGATAAAAGTTTTCCACTATATGCTTTCCCCTCTTCTTGAGGTAGATAATAGAAATACTTTGCCGGCTCAGTCACATTATATGGAAGGAGCGCTCTTCTCGCTTCCTCTTCTTCACTTATTTCTTCCTTCTCCCAAAGATCATAACTAACGAACTCAGTCTTCTCCCCAGTTAGTAGCTTCAGCGCATCTGTAATAGACTCATGCCAAGGCTCTCTTCCGAAAGCCGGGGCACAAGGCCCATAGATAGCCGCTGTATCTGCCAGAATAGTCGACAAAAATGTATAGTTTGTATTATCCGAGTAACCCATATACCATTTAGGCTCACTGGTCGCTATCTTCTCAAAATCGATAAATGGAACAACCTCACACATCAGCTCGCCGCCACCACAGGTAATGATTGCATCCGCCTTCTCGCCTGACTCAGAATCATACCTAGAAACGCCTGTGGTCATAACGTCTGTCAGCTCTTCACCGCACTTTTCCGGCGTATTACTGATACCGATACCACTACTTTCATAGCAATTAGGACCAAGATAGGTCTTATAACCCATCTCCCGAAAGAGGCGAAGTGCATTATCAAACCTTGTCTTATATGGCTCAATAGCACAGCCGAAGGAAGGCGCAATAAAACCGATAGTGCCTCCTGGTTGTAATGGTTTAGGATATCTCATCTAAAACCCTCCCAAAAAGAATATCGGTCTTATTGTACACTAAATATTAAATTATTTCTATGGTGAGTATATACTCACCCATCTACTCATTACTCTTCAGTAATCATCTCAATAGGATTGATTTTCTTAACTTTTCTACCTGCGAGTCCTGAGGTCATCATCGCTACCAGGACTATTCCTACGAATACAACCACCATCCAGATGAATGATATATTAAAGTGAACATTCTGAACACCCATGTAGGAAAATGCCATCTCCACAACAGCCTTACCTGCCTGACTTGAGAGAAGTGCTCCTATTATACATCCAACTATAATGGCTGGGATGTTGGAAAGCATTATCTGGGTTAAAAGCTCGCCTGAACTCATTCCAAGCGCCTTGCTGATACCCATTCCTCTCCACTCACGAGTAACCTTTGCTCTTATAACAAGTGATTCTACAAATACAACGATCAGAACAGTAATGATGGAAAGAAGAACACATACCGCTGACATAGTAACTGTTAATGTATCTGTAACACTTGAAACCATATCATCCATTTTAGAATATGAGAAATCAAGATTCTCCTTCTCTGCATAATCTTCAAATGTTTTCTTTAGTTCATCATATGAAACTCCATCCTCAGCCGTCACATAATAATTATCAGATGGCATATTAGCACCAAGTCTTTTAGCTCCTGACTTAAGCATGGTCGCTGTTTTCCCCGCCTGCATCAGTCTCTGATTGATTCCAGTAACTATATAGTCTTCTTTCTTATCACCAATCTTTGCAGTTATAACATCTCCTACTTTGCAGCCTAGTTCAGTTGCAACAGTCCCTGTAAGCATTACTTCGTTATCATTTTCTGGAAATCTTCCTTCTATCATAACCTTATTAATAGCATATTTACCATCATCATTTACAATAGTATAGATTTTACTTGTCTTGCCATTATAGCTATATGTAGGCTCAATACTGTTTTCCACGAGTACATTTTTTACTCCGGAAAGCTCTCTCATCTCATCAACATATCCTGACTCACCAGTAATTCCCATGTCTCCAAACTCAAATCCCATGATACCAATAAGTCCCTCAGGATCGTTACTAAAATTCTCAACCAGACCAACTCCTACAAGAGATACAATAGTAAGGATTGCTATAATAACTGACATTGCAACATTTCTTCCCATACCGCCAAACGTGTCCTTAAGAGAAAGAACAAGAGGTGTTGGAATTGGTGTCTTCTCGAAGGAGAAGAAATTCCTCTTAAAGTTATGAGTACTAATTCCACCCCTTAGAGCATCCAGAACTGCAATCTTCTTATATCTTCTGCTGAGTAATCTTACAGTTATAAAGATAGTGGCAAGGAAGAAAAATGCTGTACCTATTGCTACTACTACATTAATTGGCTGATTCCAGGAAATACCGATCAGCATATCCAGAAGGCTTCCAAAGCTTCCAACTGAAAGGAATGCAAGTATTTCTCCAAAAATGATTCCCAGCACAGTCACAAAGAGAAGCTGAATTGTAAGAGCCCATCTAAGCTCCTTTACAGTATATCCACTCGCCTCAAGTATTCCGGTATTCTTCATATTTCTCTGGACGAAGTTCTTAATACTGAAGGATGTAATAACAAGAGCTATAACAAGTGTTATTACAGCAAAGAGAAGGATAATACCAAGAACCATACTTGGAAGCATCATGTCACCCCATTCGAAGAGGCTCCAGTTTGCAGTAAGATCAAGGTTATTTCTAGCCATTGGATCAGCCTCTTTTACAGGAGATATAAGTACATTAAACTCATCTGCAACAGCCATCTCTATTTTTGCAAGATCTTTCTCATCACTTCCAGGCACTGATTGGAAATTAGCCTTATATAACTGTTCTTCTAAAACATCTGCACTAACGTTTCCTGTTGCATGCTCGGAAAATGCCTCCATCATTTCGTCAGAAACATAGTAGTATCCAATAGATATCATAAGAGTCGAACAAAAGTATGGTGTCTCATGATATCCAGCAACTCTGAGATCGTATACATCATCCCTTATCTTAATCTGAAGCGTATCTCCAATTGCAAATGCATTCTTCATATATAGAGGAATGATAACATCATCCTTCTTAAGATTAGAAAAATCAGATACAACATCACAAAACTTATTTTTGTTATTATAATTTTCTGCAATCATTTGTGAAGAAGTATAATCTTTATCCTTCTTATTCTTATAATCAGCATTCATTAAGAGAAATGGTGTATGCTCATATTCTATAACACCATTCTTTTCAAGGGCTTTTTCAAGACATTCCATAGACTCCTTACTATCATCAACCGCAAAGAGTGTATCTGTTCCCTTAATTTCAGTAAATCTATCCTTTATAACATTCTTTGCTCCTGCAAGTGCAGACACAGAGTCAAAGACAAGGAATACAGCAATCATGGTGAGCAGGAAAAATGTGATCATGTCGCCACGCTGCTTTTTCATATTATTTTTAGCTATCATAAATAATCTATTCATATCTCTACCATCCCATCTCTGATAAGAAATCTTTAAGTCTTCTGTGTCTTTCTACTGCCTTCTCCTGGTTAGGATTACTCTCATCCTTATAATCCCCAAGGTAAGGTCCAAGATCTATCTCGTCTGTAATCACTCCGTCGGCCAAGTAGATAACTCTATTAGCTCTTTCTGCCGCTTTCACTGTATGTGTAACCATCACTATACTCTGTCCCTGAGCATTCAGGTCCGACAGAATATCAAGTACATTGGTTGTATTCTGTGAGTTAAGAGCTCCCGTTGGCTCATCTGCAAAGAGAACCTCTGGCTGATTGATAACTCCTCTTACTACCGCAACTCTCTGCTGCTGTCCACCGGATAGCTGAGTTGGGAACTTGTTCCAGTCCTTAGAGGTTATCTCAACCTTTTCCAGAAGCTTCTTACTTTTCTCTGCAAGAGCTTTTCTATCCTTTGTCTTAAGAAGTCCACATACCATTATGTTGTCGAGAGCACTCATACTGTCATTTAAGTAATTCTGCTGGAAAACAAATCCGCAATGATTTCTTCTGAACATTGCCAGGCAGTCATTACTGAACTTTGATATCTCAACGCCGCTCCCACCATTTGTCTTCTTACACTTCTTCTCCAGCTTATCCTTAACGTTATATGTGATAGTTCCGAGTGTCGGTCTATCCATTCCGCTAAGCGCATAAAGAAGTGTACTCTTTCCTGATCCGGAGTTTCCCATGATTACTGTGAAATCTCCTTTATATATTTCTAAGTTAAGATTCTTCAGTACATGCTGCTGAACTGACTCATTTGAAAATGTCTTAGATAAATCCTTCGCTGTTAATACTGTTTCTTTACTCATTTTTAAATTCTCCTATTCTTTATTTGAATATCCTTCACTAAATGTTCCATCAAAAAACTTCCGCGTTAGTTGTTGATACTAATATACAACAACCCCTCACGGAAGTCTTAACCTGTTCCTTCTGTAATTCTTAATTAATTCTTAACTGTTTTTCTGAATTTCTTATCTATGAAAACAACAAGTATATATGCTACGCAAGCTATAGTAAATATAATCACCTGATATCCAGATACGCCCCTCTCTGCATGGTTAAACCTCAGATATTCAAGTCCTATCTTCGCTATAGCTGACAGGATAACCACTAACCTAGCTACAAGTAGTCTCTTATCTTCCAGCTTCAGATATAGGATCAGACCTATAATAAAGATAATCACAAAGACTATACTTTCAAGAAGCTGAATCGGAAAGTAGCTGTCATGCCCCTTTGTTACATATATTACGTTAAATGTCCCTTTGTATATAATACCATGGCAGCAACCAGTTAAAAAACACGCTATCTTAGAAAGCCCATACATAAGTGGAGTCACTAGAACCCAGGCAATTGCTGTATCAATCACCTTCTCATTTATAATAAAAATGGAAAATGTCGCGCCTAGTATAAGGCCGGCCGCTCCCCCCGCTGCCACAAAACTAATCCGCCTGATGTCACCGGTTAACGCAATAGACATCATAAAGGAGCAAACTATAATAAATACAAATACAAGCATATCTGTATAAAATATACTCTTGCCGGTCACCCCAGCCTTCTTCATTAGAAGCGATGCCATAATTATACCGATAATAATGCTAAGTAGCACTATCGGAGAATATATAGAATATTTTAACTCAGGTATTACTATTCCAGACATTTTCACATCCACACACTAGTTAGTACGATTAGAAATTACATTCTCTTAAAATATTAACACATGTCACAATAAGTATAATGACAGCAATGATACCAAGCGCAAGAAGTATAATATATATCCACATAATTACCTTACCAAAGGTATTGTTCTTATATTTTACTCTTACAATTATCATAAGCACCCATGAAGCTAGGTAGCTAACTGATACGAGTAATGAGAGCATTGATGTAAAAACACTGTCACTACTTTTATAACTAGTTCCACTAAAAACATCTGTCAAAGCCCCAAGAATAAAGGAAACTACAAATGGTACTACAAAATGACAAAGCAAAGATATAACGCACAAAATATTAGCCGTGCGATTATCCTCTGGGGAAATGTATTTCTTATCAAACTGAGGATCTACAGGGTATCCCTGTGGATTATTAGGATAACTCTGCTGCCCATACTGATTTGGGTAAGCCTGCTGATTATATTGATTATACTGATCACCTGCATACTCCTGTGGAGCATACTGAGCGTCGAACTGAGTCTGCTGCTGTGGCTGACTGTAGTCGTAAGCCTGCTGTTGACTATAATCATAAGTCTGCTGCTGTTGCTGCTGACTGTAATCGTACGTCTGCTGTTGTCCTTGTTGCTGACCATTCTGGTTGTAGAAATCGTTGTTATCCATAAAACACCCTTCACTTTACTGCATCATATGCAGGTTTACATAACTATATTCCTTTGAAATCCATAACCATATCTAGTCCTGGATCACTATTTAATATTAACAACTTTGCACCCATTCTGTCTATAAGTTCTTTTACTATATAGAGACCTAGCCCCGAACCATTCTCATTTCCGACATTCTTGCCTCTATAGAACTTGCCTGTAATAAATGGTATCTCCTCGTCTGGTATACCTGGTCCAAAGTCCCTAAAATGTAATCTGATATCATAATCCTTATCATCCGAACTAATATCTGATGTTTCTTTAACATTAGAGTCATTAACTGTATTCACTTCCAGCTTAATCTCTACAGGAGTCTTGGCATATTTTTCTGCATTACTCTTCATATTCTCTATTATCTGAAGAAGTCTGCTTCTATCAGCATTTATATATATTCCTTCCTTTACCCCTTCAGGAAGGACTATCTTATATTCACTCTCCTCAGTAAAGAGCTCTCGTACATCCTTTTCAAGAAATTCAACTAGATCTAGCTTGTCACTACTAACCTCAAGTCTATCCATCTCCGAAATAGAATGAAGGAATAAGTCATTTGTAAGCTTGGAGACCTCATCACATTTCTGCATCATTATAGATAGATACTTCTGTCTCTTTTCTGGGGTTGTATCCATATTCGCCTCAAAGGCTTCCGCATAAGCTCTTATCGATGCCATAGGAGTTTTGATATCATGAGAAAGCGTGGCAATAACCGTCTTGTTATTCTCTATAGCCTCCTTCTCAGCTCTTCTTGACTTAACTATCTCCCGGCGCATATTATCGAAAGCCCATGTAAAGGCACCAAAATAGTTGCCCCTATCCATCTTGAGCGTAGAATCCAGGTCGCCTGCCGATATCTTAGAAGCATATTCCTTCATATCCTCAAAAGGTTTAAGTATTCTAATATTTATATATACGAGAATAATAACAACAGAAAGGATATTTATGATAACAAATATCCAAGTTAGAAGTACGACTCTAGACTTCGTATCCTCCGCGTCGTCATAAGATTCGATTATCTCATCAAGATTTTCTATAGCCTCGTTACTTTTACCGTCAGCTATCAGCTGTTTCACTTCATTCAGTTTAACAGGATTCTCCTCAGCTTCCTGTCTTACAGCCTCTTCCCGGTCATAGCTCTTACTGATATGTGTAATAACCAGCTGACCTGCAATAACAACCGCTATAGTATATATGAAAAGTATTATTAATAGTTTCTTATTCATCAAAACCTATACCTCTAGAATATAACCAACCTTGAAAACAGTCTTAATAAAATGAGGCTTGGAAGGTTCATCCTCCAGCTTCTCACGTAGCCACCTTATATGCACAGTAAGTGTGGAGGCATCCACTTCACTGAATGCGCCCCACACTTCTGATATTAGTTTATCTTTGGAAATAGCCGTATTGGCATTTCTTATTAGATATGCCAGGAGGTCGAACTCCTTAAGAGAAAGGTTCACCTCTTTGCCACCCTTCTGAACACTTCTAGACGTAAGATTCACATTTACATCCCCAAAGGAAAATGTCTCTTCCTCCTCAGAGCCATACGTTCTTCTGATCAGAGCATTCACCCTTACAAGTAGCTCTTTCATGGAATAAGGCTTTGACAGATAATCATCTCCGCCCATCTCGAAGCCGGATACTCTATCATCCACACTAGTTCTTGCACTGGCGAAGATCACAGGGACATTTGAAACCTTTCGAAGCTCCTTACATACCTCGTATCCGTCACCATCTGGAAGGTTGATATCCAGAATAATAAGATCAAACTTATTATCCGTAAGAATTTCAAAGGCCGAATCTACACTGAATGCCTGTGTTACGTTATATTCATATGTCTCGAGCATCTCCCTCGTTATATCTGAGAGAGCCTCATCATCATCTACAATGAGAATCTTCCTCATATGATTTACCTTTCTATATCGAAAAATCATATCTATTATAACATATAGATAGTCTTAATGCCGAGCTCATATGATAAACGACTTATTCTCGACATCGCTTCCGCTCGGTGCGGGCTACCCCTAGCGGACCGCTCATTACAAGCTTCGCTTTTAATGAGCTTGCTAAGTTCACACTTCGCACTTTGTGCTCGTGTTCACTAAGCACCGAGACCCGCAACGGTCTCGAAAAGTGTTTATCATATTTGCTCGGCGTTTACACTTTCTTTTATTCTGTTATAAGTTCTCTAGAACTTAGCTTCTTCACCTTACGGGACGCTATGTAGCCGAAGATGAAGTATACAACGAGGAATACAAGTATCGGCTTCATAAAGAACCAGAAATCAAAGTCTAGGACTACGTGAGGTATTCCAAACATAGCGAAAACTGAGGACATCATCTTCTCGGAGAAGAGCCTAGCTATAATAATACCGAAGACTGAACTGATGAGGCACAGTATTGTGAATCTCGTTGCAAACTGTCTACGGATACTTCCAACAGAGAATCCGATAGCTCTATATATGCCTAAATCTGTACGTTCCTGAATAAATGCTTTGTTACATACCATGAGGACAGTAACTATCGCGAAGATAAAGGACAGTGTATATATAAGGATTCTTGAACCATCTGCTGCGGTATAGAAGTTATTTACGAACATGGCCTTATCTTTATCGAAGTCACTGAATTTGATTTCTACTTCATCGCCATACTTTTCTTTAACTTCCTCTTCAATCTTCTTACCATCACTTGGATCATCCAGGATTATGCCGTGCATACTCAGCTGATTGTATTTGTATTTCTTAGTTTTGTCCTTCTTCAGTCTATCAAGTCCTTCTAGAGACATGGAGATACATTTTCCTGTATCATTCATAGTCTGGAAAATGCCTACTACAACAAAGTCTTCAGACAGTTCATCACGACCGATGGAAACTGTATCTCCTACATTTATATCCAGAAGATCGCTAATCTGTTCCGTGATAACTATCTCATTATCATACTTGATATCTCTACCCTTATAGACAGTGGATAGTTGGTCTGGGAAGGCTTTAACTATACAGCTTACATTTTCGCCCTCTATAGACATATAAATGTGTGACCAATACTGTTTACTCTTGATATTAGAATATTTCTCTACGATTTCTTCAATATCCTCTGTTGAATACTTTGGTTCATTCACATTAAATGCATATTCAATCTCGTAAAATGGCTCACCCATGGATTCAAGAGCTTCTCTAGACTGAATGAAACCTCCCATGAGCTCAACGGTTATGATAGTAAAGATAAGTAGCGAAGTTACTACTACAATACTTATATAACGCTTTGGAGCAGAGGTTATCTGGCGAAGTCCAAGCCAGAAGCCCTGTCCCTTCTTAAATATTGGGGCATTTATCCTACTATCGAAGTAGAAATCATCTCTTCCCTTTGTAATAGCTTTAACCGGTGTTGTTCTTGATACTCTTCGGGTGAAGAGCCAAACAAAGATAACTGTTACTAAAAACAGAGCAAGTGTGAAAATTACCGCTTCAAGTACAGGCACCTGCTTTGCTGGGATAATCGATGTTAGTTCGAAGAATACTGAACTCATAACTCTTTCCAGAGGAATAGAGACGATAACTCCGAGTATAACTCCTACCAGTTCTACAAAAAGGTACTGAATAACATAGATAGTACGGATTTTCTTATTAGTAAAGCCTTGGCTCTTAAGTATACCCAGGTTTACATAATCTATTTCCGTTTCAGTGCTGATATTATGGCCGGCTACGATTATAAATATAGCCAGAAGAAGTACTGCAAATCCAGTTATTACCGCAAGGATTATATTTATAAATATTCCTGTGTAGTGTTCAGCGGTCTCTTTTGAGAGTGAGGAAATAGATAAATCATCAAACTTAGTAGCCAGATTCAAGTCCCTAAGAAAGACATTTGAGGATTCATCCGCCTTCTCTGTAGGGAATACATAGGTGATTGTTCCATAAAAGGAATTATTTTTATCTTGAAGCTCATCTGACTGTTTCTTTACGTTAGCATATATTTCATCAAAATCCTCTTCACTTAGAAATACTGTTTTCCAACCCATAATGGAAGAACCCATATAAGCGTCCTGTACGAAACCTTTAACAGTAAATTCCCTAGTTTCATCCATGAAGTCTATTGATATCTTCCCTCCTGCCTCAGCCCCCAGGGTTCCATGTATTCCGTATGGTAAATAGATTTCCCCCTTCTTAAGACCAAGAGAAGCATGTTCCTTCGTGCCCGGCATAATGAGGTCAGAACAGTCGCTATTCATAATAGGCAGTGTATCTAGCATTTTAGTTACAAAATAGCCATTACTTTCCTCTTCTTTTCCTACAGTAGCTTTTCTTCCGACCAGAGCATCATAAACCTCTACATGATCTACTGTATCTTCAGCCTCTACCTTCTTTTTAAGTTCCTCTGAATATTTACTATTATCAAAATAAGCGAATATTACGCCTTTATCTTCTATCTTAAAGGCCTCATCAATAGCCGTCTCATAATTCTTTCTAACTCCGATCATAGTTATTACACTAACTACGATGAACATAGTGAGAAGCATGAAACTAATCATGGTGCCTTTTCTATTTCTTATACTTGCTTTAACAAGTGAGAATGTTTCCATCTCTATACTCCTATATAAGATCCTTAGCGTAGCTCCAGATAAAATATTGTTACCAGTCAAGAGATTCGAGCCAAGCATTTACCTGAGCTTCGCGGGATTTATCGCTTTGAAGTGGCTCTCCGGCAATATTCTTCTCACCATATTTAGTGAGCTCGAGCTCGCCTACTATGTTTCCGTCCTCGAGATATAGAAGTCTATTACCTCTGATAGCAGACTTTATATCATGAGTAACCATTACTATACTTTGACCTTCATTATTTATATCCGTAAGAAGATCTAGAACCGCGGTTGTATTTTTCTTATTAAGTGCACCTGTTGGCTCATCCGCAAAAAGAACTGTAGGATCATTTATAACCGCTCTTGCAATAGCGCATCTCTGCTGCTCTCCACCTGATACTCTTGAAGGCAAATGATTCTTAACCTCAGTGAGACTCATTCTATCCAGGAGCTCCTCCGCCTTTTTCTTTGTATCTGCAGCACTTCTGCTCTTATCCAGATAACCTGTGACTGCAACATTTTCGAGGAGAGTCAGATTGCTTACGAGATGCATCTGCTGGAAGACGAAACCAAAATCTTCGCTTCTAAGCTTTGACATCTGTCTTTCTTTAGTCTGTGTTATGTCAACCTCTTGGTCATTTTCGCCCTCTCTCTTCTTACTCGTGAAGAGAACCTGTCCGGCAGTCGCCTTATCCATTCCGGAAAGCGCATACAGGAGGGTTGATTTACCAGACCCAGACGAACCCATAATCACGGTAAAGTCTCCATCATATATTTCCATATTTACATTTGAAAGCACGTGAACCTGCTGTCCATTACTTGCAAATGTCTTCTGTACATCTTTTACGGTTAAAATGCTTTTCTTCATCATTCACCTCTAATTAGTCATAAATCTTTTTTAAAAAGGTACTGCAAACTGCGCTGTTTACAGTACCTTTATATCATTTAACTTATTAAGAAGTCATTAAGACTTATATTTTTTTAAAAAATAACATTTATCAGGAAGGCAACTACCCACGCAACCGCGCACTGAAGTCCAACCATCATAAGGGCCCATTTAGCTCCAAGCTCTCTCTTAACTGAAGCAATCGCTGCTACACAAGGGGTATAAAGCAGGCAGAAAACAAGGAGTGCCATAGCGGCTGTCGGAGTAATACTTCCGACAAGTGTCGCTGTATTGCCAAAGAGTATCGATAATGTAGATACCACACTCTCCTTCGCCATAAAGCCCGTAATCAGCGCCGTAGTTATTCTCCAGTCCCCGAAGCCTAGTGGTTTAAATACAGGAGATATGAACTCCGCTACTCTAGCAAGTATACTATCCTGCGGATCACTAACTAGTCCCAGATGAGTATTAAAGGTCTGAAGGAACCATATAACGATAGTCGCAATAAAAATAACCGTGAAGGCTTTTATCAGGAAATCCTTTGCCTTCTCCCAAAGCAGCTGTGCTACATTCTTAACCCCAGGAAGCCTATAATTAGGAAGCTCCATAACAAATGGTACAGCTTCGCCCTTAAAGACTGTATTCTTTGCAACTGCTGCCGTAAGGATTCCGACAACTATACCTATCAGATATAGTCCGATCATTATAAGCGCACCTTTACCAGGGAAAAATGCCGCTGTAAAGAAGCCATATATCGGAATCTTAGCGGTACAGCTCATAAAAGGAATAAGCATTATTGTCATTTTTCTATCTCGTTCAGAAGGAAGCGTCCTACTGGACATAACTCCCGGCACCGAACAACCAAAGCCTATAAGCATAGGAACTATACTTCTTCCAGATAGACCTAGCTTTCTGAGAGGCTTATCCATAACAAAGGCTACTCTTGCGAGATAACCTGAATCCTCCAAAAGTGAAAGGAACAGGAATAAAATGATGATTATCGGAAGGAAGCTAAGTACACTACCTACACCATTTATTATTCCATCTATAATTAGCGAATGAACGACATCATTTACATTTGAAGCGGTCAGGAGTTTATCGAGACTAGCAGCCCCATAGTCGATCAGTTTCTCCAACAGGCCCTGCAGCCAGGCTCCTATAACATTAAATGTCAGGAAGAAGGTAAGCCCCATGATTAGGATAAATGCAGGAATCGCTGTAAATCTTCCGGTCAGTATCCTATCTATCTTCTCACTTCTCTCCCTTTCCTTACTCTCAGCAGGTTTTACAACAGTAGCTGAGACGAGCTTCTGAATAAAGGAGAATCTCATATCTGCTATGGCTGCAGATCTATCCAGACCTCGTTCCTCTTCCATCTGAAGAATGATATGTTCTATCATTTCCTTTTCATTCTGTGAGAGCTCCAGAGCATCTATAACTCGGGCATCTCCCTCTATAACCTTATTAGCCGCAAATCTTACGGGAATCTCTGCCCTCTTTGCGTGGTCCTCTATCAGGTGCATGATACCGTGGAGACATCTATGTACTGCTCCGCCATGATCCTTTTCATCACAGAAGTCCTTCTTACCAGGGCTCTCCTGATATTTAGCGACATGCATAGCATGGCTTATAAGCTCATCTACACCTTCATTCTTAGCCGCTGATATAGGAATAACCGGGATTCCGAGCAGCGCCTCCATATCATTTATCTTGATAGATCCGCCATTACCGCGAACCTCGTCCATCATATTTAGAGCAAGCACCATAGGGATATCCAGCTCCATAAGCTGCATAGTAAGATATAGATTTCTCTCTATATTTGTAGCATCTACTATATTTATTATTCCCTTTGGCTTCTCGCCGATTATATATTGTCTCGAAACTATCTCTTCATCTGTATATGGGGATAGAGAATATATACCCGGAAGATCAACAACCTCTGTATTTGGTACATTTCTGATACCACCACATTTTCTATCTACTGTTACGCCTGGGAAATTGCCGACATGCTGATTAGAACCTGTCAGTTGATTGAAAAGTGTAGTCTTACCACTATTCTGATTTCCAGCCAAAGCAAAGCTTATCACTTCGCCTTCTGGGAGCGGGTTCTCATGTGTTTTATCATGATAGATACCGCCCTCACCAAGTCCTGGGTGATGAACCTTGGACTTACCTCTATCTTTACTACCGCTTTTATCCTTACCACTCTTCGAATCCTCAGCTTCAAGATCATTTTCGTCTCGAAGTTCAGAAACGGAAGCTGTCTTCTCTATCTCAATCTTCTCAGCATCATCCAGTCTGAGCGTCAGCTCATAGCCATGAACTCTAAGCTCCATAGGGTCTCCCATAGGGGCAAACTTTATAAGAGTCATTTCTGCGCCAGGAATAACGCCCATATCAAGAAAGTGCTGTCTGAGCGCACCTTCCCCACCGACGGCCTTGATAATACAAGACTCGCCTATTCCAAGTTCTCTAAGTGTCATTTAATTAACTCCTCTGATGTAAATCCTATTTACAGTAAGTTATGTTACTTTAACCTACGTAAAAATGCAACGAGAAATGTTATACATTTTTATTGCAATATATCTCGATTATTATATAATCAATTAGTCACTTGAAACATTTAAGCTATTGTCACCTAAAAACTGACGCTTACAAAAGGTCGTAAAGGAATTATAAATGAGTACCATCGTTACACTAGAGCAAATGGGAGTTATAACCATCCTGGTTGCTATCGGAATCTATCTATATAAAAGAGAGGTCATCGATAACACGACCTCTCAAAAAATATCAGTTATTATCATGGATATCTGTAACCCCGCACTGATACTTGCATCCATGTTATCTGGAAATGTATCTGCAACGCATGAGGATCTAATAGAAGCGCTCATTATCGGCGCACTATTCTATATATTCCTTGTTATTCTAGGATTCATACTTCCAATTATTCTAAGAGTCGAAAGGGATAATCAAAGGTTCTTCAACCTAATGACCGTTTATACAAATGTCGGTTTCATCGGAATTCCTGTAGCTAGAGCAATCCTGCCAGAAAATGCCATTTTATATGTAATCGTATGTAATGTCATGTACAGCCTGCTCTTCTATACACACGGAATAACGATTCTCGGACGCGGCAAAGAGAAAATGAATCTTAAGAAGGTCTTTAGTCCGGGAACCATCATGGCACTGCTTGCACTCGTAGTTTTCTGGTTTGACCTGAAGCCACCACTTATTATTTCAAGCAGTATAAGCTACATCGGAAATGCCACAGTCTTCCTATCAATGGCACTCCTCGGTGTATCTATCGCAAGATCAGATATTACTAAGGGACTAAAGAATATAAGGATTTGGGCTTACATTCTGATCCGAATGATACTGGTACCTGTAGCGCTCTTCTTTATACTTAGAGCCGCGCACTGTGATGATATAACAATTCTTGGCATATGCCTCATGGCAGAGATGCCAATAGGTAACCTGCCACTCATTCAGTCTGAAAAAATGGGCGAGGATACAGAGCTACTATCTAGCGCCATTACTGTTTCAACTATTGCTTCGATGGCAACGATAACCGTGTTAATGAGTATATTTACAACTATGTTATAAGATTATAATAAAAGAATCGCCACACGGATTAAGTGTGGCGATTCTGCATCAAAGGAGTTTATTATATATCCCGCCAAGCAGGAGTATATACATATTAATTGTAACTTATCTTAACTAAGCTAACTTATAATCAACAGCTACAGCCTTATTGTTGTGACGGATGATACCAAAGAGGATTGCTGCGAATACAACCTCGAATATAAGTCCGCCTACGAAGCCTGCTCCAAATGCACCTGTTGTAATAAGTGTTCCTATCTGATAGATAAGGAATCCAACAGTGTATCCTGTTCCTAACTGAAGTCCAATAGCTCCCCACAACCATTTCTTACTCTGCATCTCAGAGTTCATAGCACCGAGGGCCGCGAAGCAAGGTGGTGAATAGAGGTTAAACATCAGATAAGCAAGTGCTGCTACCTTTGTAATACCCATTGCAACTGCTACTGCATTTCCGCTTCCAACAAGCTCCAGCTCATTAGGATCAACAAGGTTTGTAATAGCATAAACTGTTGCGATAGTACCAACTACATTTTCCTTTGCAATGAAACCTGTGATAGCTGCTGCTGCAAGCTGCCAAGCTGCTATACCAACGATTGGAACAAGAAGATATCCGAATGGACCTGCTATAGAAGCAAGGATGGATGTATCCTCTGCTCCTTCTTCAACTGCCTGGAAGTGCCAGTTAAAGCTCTGCATAATCTGAACTACTGTATTACATACAAGAATAATTGTACCTGCCTTAATAATATAAGCCTTACCTCTCTCAAGCATTGAGAAGAATGCAAATTTAAGACTTGGAACCTTATATTCAGGAAGCTCAATAATAAAGAATGACTTTCTGAACTTAGCTGCTGTAATTGCCTTGATGAGAAGAGCTCCGAGCAGTACAAGTGCGATACCGCCCATATATGCTACAAAGCTAACCCACTTAGATTCTGGGAAGAATGCACCTGCAAAAAGCGCTATTACTGGAAGCTTAGCTCCACATGGCATAAATGTTGCCAGCATAGCTGTTGCTCTCTTTTCTCTCTGGTTACGGATTGTACGGCATGCCATAATAGCTGGAATACCACAACCTGTTCCGATGATCATAGGAATAACAGACTTACCTGAAAGACCTACTCTCTTGAATATTGGATCAAGAACAACTGTTGCTCTTGACATATAACCGCAATCCTCGAGGAGTGCGATAAGGAAGTACATTACCATTACAAGTGGAAGGAAACCAACAACGGCACCAACACCACCGATAATACCATCAACTAAAAGTGCGTAAACAAGTGGATTTGCATCTGCCAGTTTGTCTCCTGCCCATCCCTGGAAGGTCTCTATCCAACCAACAAGTATATCTGCAAGCCATGTACCAACCGTTGTCTGTGATACATAGAAAACAACCCACATAATACCAGCAAATATGAGAAGACCAATAATAGGATTTGTTACAATCTTATCTATCTTATCTCCAATATTTTTATCCTTTGTTAAGGTCTTACGAACCTCAACCTCTTTAACAATTGAATTTACATAGTCGAAACGCGCTCTATCTGCCTTTTCAACCTCTTCCTTATTTGTAAGATCGATATCTCCCTCTGTATAAGGAGCCTTCTGTCCTTTACCATTAAGAGCTGCAGCAGCTTTAACAGCGTCCTTAAGTCCTTCGTCTGAAGTTGATACTGTTCTTACTACAGGACATCCAAGCTTCTCAGATAACTTCTCGATATCTATCTTATTGCCCTTCTTATCATTTATATCACTCTTATTAAGAGCAACAACAACAGGAACGCCAAGCTCCAGAAGCTGAGTTGTAAAGAAAAGGCTTCGACTGAGGTTTGTAGCATCTACGATATTAATGATAGCATCAGGATTCTCATGCTTTACGTAGCTACTAGTGATACTCTCCTCAGATGTAAAAGGTGACATAGAATAAGCTCCTGGCAGATCGACTGCAATAAGCTCCTCGCTTCCTTCAACATAAGCTTTCTTGATAGGGCTCTCTTTCTTGTCTACAGTAACACCGGCCCAGTTACCTATTTTTTCCTTACGGCCAGTAAGAGCGTTATACATAGTGGTCTTACCACTATTAGGATTACCCGTTAACGCGATTCTCATAATCATTCCTCCTTGATAGTGTATTATAAAAATTAATTATGAATTAATAAGAATAGCCGCTGCCAGCTCAGGATCTATGTTGTACCTAGCATCCTTGATAGAAACAACAAGATTCTTCTTCTTGTCAACGACTGTTATCTTCTCACCACTGTAGCAACCTAATGAAAAAAGAAAGCCTTCCATTTCCTCGTCACCATCAGTATTTACATCAGCTATGATGTATTCCTTGCCTAACTCTGCGTCATTTAAATTCATGTTTTTACCCCTTTGAAATGTTTGTCATTAGATATATGTATATTGTATTAGATATATGTATATTATATTAGATATATTTAATCCGCATTAGTTATACCATAGCAACATTAAAATTTCAAGAATATTTTTAAATAACTTTTATAATAATAAGTTATAACTAACTATAGGAAAGAACTCATGCCTAAATTCTTTGTTCTTCCACACACAAAAATATACCACTCAGCCTAAAACTGAGTGGTATACTTCGTTTTCATTTTACTATATTAATAGTCGGTTTATATAACATTAGCCTTCTGTAAAGAGAGGTGTTGAATAATATCTATCACCACTATCTGGAAGAAGTGCAACTATTACCTTGCCCTTATTCTCAGGCTTCTTAGCCAGAGTAATAGCACCAAAAAGAGCTGCTCCTGAAGATATACCAACAGATATACCCTCTTTTGCTGCAAGAAGCTTAGCTGTTTCAAAGGCATCCTGATTTGAAGCCTTGAATACTTCATCGAATACATCTGTATTCAGAACATCTGGAACGAATCCAGCACCGATACCCTGAATCTTGTGAGCTCCACTTCTACCCTCAGAAAGAACTGGTGAATCCTCTGGTTCAAGAGCAACAACCTTAACATTTGGATTCTGCTCCTTAAGGTATTCTCCTGTACCTGTTACAGTTCCACCTGTACCAACACCAGCGATGAAGATATCTACATTTCCATCTGTATCCTTCCAGATCTCAGGACCTGTAGTTGCCTTATGGATGGCTGGATTGGCTGGGTTAACAAACTGACCAGGAATAAAGCTATTAGGAATCTCCTCTGAAAGCTCCTGAGCCTTCTCAATAGCGCCCTTCATACCCTTAGCACCTTCAGTAAGTACAAGCTCAGCACCATAAGCCTTGAGGATATTTCTTCTCTCAACACTCATAGTCTCAGGCATAGTAAGGATGATACGATATCCCTTTGCAGCGGCAATAGCGGCAAGTCCTATACCTGTATTTCCTGAGGTAGGCTCAATAATAACTGAATCTGCCTTAAGTATTCCTTTCTCTTCAGCATCCTCAATCATTGCTTTAGCTATACGGTCCTTAACACTACCAGCTGGATTAAAGTACTCCAACTTGACAAGGATTGTAGCCTCAAGTCCAAGTTCCTTCTCAATATTTACCACTTCTACAAGTGGGGTGTTACCTATTAATCCAAGTGTTCCTTTGTATATATTCGCCATAGTTATATGACCTGCCTTTCTATTATTATTTAAAATATTTTTTTATGTTTTATATTCCTTAGATATTATATATCTATCCTTATACTGCTGCAAATCCATTTTCAAGATCAGCGATAATATCATCAATATGCTCTGTACCGATTGAAAGACGAATAGTACTCTGCTTGATGCCCTGATCCAGAAGTTCTTCCTCTGAAAGCTGTGAGTGAGTTGTTGATGCTGGATGAATAACAAGACTCTTAACATCAGCTACATTTGCAAGAAGTGAGAATATCTTGAGGTTGTCGATGAATCTCCAAGCCTCTTCCTTTCCGCCCTTGATGTCAAATGTGAAGATAGATGCTCCACCATTAGGGAAGTACTTCTTGTACAGCTCATTATCTGGATGATCTGGAAGTGAAGGATGATTTACTTTTTCTACCTTTGGATGATTGCTGAGGAACTCAACTACCTTCTTAGTATTCTCTGCATGTCTCTCAAGTCTAAGGGAAAGTGTCTCAGTACCCTGAAGAAGAAGGAATGCATTAAATGGTGAAAGTGTTGATCCTGTATCTCTTAGGAGAATAGCACGAATATATGTAACAAATGCAGCTGGGCCAACAACGTCGTAGAAAGATACTCCGTGATAGCTTGGGTTTGGAGCTGCGATGTTAGGGTATTTTCCGCTCTCCTTCCAGTTGAACTTACCTGACTCAACGATAACACCGCCAAGAGTTGTTCCATGACCTCCGATGAACTTTGTAGCAGAATGTACTACTATATCAGCTCCGTGCTCGATTGGACGAATGAGGTATGGAGTACCAAATGTGTTATCAACAACTACTGGAATACCATTTGAATGTGCTATCTCTGCTACAGCATCGATATCAGGAATATCACTATTTGGATTTCCAAGTGTCTCAAGGTAAATAGCTCTTGTATCAGCTGTTATAGCTGCCTTAACTTCCTCCAGATTGTGAATGTCTACAAATGAAGTATTTATTCCGTACTGTGGAAGTGTATGTGCTAACAGGTTGTAGCTTCCTCCGTAGATTGTCTTCTGTGCTACGATGTGACCACCGTTAGCTGCGAGAGCCTGTATAGTATATGATATAGCTGCTGCTCCAGATGCAACTGCAAGTCCAGCGCTTCCTCCTTCAAGAGCAGCTATTCTATCCTCGAATACTCCCTGAGTTGAATTTGTAAGTCTTCCATAAATATTTCCTGGATCAGCAAGGCCAAATCTGTCTGCTGCATGCTGGCTGTTTCTGAATACATATGATGTTGTCTGATAAATTGGAACAGCTCTTGCATCTGTTGCTGGATCTGGTTGTTCCTGACCTACGTGTAACTGAAGTGTTTCAAATTTGTAATTGCTCATAATATTAATCCTCCTTGATGGTGAAAAATTCATTTTTAAAAAACATGTTTTTTCGTTCGATGGGTGAATAATATCACTATTCACCTACCCAGTCAATAGGTTTTAACGTTATAAGCCATTGGAAATACTTTGCGCTGATTATAGGAAATTCCTATAACCTTGTTTTTCCTTTATTTTACAGTGTTTTTGCGGTCTTTTTGATTATTTTAGCAATCTATAAATGGCTTCACTCTTGAATAACCCACTTAACCTATATATAATAGGGTGAAAATGATTCTTTATCCTGCTTAAAGGGGTATAAATCAGAACGAGATAAATAAGGAGGAAGGCAAAATGATATCTACAAAAGGAAGATATGCAATCAGAGTGTTGATCGATCTAGCTAAAAATGATACAGGGAGTTATATTCCCCTAAAGGATATAGCTGAGAGACAGGATATCTCGAAGAAATATTTAGAAGCCATAGTAAAGGAAATGGTTTCAGGTAAGCTTATAGTTGGCGCCAGCGGCAAAGGCGGCGGATATAAGCTATGCAGAAAGCCTGAGGATTATAACCTAGGCGAAATAATAGAACTTATGGAAGGCACTCTCACACCCGTGGCTTGCTTGGTAAAAGGAGCGCCTGCCTGTCCTAGACGAAAAAAGTGTGAGACGCTCCCTCTATGGAAAGAGTACAGCGAACTCACACATGACTTCTTCTACAATAAGAAACTAAGCGATTATATTAATTAATCACATTTTATTTTGCATTTTTCTTATCAAAGACATAAGCTTCGTACTTCGACAGCTCGTCTATATATAGTTTACCAATCTCACTTAAGGATGTATCCTTGCGCTTGATATAGCCAATCCTCATTTTATTTTTCTCCTTAAGAGGAATGGCAACATATCCATCTCCGTTCAGATCTTCACTGATAATACCGGAGCAAAGGGTATATCCATTAAGTCCGACCATCAGATTCAGTATAGTTGCTCTATCATTAGCCTTTATGATTCTAGAATAATCATAGGTACTAAACTGTTCCTCTGCCAGGAAAAGCGAACTGTTCATTCCCTGATCAAACGAAAGAACCGGATATTTTTGCAGTTCCTTCATGGATATAACCTTCTTATCTGCCAAAGGATGGTTTGAACTTATATATACATAAGTATCACACGTAAAAAGCTCTTTAAATTCAAGATTATTAACGGAGAATAACTTATTCAGAACCTTCTCGTTAAAATCATTCAGGTATAGAACTCCGATTTCAGACTTGAAGTTCTTTACATTTTCGATAACCTCCATAGTTTTCGTTTCATGAACTGCAAACTCAAAGCTATCCATTCCGTACTGCTCTACTACTTCAACGAAAGCCTTTACAGCAAAGGAATAATGCTGCATAGAAACACTGAACTTATGCCTATTCTTCTTATCTATATAGTGATCAGACAGAATATCAAACTGGTCACACACCTGTCTGGCGTATCCCAGGAATTCTTCTCCATCTGGAGTTATAAGAATACCCCTGTTAGATCTAAGAAATATATCAAACCCCAGTTCTGTTTCCAGTTCCTTTACGGCACCTGATAAACTTGGCTGAGATATAAAAAGCTTTTTAGCCGCCTCATTCATTGAGCCTGAATCAGCTATTTCTATAACATATTTAAGCTGTTGAAGTGTCATGGTACTACCTCATTTATTACTAGATTAAATGCTTATGTTCTCACCAACGAGACCTACGTAAGCGCCTTGTCCTGCTTCTGAAGCATCTGGATGAGCGATGAGCCACTTATTTCTAGCCCAGAGCATCTTATCCTCAGGGTCTTTTTCAGCCCCCTTCTCCAGATCAGTATTTGTGTTTCTTGGAAGAACTACAGCTACTCTGAAACCTTCCTCGTTTACTCTACATGGAGCATAATGAAGGGATGTAGCATATACTTCAACCACAGCACCAGCAGGAGCCTCAAAAGCAACTACATCAGCTGTATCAAGCTTTCCATCAATTATCTTCTCCTGCTTAGCAAGAAGAAGCACGAAGTCTGTTGCGCCGATATTAATCTCACTGTTTCTGTGATACTCCAAGCAGTTAAGGGATCTGTTGTATCCCCAGCACATACCTAGCTCGATTGGCATTCCCCCGAATGCATTCTCGCCCAGCTCTCCAAAGATCTTGCAAGCTTCAAGAGAATCGATCCATGGCTCATAAGCCACGCCTTCAGATGGCATTTCCACCTTCTTCATCGCTTCTACTAGCTCGCTCGTATCGTATCCCGTGAGAACCTTTCCGTATTCTCTGAATTCAGGATCAAATACAGAATAAATTGTCATTGTTTTTACCTCCTATAAAATACTTTTAACACACGCAATTATAGCACACTAATTATTCAAATAAAATCTATTCTTTTGCTGTTTCAGCACCAGTATCTTCTGGCTCTCTACCAACAATATTCTCTATAACAAAAAGTGTTGTTATCATAAGAACTACGCCTACAGCAAGGCAAATAGGGGCATTTTTAATGAAGCCCGCGGCTATATAAGTAACACACGAGACTCCCGCACACGTCAGTGCATACGGCAGCTGCGTCGATACGTGATTGATGTGGTTACACTCTGCTCCTGCTGAGGCCATGATAGTAGTATCCGAAATAGGTGAACAGTGGTCCCCACAAACGGCTCCGGCCAGACAAGCCGAGATAGATATATACATCATTTCTCCGCTCGGGAAAACGCCCATAACTATAGGAATAAGGATTCCGAAGGTTCCCCATGAAGTACCTGTACTGAAGGCAAGTCCAAGAGCAACCAGGAATATAACCGCTGGAAGCATAGACTGCATACTAGCTGCTGATTTTGCAACCTTTGCAGCTACCCAGAACTTAGCTCCGAGGAGATTTGTCATTCCTGAAAGGGTCCACGCAAAGGTAAGTATAAGGATTGGAGGTACCATCGACTTGAAGCCTTCCGATACACATTCCATGAATTCGCCAAAGCTTATAACATCACGAAGCATGTAATAGAAAAATGTGAATATAACTGCAATTATTCCACCAAATACAAGACCCACAGAAGCATCTGCATCTGCAAAGGCTGTTACGAAATCAACTCCATCGAAGAAACCACCTGTATAAACCATTCCCATGATACAAGCAAAGATAAGAACAGCAACTGGAAGTATAAGGTCCAGAACTATGCCCTTCTCACTTACTGGATCCTGTGGATCTATACCCTTTCCGGCAGAACCAGTTGTGAAAAGATCGCCCTTATAAGCATTTAACTCATGAGTCTTCATTGCTCCGTAATCAAGACGTCTAAAGATAACGAAGAACATCATTATGATTGTAAGAATCGCGTAATAGTTATAAGGAATAGTCTTGATAAAGGCCTGGAAACCATTTATATCAGCGTCCTCAGGAACTGAAGATGTTACTGCTGCTGCCCAGGAACTAATAGGTGCAATGATACAAACAGGTGCTGCTGTCGCATCAATTATATATGCAAGCTTTGCACGTGACACCTTATGAGTGTCTGTAACTGGTCTCATAACACTACCTACTGTAAGACAGTTGAAGTAGTCATCTACGAAAATAAGCATTCCAAGTACTACTGTCGCTACCTGAGCACCAATACGAGTCTTGATACGTTTCGAAGCCCAAGCTCCGAAAGCTGCAGAACCGCCTGCTCTATTCATCAAAGCAACTAGGATTCCGAGCATTACAAGGAATACAAGGATTCCTGCATTAAAGGTATCTGCTATCTTGTATAGCATTCCTCCATCTTCGTTGAAGAACATAGTATTAAGTGCAAGTTCTAGGTTGAAGTTGGAGTATAGAAGTGCTCCACTCACTATTCCTAGAAAAAGGGAGGAATAAACCTCTTTTGTAATAAGCGCTAGAAGAATAGCAATAATTGGTGGCATAAGAGCAATTGGTGTCGAATAAAACTTGCTCTCATATCCATCTAGTGCTGCCATGTCTACCGGAAACATCAGTGTATAGACAATGAGTCCGATAAGCACCATAAGTATAACGCCAGCAATGATCCTCTTGTTCATAATAAACTCCTTAATAATTTATTTTTTTCCAGTAAGATAATATACCGCAAGGGCGGTTCTGTGAGAAAGATTTTCCTTCGATAGAAGGTTTGTAATATAGTTCTTAACCGTCCCCTCTGTCAGGAAGAGCTTTGCAGCTATCTCCTTATTCGACAGTCCTTCAGCTACAGCTTTGATTATATCAAGTTCTCTTTCTGAATATCCTTCAGGATTAAAGGCCGTAGCATCAGAAGTCTGAGTCTGTCCACTCTGCCCTGAAGTAGATGTCAGAGTTTCGAGAATGCTCTCCTCCATAACGCCCGTACCATTATATACCGACTTAATCATTTGTTTCAAATGGTCTGGTGTATGATTTTTGATAAGGTAACCCTTAGCCCCACTGCTCAGAGCCTGCTTAACCAGATCATCATCGTCAAAGGTTGTTAGTATCAGAACCTTTCCCAGGTCATGCTCCACGATATATTTCGTAGCTTCTATTCCATCCATTTCTGGCATTTGAATATCCATAAGAAACACATCCGGCCTCTCCTTCTCAGCGATTTCTATCGCCTCGCGGCCATTCGAGGCGCAGCCCAGTACTTCGAAATCATCATCGACATCCAGGATGATCTTCATACCATCTCTAACAAAATCGCTATCATCTGCAATTATAACTTTAATCTTTTCCATATCCTTCTCCTGAACTAGAAATGTGCAAATAAGGTGTGCAAATCCATCTACTTATTTCAAAGTGGTAGTAGCATGTTTACTGTAAAGCCAGGGGTTGAGGTGTTCATACCTGACTCATCCCTGGATTCAAAGCTTATAGTTCCACCGGCGGCGCGGGTTCTCTGACGCATACCGGAGATTCCCATGCCATCTTCTATCTTATCACATCCGATACCGTTATCGGATATTATACACTTAACCATCTTATTAAGAACTGTTATCGCGATATTAATATTCTTACACTTAGAATATTTCATTGAGTTTGTTACGGCTTCAAAAGCATTATCCAGAATAACCTCCCACACTTCGTCCGTAATCTTGGTAAGGTCGCCTTCATTTGTAAGCTCTGCTTCTACACCCTTCTTGTTGCAGTCCTCACACAGTTCATATAGTTGAAGGAGCGCCATTTGTTTCTTGTCCGGCCTCTCTTTCCTAAGGATAGCCCTTATTTCATCCATTCCGGTACGGAGCTGATCTATGACCGCCTGTATCATTCCGCGAGCTTTCTCTGGATCCTTATCCATAACGACCTTGCTCGCTTCGAGCTGATAAATGGAGCCATTAATATTGTGGCCAAGCTTATCATGCAAGGTCTGTGAGAGCTGCGCCCTCTCCTCCAAAACTCGATTCTCTGACTCGAGGATATTCTTCTTAAGTTCTACTCTCGTGGCATACTCCCGCTTCTCGATATCCCTCTTCAGTCCCTGCTGAGTCTTTGTCTCTTCCAGCATCTGATTCTTATAATAAAGGAATATAAACTTGTATTGGATATAACACATACAAAGAATCGTAATAACCAAAAACTGTGTCATAAACCCAACTGGAGTATTAATAAAAACAGCAAGATAAGGAATAAGGAACCATATAACCTTCACCTCTATCAGAAGCAGCAGTTCATATATCATGAAATAAACAAGAAGTATATATCCACTTCCACCTACTCTATAAAGTGCACAAAGAAGCACCGCCGCAACAAAATAAAAGAAGAAGCGCCACTTATTTCCAACGATTTCCTTAACCGCCATAGCCGTTATATAAAACGAAACAAGCAGGAGTACCTGTACAGATACTCCTGTCCCTGTTTGATTATCACCCATAAACATAATCCCGTATACAGAAAATGTAATCATCAGGATCACGCGAACCAGTGTAAAATAATTGTCTTTTAGGAATTCCCCCATGAATCCGTCCTTCTCATCTTTAGACCTAAGCTTCCCAAGCTGACACTTACAGCTATGTAAGCTACCGTTATACATATTAACATAGGAAGGGCCTTATTGTCTCCAACAAATATCATTTCTGTCCCCTCTAAGAACCATTTCTGAGGCATCATAAAGGACATAACCTTTAGAGCTGTTGAAGTATAATTGAGCGGGAAGTAAAGTCCACTCAGAAGTGCTGAGAAGCACCATGTACAGAAGGCTGCAACATTTGCGCTCATTACATCTCCCAGGAGTATTCCTATAAGCATACTTACTGAGCTGAAAATGAGTCCCTGCATAAAAATGATCAGGATATATGTAAGCTTACTCATTCCTAGGTCATTTGTATCCAGAACTATCGAACAAAGTGAAACAACAATTGCAATCATAAGTGAAATAATAAATGTAGTCACAAACTTTGAAGCAAAATATTTAAGAGTTGAAGCCTTTGTTAGACTTATTCTTGTATAAACACCATTCTTCTGCTCCTTGATAGCTGAATGAGCTACGAAGATTCCGCAGAATACATAGCCGAGTGTCATAAAGGCAAATGCATAACCCATCTGAGTTTTCTGATTAGTCTGCTTTATCGTAAGATTTCTACCATTTCCTCCGGCTACTGAGACAAGCTCCTTCTCTGGAAGTAGATCATCACCCATTTCAAGAGTGCCCATCTTACCACAGGCGCTATTTACTCTAGCCAGCTGGAACTTAAGCTCATTTTCGAGAGCCTCTGTTCTCTCATCATCAGAAAGAACATATATATTAACCGCCTCCTCTGCCTTACCAGCAGACGCTTTCTCTTCAAAATCTGGCTGAAGGAATAAAGCCACGCCCATCTTGTCCTCGTATCCATCCTTCTTGATTCTCTTATCTACGTAATCGTCTGTAAGCTCTATATCAGAAATGTCCGCTCTGCATACAAGAATCAGTCCACTCTTAGCCAGCTTATTTAGAACATATTCTGATATCTCACTATGGGATGCGTCATAAACCTTCACTACATATTCGCCCTTACCACCATAGTAAGCAACCTTAGAATCATCGCTTTCAAGTTCTGTTATCTTCTCCTCCATATTATCTAGATATGCAGCAGAACTGTCGAACTTAACCTTAAGTATTAGTGTAGATAACATAGGCATAAGAATCAGGAAAAACCAGAATGCCTTTGTTCTAAGTAAAAGTTTCATACTTGTTTTAACTAAATGTATCATGCCTTGCCTCTCTTTCTAAGTGTTCCAGCTATTACAGCTACGATCGAACAAACTACTATTATCGCTATGCTATAAAAACAAGCACTGCTTATATAATCACTATGACCCATGCAGGAAAGCTCTACCAATGATCTGTTTATATGATATATAGGAGACGCAAGCTTCACTTCCATAGGATGAACAGAATACATATAGGTTTCAAAGCTTCCTCCAAAGAATCCCGCAAACCATACAGCTGCAAAAACAGCAATTATAGTCACAACTATATTATCGAAAATGTTATATACCATTAAGCCAAATGCCGAGGCTGCAGCTACGGAGAATAAAATAATCAGTAAAGTATATAGAATATTTCCATAGTGGACTCCGAAAAGAACTACTGAAAGCACCCCAGCTAATCCAATACCTAGAAATACAGCTACAACAATCGGAATAAATTTAGCCAGATATAACTGAAACTCATTCAGATTTGAAACCTGATATTTCTTTCTGATACGGTACTTCTTCTCACTCATGAAGATACCGGCTCCGCATACAATCGCACACCATCCAAAGTAGACGATCTCAATTATTCCGTAGTAATCCGTTGAGTCGATTGACTTCATATAATCTGGATGTTCTACCCTAAGATCAATCGAGTCAGCTTCAGCACCACCAGCCATGCCGCCAGACGCCATACTAAGCGCTGTCTCAGCTGTGTTTTCATAGAAAGCATTTACAAAATATTCCAGTATCTTGCCCTCTTCCTTATAATCAGAGCTCTGATACAGCTTATAGGAGTCCTTTTCAAATATTACAAAGCCGCCTATATCATTATCCTTAAGTATATCTTCCGGATCCCCAGTAGCGAACTCTCTAAGCGTGAAGCCGTTCTCATTAGCTCCGTCCACGAAGGCCTCTATTAATTCATCCGGCACATCGCCCTCTACTCTATATCCTGCCACGATATCTGAGCCCTCGTATCTTTCCATCATATCTTTAAAGGCACTCGAGAGAAGTGCGATCAGAATCAGTGGAGCGATTACTATAATCAATATATTTGTCTTGCTTCTCGCCATCAGCTTTACATTATTTTTAATCAAATATCTAATCATCTCATATCCCTCTTCAGCATCTTAATAATCACGCAGCTTCTTTCCTGTAAGTGTAAGGAATACCTCTTCCAGGGTGATACTAGATGTATCATCAACCACCATTTTCTTTAGTTCCTCACTGGTTCCAGTAGCAATAACCTTACCATTATCCATTATTGCGATTCTGGTACAGATAGCTTCAACCTCTTCCATGTAATGGCTGGTATAAATTACAGTAGCGCCATTCTTGTTAGATTCCTTAATCTTATCAAGGATGAAGTTTCTTGACTGCGGATCGATACCAACTGTTGGCTCATCAAATATAAGAAGCTTTGGATGATGTCCTATAGCGCAGGCTATATTAAGTCTTCTTTTCATACCACCCGAAAATGTCTTAGCATAATCATTTCTTTTTTCAAGAAGTCCTACATATTCGAGGGCCTCATCTATTCTACTCTTTAGCTCAGCGCCCTTTATTCCGTATAACGAAGTAAAGAGTTCCACATTCTCCCAAGCCTTAAGGTTTCCATGTATTGCAAGCTCCTGTGGAATGTATCCAAGCTCTCCTATCAAACTCTTATGATTCTTTCTGAAGTCCTTCTCCATGAACTCAACATTTCCAAGAGTAGGTCTTACTATTCCACAGATCATATTCATCGTGGTACTCTTACCAGCTCCGTTTGGTCCGAGGAGTCCGAATATCTCTCCCTCTTCAATCTCTATATTTAGGTTATCTACAACAACCTTGCCTGAATACTTCTTTGTCAAATCATTTGTTTTAAGAATTGTTCCCATCACTTATCTCCATTTCCCAAATCGCTTTATTAATTAACTAATGCCATGTTCAAAAGTATCTGTTACTCTTGATCATGGCATTATTATATGGATTCCTATTTTATTTTTGTAGTGAAAAAAGGTATATCTTGTATATGACTAAAGTCATATTATTTAACCTTGTCGAAATCTGCATCATTCTCCTGCAAGGAAGTATAATATTCCTCAAAATGCTCCCTGGCTTTCACATAGTACTCTTCAAGGTCTTTATCAAACTGTGTTCCCATTCCCTCCATGATAATGGAGTCAACCTCTTCAAAGGACATTCGTCCCTTATAAACTCTCCTACATGCAAGAGCATCATATACATCTGCTACTGCAACTATACGAGCCTCAATAGGTATTTCATCTCCCTTCAAATGATCAGGATAGCCCTTGCCATCTACCCTCTCATGATGGTAATGTGCTACATTTTCAGCTATTTTCTTATAAGACTCGTCGTCTGTATCCTTAAGTATCTTACGAAGAATCTTTGCACCTTCTGCAGCATGAGTCTTCATTATTTGATATTCTACATCTTCGTATCTACCTTCTTTTCGAAGGATGGCGTCCTCTATCGTTATCTTACCGATATCATGAAGTGGAGCGGCCTTAATAACGTCTCTAAAGAATTCATCAGATAAACCGAACTTATTATCCTTCTTTATCTCCTCTATAAGCATCCTGGTACAGTCGCTTACACGCTTTACATGACCACCCGTTGAGTTATCACGACCTTCAACCATCATAGCCATACTCATAATGAGATTATCATGCATCTCAACTATTCTTTTAGTCTTACGATCAACCTCTTCCTCAAGCTCATTATTATACTTATCAAGGAGCTCTATATATTTCTGATTCTTTGTATCATCACGAAGCAGTAGATCATAGCCCTTTATCTTAGAGCCATGATAGAGATAATTCACATCAACAATGTAAGCCCTATTATTTTCTTCATTTTCAGGATCCCTAATGACATATAGATTCTTAGACTCTGATTCATCCTTAAAATGCTTAATCCAGTGAAGTACATTATGATTCAGGAATTCACACTCGATAAGGTTCTGATCCACGTGAAGATTCCTTAGTCCAGGGATTATTTCCTTTGCAGTTTCATTACTTCCGAGATATCTATATCCTAGATCAAAGGATATAAGTCCTGTCTCCCCGGTCTGAACCATCGAATCAATAACAGTTTCGTTGATATTATAAAATGTTATCCTACGGATGATCAGCAAATAAACAAACTGAGCAACCACATAAAGAATTGGAAGAATTTCTATTTTTCTAGAAATAAGTCTAGCCCCCCAGAAGCCAAACAGAGATAGAGCCTCTGGCAAAATCAGAAGTATAAGAACTATTCTGGAAACTTCGGACTTCTTAACGAAAGCATATATTATACCAGTAAGTCCTACAACAAAATAGCAACCTATCACAACAAATAGCAAGGTATGCCATATTCCATACTCCTTTTGGTAAACCATTTCATGGCCAACCATTTTGCCTTCAATAGACTTATAAAAATAAGGGAGTCTTCCGATTGTCAGAACAAATAGATATGTTACAAAACTAATAGTTGTCACTATCAGTCTCATCCATCTCTTCACATGAATCTTACATAATCGAAGCACACAGAGATTTATAAATAAAGGAAGAAAGCAGCCACCAATATATGTAATCATGGTACCTGCTATAAACTGATCAACATCTTTAGACGTACTTTCAATAACATAACCAAGATTGGCTATAGGAATAAGTACGAATATCAAAGTAATATTTACCTCAAAATGCTTATGCCATTTATAAACGTATAAAAGTGATAAAATGATCGAAGCAAGCAAACAGGTAAAATAGTATGTATATAACATTTCACATGCCTCTTTAACTAAGATAGAATCATTTTATCACTTTTAATTAGTTCTTATCAACTGTGAACTTCCGTCTCCAGAAGCTTTTCTAACTACTTATTCATAAGCATTTTAATAGCCTTACTGATATTAACAGTATTGCCCTTGTAGAGGGACATCATCTTGTATAGCTTTCCAGCAAGTACTAAAAGGATCACGCAGCAAACTATCATTATCGCAAGACCCGCAAGTCCAAGACCCATTGATATTACACCTGAGCAGATACCAGAAGGCAGAACCATTGCTGATGTAAATGGAAGTAGATAAATCCATGTAGCTACATCGCCGCCCGATATTCCCTTGAAGAGAACTATGTAGAAGCATATAACAAGGATCATTATAAATAGTCCCTGATTGCTGGCCGCCTCTTCTCTATTACTTGAAATAGCACCAGCTACTGCAGACATTGATGCATATAGAACTATACCAGCGATTAGAGCAAGTATTCCGATAACTACATTCAGCGGTTTAAAGAGACCCAGTTCTGAGAAACTCTTTATAAATGTAATAACAGAGCCGCCGATATCTCCAAAGAAGGTGTCATATAGTTTAAGTCCAGTTGCTACACCACCAGCTATAGCTGCAAGCCAGATAAGTAGCTGCATTATCCCTGCGGTAAGGATAGCAAGCATCTTACCGAAGATCATGGACTCTGGTGCAACAGATATAAGCATTGTATCCATCAGCTTATTACTCTTCTCCAAAACGATATTCTGAAGGATGCTATTTCCATAAAGGATAATAACCATATAAATAATGAATGTTGCTATATATGTAAGTGCAATATTGAAGCCAGGAAGGATGTCGGCATTCTTCTGCTCATCTACCTTCGCCTGATCTGCATAGATATCTGTTCCGTCCTTATATCCTGTTCTATCATATACAGAATATTCTGACTGCATCATAACCTGGCTCATGTCACTTACTGATACTCCTGAAGCAAGGACTGCGAATACATTTCCAGTCTCATCTATGAAGTCTTCGTAGTTTTCAGCATCTTCCTTAGTAATTTTGGAAGAATCAGGAAGAACTATACGACTAGATAATTCGCCATGTTCCTTTTTAATCTGGAGAATAAGACTTGTCTCCTCGCCTCTATCATGTATCTTCTCAAGAGCCTCCTCTACTGACTCTTCGTTTGAATACTTAATATCTGTATAGCCCTCTATTCCGAGCATATTTAATGTATCAAAATTTGCATCAGGGGCCTCTTCGTCAACAACATATATTCTGTCAGCGCCGCATTCCTTAAGCTCATCCGAGTCAGACTTTGATGCTGCTCCAGCTATCATGAATATAGCAACCGGAATAATAAATAGCAAAAGTGCTGTAATAATTGTTCCATTTTTATATCCACTGGTAGAGGTCTGATTTTTAAATGTAAATTTAAATACTTTATCAAAATTCTTAAACATTTCTCTAAACCTCCTTACATTTTAGCTGACTTAAATATAGTCTTTAACTTCGGTGTCGTTGAATCGCTAAGAATCAGATTTCTGTAGCTCTTAGCGGATAGCATAACTAGGAAGACGATCAGTGCTATCTGAAGTACAAATGCCAGCAAAAGAAGTGGCAGGCTGATACGTCCAGTTAAATATGCAACTGGTGCAGTAAAGAAGGATAATGGTGGAACTATAGCTCCTACGAGACTTACTATATTATTATCAATTACTCCAGATGCTATAGCTGCAAAATAACAAACCATTGATACCGTCATAACATTTCCTGTTGCATTCTGTATATCTTCTGTCTTGTTACAGGTACTTCCGAACAGACCACTAATAGTACCAAATGCTATAAATGCAAGCACTATTGATACAAGAAGGATTATTCCACCAGATATACCAAAATCTTTAAATATTGAGAAGTTGAAGCCCTGACCGCCAAACTCCTCATTAGTTATATCAAATACATTTTTCATCACATAATTAGATATGTTGGAACCAATAGCTCCGCATACAAGAACCAGTACAACATAGCTCATCATTCCCAGAACCTTACCCATAAGAAGTGCCATAGGTCTTACGCTTACCAGAAGATTCTCAACAAGCTTTGACTGCTTCTCCTCTGTTACTGAAGTAATGATATAGGAGGAGGACATTGATACTACGATAAAGATTATGATTGAGTAGCCCAGCATATAGAACATATAGTTCTGTCTGCCAACTGTCTTCTGCTCCTCACTCTTTACGTCGCTCTCTGATAAAACTCCGCCCTTATTAACCCCGGAGAAGATCATCTTGATATCGTCATCACTGACATCACTATCGCTTAGTCTCTTCTCATCGAAATCATTATTAATGACTTCTGCGATTTTATCTGCATCATCAAGCTCCACCTTTGATTCATCGGCCATTACACTCTTTATGTGATAGCCTTCCTGATCAAGACTGATAACAACAGCTACATCTTTTTCCTTTAAACCATCCAGGAGCTCCTCCTCACTTATCTCTCCAACCTGAGCAAGGTTGTAAATCGTGAGTTTATCCTTATTTATATTTTCTTTCTTTAGTTCGTCTTCTGTTTTGTATAAGTCTTCAACCGCTTTCTCGTCCAGGCTAACTGGCGTCTGATTATAGATATATACATTATCTACCTCAATCTTGGTAGGTGAATATTCCAGGCCAGACTCTGCAGCCCCCTGTCCTGCTCTTTGTCCCATATACTGAATAGGACCCATAAATGTCATAACAAGCACGAAGATAATGAACGAGATCAGATAACCTTTATTCTTGAAGGTCTGTCTGACAGTAAATCCGAAGACCTTCTTGAATCCCTTCATGCTGTATATATTTTCTCTTTTATCCATTTCTATATCTCCATCTCAAGAATATTATTCAACTGTTTCTCCAACCGCATTTACAAATATCTCATGAAGTGACATTTCACTTAGGTCAAACTTAACAATTGGGATACCTGCAGATATAAGACTTCTGAGCAGCTTGTTTGCCTGCTCATCGCCTGTAACCTTAAGTGTATATTCATATTCCTTTTCAGATATCAGCTGTACTCCAGCATCCTTGATATAAGAAGATATATCCTGCTCAACCTTAAGGCTAAGGTTAACTCGTCCTCTTTCCTTCTTAATCTCATTCAGATTACCTGATACAACAGCCTTAGATATATGAAGAATAGTTATGTCTGTACAAAACTCTTCTACGACTTCCATCTGGTGACTGGACATAATGATGTACTTTCCAGCAGCTATCTGTTCACGAACAACCTCCTTCAGGATGTCAGTATTAACTGGGTCAAGTCCTGAGAAAGGTTCATCAAGCACTAGAAGCTCTGGCTCAGAGATCATTGCAATCAGGAACTGTATCTTCTGCTGATTACCCTTTGACAACTGATCAGGACTCTGAAGCTTAGCCTTCTTCTTTCTGCCACGCTGTGGTTTCTTAGTCTCAGCTTCTTCGATTACATTTCCATCCTCATCATATCTTACTCTTCCTTCGTTCTGCTGCTTCTCGATAAGTTCCGCAGCCTTCTCAGGATAGATATACTCTTCAACCTTGAGTCGCTCAGCCCAGTATTTGATTCTCTCATCTACTGTTTTTCTATCAACGCCTCTAAGCTCTCCGAAGTATCTGATCTGATCAACCAAAGTATACTTAGGGTATAGACCTCTCTCTTCGGCCAGATAACCAATGTTGCATGTGTCGAAGTTCAGTGGCTTACCATTCCATGTAACCTCTCCACCATCCTTATCAAGCATTCCAAGGATCATTCTGATGGATGTAGTCTTACCGGCTCCATTTGTACCCAGCAGTGCATATACACCAGGCTTTGGCATCTCGAAGCTGATATCATCAACTACAACCTTCTCTCCATATTTCTTGCAAAGATTTTTTACAACTAATGACATTTAACCTTCCTCCTTTTACTCTTCCCAGAATATTTCGTCTAATGTCTTATTTAAAGTTTTGCATATAGCTAAACATAGCTTTATAGTAGGGTTATAATCACCCTTTTCTATTGAGTTAATTGTCTGTCTCGACACTCCAACTGCAGCAGCGAGCTCTGCCTGAGACATATCCATACCGGCTCGGGCGGCCTTAAGCTTCAGATTCTTCATCTTCCTCGACCTCCTTTGCATCAAGTCTGGACTTGATAAATACTTCTAACATAATGATCATGAATAAGATTCCCATGCTGAGATTGATAACTCCCGTCTTAAGGGAACCATCTTCTATAAAACCATCCTTGCAATTTGCAAATGCTATTAAAAGATTTGCAATTCCTATGCAAGTAAAGATACATACAAACCTCTTTGGATCAAGGTTCATTTCCATATATGCATCATTGAATATACAGTAGGTTATATGAACCAGCATTCCGGCTAATAGAGGAATGAAGTAAAGCATATCTCCTAAAATGACTTTAATTCCTTCTGGTATAAAACAAGGAATTATTGCAAATACTGCAGCAGTATAAAATGCATAGGTGTAACCCTTTCCTCTTGCAACCTGCTGTCTCTCATCATACTTGGGTTTTGCTCCATCTGTATGAGCCATTTTAATAATAACAGCTACGAAAATTAACACACATGCAAAACATGTAATTATACCCACGATTAATCCTGCGTTATACATTGTATTACCTCCAAAACTTTTTTATAAATATCGGCTTTAATTAAGCACGTTTTCTTGTTCTGATAGAGATAATAGCACTTAGATTACATTGTGTCAAGTATATTTTACATTTTGTTATGTCTCATATGTCTTTTTGCATAAAAGCCATTATTCAGGAACAGTATTTAAACCAATGCACATACTCATAATTTCATAATCTCATAATCATAATTTCATAATTATCAACTGAACTGAGTATCATATATATTCAACAAATTGTCTGACTATTTGTTGTGAATGGTAATTATTCTGTCGCAAAAAAACGCCTATGAGCTTTTTACTCATAGACGTTTTGAAAGGTACTTAGAAATAATAATTATTCTTTTTGTTCTTTTTTGCTTTTTTATTCTTATTTCTTCTTTTTATGTTTCTTACTATTCTTTTTCTTGACTGAATACCCAAATTTACCGAGCTTCTTGCCTAGGGAATAGTACTCTCCATGGGAATAGGTTATCAGTCCTGCCGCATGTAGATCGAATCGGCCCTTACTGTCCATATATCTGTCATCTACTGTAACTCCCACAACCTCTGCAATAAACATATCATGTGAGCCAAGCTCTTCTATCTTCTTAACCTTACAATATATATTCACTGGGCTCTCTTCTATAGCCGGAGTATCTAAGAATTCAGAAATGTGTTCTGTAAGCTTCATTTCTTTAAACTTATCTACATCTCTTCCGGACTTAACTCCACACCAGTCGCAAGCCTTCGTCAGCTCTGTTGTCACGAGATTCACTACAAACTCGCCTGTTTCCTTGATGATGTCATGTGAATATCTACTCTTTCTAACTGATATTGACAGCATAGCCGGATCTGAACATATTGTTCCTGCCCATGCTACAGTTATAATATTCGCCTTCTCTCCAGGCTTCTGACAGCTTATCATAACTGCAGGTACTGGATATAACATATTACCTGGTTTCCAACTTTCTTTTCCCATTTTATCTTCCTTTTCTTAAATGAGTATATAGGGACGATTCTCATTTACTCATTCTTGCTCTTCTAGCTTTTCATCTGTTTTCTCATCTTCTACTTCCAAACATTTCTTAACTATCTTTCTTAGTAAAGGGGTTAAGTAGAAATATAGAAGTGCTCCTATAAGAGCTCCAAATGTATTCAGTATGAGGTCATCTATATCTGTTCCTCTGGCAAAGACAAATAGCTGAGAAAGTTCTATAGACAGCGAATATCCAAAACCTGCCAGAACTACCTTGAATACATTATTTAACTTCTTAAAGCAATAAGGCCAAACCATACCAACCGGAATAAACATTATAATGTTACCATACATATTGATAAACCAGCCCTGATATCTATGCTTAAGGTAAATAAATGGTCTCAGATTAAGTCTATTTACGACATACTTACCAGTGTAGAAGTAAACCTTGTCATCCATAGGTGTTATAACTTCTGGAAAGTATACTAGTCTAGTGACCAGTGCAATACTGAGATATACAGTGAGTAATTTTAATTCGTATTTCCAATCAACTTTTTTCTTTACAAGTCCTGCAACTACTCGGACAAGGATCCAAATAATTGTTATTACAAGCATAAGCTGTATGTATGTAAAACCGATTGCCATAAATTCCTCCAAATAGCTAAAGCAGGAACATTTTAAAATATATGGGAAGTATTATCAAGCATAAATGCTTATTCTCCGCATTCACTATAAATGCTTACTCTTCGGTCTCAGTGGTATTCTGTCTAGGACCTCGTCCACCTTCTGGAGGAGTTCCTCCCTTCCCACCACCCGGGAAGGCACCATCTGTCGGAGGGGTTCTCATCTCTCCATCCTGCGGCATGCTGCCGTCCTGTGGCATGTCACCCATCTCACCACCTTGAGGCATGCCGCCCATCTCGCCTCCCATAAATTGATTGGTGATGGAATCTGTTTCTTCACCATTGACTATAATTGTTCCACCGTTTAGCTCTGCTGTTCCATCATAATCAAATGGAGACTGAGCAGTTATATCTATCGTTCCGCCATTTATAATTATATTTCCATTCGCATCTATCCCATCTGTGTCGCCGGCTCCCATCTGAATCGTGAGACTACCATCATTCATCTCGAAGGTTGGGGTATAGCTACTCGACTTACTAGCTGCATTCACGCCATCATCAGAGGCTGTGATATCTATATCTCCGCCATTTATCTGCAGGTACGTTCCTTCGATACATTCACCACCCTCAAGCTTGAAGCTTCCATCATCTATCTGTACAATAGTTGTTGCATGTATAGCATCGTCTGTTGCAGTAATATTTACTGTTCCACCGCAAATATATATATATCCAACTGAATCGTCGTCGCTGTCTTCGGCATGCATACCATCATTACACTGAGATATATTAACTGTTCCTTCAGCCATCTCTATAGCCTCGTGGGCTTCAAGAGCACTACCACTGCAACTAATATCCAGTGTGCTTCCTGTAATCTTCAGAGTATCCTTACTAGTAATGCCATTATCACTGGAACTAACGCTTAGAGTTCCTAGTCCATTAATAACCAGATCCTCCTTAGAGAAAATAACTGCATCTAGATTTGTATCACCGTCTGCTACAAAGGTTCCAGTTACTTCCAAGGAATTCTCTGAATCCGTCGTTGTAACGAATACCTTATCTGCAGTCTTAACATATATACAAGGAGCATCCTCGTTGGAAATGCTCGCACCACCTAGAACTATCTGTACCTTATCCTCTTCTCCTGCTTCTACATTTATAGTAACATCCTTAGCTTCTCCAGAGATTATGTAAACTCCTTCAGAATCTATCGTTATATCTTCGCCATCGCTAAGAGTAAGAGTCTCGGACTCTGTCAGATCTGCTGACTGCTCCAAATCCCTATCTGTGAACATATCCGTTGTATCTATCATTCCGTCTGCCGACACATTGGCTGTCACTGTAACATTTCCATCCGTCGAAATACCATCACTCGCAAGCTCTACATCCTCTTCAGCTTCTGCACGTGTTGTCACTTCTTCCAAAACATCAACATTTTCAGAATCGCTTGTCGATGCACTTACACCACAGGCTGCTAGCGATACCGCCATCATAATTGAAACGATGATTGCACTTACTCTTCTTCTCATGCTCTTATTTCTCATAACTTTTCCCTCCTATAATGTGTCCATACTATCTATTCGTCTTCCAAGGCTTATATCCAGATTGCCATTTCTGGTTCTTAGCTCATCAAGAAATTCCTTATTAGAAACATTTGGCTTCATTACTACACTTAGTGTTATCTTGTAGAGGCTCCCCATGTTACTGGTCTTTACCTCATCAAATGTATAGGAAGATAGATACTTTCTGAAAATATCCTCGAACTTTCCTTCATAATCCAGATTCTCAGGAACCGTTATCTTCAGTGTCCTGAAATTATCTCCTGCCTCACCAAACTTAAGGACATTCAGGAGAAGATTGATAAGTGATACAACCACTGAGAAAAGAACAGCTACTCCTACATACCCCATTCCAGTTGCAAGTCCAACGGCCATCGCTAAGAATATGCTCGTGATTTCCTGTCCCTTACCAGGTGCAGATCTAAACCTTACTAAGCTAAATGCTCCCGCCACAGCAACTCCTGCACCTATGTTGCCATTCACAAGAATTATCACAAGTTCAACTATCGCAGGAAGGAGAACAAGAGTAACTGCAAAGCTCCTCGAACATCTATTTTTCACTAAGTAGGTGCCAGCTATTATCAGCCCACAGATAAGTGAAGTAACTGTCGCTATTCCCAGCTGCGCCCCCGTAAAAGTTCCATTTGTTATAATCGATGTAAAAATGTTGCTAAGCATATGCTCTTACCTCCTTATTATTTTTTATCTCAATTAATTCTCTACTCACTACCCTGGCCGTTTCTTTAGTCATCCTAATTTTCATCATCTGCTGATATCCTCTTCCATACTTTGAAAAAGATGTAGGGAAGATCCGAAGTTCACTAAGCTTTCTAGTAAGCTCCAGTGGCATAGCATTTGCCACCTTTATTTCCATCATGTACTGTCCTTCTTCGAGGATCGGAACACCTCCCGCATCTTCTCTCAGATCTAGTACATCTTTATTCCAAGTAATATTTGTATCAAATGTAACTCGGAACTCCGGATCCTTTATCCCTGCCATTGCCACTCTGTCATAGCTGATTCGCATTGCAGGACGTAGGCTGTCATACATATCAAGTACTCCTGCTATCTCCTTAGATATCTGTGAATCATCGAGTGGCTTCATATTATTAACCAAATAATCATATGCCACCTTATATTTCCCGGATATTCGCCTCTTATAAACTATTCCATCATACTTTTTCTTGATTTCTATAAAGGAATTCGTGCTATCACAAGTAGGTCCGTAAGTTCTAAGTCTTAGCTTCTCTTTATATAAAGGCTTATCCAGAGATGTACGTATCATCTGAAAATTTGGAGTATCAAAATATATATTATTAATTCGGGTTAATCCGTAATCGTCTACTCTAGCGAATCCTTCAAGGAAAGAAAAGAGCTTCCTGTACTGGTCGCTATCTAGTAGATATTTAATTTCTGTCCTCTTAAAAACTTCTATGTACTTGCTCATTTTTCTTTCCTCACTTTTTAGATTCTTAGTTGAAAATAGGGTTTCTTTGTTTTTGTTGATCCCATGATAAGGTCGGAACCTTAAATGAAAATTAAAAAATCAAATAAGTTTTTTAAGAATTAAAAATCAAATAAAAAAGGCAAAGTGCAAAAAAATGCACCTTGCCAATTAATTGATAATCTAAGGATAATAATCCAAAGTATTACATATGAACTATCACTATATCATATTATGATATATACGAGCAGACTGCGAGAGCTGCAACTGCACCATCGGACGCTGCAGTGGTTAGCTGTCTAACATCCTTTGTTCTACAATCGCCTGCTACAAAGATTCCAGGAGTTTTTGTGAGGCATTTCTCATCAGCAACTATATATCCACCCTTATCGAGATCTGCTACAGGACTGAAGTCACCATTATCTGGCTCCTGTCCTATCGCGATAAATAGTCCTGATACAGGTATTTCCTTTTCTTCCTGAGTTTCCTTATTCCTTACCACAACTGCTTCGAGGGCTTTGTCCCCCTTTAGCTCTGATATCGTTGAGTTAAGAACGAACTCGATATTCTCCTTCTTCTTAACCGCTTCTAGATTCTGTGGTTCGCCACGGAACTCATCTCTTCTATGAATTATGTAAACCTTGTTACAATAGTTAGTAAGGAATAGAGCATCTTCAAGAGCTGTGTTACCACCACCATTTACTGCTACATCCTTGCCCTTAAAGAATGCTCCGTCACAGGTTGCACAGTAGGATACACCGCGACCTGTCAGTTCTTCTTCTTTATCTAGTCCAAGGTGTCTATTCTTGGCTCCCGTCGCCAAGATAACAGCCTTTGCCTCGTATTCCTTACCCGAATCTGTAGTAACCTTAAAGGTATTATCCTTTTTTTCTATTCCACTAACTCTATCATATATTACTTCTGCACCAAGCTCTGTTGCCTGTTCATAGAGTCCCATGGAGAATTCAAATCCACTTATATTCTTAATTCCGGGATAGTTTGCTATATCCGGAGTATTTACTATCTGTCCACCCACTGTGAGCTTCTCGAAGCATACTGCATGCTTTCCTGATCTCTCAACATAGATGGCTGCAGATAGTCCAGCCGGACCAGCCCCTACTATAATTACATCTATCATATACTACTCTCCCATAAGATTCTTCGTAACTTCGTTCCTCAGAATGACATTGACTTCTCAGAATGTCTATACATTAAGCAGATACTACCTGCTCTAACTTCTGCTTTGGAACGGCACCAACAACTCTGTCAGCTTCCTCTCCATTCTTGAAAAGGATCATGCAAGGAATACTTGATATTCCATAAAGAATAGCTAGTCTCTCTGCATCATCTACATCGATCTTCGCAAATACAACATCCTGCTTCTCCTCAGAAAGCTGCTCGAGGATAGGTGACATCATCTTACAAGGTCCACACCATGTTGCATAGAAATCAACAAATACAGGCTTATCGCTCTTAAGTACTACTTCATCAAATTCATTTTCTTTAATTTCAACTACTGCCATTTTTACTTACCTCCATCTAATTCATCAAAGTGACCTAATATCTTATATAAGGTCGTATATAGTTCTGCTGCTTCTTTCTCGGAAATGTTAACACATCCGCCCATCATAGAAGGAATCTTAACTGCCTTATCTCTAAGCTTATCTCCTTCAGCTGTTATCTCTACTATTACACTTCTCTCGTCATCCTTGGATCTATTCTTGGTTATATAACCCTTAGTTTCCAGCTTCTTAATAACTGGTGTCAGAGTACCGGAATCCAGATATAGACATTTACCTAGGTCAGACACATTTGCCTTTTTCTTCTCCCACAGTACCATCATTGTGATGTACTGAGTGTAGGTCAGATCCAGTTCGTCCAGAAATGGCTTATAGTGCTTTGTAATTGCTTTGGAACATGCATAGAGTGGAAAACATAATTGATTTTCCAGTTTTAAACAGTCGTACTTACTCATTTAAGTTTATCCTTCCGCATTTATTTGTTCTTCAACGAATTTTGCAACCTTCTTCATATCCGCTGTTGGCTCGAATCTGGCTACAACTTCACCCTTACGGTTAATTATGAACTTAGTAAAGTTCCACTTAATCTCAGAATTATTCTTGTAATCCTTATCTATCTTCTTCAGAAGCGCTGACATAGCCAGTGCCTTAGGTCCAGAACCAAAGCCTTCAAAGCCTTTCTCAGCCTTCAAGAACTTGAAGAGGTCGATAGCTGTCTCACCATTTACATCTGACTTCTTCATCTGAGAGAACTGAGTATTATACTTCAGCATACAAGTCTGATGTGTTTCCTCGTCTGACTCTGGAGACTGTCCAGCGAACTGGTTACAAGGAACATCTACTATCTCAAGTCCCTTATCATGGAAGTCTTCATACATCTTCTCAAGATCCTTGTAATGTGGAGCAAATCCACAACCAAGTGCCGTATTTACTACGAGGACAACCTTTCCCTCAAAATCCTTCATTGCTACTTCGCTACCATCTGGTGCTGTTACACTAATATCATAAAAATTCATTTGACATACCTCCTAAAAAACTGAATCAAAATTAAACAATTAAGTTGTGTACAATTTAATTATACACAATTTAATTGGCAAGTCAAATGTTTTTTTAATTTTTTTATTTTTATATAATAACCTTAAATTCTGTAGTATCGTCCTTTGAAGAGGCGCTTATAGTGCCGCCATGATTGGTAACAATTTTCTTAGCTATAGCAAGACCAAGGCCGTATCTATTCTCACTTCTTGTGCGGGACTTATCGGCGCGGTAGAATCTCTCGAATATCTTCTCTTCATCTCCCTCTGCTATTGGGTCGCCCTTATTGATAACCTTAAGGACTATAGAGCTTTTACTTCTATAAAGCCTTACCGTTACAGTCGTGTCCTTATAGCTATGCTTAATAGCGTTATCTATAAGTGTCGAGGTCAACTTCTCCATTTCTTCCTTACTACATTTAAAGGTTATACCATCCTCAACTTCTGATTCTATAGCCACGCCAGATTCATAGGCTACACCTTCAAATACTAGACTTGTCTTTTCTACTATCTTAGAGAGATTCTCGTCCTTATATTCCGCCTGTGATACACCTTCCTCAAGCTTTGATAGATCTAAGAGTCCTGAGATAAGCTTATTCATTCTGTCAGATTCGTATCTGATATTTTCTATATATTTCTTATTAGATTCATCCTCAGTTATCTCATCTGACGAAGCCATAATTACGGCAAGAGGCGTCTTCAACTCATGAGATGCATCCGCTATAAATTCTCTCTGTTTATCAAAGGCTTCTCTAGCAGGCTTAGTTATCCAGCTAGTAACGAGCTTTGCAACTACAGCAATAATAGCCTCAAGTACTATGAATATAATTATAGTTTCAATAAGGAGCTTTCTAAGCTTCGAAGCTATACTACTTTGATTTATAATTACTATCTTGTCCCATCTATAATTAAAGGAATAACCGTCTCTATAGAGGTTCTTTATTCTGATAGTATTATTACTATATTCCGTGAGTATCTCATTTGCCGCTGTTTCAGCATTGAAGTCTGACTCTTCATTTCCGTGACTTATGATTCTGGTGACCGCTCCATTTGTGAGTTCAGCAGTATATACCTCATGATCCATGAACATCATGTTCTCTATATCCGGAGCCTCATCTGATTCTTTCGAAGCTTCTTCTGAGGCTTCTTCAGAAAACTCACCTTTCTTAGGCTCCTGGTTACCATTCTGGAAATTCATATCTCCTTCGCTATCAGGAGGTGCCGCTCCACCGAACATACCACGGTCATCCATTACTCTTAGATTACGAGATATACTCTCATATTCTCTTCTGTAACCAATAATATTCACTATAACAAGGCTTACTATAAGAATAACTGTAAGCATCCCGAAGAGTATCATGAAAACCTTCTTATTTAGTTCCTTCATTTACCATCTCCATCTTATAACCCATATTTCTTAGTGACTTTATAGTTATATCTGCATCCACAATTTTGAGTTTCTTTCTGACAAAGGATAAATATGCCTCAAGATTATTCGATAGTGTGTCGTTATCCATTCCCCATACACGGTCAAATATCATTTCCTTAGAGAGCACCTGATTCGGATTCATCATGAAATACTCCAGTAGCTGAAATTCTTTATTATTAATCTTGATGCTTTCCTCCGTATCCTTATTTACTACCGCTGGAGTACTATAATCGAGAACAATATTTCCAAACTGCAGCTCTTCCTTTACAACTGTTTCAACCCGGAGCTGTGCATTGATACGCGCCACGAGCTCATCTATATGGAAAGGCTTCGGAACATAGTCATTAGCTCCCTCACTGAAGCCCTTAAGTTTATCCTCGAGCTCTCCTTTAGCAGTTAACATAATAACTTTTGAGGTAATCCCTTCAGCTCTTATCTCCCTCAGTATTTCGATACCATCCTTCTTAGGTAGCATGATATCCAGCAGTATCAGGTCATAGATTCCTGTAAGCGCGTCATAGAGTCCCGACTCGCCATCATTTCTAACATCAACTGTATATCTTTCTTTCTTCAGTCTCTGTGCCACAAGTTCAGCAAGAGATTCTTCATCTTCTACAAGTAGTATTCTCATATATTCTCCTGTTTCTTATTTCTTTAACATCTTATACTTTCTTTCTTATCCAAGCCTACCATTCCAGTCTGTGCAAATTCCCCTCTGTCTCAAGTCCTGGATAATCCATCTGTCTTAGCGCCTCATATGTAACTATCGCCACTGAATTAGCAAGATTGAGGGACCGTTCCTCTGGTAGCATTGGTATACGTATGCATGTATCCGGATGCTCTACGAGTATCTCTTCAGGTATACCAGCACTCTCCTTTCCGAACATTATGTAGTCGCCATCTCTGAACTCCACATCCGAGTGTCTGTTCTTCCCCTTTGTAGTCGCGTAGAAAACTCTCGCGTCAGGACCTATACTATCGTAGAACTCTTCTACATTTGCATATAAATGCACATCCAGCCTTGGCCAATAATCCAGTCCTGCACGCTTCAGCTGTTTCTCATTTATTCTGAATCCCAAAGGTTCTATTAAATGAAGAGACGAACCTGTTATTACGCAGGTTCGCCCAATATTACCAGTATTTGCAGGCATTTCTGGTTCTAACAAAACAATATTTAACATATTCTGATTATTCCTTTATATAGTCTTGATATAAATATAATCCATTTTGAAGCTAAATGCCAACATTATTAACTATTGAAATAGATATGCTGTTATCTATAAGCGCCTGTATATCAGTGCCTTCCTCCGCCTTCTCCTGATAACGACCATCTATCATATATCTCGCACCGCCATTATCCAGACAAGCGGTCTGCTGATACCTGTCTACGAAGAACATACTTCTTGATATCTTCCTATCCCGAAGTATCTCCTGAAAATCTGTGAGATTGCAGTTCGGAAAATTAACATTCCATATCTGACCGAATTCCAGCTTCTTATCAATAAGTTCTATAACTATCTCTCTCAGATATTTATCCGTCACCTCGTGTACTCCGCCCTGTCCCTCAGATAGAGCAATTCCTATAAAACCCTGGAAAGCCGCCTCGAAGGCAGCTCCACATGTACCGGAATACTGAATATCTGTAGCTGTATTATAACCATTATTTACACCTGACAGCACAACATCAGGCTTATATGGCATAACACTTAAGCTTCCAACTCTTACACAGTCCCCAGGTGTACCACTACAGGTAAAAGCATTTACACCCTCTATTCCATAATCATAGGGATATATATCTATGGAACTATGAAGAGTTATAGCATGTGATGATGTACTTCTCTCGCCATCAGGTGCTACTATCCATATCTCACCTAAGTCCTGTACGACCTCGACTAGTCGCCTAAGTCCCCTGGCCTCAATTCCATCATCATTTGTTATAAGTATTTTGCGGATACTTTCAGTATTCTCAAATTCATCTGATGAATCCTTTGGATGCTTCATCATAGTTCTCCCATTTTCCTTTATATGCATTTCCTTTATTACTATGTTGAATTATACCATATATTCTTGATGTTTTTTAGATGGCAATTTGCAACATAGTTGATGTCGAATTGAACCATAATCAAATCGTAATATACAGGTATCCAAATATGGAGGTATCTTAAAATGAATGAAACGAATAATGTAACTAACGGTAGTGTCTACAGACCGAATATGTCAGGTCAGAATTCCCAGACAATGTCAGGGTTTACGACTCCTCCCGGAAATGCTGTCCAGCAGGGATATATGCCAGGACCTGGAAATGCCCAGATGGGCTACTGGGGCATGGTAGCAAGAGAAACTCCTGAGCAGACTAAAGAAAGAGCCCGTATAGGAAGTAAGCTATTCCGACTCACATTGGCATATGCACTGTTCTTTACATTTTGTTTATATAACAATCCTTCAGGTGTGACTATGCCCCTATTTGCGGCTGGTACACTGGTATATATCTGTTATATGCTGAACTTCTATGGAGTAAAGATAAAGAAATCCAGTTATTTCTACGGAGCTGTCATTCTGGGACTCTCCATCTCCAATATGCTGACCGGAAATTCATTTTTCATATTCTTTAACTGTATCGGCATACTACTGCTTACATTTGTATTCTTGCTTCATAATGTTTACGACGATTCAAAATGGAATCTTCCGAAAACCACCATCGCCATCCTTGAATCCTCCTTTGGTTCTCTTGGATGTCTCGATGATTATATAAAAGATAAACGTGCCATGAAGGAACATGGCCAAACTAATGCAGGGGGATCCTCTGGTAGAAATGGTATTCTGGGATCAGTTATTCTGGGACTTGTTATCGCAGTTCCAGTAGTTGCAATCATCCTCGCTCTCCTGGTAAATGCCGATGTTGTATTTAAAACACTGGTTACAGATTACCTTTCTATCAAGGTGGACGGCGTCACAATATTTGGCGTGGTTATGACATTTATCTTCAGCTACTTCGCCTCCTTCTGCATAATGAGATTCTTCTCCAAGAAAAGGATCAAGGAAGAGGTTACCAGCCACAATAACTTCGAGCCCGTGGTTGCAATCACGGTTCTATCCATAATCGGAGTTATCTATATGGCTTTCTCGTTGATTCAGATCATCTTCCTTTTCTGGGGAGGCATGGAGCTGCCGGACGGCTACACCTATGCTGAATACGCAAGGGAAGGCTTCTTCCAGTTGCTTACTGTTTGTATCATAAATGTAATTATCGTAATATTTGTGAAGGATTATTACAGAGAGCATGTAATACTGAAGGGGCTGATGACGCTGATATCGCTCTGCACTTATATAATGATTGCATCCAGTGGCCTCAGAATGCTGATGTATATAGATAGTTACAATCTGTCCTTTGACAGAATACTGGTTCTCTGGACGCTCGCAGTACTGAGCTTCCTGCTGGTGGGTATAATTGTTTCGATTTATAAGTCAAGCTTCCCGCTATTTAGATATGGAGTTGTGATTGTCAGCATCTTCTATATGGCACTAAGCTTCTCACATACAGATAATATTATCGCCAGATACAACCTGTCTGCACTTGCTAATAGCGAGGTCAGCGCTGTGGTTGATGACGAAAAAGATAATGATTTTACATCAAGAAAAGAAGAAGACTTAATTGACTACTACTATCTGGTTAACAATCTGTCTACAGATGCAGCTCCAGCTATGAAGGAGCTATGTCCAAAGAAGTACAGAGATCAGTACTTTAAAAGAAATGCAAAATATTATAATGATACACAGCTCAGACATTTTAATGTGTCAAGATATACAGCCAGAATGTTAGCTGAAAATAAATAAGTACGACATAATCTAAAAGCCCGCAGATCTTAAGAAGTTAAATACTCCCTAAGCTGCGGGCTCTTTTGTAAATTATAAACCTCTGGCCTTGAGACCGCTTACGAGGTTTACATAAAATTCACGAACATCAAAGCCGGGTATATTTTCTCGATTTAGATCGATCATGTCTCCGTGGGATATACCTCTATTCTTCTTATTTTCTATATAGGTATAGTTCATACCCCAACGGAAGGATGGTTCTCCTACAAGGCCATCGTTTGGTCCATCGAATCTACCAACGAAGAGATAACTCATGTTTAGTGGAAATGCCCCACTAGTAGCATGCTTCATACAAGAGCCTACACTCTGTGTATATACACCATGTGCGGCGTAATCAAAGGTTGAAAGAGCTCCCCATATCTGCTTACAGCGAACTGCTGTTAGATCAGTAACTGCAGCTATAAAGTCAGGATTCTTATCTCCCATCTTGCGAAGCGCCGCATTATATGCTGCTGCCACTTTTTCCTGAAGTCCCTCTGGAGCTTTTGAAAGTAAATACTCTGCAAATTCACATCCGAGATGAGGAGTATTTATTGTTGTTATCGAAGCAACATATTCAGAAACTCCCTGCATCGCTACTGCTGTCTTAACATCCAGACCGCCCTTGGAATGAGCTATTATATTCAGCTTGCCGCAGCCTGTAGTTTCAACTATCTCTCTGATTCTAGCAGCAAGCTCCTTTGAACTATTCTCTACTGAGGCCGCTGACTGATGATTTCCGTAATAAATGGTAGCACCATTTTTGATAAGCTCTTCTGGTACTCTTCCCCAATAATTAAAATATTTATAATCTCTAAAGAATACACCGTGAACCATAAGCAACGGATACTTAGTCTTGCAGATCTGCTCATTTACTCTACTTAGATCAAGCCTGAGCTTTGCCTTCTCGAACTGATATTCATTAGTTGCTATCGTTATAATAAGCACTAGGACAATCAGGTTGGCTATTGGCATCATTCCACAAACGATTCCAATAATTCGCATTTTTAATCCCAGTTGCGTTGAAGTTATGTAAACTAGTATAATGCCTAGCCAGAATATAATATTTTCTATAATAATTATAGCTATCAACCAGGACCAATAATTCCTAAAGACATCCTTTATTCCGTCCTTAATAAGCAAGACAATCAGTCCAATTGCTAAGACAAAAACTGAAAGCATGAAGATGATCAGAAGTATACTTCCGAGATTCAGGAGATTCAGTCTTGCTTTTGTTATTGGTTTTTCTACTCTTCTGTCTGTCATTTTTAACCTTCTATCTATGCTAATATTTTAAGTATTTTTTTTCTTTATTTATACTTTTTTTGAATTAAGTTATTGGGTCACAAGCTCGATTACTACCGTGACCTTCTTGTCATTTATTTCAAGCCCCTTAATGGATATGTTGTCCCAGTCAAAGGACATCGCTTCTATTTCCGCAGTCTTTACGTCCCTGTCGACTAGAATATATCTATGTCCTTTGGCATTTACACATATAGCAAAGTAAAGCTTCGGACTTTCTATCTCATATACGTGATTCAGCTTGTACTGCATTTCCTGCTTCTCATCTGTATCGAGATTATGAACTGTAAGTACGGGGCCCGTACCATCTGGTGCCTCATTTATCTTCCTCAGCTCCTCAGGAAGCTTATCCTCCGTGAGGTAGCCAAACCTTATGATATCACCGAAGGTCTTCACTTCCTTCTTGTAGGTGAACTTATTTATTAATCTTTTAAATGCATATAAAATCATTTTGACTCCTGCTACTTTGTAACTCTATTCATACTAAAAAGAAAAAACCGCAGATAACATCCTTCATAATATCATATTTTATGTAACAAATGGAGCACAAAATGTTATAATACAAATATCTCCTTGGGGTACTTTTATAAGGGGAAATACTAGGTGAGAAGGGGATACAAACTTAATGAAAACTAATGAACTTATTAATTATATCAGAGATGGTAGGCTGGATCAGCGACTCTCTGATATATATCTTGACAATTTGAAGATGAACTATCAAAGATCCAGATACATTGATGCTATCGCTAAGTATAGTGAAATCTATGGCGAGGACTCCGCAGATGTAGAGATTTACAGTGCTCCCGGTCGAACCGAGGTAGGCGGAAATCATACTGATCATCAGCATGGACAGGTACTCGCCGCTTCTATAAATGATGATGCGATAGCTATTGTTTCTAAAAATAGTTCCGACACAGTAAATGTCAAATCCGAAGGCTATGATATGATTACTATTTCACTTGGTGATATAGCTAAGAGAGACGACGAGGAGGGAACTACTCTTGCTCTGATCAAGGGCGTTCTTGCAAGCTTCAAGGATAGAGGCTACACGATTGGCGGCTTTAATGCTTACATCACCAGCGATGTTCTGGGAGGCTCAGGGCTCTCTTCTTCGGCAGCCTTTGAGACAATTATCGGAAATATCATTTCCGGACTTTATAACGAAATGAAGGTGGACGCTGTAGAAATTGCGATCATCGGTCAGTATGCCGAGAGTGCCTACTTTGGTAAGCCTTGTGGCCTGATGGATCAGATGGCATGCTCCGTTGGAAGCCTGTGTCATATAGATTTTAAAGACCCTAAGAACCCTATAATAGAGCCAATTGTTGTGGACCTGGATGAGGTCGGTTATTCTCTATGCATAACAGATACAAAGGGAAGTCACGCTGATCTTACTCCTGACTACGCTGCTGTACCTGCTGAAATGAAATCTGTTGCAGCATTCTTTGGTAAGGATGTACTGATAGAGGTTTCCGAGGATGAGGTTGTGGCACATATCCCTGAGCTTCGGGAAAAGCTGGGGGACAGGGGCGTTCTGAGAGCAGTGCATTTCTACGAGGAAAATAAACGTGTGGAAAAGGAAGTGGCCGCGCTAAGGTCTAAAGACTTCTCTTCTTTCCTTGCAAATGTTAAGGCTTCTGGGGACTCGTCCTTTAAGTTCCTTCAGAATGTTTATACAAGTCACGATGTACAGCATCAGAATGTATCGATTGCTCTTTGTGTAAGCGAGAAGGTTCTTGGCGCCGACGGAGGCGTGTCACGAGTTCACGGAGGTGGTTTTGCCGGAACTATACAGGCCTTTGTCAAGAACGATAAGGTTGCCGAATATAAGGCCGCTCTTGATAAAGTATTCGGAGACGGTGCCTGCAATGTGCTGAAGATAAGGAAGTATGGCGGAATTCAGGTTGTATGATATTTGCAGTTGATTAATAGCTTAGAAGGATATGGGATTACTATATTTTAAAATACGAGAGGATAAACATATGTCGAATATAAACCAGCTCATAAATGAATTAGTAAGTTATGGAATCACAAGCGGCCTTGTCTCTGAAGATGACAAGGTCTATACAATAAATAAATTAATAGAGTTTTTTAAGGTGGAGGAATATTCACTACCAACTGATGAAATGGATGACTCAGATCCCCGGGAGCTACATTCAATTCTTGAGGATATGACTGAATATGCCATCCAAAATGGGCTCCTTGAAAAGGATACTATCACTTACAGGGACCTCTATGATACAGCAATAATGGGACTTCTTACACCTCCGCCATCGGTGGTAAGAAATAAGTTTAAGGAGCTTTATGAAAGTGGTAAAGATGGGGCTAAGAAAGCAACTGACTTCTATTACAACTTCAGTAAAGCAACAAACTATATCCGTACAGACCGTATCGCAAAGGACGAGAAATGGACCACCTCTACTGAATTTGGAGATATCGATATAACTATCAATCTATCCAAACCTGAGAAGGATCCGCGTGATATCGCTGCAGCCGGTAAAGCAAAGAAGTCAGGTTATCCAGCCTGTCTTCTATGCAGAGAGAATGAAGGCTATGCGGGACATTTCTCTCATCCTGCCAGGCAGAATCACAGAATAATCCCCATTACACTGGATGGTGACCAGTACTATCTGCAGTACAGCCCTTATGTTTATTACAACGAGCACTGCATCATATTCAATGAGAAACATATTCCAATGGCGATCAATCGCTCGACTATGAAGAAGCTGCTGAGCTTTGTGGAGTTGTTTCCGCATTATACAGCGGGTTCAAATGCTGACCTGCCGATTGTTGGTGGTTCTATTCTGTCCCACGACCACTTCCAGGGCGGCGGATATGAATTCCCAATGGTCAGAGCGCCTTTCGAGGAAAGCTTCACAGTTTCCGGTTTTGAGGATATTTACAGTGGAATAATCAAATGGCCTATGTCGACGATTCGTCTTCAGGGTAAGGATATTGATAGAATCGTAGAGCTGGCGGATAAGATACTTACCAGTTGGAGAGGTTATACCGATGAGGGGGCATTTATCTTCGCTGAGACTGATGGAGTACCTCATAATACTATCACTCCTATCGCGAGAATGAGGAAGGCCGGAGATGCTAATAATCAGCTGGATGCAGAGCAGGACGTGTACGAGCTGGACCTTGTTCTGAGAAACAATATCACGACGGACGAACATCCACTGGGCGTTTATCATCCACATGCTGAGTACCATCACATCAAGAAGGAAAATATTGGACTGATCGAGGTTATGGGACTTGCTGTTCTACCTGCCAGACTTAAAAAGGAAATGGCACTTCTTGAAGAAGCTATCAAAGAAGGAAAAGATTTATATGAGGACGAGGCTCTGCAAAGCCATGCGGAGTGGGCAGCAAGCTTTCTTCCTAAATATGGGTATAGAGTTGATAAATGGACGGATGATGCAGGCGATCATATTAAGGCTCTTTCTAATGAGATGGAGGGCGGTGCTTCAACGGAAGGTTTACATAAATTTATTCAGGATGAGATAGGTTTCGTATTCTCTGGGGTTCTTGAGGATGCTGGAGTCTTCAAGAGAACTGATGAAGGCCGAGGGGCATTTAGAAAATTCATTGCGTCTATCAAGTAATTTATGATTTAAATATTTTATTAGTTACCGAATCATAACATATTTCTAAACGTAAATAAGCCAATGAACCATTGTTCATTGACTTATTTTTGTATATATAATATACCTCTCTCCAAACAGAAATAGGATTATTCTGTCTCTGCCTTCATTTCCATGGCTACGCTTTCATCGAGCCACTTAGCAAAATGCTCATTTCCATCCTGATCTACGATAACTCCTGTTGAGCCGAACTCGCCATTGTCATCCTGATCAAAACGATATCCGTATGTCTTTCCTTCAACTGTAATCATTGTTACATAGGAACCATCCTTGAGGGTCGACTCTTCTTCTTCGAACTCACCATAGTAGATGTTCTCGCCTTCAGTAATAACTGCTACCGGATGACCAGCTGACTTGAACAGTGCGATATTTACATCACATACTTCGTCAGATGCATATAGACCACCCATATATACTACATCATCATCGGCAGGATCGCCTGCAGATACATTTAGCTCTACTGGATCCCATCCATAGTCCTGATACTTTGTTGCAGGAACACTATGTGAGAATACATACTCTTCTATAAAGTCTTTTCTCTTCTCATTCTTAAGATCGTCGTTGCTGTAAACCTCCATGAAAGCATCGTACTTATCACCGAAGATTTCCTTTGCAGATGCATCGAAATCACTTCCGTCAGCAACTGGATCAAAGTGATCAACTGTATATCCTATACCAGCGTCAGTTTTTTTGATGTGCATGCATCCTGGATAAGAACCACCTGCCTGTGTCTCAAGTGTGTCGCCTACAAGATTATATGTGAAATATTCGAACTCACCCCAAACCTTGATATCGTCTGGATCAGACTCATCGCGGCTTACTTCGATAACAACTGGAAGTCCTACATTTGCGGCTTCATAACCCTTTGCAAGCTCATCACAGATAAAGAATGTGATTGCACTCTCGATCATATCGTCACCTGTGTAAGTATACTCACCATATGCCCACTCGGCATCTGAGCTTGAAGCATCAACCTCTGTTGCTTCTGTAACTTCCTCTTCTTCTACCTCTGCTTCGGTAACTGCCTCTGTAGTAACCTCTGCCTGAGTTGTGGTCTCTTCCTTAGCACCACAACCTGTAATAAGTGACAAACCTAAAACCATCGATAAAACAACTGCGCTTTTCTTTTTCATTTTTCTTCGTCTCTTTTCTTTATTATTTTTTTACTTCTTTATTACTACAAGTTGGAGTATATAACTTCATGTGCAACAAAAGAGCAACAAAGCAAAAAAATTTGAATCCATTCTTCTACTCGGTGAAGCTTAGTGAAATGAGACTCTTCATTGCGTCTTTTACATTATCAGGACTGATTATCTTCACTTTGCCTTCAAGTGCAATAATCCAAGAGAGGAACTGGCTACTTACCGCAACGCTTACTCGTACAATAAAATGATCATCATCGGCTTTCATAAATTTAACATCTCTTCCAAACTGATCTATGATTACATTTGACATAGCATTTTCACACTTGAGCGTTACAGTTTCTACTTCGCCGCCATACATACGGAAGTATTGTTCGTTGTACTTAGCCCTATCCTGTTTATCGAAGACAGTCTTACCTTGACGTTTTATGTCAACCACTGAAACATCTCGCATTTTATCTACCCGGTAGTGACGAATCTCTTTTCTCTCATGATCATAAGCTATCAGATAATATCTCTCATCATCGAAGTGGAGCGCCCAAGGACTAACCTCATAGTAGGCACCTCCACGGCGGAATTCCTCTTCGCCTTTTACATTCCAGCTGAAATACTTAAACTTGATAGCTTTGTTATCCCCCATTGCTGTATGAATTGAATCGATTGTATAGTAGATGCTCTCATTCATGCTTTTGACACGGCCAACCACCTTGACTTCACGATTCAGCAGCTTGCTATCGTAGGTAGATACATTTTTCTCAAGCTTCGAAATAAGTTCCTTAGTCTTCTTCTCCGTTATGAACTTCGAGGACTGAATAGCATCCACCAAGATTTTTAGCTCAGCTATCTCGAAGTCTCTACTTCCACAACGATAAAAAGTTCTGAAGCCTTCTTGTTCCTTAACGATTTCTATTCCGAAATCATCCAGCGCCGCCAGGTCATCATATATACTTTTTCGCTGAGCCTCTATGTCGTACTTGGCAAGTTCGGCAATAATCTGAGACATAGAGAGACCGTGTGTATCATCGGTCTGCTCCTGCATTATTTTTGCTAGATATAATAGTTTTAATTTTTGATTTCTACCCCTCATAGTAACTACCTCAATATTGTACTTTGTTATATTTTACTGTTAGATTTAGTCTCCTTCGTAAGGGAAGGTACCAGCTTCATAAACCATTTTACCGTCTCTTTTAACCTTAATATACTGGATTCCAACACAGTCTTCGTTCCAATATTTATAGGTATACTCAACTTCAATTAGGTAATATCCGTCAGATTTTTCCTCCGGTTTTATAACAACGCCTGCGAAAGAGTCTCCATTCGTAACATGGAAAGAATTTGTTCTGATTTTCACATCTGTAACATCACTTCCAAGGCTTTCGAACATTTGCTCCGCATCGTGCTTTGTTAGAGGATCCCCCTTGATACTCTTTTTAGCAAAAAGGTCTGACAGCTCATCTGGGTCATTTGATTCAAGAGCCTTTTCAATATTACTATTGAAGGTCGTAACCTCTTCGGAAGACATTTCATCACCAACAGTTAGCTTCAGAATACCAAAGATCATAGCCACAAAGAACAGGCAAATAGCAAATAACATACTAAAAATACCTATAACCACTTTTGCTACACTTATCTTGCCATCCTTTTTTTTACGCACTGCCGTAACTATCAATAGAACTCCAACTATAAGCGCTACAACTCCAACTAATGCTGATACTACAGCAACAATACTCATAACTCCACTTGCTTCCATAATTTCATCCTTTCACATAATGTCATAAAAATTTTCATAGGAACCGTCCCCTCTGGTATCACGAAATATTATGTTAACTAAACTCTTGTGAGCATTTACTCTAATTCAGCGTCATATACTGCTCTTTCGCCGCCAACATACTTTGGACGGCGTCTAGCTGCAAGGACAGAGGCTTTACCGATTCGATTGTTTTCGAGTCTTATTGGGACAACGACTGGGTGAATATGCATTCCAATCATGACACCGCCAATATCGATTCCAGCTGATGCCTTCTGGTTTATGCTCTCAACTACGACAGGATCTGAAAGGCTCTTATAATGTTTAACCGCAAATGCACCACCCGCGTGTGGCATTGGTATGACATTTACCTCTTCAAATCCGAACTTTTCAGCGACGCTTCTATCACATACAATAGCACGATTTAGATGCTCACAGCACTGAACAGCAAAATGTATATTTTTCTCCTTCAGTTTCCTGGATATCACACCATACACCGTCTCAACTGCAAAGTCAGTTTCTCCATCCTTGGAGGTCCCCATCAGGTTTCCTATTATTTCACTAGACGAGCAGCCAACCACGAAGATTTCACCTGCCTTGATTTTCGATTTCACAAGGATTTCATCAATTAATGCTTCTGTTTCCTGTTTTATCATTTCGTCCATTTTATTTATCCTTTCACATTAGTTCCTTCAAATCACACGAATGATCATTGACATTATAACATAATATGATAAAAACATCGGAGGAATTATAAAAGCGCAACAAATAACTAAATCTAGTTTTTGCTGCGCTTATTATTAATTGTTCACAATAACTTCACAAAAGTTGTCAGAGGAACCGTCCCCACTGGCATCATTTATGATTTCCTGAACGGAATTTACGCGGATGGTGCCGGACTTTGGATTCTTAATGCTTATGACGTCGCCAAGGATAGTGGCATCGACATCTGATTTTTCAAAGGCAAGATCGGCATCCTGCATCCTGCAATCAATTAGTTTTAGGTTTTTGCAATAGCATAGAGGCTGAGTTCCAATAATCAGGCAATTCTCGAAGGTCACATTCTCGCAGTACCACGCCAGGTACTCGCCCTTAACTACACTATCCTTTACCACCACATTCTTTGCATGCCAGAAGGCATCCTTGGTGTCGAACCTGCATTTAACAAATTCGGAATCCTCGATATATTGAAAGGAGTATTTTCCCTTCATCTCAACATTTTCGAAGCGAAGGTTATCTGACCTCATCATGAAATATTCGCTTTCAGCCCTGGATCCAGTCATGGTTATGTTATGTACCGACCAGCCAAACTCGGGGGACACTATATCTGAATCCCTGATTATAACATCAGAGCACTCTCTGAGAGCTTTGATTCCGTGAAACTTAGTGTTCTCAACCTCTATATCCGTCGAATACCAAAGTGCCGCCCTACAGAGTTCCGTCATCTCACTGTCCTTTATCCGAACCTTCGTATCATGCCAGAAGGGATACCTAAGATTGAAGTATGAATCAACAACTTCAATATTTGAGCTTTCCTTCATAGCACTCTCTCCGTCGGCTGGACCGTCGAAGGTGCATTTTTCTAAGTAAATATCCTTGCTGCCGTATAGCGCCCTTTCCTCATCAAATGTTTTACTTATTATTTTTACCATCTGGTTTTCCTTAATTATTTAAATAATTATTGTAAAACTCTTCAAGCTTATCAAAAGGAATCACCTTATTCTCTCCGCCATCATATAGATCTGTGTGTACAGCATCAGGAATAATCATTAATTCCTTATTACCTGCATACTTACTATCTTTTATCATATCAGCATATGCGTCTTTTGAAAAGTAGCAAGAATGAGCCTTCTCGCCATGAATCAGAAGAACAGCACTCCTTATCTCATTAGAATACTGGAGTATAGGCTGATTCACAAATGACTCACAACCAATTACATTCCAACCACCATTGGAATTAAGACTTCTCTCATGATATCCTCTATCTGTCTTGTAATAATCATAATAGTCCTTTACGAAGAAAGGTGCATCATCTGGAAGCGGATCCACAACTCCACCTCCCAGCTTATATTCTCCCGCCTTCAGGTCTTCCAGTCTCTGTGCACACTGCGCAGACTTCATCTTATATCTGGCTTCCTCGCTGTCCTCTGAGTCAAAATATCCCTTAGCATTTACTCTTGTCATATCGTACATAGTTGAAGCAACAGTAGCCTTGATTCTTGTATCCAGCGCCGCTGTATTTATAGCCATTCCGCCCCAGCCACAGATTCCCAGGATTCCTATTCTGTCAGGATCAACCCTGTCATTTAGCGATAGAAAGTCAACCGCAGCCATAAAGTCCTCTGTATTTATATCAGGAGATGCCATATATCTTACATTTCCGCCCGACTCACCTGTAAAAGAAGGATCAAAGGCTATTGTAAGGAAGCCTCTCTCAGCCATAGTCTGTGCATATAGTCCACTGCACTGCTCCTTAACTGCTCCAAAGGGACCCGATACAGCAATTGCCGGGAGCTTTCCCTCTGCATTTTTTGGCACATACATATCTGCCGCAAGTGTTATACCATATCTATTTACAAATGTTACCTTGCTATGCTCAACCTTTTCACTCTTTGGGAATGTCTTATCCCATTCCTTTACCAGCTTTAGTTCTTCCTTATGTATCATTTTTCGTACCTCCTAAAATAATTATTTCATTGCTTCTTTCTCAGCTAGTCTGATTATCAGATCGATTCTGTCTACTTTTCTCTGACTTTCATGCATTTCATCCACCAGACTGCACCTGCACTTCTTGAGACATTTTATCAGCTCCTGCATCTGCCCCTCTTCATAAAGCCTTTCCGCCAGTTCTCCCTGCGAGCTTTCGCACCCTAGTTTGGAAATGTCACTTATCATTTCTTTAAGTTCCATAACACAATCTCCAAAAATCATTTTCTGCTTATATTAGGATTATATGGTATTGACATGAACTTCGCTAATGAATAAAATGAATATCATGATATTCCATATGGGAATATCAGTAAATATAATCCAGCTAGGGGGATATTCCATGGAAATAAAAAACCTTCGCTACTTTCTCGCAGTAGCAAGAGAAGAAAACATGACAAAGGCAGCTGACATGCTTCATGTCACTCAGCCCACATTATCAAAAACACTAAAATCTCTGGAGGACGAGCTAGGCAAGAAACTTTTTATCCGTCATAGCTTCAGTATATCCCTTACTGACGAGGGCATGCTTCTGAGAGACCGTGCAGAGGATCTGATTGCAATGGCTGATAAAATCGAACAGGAATTTATATCTCTAGATGATATTACAGGTGGTGATATTTATTTTGGACTGGCGGAATCCTACCAGATAAGACTTCTTGCCAGAGAGATAAAAAAGCTAAAGGACCGCTATCCTTCTTTCACCTATCATATAACAAGTGGTGATACTGAGCAGGTCACAGAGAAGCTAGATAAGGGGCTTCTGGACTTTGCGGTACTTTGCGAAACTCCTAATACTGATAAATATGAGTACATTACATTTCCAGCCTCGGACCGTTGGGGAGTTGTGATGCTAAAGAATCATCCACTGGCAAAGAAAAAGAGCATTAAAGCTACTGACCTAGTAGGACAGCCACTCTACTGCTCTGAACAAAGCTGGAATATAGAAATACCAGAATGGGCAGGGGATACATTTCCCTCTCTTCACTTAGAAGGCTCATTCAGACTCTCGTATAATGCTTCTATGTTTGCAAAGGAAGGACTGGGACTCCTCCTTACCTTTGAACATCTTATTAATTGTTCCGAGGAAAGTGATCTAATCTTTAGACCGCTCTCCCCAAAACAGGAAACAAAACTTTATCTTATATGGAACAAATATCAAACCTTTACACCTATAGCTGAGAAATTTCTCCTACAGGTAAAGGAATCCTTTATTCGCAAATAATGTATATCCTTCATTTCCAACCTTTCCTGTTACCGTGTATAGAATCATTTTATGCCTCCATTTGTTTTAGCAGATATATTCCTGAAAGTTCTCCCAAGGTTCGTCCTCCTTTGGGGTTCTTTCGAAGGTAAACCTTAACTCCTTTAGTTTTAGACCACCATTCATAAACTTAAGTCTCATCACTCCATACTTTGAATGGAATAATATCTTTCTTCGGATACTGAGTTCCTCACCTCCGCCATGGAAGGTGAAGCTTCCACAAGGCACGCCCTGGAAGAATACTCCTACAGGCATCTGTGACAGTTCCGATAGATCAGAGCTTCCAACCATATCCATAAAATAGCAGCCCCTTTTCTTTACATCGAAGCCAAGGAAATATACCGCTCCCTTCGAAGTATCGACCTGAGAAAGGTCTAACACTGTGCCATCCTCTATCTCAAAATATTCAACATCAGACAGGTCTTCGCTCTCGAGTTCATCCTTGAATCCGATTACTTCAACCTTATAATCCTCACCACACAGTCTCTTCATTGCGTTAGTATTCATAAGGACCTGACAGATATTTCCAGCCATTCTAGCCAGCTGGCCTCTGGTGATCACACCCTTACCCAGTGCCTCAAGAGTATCATCGCCAATAGAATTCACAGACGCATCAGGACAAACCGCATAGAAATCATTTTGTGCCAGAACAAGTCTTGAAAATGAAGTCTTGTCTACTACTCCACCCACATCGCCTATATTGGACCACCAGTCAGTCATAACAATGCCCCTGAAGCCCCACTCTTTTCTAAGGATATTGGTATTCAGATCGTGGCGGGAGTTAGTCCAGATTCCATTTACAGGACCATATGTAGTCATCACGGAATCCGCACCTGATTCCTTTACTGCTATCTCAAAGCCCTTTAGGTATATTTCCCTTAGAGCCCTTTCGGATATAACATTTTCTTCAGTATGTCTGCAGGTCTCCTGATTATTTCCGCAGAAATGTTTAAGTGTTCCTGAAACACCACTCTTCTTAAGACCTCTTATCTGAGCCGCAGCCATCTTACCGGTTACCAGTGGATCTTCGCTGAAATATTCGAAGTTTCTTCCGTTAAGAGGAAAACGGTGAATATTCATACCCGGCCCAAGCAGGAAATCAACGTCATTCTTATTCATTTCCATTCCAAGCATACTGTAGAGACTGGTGTTCAGCTCCTCATTCCAAGTGCATGCCAGAAGTGTGCCACTAGGTAAGCTAAATGCCCTAAAGCCCGAATCAAGCCTCATACCACTAGGTCCATCCGAGCAGCAGCCCGCAGGAATTCCAAAGTTCTTAAGACTATTACTAAGACCGCCAAAGGCCGCCGCAGTACCCGGCGTAACCTTAGGACTTCCCATCCCCTCTCCGCGTATTATCACGGACAGGTCCTCATCAGAAAGCTGTGCGAGGAAGTCATCCATAGACACATTTCCGTCTCTTACGTCCTTCAGCTTAAAGCCCTTGTCGCCAGTGTAATCCTTTACTTCAGGCTTATCATATACTGCATCATCCAGATCAGACAGTGGAAATGCCTTAACCTCTTCATACCTGATACTAAATGTATCTGAATCATCATTTCTAACAGGTTTAATCCTATCAAAGCCAGCATTTGGAACCATCTGATGACTGAGCTGTTCGATAACTATAGTTTCATCCTGAATAAATCTTCCTGCTTCCTTTATATCCCTGACATTTTGTCCAACATAGAATATATATTCGCCCTCTTCCAGCACATAGCTGGCCTCAAAGCCTGTCACACCAGTATCGTCATAGGATGAAATAGTGTATGGATTAATATCCAGAGACAAGGTGCATTCCTCGCCAGGACTAAGAATATCGCTCTTAAGAAATCCCACAAGGCTAAGGGCTGGTTTTCCCAGGAGGCCCTGCGGCTTAGATACATAGAACTGAACCACCTCTTTGCCAGATACTTTTCCAGTATTCTTAACTTCCGCAGCAATGCTGAGGGAATCTAAATCCTCTAAGCTAACATTTCCAGGAGTCACATCAAAGCTTGTGTAGGATAATCCAAAACCAAAGGGGTACATAACCGCATCCTTATTAAAGGTTTCATAATAGCGGTAGCCCACATATATATCTTCTTTATAGAAGTTTCTTACAGTATCACCGAAATTACCATAAGCTGAAGCATCCTCGATATTCCTAACAATTGTATCTGTCAGGCGCCCACTTGGGCAAACCTTGCCCAGCAGAACATCCACGCACCCCAGTGCTCCAACCTCGCCACCCTGCCAAGCATATAAAATGGCATCTGGCGCTATCTCCTCTATCTCCTTCATGTCAAGAATGGCGCTTACATTCATAACAAGAACGACCCTGTCAAAAGCGTTTCTAACCTTTTTCAGCATATCCGCTTCATATATAGACAGCTTAAATGCTCCTCTATCATTGATATAGTCCTGTTCCTCACCGGCAGTACGGCCAATGATAACAAGGGCAACGTCCGACTCTTTACTGGCTTTTGAAGCCAGCTCCTCAGTTATTTCCATCTCCACCTGAGACCAAGGTTCATTTCCAAATCCAACTCCTGGATCAAACGGATGAGTTTCTTCAAACTCCGCATATACCTTGAGAAGCTCTTCATTAAGAAGGATATTCTCAGCCTGAAGACCTTCCACAATACTCCAGACCTTTGGTACATTTACCATTCCACCAGAACCTGTTCCACTCTTATAATATCTATTCTGCATACGTCCGAAGATAGAGAGTTTCGTCTCCCTCTTAATTGGTAGAACATTTGCCTCGTTTTTAAGCAGAACAACACCCTCACCAACTGCCTGTCTAGCTAACACCTCATATTTATTCCAATCTAATACCATAATAAAACTCCATTTAATACTACACAAAAGCAAAATATACCGGAGTGATAGCATCTCCCTCCTCAAGTTTTACTATCTCTCGAGATATCTTTTAAAAGGTTATATATTAACTCTCAAAAGGTCTTATTCTTAGTGTAACACCTAGATCATCACATATCTTCTCACAAATTGCTATCTTTTCTTCTGGCATAACCTTTTCAACAACTGTCATAACAACATTTGGCACATATTTTTTCGCTAGAACAGCAAATTCCTTTAATGCCTCATAAGACTCTATTCCAAATCTTGAGCGTGTAAGTTGGTAGAATTCTTCCGCATTAGGAGCATTTAGCGAAATAGAAACTGTATTTACTCTTCCCTCAAGCTCTGGAGTCACGTCTTGGCCGTAGATTAGATTAGCAAGTCCTATTGTATTAACTCTTACTTTTAGATCTGGATAGGTCTGCTTTAGGGTATCTATAACCGTGCAAACATCCTCTAGACGCTCTAAGGGTTCTCCAAAGCCGCAGAAAACGAGTTCATTTATACCGCTAAGATCATACTGTGAAAAAAGCTCTAGGACAGACTCTAGACTAGGATCTCCCTCTTTAAACCACAGGTTACTTCCCTCCTGCATTTCCTTAGTATGTCGAAGACAAAAGACGCAATTACATGGGCATTTATTTGTCATATTTACATATAAATTTTTTCCCGTTAGATCTCCGCTCTTTGAGATATCCAGATATCCCTCATTTCCGACTTTACCCGTCACAGTATATAGAATCATTTCTATACCTCCATAAGATCTTTCATATACATTTCAAAGCAGAGTCCCCAATGAGTAGGGACCTGGTTTTCTTCGCAATATTTTATACATTTAGATGCAAACTCAGCCGCCTTTCTGACAGAGTCATAAAATGTATGACCATTCATATACATTCCTGCAATTACAGAGCTTATAACATCACCTGTTCCGCTTCTATCTTCACCTATCCTGTCGACCATAACGATCTGCGGGTCCTCACCCTTAGAATAAATGTAATTCATTATCTGCTTTTTGTGGAAAGGAATACCTGTTACAACTATATGTTCCGGGCCCTTTTCTGAAAGCTCCTGACACATATCATGAAGCTCATCTATGCTGAACTTACCATTCCCGAAGTCAACACCCAGAATCGTACATAGCTCTGTCAGATTAGGAGTAATAATATTTGCATATTCTACCAACTCCTTCATTTTATCACACATTTCACGAGTATAGGTCTTATATAATATTCCATTATCACCCATAACAGGATCGATAAGAATAACGCTCTTATCATTTCTGAAATACTTGATAAAATCTATCACTATATCCACCTGTTCCTTTGACCCAAGGAAGCCTGTAGCTATACCATCGAATTCCATATTCAGATTCTTATAAGTCTGGATATAATCATGCATTTTAGGTGTATAGTCATCAAAGAAAAATTCAGGAAATTGAGTATGTGTAGACAAAATAGCTGTCGGTATACTAACTGCCTGTATCTTCATAGCTGAGATTATAGGTGCCATTACAGATATCGAACATCGTCCAAAGCCTGTAAGGTCATTTATAAGTGCCATCTTCTTCTGCTTCATTTTATTATATCTCCATAATTAAAGTTTATGCTGGTTTCTTAATAAGCGTATGAGCCTTCAATGTACTCTTTCTTAAAATGACTGTTATAAATACAGTGATAAGCATATTTGGTATAGTATAACCAACAACAAAATCATAATTCATCAGGACTCTATATATTACAAAACCAAGAATCCATGCAACGCTTGCTACTCCATCGACTCTTGTATCAGTTTTTTTATGTCCAACTATAAATTGATCTGCAATCTGAACTGAAATCATCGGTGCAAAAACTGAACCAATAAAATAAAGGAATTCTGTTATATTCTCCATCGGTAAAAGTATAGCACCAATTGTACCTATTATAGTATCAATTATTCCAGGAAGGTTAGCCTTTATTTTATGAATCAGACTTGATTTTCCCTCTAGTTCCTGTGGGACTTTATTCTCCGGGAACAAAGCAAAGGTTGACTGATTGCAGGAAAATGCATCAATAAAGTTTGTTGTAACGCAGGAGAAAACAATGATGAATAGTCCTGCTACACCAAAGCCTGCCTTGAGCATTATCTGATCTATTCTTGTTTCATGAGTTATAACTGCAGCTCCAAGACCTATTATATACATCCAAATACTGGCAACGGTATAGGTTGCACAAGCTGCAAATGTTGTCTTAACAGGCTTATCAGCTCTATATGTATAGTCAGCAATCATTGGTATCCAGGAAAGTGGCATCGCTATTGACAGCTCTAAACCTTGTCCAATGGAGAGTCTCTCACTTGCACTCTGTCCAACTGTTTCCCCACCCTTTAATCCGGAGAAAATAATAAAAGATAAAATAATGGTTAGAATAAGTAATAAAACCATAACAAGGACATTTAACTTGTCTCTATGCTTAAGCCCTAATAAAATCCACGTTATTGTCAAAATACCTATGATAAGACACCACCATGTATGACCAAGGCTTAGAATACCCTGAGCAGAAAGTGATGCATCGAAGATCATTATACCCTGCCATCCTATAAGCTGTATGATATTCAAAATTGCAAAGAAATAGCTTCCATACTTTCCGAAGGATAGGGCCGACGACCTCATAGAGCCTTCTTTATTCTTAACTCCAATAATTCCAGCAAGAACCAGAAGCAGGAAACCAATGAGATGACCTAAGACAATTACTACAAGACCACGTACAAGACCTAGGCTTTCCAGGCATGCACCTGTAAGAATCTCGGCGATTGATATAGCTGCGCCGAACCAGATTAGTGCTATTCGAGACATTTTTTTGCCCTCCTTATAAAAACCAAAATAGGCATATGCTCTTTATAAGTCGGCATTATATTTTATATCTGACCTTTTTCCAATACCCAAAACGAGAATTTTCAATAAGGTCAGATATATTACTTCACAAAGTTCACAAAAGTTGTCACGGGGACAGTCCCCACTGGCCCTATTTTACAGAATACCCTGAATCTCTCAGTGCATTCATTGCTTTAATATAGTTTTCTTCTTTAACAAAAATGTAATCAGTATTATACGTAGATACTACGAATATCCCTATACCACTCGAGGCAAGTATCTTAGTAATACGTGCCAGGATCCCGATAAGAGAAAAATCAAGTTCTCCACATATACGGAAACCCTTCCAGCCATCCTCACGACTGATAGTATTATCTGGAACTATATCTGTAGGGCATACTAAAGATTTCTCTGTGTCAGTCCTTCCAGTGAATACAAAGTTCTGATCTATATCTATACCGGAATAGTCTTCAACCTTGCATACAGAAAATATATCATCAATCGCTTCTATAACTATGCTACCAGCATTTAAACCAGGCAGCTCATTATTTAATTGTTCTTCAGGTGTCCATTCTTTCATATAATCCCCCATTTTCTTCAGCAAGTGATTTCTAAACTATCCGGTTCTACATGACATTTTAAAAATAATATCTCTACTCCGGCTTTTTGAGCATCATTCATAGCCACTGCAAACTCCGGATGAGTATCTATGTTAGGTCTCACCTCTGATACACCATCCATTTGTATTACAAATATTTCCTTTACACCATTCACCTCAACCTCAGCGATAAAACGATTAGGTCTCCTTATGAACACTGCTTGGGTTATATTACTATACTTCATAATCAATACATACTCTGCTCTTTGTATTAGGTCTTACAACTCCATCTGCTACAGCGACATGTTCAGGATGTACTGCATAGCCCTTTAGTGAATCAGCATCTTCAAATGTAGAATCTAACATCAAATCAGCATTGGACGAATCAAGCATTTCTATCTGAACATGAATATCTATAAGACCAGGAATCTTACCTGCCAGGCCTTCAAGACCTACCTTTATGTCAGCTCTAACCTTTGCTTTTTCTTCGCCTGAAAGTTCATCTTTTAATTGCCATAAAATTATATGCTTTACCATTTCTATAATCTCTCCTTATCCTTTCTTATATCTCCCCGGAATGGTCCGAGTTTTCCTTTAATATTCTAAGCGTGCGCTGCTAAACAAACTGGGCCAGTAGGGACAGTCCCCACAGGTCTACATTTTTCTTGGCACAGATATCTGTCCGTCTTTATTATCAGCTACGTATATATCACAATTCCCTATATACTTTGACCAATAGCTACCATTAGAGTCTGGTGTCAGATATTCAAGCAATCCCTTCATAGCTATTGCATGTGTTGAAATGAGTATATTCCCAGACAGTTTTAGGATATCCTCAATAAACTTCCCAGCTCTATCTACGACAGATGACAGCTGTTCCATCCCCTCTGGCGCCTCATTATGAACGAAGTCGCTGAAGAACTTCTGGATTTCAGCAGGTGGATTCATTAGATTCACACCTTCGTATGGACCGTAATCCATCTCAATTAGCCTTTCATCTATCTGTATAGAAGACTGTGAAACAACTATTTCCGCTGTTCTCACTGCTCTTATCAGTGGACTGGAAAATACATAGTCAAATGTCACATTCTTTAGATTATATGCCGCTTCTTCTACCTGCTTTATTCCTTCATCATTAAGAGGATAGTCACTTCTTCCTTGAAGGACATTTGATTTGTTCAGTTCTGTTTTCCCATGCCTTATTATATATATCAAACTACAACCTTCTATTCTTTTTATTATATAATTAAAACCCTAGCCGTCTATGCATCTAGTTAATCTGGTTGCTGACCGTCATGCGGCTTCCAGGCACATTCGGTAATATTCATATCTGTAAAAACTGCTTTAAAGCTTGATTCTTCGGGGCTGCAAGCATAGATTCCGAAGCTGATCTTCCCAGCGCCCTCCCACAAATGACATACTCTCATCTGGCTGAAGGTTATGCCATCTTTCGAACATTCAATGCAATAATCATCTTCTCTACGACTAAGGCGATACCACATGGACTTTATATCTGCAGAGATTTCTGTCGTTGCCCAATCCGAGTAACCATGATTAGTTACCACCGAACCCAGGTGCTGAAAGGCTTCATTTTCATATTCTATAGATCCTTTCAACCAATTCTCACTGTTCAGATATAGGACAATTCCACATTGATCGAACCTATGATGACTTTTTGAGAAATCCGTCTTTACAATAAATGAAAAGAACTTATCCTCTGTCTCCATCTGAAATACCGGTGCATTATCATTTTGAAAATGATAATATGTTCTTTGCCATAGATCCGTATGAGGCTCTGTAGTTATTTCTATCCAGTCTGATTCCACCCTAAATTCAACAGGTTTTCTTATCCATTTGAAACTGTCAAAATTCATATTTCCCCCTATATTATTCGAAGCGATTCTACAACATATGCATATCCAATCAATAAGGACAGTCCCCACTGGTCTTATATTTAAGATTCATTTACCAGCTTTCCTGTCATATGTTCTATCGTCAACTCCAAACACTGCACTCGCGGTAATGCATTCTCGAGTTCTCTCTTCAGATATTCCTCATCATCAGTAAACTTCTGACACAGTTTGGTACAGATCATCCTGGCCTTATCCTCATCATCTACAAGATGAATTCTCCCAAATACAATGACGCTATTTATATTCAGTGCCCATTCTCCTTCTCTACGATAGCCCTTATCATATACGCAGAAGCTGACTTTATCATTAGCTTTGATAGCATCTATCTTATGACCGACCTTAGCCCCATGAAAATATATCTTCCCATCATCCTCAGAATAGTAATGACTGATAGGAATTCCATATGGATATCCATCGTCTCCCAACATAGAAAGAACCCCTCTTGGCTCTTCTTTGAGAATACGTATGCATTCCTCATCAGATATCTGTTGCTTAAAACGTCTCATTTTTCTGAACATTGTTTTACCTCGATAGTTTATCAATAATGAATTTATTTCTTGGATACAGAAGGTAAATTTATACTTGTGGATTTGCCCTCAGCCACCCTACAATATCATCACTTTCATACATTGGTTTACCATCAATAAATAGGCATGGCACCTGCTGCTTGCCACCCACTCTGATAAGCTCCTGACGGTCTTCCTCATTCTTATGAATATTATGATACTCTATATCTGTACGACCACTCGCTTCAATCTCATTTATTACCTTCCGACAATATGGGCAGGTATCAAACATATATAACTTTAATTCCATAAATTTCTCTCCTGTAGCTAATAAAACACACTTCGTTACATGGATAATTACCGATATTCCGCAGTAATATCCATAAAGTCCCTTGTTCCGTTAATATAATCCTGATATACAAGCATCGGATCCTGATTTCTGTACATAGTACAAATCCCACAATTGTCACAATCACTTATACATCTGAAACGATTTCTTATATATTCTTCTCGTTCCTCTTTAGTTGAATTCTCAATATCAGGAATCATAGGCTATCCCTTAACCCTTCCAGCTATATACTCAGCATTTATCTCTCGGAGCTCCTTCTCGCCATCTACAGTAAGCTTCACTCATACAGATCCGTTCTTCGAAGAGATATGTATGGCCGTTGGTTACGCTTTATAGCAGCTCCACCAAGATTCACCTCTGCCAATATCAGTTCTTCCTGATTGCCCGCCAATGCAATCGTCTCTCCATCAAATCCTACAACAATAGATTCACCGGAAAACTCCATATTTCCTTCTCGTCCAATTCTGTTGCACATTGCTACGTTTACGCTGTTTTGGAATGCCTGAACCTTAATCTCCCACCTAAAAAGCTCAGATGGCTCCGACTTTGTGTTTGCTGTAGGGACAATAATCAACTCCGCACCGCGCAAAGCCTCAGTGCGAATGCTCTCCGGGTAATGACGATCAAAGCAAACAACAATCCCTATTTTACCCAACCTCGTATCAAAGACCATAAACCCTTCTTCAGACGGAGTGTAATAGCTCTGCTCATAAAACATTTCACACTGAGCGACATGAACCATCTTCTGTCTTCCTATGATTTCTCCCTGATCGTCAATCAAAAAGCTCATATCGTATCTATGCCCTTTTTCCTCAATATAAAAATTGGGTGAAGCAAATATATGGTTTTCCCGGCAAGCATTTCTTATTTCCTTCACATAACTGCTGTCTTCCGTCATGACATATTCGCTCACATCACAGTCTGGGAATTGGGGAAAGAATGGAGAGATCTGGATTTCCGGAAAGCAAATTAGATCCGCTTTCTTTTCCGCCGCCTCACAAATAAGCTGCAATGACTTTTGGAAATTCTTTTCGATATCTGTATCCATTTTCATCTGCGCAAGAGCAATCTTCATCCCGTTTACCTCATAAATTAAGTTCTAACATAACCCCACCGATTTCAACGCCTGATCCAAATCTGCTATGATATCATCCGGGTCCTCGAGTCCGACACTAAAGCGGATAAAGCCTTTTCTGAATTTCTCCGGATATAGGTTGATTCGCTCATCGTAACTCGGTTGTGGGAAAATCAGGCTTTCATCATGTCCAAGAGATACGGCAAATGTTACGACCTT
>JAFVAQ010000006.1 GCA_017480495.1 Eubacterium sp. | reverse complement strand
GGTAGTGTCAAAAGACACACCTTTTTTTATATCTAAATCCTTTATTTTAGAGGTCTAGCAAATAAAAAGAGCATTGACCCCCTATAAGAAGTATAATGAGTTCGACGAAAAACCATTACCAACAAGGAGACAATGCTCGTGAACATTATACTTTATTTACTTCAAATCATTCAATATCTTTATCAACAAAATTGCTGGTTGATCAACTTTATCTGTAAGTACATTCCTCTTAAGCAATGGGCTTTTGATGATTCTCATTCGCCTAAGTATCAAAAACTTAAGACCGACGAACTCCCTAAGATCATTTATCGGAAACAGGATTGGCAGTGGCAGGATCTAATCAAGTACTATGAATTGCGTTATCATAAGACTATCAAGCCTGTCCGTTATCGCTCCGAATCTAACATTCCGGAAAACTGCAGTTGTCCGCTTTGTAATGCTCCTTCTATTTTCCTCTACCGTAACAACGGAAAGAAAGGTCAGCTTCTTTGTAAAGTTTGTCAAAACCTGTTTTCCCCCGATGAAAATCGTTTCAGTAAAACCATCACCTTGAAGTGCCCTCATTGTAATCATTCCCTGGAAAGGAAGAAGGACAGAAAACATTTCATCATCCACAAATGTATAAATCCAAAATGCCCTTACTATGTCAAAAATCTTAAGAAAGTCGATAAACAGGACCTTAAAAATAATAAATACAAATATAAGCTCCACTACATCTATCGTGAATTCACTATAGATTTCTTTAAGATGGATCTGAACTCTCTTCCAAAAGGAGCTTCATCACTCAAGTTCTCTAAATTTGATAAGAACGTTATGGGACTTTGTCTTACATACAAAGTCAATCTTGGATTATCACTCCGTAAAACCGCTCAGGCTCTTAAAGATATCCATGGCATATCTATATCTCATCAACAGGTAGCTAACTACTGCAAAACCGCCGCCATCTGTGTAAAACCTTTCGTAGATAACTACGATTATGATACAAAAAATGTATTTACCGCTGATGAAACTTACATCAAAATCCGAGGTATCAAAGGTTATATCTGGTTTATCATGGATGCAGCCAAGCGATCCATCATCGGATATCAGATTTCTGATAATCGTGGCGTAGGTCCATGCATTCTCGCAATGAGAATGGCTTTCAAACACCTTAAAGAACTTCCTGAAAAGTTCCGCTTTATTGCAGACGGTTACAGTGCTTATCCTCTGGCCGCTCAACAATTCTTCAGAGAGTACGGTGATAAATTCCAGTTTGATATCACTCAGGTTATCGGACTAACAAACGACGATGAAGTATCTAAAGAATTCAGACCTTATAAGCAGTTAATCGAACGTCTCAACCGTACTTACAAACAATCGTATCGACCTACTAACGGTTTTGATAACATTGATGGTGCCAACTACGACTTAGCTCTCTGGGTAGCTTACTACAACTTTTTAAGACCTCATAAAGAAAAGGGTTACAACGTGTTAAATGAAGTTGAACTACTCAAAGGTGCAGAGAACATGCCAGGAAAATGGCAGCTTCTAATTTTCCTTGGTCAACAAACCATCCAAAACATCCAAACTCAAAAATGTAATTAATCACTCCGGCGCGGAACCGTTGTCAAGGGAACCGTGGAATACCGGAGCAGTTGGCGTGAGCCAACTGTGAGGATATGCCGCGAAAGTCTCTTGACATAAGGTTCACGGGCTATCCTTTTGTCCAGGGGAAAGCACCACACAGGTGCTTTCCCCTTAATTATTCCCTTGGAAATGTATCGATTACGAAAACCTAAGTTTTCATAGATCATTTGACACTATCTATTTAAAATACTTTCCCAAATACCCCAAAAACTCCGGAAATGACTTCTTCAGACATTCCACACTATCTATCTCAACATCCTTCTTAAGTATCACTGCTAGTAGTATAGCACACATAGCCATTCTGTGGTCATTATATGAAGATAGACGAATAGGTTCTTCTAGCTCTTCCTTCGAAGGGCTCTCGTATTCATAAACAGTAAGTGTGTCTTCTGTTTCTTCGGTCCTAACGCCAATAGCTGCTAGCTGTTCGCGGGTAGCCATTACTCTGTCGGATTCTTTTATCCTTAATCTCGATATTCCTGTAAATGTAACCTTTGCGAATTCAAATGGAGCGACCATTGCCATATAAGGCGTGATATCTGGAATATCGCTGCAGTCCCAAGTGATTTCACTTGGTGCATTCTCGGAATCTGCGAGACTCAGATAATCAAGGATAGCTCTATCACCTTGCTTGGAATCCTCCCGAAGATTTGTAACCTCTATACTGGACCATCTCTTCATACATAGCAGAAATGCTCCATTACTCCAGTCGCCTTCGACCTTAAAGTTCTTTAGCTCCTCAGGTACTGGCTCAGTGGATAGTAAACTATTAGCATATCCGTTAGGGGTAGGATAGTAGGTCATGTCGCTAAAACTAGCAGGGACGCCGTACTTCTCAAGTACGTCCTGCGTCAGCTCGATATAGTGAATAGACTTAAGACTTCCTGTTATGCGGATGGTACATTTGTCATCGAATAAAGTACACGCCATCAGAAGGCCAGATATATACTGGGAGGAAACGCTTCCGTCGATTACGTATTCGCCAGGGGTCATTTCTCCCTCTACAATAATTGTTCTATTGGAGGAGTCTTTACTGATATTTATACCGTGTGGCCTAAGCGCATCCTCGAGCTCGTCCAGTGGTCTATCGAAAAGTCTACCCTTAGTTTCGAAGACGAGTCTAGTTACCTTTGTGTCGCGGATCTTTTTGCTGCTATATTTTCCAAGAATAAGTGCTGCGGCTACCGGTATCATAAATCTAAGTGTGGAACCGCTTTCGTTACATGCCAAGAGAACAGATGTTCCTTCATCTGCTAAGTATTTCGGATTATAGTTTGGTGAATCTGTGTCTTGGGAATGTGTCGCGCTGTAGAGGGCAGAAAGAACTGCCTTAGTCGCTAGAATGTCATCATTATCACCGTCCTTAGGTGATAAATGCATAAAGTCTCCACACAGGAAGCGAATGATCAGCTCCCTGTGATAGATAGACTTAGATGGCGGTGCATCTATTTTAAAACTTAGATTTTTGTTCTTTGTAGATATTATCATAATTAATTACTGAAAGTTATCTGGACCCTGTATATTTGTAGTATCCTGATTATATGTAGCACCTGTGCTCTGATTAAGAGTAGCATTTGGTGTCTGGTTAAATGTAGCATCTGCTGACTGGTTTAATGCATCATTAAAGGACTGATTATATGTTGCCTGAGGCTGAACATTTGACTTCTTAGCCTGCATGATAGGAACAATAATTAGTGCAAGACCAGCGAGGAAAAGTACAAGACCGAAGATCATTACTCCAGGTCCCTGATTCATTGGACGAATCTGGATATAAAGCTCTGAACCATACTTTGAGATCTCGTCATCTGTGAATCCGCCTGACTTCATGAAATCTTTGAAGTATCCATAGTCTTCACTTGTCATCTTCATAACCTTACCCTTGAAATGTACAGTAGTCTGAGTTGAGTCAGCCTTACCATCCATTACGTCATAGGTTTCGTCAGTAAGCTTATCCATCTGATCTACAGTGTTATCGTCATTAACATGAAGTCCTATATAAGACTCTTCGCCGATAGGAATAACGTATCTATAGCTTGTTCCTGTTGTACGTCCATTTTCCTTTGTTGTGATTGTCTCATAAACACCGTAGTTGTAATAGACATCACCCTCTACTATATCACCCTTCTTGAGGGATCCGTCTGCTGCTGTATTATAATCGATTGGGGTTTTGCGAGAGTCTATGAAGTCGCTAAGTCCGAGACAGAAGCATACTATTCCAAGAACGAGTAGTATTAGGGTGATTTTAAAGAATCTTGATTTAAATAAGTTTTTCATGAATTTCTCCTTATGTATTAATATTGATTAACTGTGTGTGAACGTCTCTCATCAACAGCTCTTACCATTTCGTCAAATCTGCCATTATTTGTGGCACTAGCAAGCTCCTCTGAAAAACCGCAGAATATATATGGAGCGCGTGCGAAGATAGCATCTAGCATCTGGTGGCCTATTGCTTCATCCTTGACATTGAAGAATATCTTTCTCTTGTTTCTATCGAAGAAGATAAGTTGATAGGATTTACTAGTTCCAGTTGGTATTCCGTAAGTCGTATGCTTAGTTGTGGTAATCATTACGTAAGCCCAGATAAGAGCATTGTAAGGAATAACCTTGGACCCTGCAGCCTGTGCGAAAAGTACATGCTCTGAACCGATATATGCATTCTGGATATTTACTGCATGGTTCATATCATTTTCGAGTAGTTCAGGCAGTATTCCATAAGTACTTATTGATTTTTTGAGGGACTTCTTATATCCACCAGTTATGAAGTGGATTATGCAAAAGATTCCCGAAATCGCGAGTGCTATCGCAACAATGAAATAGAATAAATTATTATCTCCATTATCATCTGTAAGAGCACGCCAAGGAGTCATAGGTTTAAAGGTATAAAACTTCATATCGAAATCATCGGCAGTAACATCGTCATGTTCAAAGAACTGCTTGAAGTATCTTTTCTCAGAAGGATCCATTGGCTGAAGATAACCCTTTGCAGATATAAATTCAGCTGGAGGTGCATCTGTTTCCATATTCATAAATTTGTAGGAACCATCTGTTATACGGTCCGCGAGATCGAAGTCTTTTTTATATACATAGAAGCCGAAGTATTCGAGATCATTTGTTGCTGTTACGTAATATCTACCATCCTCATCTGAACAATAATAATCAAAGAGTATATTATTGTTGCAGGTGTACCAATCGCCGGTTGAATAAGAGCTAGAAGGGACACTGAAAAGGTCTGGTGCATCAGCAAAAAAGTATTTGAAAAATGTAGAACAGACAAAAATAAAAATTAGAGCTGCTATAAGCAAAAAAGCAAGTCCGCCGCCAATGAAAAGTCCTGCGGAAGACTTCTTAATTCTAGAATATATTTGGTTCATTTTAAACTCCCTAAAAACCATCCATTAATCACAAGGAGCATTTTAACAAAATGTTTGAAAAATCACAACACTTATTACCGCTTGAATGGTATAATAGTGAATATATGGGTTACGGTTAAATGGAGAAAGTATTTTAAGGAGGTAGCAGATGTTAAAAGAGTGGGTTAAGGATGATAGACCATCTGATGAAGAACTCTCTGCAAGGCTGGAAAAAGCTCGTGCAGAACTCATGGTTCGTCAGATGCAGGTTAAAGAAAAAGGGCTTCCTGTTCTAGTGGTTTTTGATGGATGGGGAGCGGCAGGTAAAGGAAGTGTTCTTGGAAGAGTTATAAAGGGCCTGGATCCGAGATTCTTCAAGTGTGAGACTCTGACAGAGCCAACTAGTGATGAACTCAGGAGACCATTTCTTTATAGATATTTTGTAAGGATTCCAAAAGAAGGTAAATTCTCCTTCTTCGATGGAAGCTGGATGGGTGAGGTTACCTCTCAGTTTCTTCATGGGGATATAAGTAAGAAGGAATACAAAGAACACCTTACAAGTATCAAGAGATTTGAGAGAACTCTGAATGATAATGGTTATCTGGTGGTTAAATTTTTCTTCCATATAGATGAGAAGATTCAGAGAAAGAGACTGAAGGAACTGGAAGAAAATAAGCACACCAAGTGGAGAGTATCTGAAAAGGATAAATGGCAGAACAAGCATTATGATAAATGCCTAGATGTCTATGATGAATATATAGAAGCTACAAATCAGTTCGTGGCTCCATGGTATTTTATAGACTCCTCTGCTAAGAAATGGTCAGAGCTTCAGGTTACTGAGATTCTCGTTGCGAGCATAGATACAGCACTCGCAAATGCAGAGTCAGAGAAGAAGGCGCCACTCCTGCAGAATACATTTCCTCTTAGAGAGACGCCAAAGCTTTCTGAAATTTCTCTCGATAAGACGATAGAGGAAGAGGAATATAAGAAGGAGCTAGATGCTCTTCAGAAGAGACTAGGACAGCTTCATAATGAACTCTATCACAAGAAGATTCCAGTAATCATTGCCTATGAAGGCTGGGATGCAGCCGGTAAAGGCGGTAATATCAAGAGAATAGCCGGAGCGCTTGATCCAAGAGGTTACGAGGTTCATCCGATTGCTAGCCCAGAGCCAGCAGAGAAGGCAAGGCATTATCTGTGGAGATTTTGGAACAGGCTTCCAAAGGATGGGCATATAGCGATATTTGATCGAACCTGGTATGGACGTGTTATGGTGGAACGTCTCGAGGGCTTCTGTTCTGAGAATGATTGGCAGAGAGCTTATAATGAGATAAATGAATTTGAGAAGGAACTGGCAGACTGGAATGCAGTTGTCATCAAGTTCTGGGTTCAGATTGATAAAGATACTCAGCTGGCACGCTTCACAGATAGACAGAATACTCCAGAGAAACAGTGGAAGATAACAGACGAGGATTGGCGTAACAGAGAGAAATGGGATCAGTACGAGGAAGCCATCGACGAGATGCTTCAGAAGACGAATACCAAGTATGCTCCATGGTACGTGCTGGAATCAAATGATAAGAAGTATGCTAGAATCAAAGCTCTTAAGATAGTTATCAAAGCTATAGAGAAGAAGCTGGCGGAATAATTTTGAATTGATGTGATACTTCTGGATTAGAGATATCTATACGGAAGTTTTGGAGAATAGTTTTAATGAGCAAGAAGTTATATATAGAATGTAATACAGGAATAAGTGGGGACATGACAGTGGCGTCGCTTCTGGATCTAGGGGCAGATGAGGCTAAGCTAAGAAATGTCCTCGAGGGGCTGAAACAAAAGGTTGGAGGCTTCGATATCAGTATCAAGAAGGTGGAGAAGTCGGGAATCATGGCTACGGATTTTGATGTTATTCTAGACATGGATAATCATGATCATGACATGGAATATCTGTATGGTCATGAGCATACTCATAGTCATGAACATCATCATGAACACGAGCATCATCACGAGCATGAGCATCATCATGACCATGAGCACCATCACGATCACGACCATGGACATCACCATGACCACCATCACGGCCATGACCATGTTCATAGAAGTCTCGGGGATGTAGTTGATATCATAAATGCTGCAGAAATGAGTGACGGCGCTCGCGAGCTCGCGATAAAGGTCTTTACTATTGTTGCCAAGGCGGAGTCTGCTGTACATGGAAGAAGTCTCGAAGAGGTGCATTTCCATGAGGTGGGTGCGATAGATTCGATAGTAGATATTATCGCAGCGGCTGTATGCTATGACGATATAGTATCTTCAAATGAAGTAACAGGAACTGTAATAACTAAGTTGGTGGATGGAACTGGAACTGTAAGATGTCAGCATGGTGTGCTTCCTGTACCTGTACCGGCGGTTCTGAAGATAGCTGAGCAGACGGGTGTTCCTCTCGGTATAGAAAACAGAAAGGGAGAATATGTAACTCCGACGGGGGCGGCATTTGCGGCTGCGGTTCAGACAGATAACAGACTCCCTGAAAGCTTTAAGGTTGTGAAAACAGGACTTGGAGCTGGAAAGAGAGACCATGTTGTGCCAGGAATAGTGAGAGCTATTCTTATAGAAGATTAGGTAAGTTTTATGGATAAATTTGAAGAAATGCATTTTGCCAAGCTGGATACAGATAGAGAGGAAAGAACTGGTTTCCCAGAGGTGGTATTCTGCGAGGGAAAGCCAGATAAGTATCTGGTAGAAATATATAAGAAGCTCTATGAAAAGGATGGGTGTGTATTCGGCACCAGAGCAAGCCTCAGCCAGTATGAGAAGGTAAAGGAAGCTCTTCCAGAGGTAGAGTATGACGAGGTTTCGAGGATACTTAAGGTTGGAACTCCAAAGGCGAGTGGACAGGCGGACGCAGCTAAAGGGTATATAGCAGTATGCACTGGCGGAACTGCAGATATTCCAGTTGCTGAGGAGGCTGCTCAGACTGCGGAATACTTCGGCGCCAGAGTTGAAAGAATATATGATGTTGGCGTAAGCGGTATACATAGAGTTCTATCTAAGAAGGATCTTTTGGTGGGAGCGGACTGCGTTATAGCGGTAGCTGGAATGGAAGGTGCTCTTGCCAGTGTTGTGGGAGGGCTTGTTTCAAATCCAGTGATTGCAGTTCCTACTTCGGTAGGCTACGGTGCTAGCTTCGGTGGTATGTCTGCACTTCTTACTATGATTAATTCCTGTGCAAATGGAATAACGGTTGTAAATATTGATAATGGCTATGGAGCGGGCTACGTAGCTACTCAAATCTATCGATTAGCTAATAAATAAAAAGGGGTTTATAAATGGATAAGAATATTTTCACAAGAAACGAGAAACTAGCAGAAAAGGTTATAAAAGGCCTAGAGTCTAGAAATATGAGTGGCTACTACGCAGCTAGTAGTGAGGAGGCTCTTGCGAAGGCGCTGGAACTTATTCCAAAGGGTTCTTCCATAACTATGGGTGGATGTATGAGCGCTCGCGAGATTGGCTTAGTGGATGCTCTTAAGACTGAAGATTATAACTTTATTGATAGAGATAATTATGAGGACAAGAGAGCTGCGATGCTGATGGCCTACGATGCAGATGTATTTCTTGCAAGCGCAAATGCGATGACTGAAGATGGCGTGATCGTTAATATCGATGGAAATGCAAACCGTGTTTCAGCAATAGCTCAGGGACCAAAGAAGGTTATATTCATAGTTGGTATGAATAAGATATGTGATGATGTTGATGGCGCAATGAAGAGAGCCAGAAATGTGGCTGCTCCGATAAATGCTCAGAGATTTGATATAGATACACCTTGTAATAAGACAGGTTCCTGTATGAACTGCAAATCTCCTGATACCATATGCTGCCAGATTCTGATTACAAGATTTTCCAGACATCCAGGCCGTATTCATGTTATTCTAGTGAATGATAGTCTTGGTTACTAGAATAATAGAAATAACTAGCTAATAAAAGTTTGAGGTTTATAGATGGAGAAGAGTATTTCTAAAAAGGCTTATGCGAAGGTAAATCTAAGTCTGGATATTGTTGGAAGAAGAGAGGATGGATATCATTTAGTGAGAATGGTTATGCAGTCTCTTGGTATTGCAGATGATCTGGTGTTCGAGCGTTTAGATACGCCGAAGATAGAAGTTCTGTTAAATGGTAATGTTGGCGATGGCTCCGAGATGAATTCCGAGGCTACTTCGGGAGATAAGAATCTTGGAAGGGTTCCGCTAGATGAGGACAATCTGATATACAAGGTTGCGAGACTCATGTTGGAGCAACACGTATGGAAGAGGCAGCCTGATGCTGGTGTAAGGATAACTCTTACAAAGAATATCCCGATCGCTGCTGGCATGGCGGGAGGTAGTAGCGATGCAGCTGCGACCTTTAGAGGAATGAATGAGCTCTTTGAACTAGGTCTTCTGGACCAGGATCTGATGGAAATGGGCGTTGCCCTAGGAGCAGATATTCCTTATTGCATCATGGGAGGAACTGCTCTATCAGAAGGAATAGGTGAGGAGCTGACTAGACTTCCTGATCTTCCTGATTGTTACTTCCTCGTTGCGAAGCCTCCTATCTCAGTTTCTACAGGGGAAGCTTATGGTGGATATGATAGGCTTATCAGTGAGCTTGAGGAAATGGAAGAAGGAAGTGCTAGGAGAAAAGTTAAGTCGCCAGATGTAGATGGTCAGGTAGATGCGATATATTCAGGAAATCTGCAGGGCGTTGCAGATAGATTCCTAAATGTTTTGGAATATGTGACCGCCGAGAATCATCCGGAAATAAAAGAACTTGAGAGGATAATTCTGGAGGGCGGAGCGATTAATTCTATGATGAGTGGAAGTGGTCCGACAGTCTTCGGAATATATGATTCTCTTGAAGCAGCAGAAGCGTCTTACAGGAAGATAGTTGACGAGAAAAAAGCAAATCAGGTCTTTATAACCAAAGCGGTTTAACGGTTTAAATAGAAGCAAAAATTAGTGGAAGGAAAATAGGGGGAATGAGCGAAGATTACAACGAGAAAATATTGGAACAGCTAAGTCAGGCTTCGAAAAATACGGAGGAATATAAGAAGAGATATAAGAAGGCAAAGAGACTTAGAGCTCTACTAGCTATCTTTATTATCATAATAGTGCTGGCGATTACATTTCTAGTACTCTATCTAACTGGGGTACTCGCAAATATAATGGATAGTCTGGGACTTGAGATGCCAGAGAAAAAGGCGGAAGTAAAAGAAAAAAATCAGGTAACTACTGAGGCGCAGGTCGACACAGCGACAATCCTGGATGCAAGTGCGACAGATGCGGAGGAAAAGGATTTCGATATCAAAATGTCTTTTGTTGGAGACTGTTGTATGGCGACTAATCTCGAGGACAGTTCCTACGGAACGCTTCTTTGGTACGAGTCAAATGCCGAGACAACTTATTTCTTCGATGGTGTTAGGAGTTATTTCGAGGAGGATGATCTGACTGTAGCAAACTGCGAAAATGTTTTCTCGGATAGCACGGTTGGGCCTAGAGATAAAGGAGAGGGAAGGAACTTCTGGTTCAGATCCCCTGCATGGTTTGCGAGAGTATTTTCAGATAACAATATAGAGGCAGTTACCGTTAATAATAATCATACAAATGATTATGGACCTGAATGTTTTGAGGATACGAAGAAGGCACTCGATGATGCCGGCGTTGACTGGGGCTTCAGAGACAAGGTTATCTATTATGAAGAAGATGGTTATAAGATAGGAGTTGTATGTGTTTCTTTCTACTACTATGAAGAGGCGGAGGGAATACTTCCATATCTTGAAATAGCTAAAGAGAATAGTGATTTCCAGATAATCTTCTTCCACGGCGGAATGGAAAATGTATATCAGCCGGAGGACTGGAAGATTCAGGCGTGTCATATGCTGGTAGATAATGGAGCGGACCTAATACTGGGGGCACATCCACATGTACTTCAGAAAAGAGAAAATTATAATGGTGTAGATATAGTTTATTCCTTGGGTAATTTCTGCTTTGGTGGTAATACCGCACCTAGATCAAATCGTACTATTATATATCAGTATGATCTGAAGCTGCATAAAAGTGGCGAGGAGGTTACTCTGGTGGACAAGCAGGAAAATATGATTCCTTGTTATGTATATACGGGAGGTCAGAATAACTGGCAACCTTATCCAATCGGAGAAGAGGATCAGGCTATAGCAGATAGGATAATCAGTTTCATGAATGGGGAGCTGGATGAACCGAATTAAGGACATTATATACGAGGAGAATGGGAAGTGAATAGAGGAATATTTATCACAATGGAAGGTCCGGATGGATCTGGAAAATCTACACAGATAGAGCTTCTGAAAGAGTATTTGGAAGGCGCAGGCTACGACGTTCTTATAACAAGAGAGCCGGGTGGAAATAGAATAAGTGAAGCTATTAGAGAAATAATACTAAATAGTGAATATACGGAAATGTCACCAGTTACAGAGATGATGCTCTATGCGAGTGCGAGAGCACAGCTTATTGCAGAGGTTATCGGACCTGCCATCGAGAGTGGCAAGGCTGTTATCAGTGACAGATTTGTAGATTCCTCACTTGTATATCAGGGGATGGCCAGAGGACTTGGCGTTGAAACTGTATATGAGATAAACAAGGTGGCAATAGGAGAATATATGCCACAGCTTACCATTATGCTGGATCTTCCTGCAGAGGTGGGTATCAGTAGAAAGAAGGACCAGAAGGAACTGGACCGTATGGAACTGGAGAGTCTGGAATTTCATAAGAAGGTTGCAGCGGGTTACCGCGAAATGGCCCAGAGATTTCCAGAGAGGATAAAAAGCATAGATGCTACTTTACCAATAGAAGAAATATATGGTATTATAAAGGGCAGCGTAGAAGGACTGCTTGGTTCTAAGTAAAGCGAGGTGACTTGCTATGGATTTTAAAAATATAATAGGTCATGAGGATATAATCAGTCGTTTTCTAAGTAATATAGAAACGGATCATGTCAGCCATGCATATATAATTGCTGGAGAAGAAGGCAGTGGAAGATTCAGTCTGGCGAGTGCATTTGCAAAGGCTCTTCAGTGCGAGTCCGAAGGCTCGGATTCCTGTGGAGAGTGCAAATCCTGTAAGCAGGCAGAGAGCGGAAATCATCCGGACATAATTGTTGTTGAGAAGGGTGACAATGCTATTCTTACTGTGGATACTATCCGTGAGCAGGTTGTTTCAACCATGGATATTAAGCCTTATAGTAGCAAATATAAGGTTTATATCATTAAAGATGGCGAGAAGATGAATGAGATGGCGGAGAATGCTCTGCTCAAGACCATCGAAGAGCCACCTGCCTATGGAATAATTATTATAATTACTACACAGCCTGAGAAGCTTCTTCCAACTATCAGATCTAGATGTATAACTCTCAGCACTAAGCCTATCAAGGAAAAGGATATTCATGAGTATCTGGTTGAGAAGTTAGGCGTAGATGAGAATAAGGCTACATTTGCTATCGAGTATGCTCAGGGTAATCTGGGAAAGGCTATACTTCTTGCAACTAACGAGGAGTATGAAGGACTCATAAATTCAGTAATAGATCTGGAAGCAAATATTTACGATATGACGATGGATGACATTTCCGAGGCTATTCAGAAATGTACCAATTATCAAATGAATATCAATGATTACCTAGATCTTATGATGATGTGGTATAGAGATATTCTGGTTCTCAAGGTTACTGGAAATCCTGACAAGATAATGTTCAAGGAGCAGTACAGTGTAATCCGAGACCAGGCCAAATATCTATCGTTCAATGAGCTGGACGATAAGGAGAAGGCTATCGCTGCGGCAAAGGAAAGAATAAATGCCAAGGCTAAGATGGAAGATATAATGAGACTTCTCATCATTACTCTGAAGGAGTATGACTAAGTCTCAAGACTAATAAAGGAGTAACTGGAGTTTATGAAGGAAGTAATAGGCGTTAGATTTAGATCTAATGGCAAGATATACTTTTTTGATCCACTGGATTATCTAGTGAACGTTGGAACAGATGTAATAGTTGAGACAGCTCGAGGAGTTGAGTTCGGTAAATGTGTTCTGGGAAGACGCAAGATAGATGATCCTAAGAGAATAACTGGACTGAAGCCAATTATCAGACTGGCAAATGATGAGGATAGAGCTAAATATGCTGATAATGAGCGTAAGTCTAAGGAAGCTTATCATACCTGTATAAAGAAGATCAAAGAGCACAAGCTGGAAATGAAGCTTATTTCCGCGGAGTATACATTTGATGGTAGCAAGGTGCTCTTCTACTTTACAGCAGATGGAAGAGTGGATTTCCGTGAGCTTGTTAGAGATCTGGCGTCTGTTTTCAAGACTAGAATAGAGCTTCGTCAGATAGGCGTAAGAGATGAAGCAAAGATATCTGGTGGTATAGGAATGTGCGGAAGAGAGCTGTGCTGTAATAGCTATCTATCAGAGTTCATCCCCGTTTCTATTAAGATGGCGAAGGAACAGAATCTTTCCCTTAATCCAACAAAAATCTCTGGCGTATGTGGAAGACTTATGTGTTGTCTGAAGCATGAGCAGGAGGCTTATGAATATCTGAATTCAAAGATGCCAGGTGTTGGCGATAATGCTACAACTGCTGAAGGCGTTGTTGGTAAGGTTGATTCTGTAAATGTAATGAGACAGACAGTTCGTATCATTGTTACGGATGAAGAGGGCAACAAGACTGCTGAGGAACATAAGGTGGAAGACCTTAAGTTTAAACCTCGTAAGAAGAAAAAGCCTGCTCATCCAGATAAAGAGGATAAGGAACTGGAGGCTCTTGAGGCATTAGAAAAAGAGGAAGGCAGATCCAAGCTGAACGATGACTGATGTTCTACTAAAAGAAAATGAGAGAATAGATGATTTGGAAATAAATGGGTTCCGTATTATACAGAACCCATTTTGTTTCTGTTTTGGTATGGATGCTGTGCTCCTCGCGAACTTTGCGAATATAAGTCCGAAGGCGGATGTGCTGGATCTGGGGACTGGAACGGGGATAGTTCCGCTTCTACTTGCGGCTAAATCCAAGGGACGCAGCTGGACAGGACTAGAAATCCAACCTGAAATGGTAGATATGGCTGAGAGAAGTGTGAAGCTAAACTCAGTAGAAGATAAATGTCACATAGTTGAGGGGGACCTTAGGAATATTAGGGATATATTTAAGCCGGGTCAGTTTGGAGCAGTTACTTCAAATCCTCCCTATATGAAGGAAAGCTCAGGACTTAAGAATACTAAGGATACCGTTGTAATTGCCAGACATGAGGTATGTGCGACACTCGAGGATGTAGTGCAGGCAGCATCTTATCTGCTAAAGACGAGTGGGACATTTACGATGGTTCATAGACCTACAAGACTTCCTGAAATAATGGAGCTTATGGTCAAATATCGCCTCGAGCCGAAGCGTATGCAGCTCGTGCAGCCGCGAGCGGATAAGGAAGCGAATCTCGTTCTGATAGAGGCTGTTAAGGAAGCGGGTCGTGAGTGTAGGCTGCTTCCGACACTTAACGTATATGACGAGGACGGAAATTATACTGAGGAACTGCTCAAATATTATGGCAAGGAATCAGAAAGTATTATATAAGATAGTTTGGTAGTAGGAAAAGAAGGGTAATAGTATGGCCGGAACATTATATTTGGTTGCAACGCCAATTGGAAATCTTGAAGATATGACCTTTCGCGCAGTACGCCTCCTTAAGGAGGTCGATCTTATTGCGGCCGAGGATACTAGAAATAGTATCAAGCTGCTGAATCATTTTGAAATTAAGACTCATATGACCAGCTACCACGAGTTCAATAGATATGATAAAGGCGAAGAACTGGTTGGCAAGTTGGAGGAAGGCTTAGATATTGCGCTGATAACGGATGCTGGAACTCCTGGAATATCTGATCCGGGTGAAGTGCTCGTAGAAATGTGCTACGAGAGAGGGATAACTGTTGTCCCAGTGCCAGGGGCGGTTGCTGCCGTAAATGCGCTAGTGGCATCAGGACAGAAGACTAGAAGATTTGCGTTTGAAGCCTTTCTACCACAGGATAAGAAGGAATGTGCTTCTGTGCTAGAGGATCTCGCAAAGGAGAGAAGAACTATAGTTTTATATGAGGCGCCTCATAGACTTGTGAAAACTCTAGAGATTTTGGGAGAAACCCTAGGAGAAGATAGAGGTATTACTGTTTGTAAGGAGCTGACTAAGAAGCATGAAAGCTTTGTGAAGACAACTATCGGTGAACAGCTAAGTCTCTATAGGAATACAGAGGCTGAACCTCGAGGAGAGTACGTGCTCGTTATCGAAGGGCTGAGCGAGGAAGCAATAGAATCTGAGAAGAGAGCGGCTTGGGAAAGCCTATCAATTGAGGAACATATAAGAAAATATATGGATGAGGGCATTTCCAAGAAAGATGCAGTCAAAAAAGTGGCGCAGGATAGAGGGGTCAGTAAGAGAGATATTTACGCTGTAGCAGTAGAAATAGACGTGGATTAAATTTAATCTATAAACAAAGATTAATGTTGGCTAACCGAATAACTGTGTAGTATACTCGCCATAGTAATCGATTAATTATTTATTTTAAGGAGGATACTACTATGGCATTCGTTATAGGTGATTCATGTATATCATGCGGAACATGTGCAGGTAACTGCCCTGTTGGAGCTATCTCAGAGGGAGATGGACAGTTCGTTATCGATGCTGATTCATGCATCTCATGTGGAGCTTGCGCAGGTAACTGCCCAGTTGAAGCTATCACAGAAGGCTAATAGCTAAAGAGTATAAAGAGGCCATCCTATAAAGGATGGTCTTTTTTTGTTCATAAGAAACTAATTTACATGTATAAAACCCAATAAGAAAACCGGCTGATTTTAGGGGAATCAGCCGGCAAATTGTTCGTCATGCCATATATACTGTATAATTTATTTTTCGGTTTAGCTCACCTGGCCAAAAGGATGTATCTGTGATGTTTTACCCCTAAACCTTTGGCTAAACCAGTTGTCCAATAGCTTTATTATACGGGAATATGCCACTCGGGCTAAAATAAACTATGGACTAGTGCGATGTTCAAGGTTATAATATCAAAAAGGTTTTAATACCGCAACAGAAAGTTTTGGGTAACAACTATGAAGATTGAAAAAATTAATGACAATCAAATAAGTATTACACTGGGTAAGCATGATCTGGAGAAATATGATCTGACTATAAATGATTTACTGGGCAACCGTTCTGAGAAGGCCGAAGAGCTGCTTAGAGAACTAATGGATGTAGCCAGGGATGATTATGATTTTGAAACAAATGATGCTTCTATTGTTGTGGAAGCTATGCAGATAAATCAGGACTATCTTGTTTTTGTGGTAACTAAGCTGGGGGAGGGTGAGAATCTCGACCCTAGATATGAGCTGATGAAGAGACTGCGTGACGGCGTCAGACATTTAGTAGAAGAAAATGATTTTGGCGAACAGGAAAAGGCTCCTCAGCCCGAAGTTAAAGAAAAAGAGAAGGCTGCACCGGAAGAAAAACAGCCTGCCCCTCTCTATGGAGTTTGCTCCTTCGAGAGTATAGACAGACTGATTGTTGCAGCTAAATTATCTGAGAATTTCTATGATAGTGACAATTCACTATATAAGAATCCAGAAGATGGCCTATATTATCTTGTATTTACAAGAAATAGAAATTCCGAAGAGGAATTCGATATGGTTAGCCGACATCTCAGAGAGTTTGGTAAGTTCGGAAATGTTAGCTACGCTGCCAGATTCTATGTTGAAGAGCATTATGAACTTATTATTAAGGATAATGCTATGCAATCTCTGGCAGAACTTTAAGTTTATGAATTAATACAGTTTATGAATACATACTTATTCTTCTGATATGTCTTTCGTCATTGGAGAAAGGTGTATCGAGGAAGGTATCTACTATCATAAGGGCAAGTCCAGGCCCTACAACTCTAGCTCCCATGCATAGGATGTTTGCGTCATTATGCTCGCGAGTAGCTTTTGCAGAAAAAGTATCATGGCACAGTGCTGCTCTGATACCTTTTTCTTTATTAGCGGCCATTGACATTCCGATTCCTGTTCCGCATACAAGTATTCCGAGATCAGCCTCTCCCTTCTGAATAGCCTCAGCTACTGGCTTTGCGTATGTTGGGTAATCACAGGACTCTTCACTATGAGTTCCGACATCTGTAACCTCGAAGCCGCGTGACTTCAGATGCTCTATTATTTCTTGTTTAAGTGAGTATCCACCGTGATCGCTTCCGATTATAACCTTCATTATTTTGCCTCCGTATTTGTTATACATATATTACTCTGTGTCCTGCTGCCTTGAGCAGACGATTCATTATAGCTCCTCCGAGTTCATAGTCCATGAAGCTTTCGCTATAGATATAGGCGGCGCCCATATCATCACATTCTCTAAGTGCACTATAAAGTCTTGTAGCAACAGTTATTCCATCAGTTACACTTCCGACTATTATTACATCCTCAGTATTATATAGGTGAGCGTGTTCCTGTGGAACTAATATTTTAACTATATAACCTTCGGATTTTCTCTTATTATATAGTTCATTTATTTTATCAGCTACTGCTGTATCTGAATCGAGCGTATTATCCTCTTTGTTATCAGAGTCTGAATTCTTCTCAACTATGGATAGTTCTCCGGAAGGAGAATAGTGTGTATATTTCATTCCTGGTGCTTTTGGTCTGATATTTGGATCTGGTCGAATCAGAGTTGGATCTATCTCAACCTCACCTATCAGTTCCTCGAGCATTTTTTTAGTAATATATCCAGGTCTAAGAATAGTAGGCTTATCCCCTGTTAAGTCAACGATTGTTGATTCTATTCCTATTCCTACAGGACCGCCATCGATAACTGCTTCTATCCTGCCGTTTAGGTCCTCCATAACATGCTGGGCAGTGGTTGGGGATGGACGTCCGGAGGTATTAGCAGATGGGGCGGCAATATAGACCCCGCTCATCTTTATTAGCTTCAGCGCTGCAGGATGCGAAGGCATTCTTATAGCAACCGTAGCCAGTCCTCCAGTTGTAGTATCAGGAACTATTTCTTTTTTGGGAAGGATTATAGTCAGTGGACCTGGCCAAAAGGCTTCCATAAGTACTTTGGCGGTTTCCGGAACCTCCGTGGCTAGTTCGTAGACAGAAGCTGTATCTGCAATATGAACTATTAGTGGGTTGTCGGAAGGTCTTCCCTTTGCACTATATATATGTTCGGATGACGTGGATGAAAGGGCATTTCCCCCTAGTCCATAAACGGTTTCCGTTGGAAATGCTACCAGTCCGCCCGTCCTTAGTATCTCGGCGGCAGCCTCTATATCCTTATCGTCATCGGAGAAAAGTCTGGTTTCTATGTTCATTCTTAGTCTCCACTCATGTTACCGCTGAGGACTTTTTCTAGTATGTGGTCGTGAGCGGCATTTTCATATGTGTCTGGTAATGGCTCGATGTCGCCATTTCCGTATTTATTCTTAAGTGTAACGCTGATTAAATGATCAGCGAACTTAGGGTTTTTAGGAAGAATAGGGCCATGACTATATGAACCATATACATTCTTATAATGTATACCCTCAGTTTTATCTTCACCATTATTTCCGAAACCGCTTAGAATTCGTCCGAGAGGATTTGTGCCCTCTCCCAAATAAGTGCGGCCGCTGTGGTTCTCGAAGCCTACTATATCAGTGTCACCAGCTTCTGGAGGACAGTGAAAGGCGTAATTGCCAATCATTCTGACGTCTCCGCCGATAGTATGGAAATCTACAGCACCAAGGAACTGCATTTTCTCGCCTTCCTTTGTTTCGTAGTAGTGTCCCATCATCTGGTAGCCACCGCAGATGCAGAGGAAGGTCTTGCCATCCTCAATAGCGGCTTTGATATTATCACCTTTGCCGGCCTTCAGGTCGCTGAGGAGTACCTCCTGCTCGAAGTCCTGGCCTCCGCCGATGAAGAAAAGGTCGAAATCGCTGAGACTCAGTTGATCACCGAGCTTTACTTCGGTTACATCGCAGCCGATTCCTCTCCACTCTAGGCGCTTCTTAAGACATATTATATTTCCTCTGTCTCCGTAGAGGTTTAGTACCTCTGGAAACATATGAGCTATTCGAATACTTCTGTCTGCCATTATGCTTTCTGATCCTTCCAAAATTCTTTCTTGCCAGTTGCGGCACCTACTACAGCTCTGAGAGCGAGCATGGAGGTGTAATTAGGCAAGATAAATACTGGTAAATTATGACTAGTCATTTGTTCAAGCAGTTTATTATTATCTTCAATAAGTGTTATATGATCCTCAGCAGCGTCTGCATATTTGAGACGTACCTGCATATCAGTAGCTCTTGTTCCTGAAACGTAAATATGCTTGCAATGAGGATCGTGGGCAACCTTTTCGTGTTCTGCATCCCATATCCAGGATATGTCGTGACCATCTGCAGTTTTATCATTCAGGCAGAATACTGCGATATAGTCTTCTCCAAGAGAGGATAGATAGCTAAGCGACTGATTACATCCTGCCGGATTCTTAACCAAAATCATCTGAATATCTACATTATTATATGTAAAGGTTTCCATTCGTCCGAAGCTGGAACTTACATTAGCAAGTGAACTTGTAATATCAGCCTTGTTCCAGCCAGCGGCCTCGTATGCTCCTATAGCTGCGATAGCATTATATACATTGTATAAAGCTGGAAGTCCGATATGGATTTCTTCTATATTATTATCGTTTTTGAAATGAGCTTTGATATCGCTTCCTTTGGCGGAAATATCTATGGATTCGATTTCGAGATCGGGACTCATTCTCTTGTAGTCGCAATTAGGACAGTAGAAGCCTCCTAAATGTGCATAAGTATGATATTCATACTTATATTCGGTTCCGCAGTTGATACAGTATTTTGCATCGGACAGCTCATCTGCCTGTGCGTCACTTGTGACGGCGGTCTTTCCTATTCCGTAATAGTAGACCTTGTTAGGAACATCCTTTGCAAGAGACGATGTAAGGGAGCAGTCTGCATTTAAACAAAGAGTAGAATCTGGGACAAGGCTTACGCCACGTCTTATCTCTTCAAGAGTATGCATTACTTCGCCGTATCTATCGAGCTGATCTCTGAAAAGATTAGTTACTACTATAACCTTTGGCTTTATAAGAGGAACGACCTTCTTAAGAGCGCCCTCGTCACATTCGATTATTGCGTATTTTTTCTTTGGACGGCCACTTAGAGTAGCGTTAGAGGTGAACTCAGCAGTAACCCCTGTAAGGAGATTCGCGCCAGATATATTTGATAATGGCTCGATTCCGCTTTCCTGAAGGGCATTTCTCAGCATGCTGCAGGTGGTGGTCTTGCCATTTGTTCCTGTTACAACGATAATCTCCATATCTTTAGAGACTACTTCAAGGATTCTTTTATCGAAAACCATTGCGGCGCGGCCTGGAAGAGTAGTTCCTCCGCGGTGCCCAAGTCTGAGAGCGTTTCTCGTCAGTTTACAGGCTGCTACGGACAAAAAGGTTGTAAGTCCTAAGTGTTTTTTCATGAGTTTCTTCCTATATAATAATGTAGATTTTTGTATGCTTATTTGATGTAATGTTTTGGTACAATAATATAGTTGATATTATTGCCATATAATCAGTATTGCTTTTCAGGGATGGCAGTAGTATACTACCGAAAAGCTTGAAAACACTAACATGGAAAGAGTAGCATAAAACATACTTTATTTCAATCCTGTATAGTTTATGTTTCAATCCTAGAGCGTTTTGTGTTTCGATACTATAACGTTTTTGTGTTGACAAGAAAAGGTGTTGATGGTATTATTTACCTGTAACAATTTCGTAACAAATCGATTAAGAATGTAAAAAAAATGTAACAAACCACAAGATATTGTGGCGTAGGTGATTATAGGAGGTTACATAATGTATAAACCAACTAAGAGAGTTTTAGCTGCTTGCCTAGCTGCAGGAATGCTTCTGACAGTTGTCGGAGTACGTTCTGATGTACAAGCTGGACAGGATTATGACTCATCTAACGTGGGAATCTCTGTAAAAGTAGGAGAATATTTGGAAGGAAATGGAGCCGAGGATCCTGTATCTGATCTTACAGATGGCAGTGTTACTATGGCTGATGTATATGCTGAACCAACAGCAACAGATGCTGAACCTGAGGTTGATCTTCAGGCAAAGACAGCTTCACTCACAAATGCGGAAATCTTTCCACAGTTCCAGGATAGAGCTGTAGCAACAACTGAAGGCAAGGTTAATATCAGAGTTGCTTCTAGTACAGACGCTGAGGTTATCGGTGCTCTTGATAGAGGTGGTGTATGTCTTGTAGATGAAGTTGGTGATGAGTGGTCACTTATCGAATCTGGTACTTGTGTAGGATATATCGCAAATGAGTATCTTGCTTATGGTGATGACGCAGGTCAGTGGTGCCTTGATAATGGTATCGTTAGAAGCGGTGTTGTTAATACAGCTACACTGAAGGTTAGAGCAGATAAGGACGAGAACAGCGAATGCTTAACTCTTATACCTGAGGGTGAAGAGTATTATGTATATAGTCAGGGTGATGAATGGACAGAAATCGCCGTTGACGATGATATTCGTGGATTTGTAAAGAGTGAATATATAGATGTATCTTTCAATAATCCAAGAGCTATCTCAGTAGAAGAGCAGGCAGAGATGGACAGAATAGCTAAGGAAGAGGCGGACAGAGCTTGGCTCGAGTATCTGGCTCAGCAGGCTGCACTTCAGCAGCAGGCAGCTGCACCACAGGGTGGCGGCGGAACAAGAAGACAGGCTACATATACTGCTACACAGACAACTGGTGGCGGTGGCGGCGGCGGAACAGCAGCTGCAGCACCAGCTCCAACATATGCAGCTCCAGCTGGTTCAGGTGGATCAGATCTTGTAAACTATGCTAATCAGTTCGTTGGTAACTCTTATAAGTGGGGTGGTACTTCACTTACAAATGGTGCAGACTGTTCAGGTTTTGTTCAGTCAGTATATGCTAATTATGGTTATTCACTTCCTCGTACAGCAGCTCAGCAGTCTGGAGCAGGTACAGAGGTTAGTCTTTCAGATATTCAGGCAGGAGACCTTCTCTTCTATAGTAATGGTGGAGATATCGGTCACGTAGCTATCTATGAAGGTAATGGTACAATTGTACACGCATCTAACTCTAGAGATGGTATTAAGACATCTTCATATGACTACAGAACACCTGTTAAGGCTGTCAGAGTTATCGGACAGTAATCTGTAACAATTTAGTTATAAACAGTCCCCGGAAGTAAAATTCCGGGGATTTTTGTTATTTATACACTAAACTAGCGGGTAATTGTGCAAGTTGCACAATAGAAGGTGATGTCGGTTGACCATAATTAACATAACCTTATTATTTTGCGTGTTGATAACTAAGCCCACAAACGCACTGAAATCGTGTTATTAACAAAGTTATCCACATTGTCAACATGAAAATAGTGGACATAATCTGTTTTTTTGAAAGTTATAAAAAAAATAAATTTCGTGATTTCTAACAAACTTTTACAAATTTATTAAAATTTTGAGTCATTTAACCACTTTTGAGGATGTAACTTTGATTGAATGAAGTGATATATTATGATATAATTCATTTAAACATGTATCCGGAAAGGGGGTTTTTCGGAAGGCATGTATTTCTAGAGAGAAGGAGACTAAAATTATGAACTATATGATCAGTGGAAAGAATATTGATGTAACAGAGGGACTTAAGTCAGCTATTTATGACAAGCTTGGAAGACTTGAAAAGTTCTTCGCCGAGGATGCAAATGCGCAGGTTACTCTATCTGTAGAAAAGGAGAGACAGAAGATAGAGGTTACAATCCCTATGAAGGGACATATTATCAGAGCTGAGCAGGTTAGTGACGATATGTATGTATCTATCGATATGGTTGCTGAAATAATAGAGCGTCAGGTTGTTAGATATAAGAAAAAGATCATAGATCAGAGTCAGGATGCAGCATACTTCCAGGACAGATTCCTTGAGGAAGAAGAAGAGGAAGATTATGATGAGATTCAGATAATCAGAAGCAAGAGATTCGCTGTTAAGCCAATGTATCCTGAAGATGCATGTGTACAGATGGAACTCCTGGGACATAGCTTCTATGTATTCCGTAATGCAGAGACCAATGAGGTTAATGTAGTATATAAGAGAAAAGGTAATACATACGGACTTATAGAGCCAGAGTTCTAAAAAATATAAAACTACGATAAATCTTATGGGGAAGTCGGAGAAAACCTTCGGCTTCCCTTTGTTTTTGCTTGATAGAATAAGGGTTTGGTGGTATAGTAGATAAATGGTTTTCTATGCTACAGCGTGGGAAATGACTAGGAATCAGATATGGAGGATTGATTATGTTCCTTGCGGACAAATTGTTCGGTACTTATAGTGACCGAGAGCTTAAGAAAATAGATAAGACTGTTAATGACATAATGGCACTTGAGGATAAGTATAGCGATGAGTCATTTACAGATGAAATGCTTAAAGCAAAGACACAGGAGTTTAAGGATGCACTTGCAGACGGAAAGACTCTTGATGATATTTTAGTAGATGCATTTGCTGTTGTTAGAGAGGCAGCTTGGAGAGTTCTGGGAATGCGCCCATACAGAGTACAGGTTATCGGTGGTATTATCCTGCATATGGGACGTCTTGCAGAGATGAGAACTGGTGAAGGTAAAACTCTTGTATCAACTATGCCTGCTTACCTGAATGCTCTTGAGGGAAAGGGTGTACATATAGTAACAGTTAACGATTATCTGGCCCTCCGTGACTCAGAGTGGATGGGAAGAGTTCATGAGTTCCTTGGTCTGAAGGTTGCTTGTGTACTTCAGAGTTACAAAAAGGAAGAGAGACAGGCAGCTTATAAGGCCGACATTACATATATTACTAATAACGAGCTTGGTTTCGATTATCTGAGAGATAACATGGTTACTTATAAGGATCAGCTGGTACAGCGTGGTCTTCACTATGCTATCATCGACGAGATTGACTCCATTCTGATAGATGAGGCTAGAACCCCACTTATCATTTCAGGACGTGGAGGAAAGCCTACAGAGCTTTATAAGATATGCGATAACCTCGCAAAGAGAATGAAGAGAGGTACTGCTTCAACTGAAATCACAAAGGCTCAGGCCATTATGGGTGAGCAGGTTGAGGAAGATGGAGATTACCTCGTAAATGAGAAGGATAACTTCATAGTATTTACTGAGCAGGGTGTTAAGCAGATAGAGAATTATCTGGATATCACTAATCTGACAGAGCCAGAGCATATTGATGAGTACCATTGTATGCTGCAGGCTGTTAGAGCACATGCTCTTATGCATAGAGATAAAGATTATATCGTTAAGGATAATGAAGTACTTATCGTTGACGAGTTCACAGGCCGTGTTATGCCAGGTCGTAGATTCAGTGATGGTCTGCATCAGGCACTGGAGGCTAAGGAAGGCGTTAAGGTTAATAGAGAGAATAAGACTCTTGCTACTATTACCTTCCAGAACTTCTTTAACAAGTATGAGAAGAAGGCTGGTATGACAGGTACAGCTCAGACAGAGGAAACAGAGTTCCGTGAAATCTATGGAATGGACGTTGTAGTTATTCCTCCTAATAGACCTGTTGCTAGAAATGATATGGAAGACAGCCTCTATGCAACTAAGGAAGATAAGTATAATGCTATTATAAAGTCAGTAGTTGAGGCACATGAGAGAAAGCAGCCTGTTCTGGTTGGTACAGCAAATATTGAGGTATCAGAGACCCTCAGCAAGATGCTGAAGAAGAAGGGTGTTAAGCACAATGTGCTGAATGCTAAGTTCCACGACAAGGAAGCTGAGATAGTTGCTCAGGCAGGACGTGTTGGAGCGGTTACAATAGCTACTAACATGGCAGGACGTGGTACTGATATCGTTCTCGGTGGTAACCCTGAGAAGATGGCAGAAAATATACTGAAGGATCAGGGCATAGAGTTCGAATATGCAACTGATGAACAGAGAAAAGAAGCACTCGTTGAAGCTAAGAAGATATCTGAAGAAGAGGCCAAGATAGTTAAAGAGCTTGGTGGTCTTAAGGTTATCGGTAGTGAGAGACATGAGTCTCGTCGTATAGATAACCAGTTAAGAGGTCGTTCAGGTCGTCAGGGAGATCCAGGAGAATCTAAGTTCTATCTGTCATTAGAGGATGATCTGCTCAGACTCTTCGGTGTTGAGAGAACCATGGAGACCCTTAAGAGACTTAGTGGCGAAGGCGGAGAAATCATTGAAAATAAGATGGTTTCACGTGGTATTGAAACAGCTCAGAAGAGAATCGAGTCCAACCACTATGGAATCAGAAAGAGTCTGCTGGAATTCGACCAGGTTAATAATGAGCAGCGTGAGATCATTTACGAAGAGAGACGTCGAGTTCTGGATGGCGAGGACATGCATGATACTGTTCGCGACATGCTGAAAGAGACTGTTGGTAAATATATTGATAAGTTCATTTCAAATGAGATAGATCCTGAAGAGTGGGATATCGAGAGTGTCAAGAAAGAGCTGGCACAGGTTATGCCACCTCAAAGAGAAGGCAAGCTGATTGACCTCAATCCTTCCGAGAAGGAGCTTGCTAGTGGAAATTCTGTTGACTACAGAACTAGAATCCAGGATAGCGTACTGGAAGCCTTTGAGGAGTTCTGTAAGGCTGTATATGAAGATGATAATCAGCTCCAAGATTTCGAGCGTAAGATGATCATGCAGGCCGTTGATGAGAAGTGGATGGAGCAGATCGATGATATGGAGCAGCTTCGTCAGGGTATTGGTCTTCAGGGGATGGCTGGTAAGGATCCTGTTGTAGAGTACAAGCTCGCTGGATTTGAAATGTTTAATGAGATGATATCTACTATCAAAGAGAGAGTAGCCTTTAACATGACTCATTACATTCCTAAGCCAAAGGAAGAGGCTGTCAGAGAGCAGGTAGCTAAGGTTACTGGTACTAACAAGGATGACAGTGTAAAGCAGGGCCCTAAGGTTAATAAGGCTAAGAAAATAGGAAGAAATGACCTGTGTCCATGTGGATCTGGTAAGAAATATAAGAACTGCCACTTACCACTTGGTGGTTGGGATGGTCCAGAAGCATAGCATGCTTGATACAAAAGATCTTACTAAGATAGAAAGGTAGTTATCTTGCTAGAATTAGATGAGTACAAGCTGGAGCTTCAGAAGTATAAAAAGCCACTTGAAGAAGTAAAAGCTTCACTTGATATAGAAGGAAAAGAGAATAGAATAAAAGAACTGGAAGCGGCTATGGAAGCTCCTGATTTCTGGGATGATATAGAGAAATCTGGACAGACCATGAAGGAAATAAAGGGACTTAAGGGTACGCTCGAACAGTATAATGCCATTAAACAGGAATTCGATGATATCGAAACGATGATAGAGATGGCAGAGGAAGAAAATGACGAAGACCTCACAGCAGAAACGGGTGAAATGCTTCGTGGATTTGTGAAGAAGTTTGAAGATTTCCGAATCGAGACTCTTCTATCGGGTGAATTCGATGCGAATGACTGTACAGTTAAGATAAATGCAGGAACAGGTGGAACAGAGGCCTGTGACTGGACCAGCATGGTTTACAGGATGTATACCAGATGGGCTGAGAAAAAAGGCTTCACGGTTACACTTATAGATATTCTGGACGGAGATGAAGCGGGAATAAAGACCGTGACATTTCAGGTTAGTGGATATCATGCGTATGGCTACCTCAAATCAGAGCATGGTGTCCATAGACTAGTGCGAATATCTCCATTTAATGCTAATGGAAAAAGACAGACCTCTTTCTGTGCGGTAGAGGTTCTGCCGGTTATAGATGATGCAATAGAGATAGAGGTTGCTGATGACGATATAAGAATAGATACCTATAGAGCCAGCGGTGCGGGTGGTCAGCATATTAATAAGACCTCCTCTGCCATACGAATAACACATATTCCAACAGGAATAGTTGTTCAGTGCCAGAATGAGAGAAGCCAGCATCAGAATAAGGATCAGGCTATGAAGATGCTGAAGTCTAAGCTCTATCTGCTGAAGGAGCAGGAAAATGCTGAAAAAATGTCCGGCATCAAGGGTGAAACCTTTGAGAACGGCTTCGGAAGTCACATCAGATCGTATTTCCTGCAACCATATACATTAGTTAAGGATTCCAGAACGGTCTGTGAAACAGGTGATGCTTATAGAGTTCTGGATGGAGATATAGATTCATTTATAAATGCATACCTAGTATGGAAGGCTGCTGGGGATGAATAAATGTCATTTTTAAAATAAAGAATCGTGTATTAGAGAGGAAAAGTAGTATGAAAAACATCGCAATTCTTGGATATGGAACTGTAGGTTCAGGAGTTTATAAGATAATAAAAGATAATAACAGTCACATTTCCCGCCGTGCAGGAGAGGATGTTAAGGTTAAGTATGTACTTGATCTGAGAGATTTTCCTGGCGACCCTGTAGAGGAAGTGTTGGTTCATGATATTGATACCATTATTGAAGATAAAGACGTTGATATCGTAGTTGAGGTTATGGGTGGTGTTGAGCCTGCTTATACATTTGTTAAGAGAGCTCTTCTTGCCGGTAAGAGTGCTTGTACCTCTAATAAAGAGCTGGTAGCTAAGCACGGTGCTGAGCTTCTGCAGATAGCTGCAGATAACAAGGTTAATTTCTTCTTTGAGGCTTCTGTAGGTGGCGGTATTCCTATTATTCGTCCACTCATTGAGTGTCTTACAGTTGATCACTTAGAAGAGATACAGGGTATCATGAATGGTACTACTAACTACATCCTCACAAAGATGGAGGATGAGGGAGCTGACTTCGATACAGTTCTGAAGGATGCTCAGGATCTCGGATATGCGGAGAGAAATCCAGAGGCTGATATCGAGGGTTATGATGCTTGTCGTAAGATAGCAATTCTTTCATCACTTGCCTATGAGAAGCAGGTTGATTTTGAGGATATTTATACAGAAGGTATCACTAAGATAACAACAGCTGATTTTGATTATATGAAGAAGATTGGTGCTTCTATCAAGCTTCTCGGAATGGCTAGAAAAGAAGGAAGTGTTGTATATTCAATGGTTGCACCATTCGTTATCTATAGCGACAATCCTCTTTATAATGTAAAGGATGTATTTAATGCTATACTTCTTCGCGGAGATATGCTCGGAGATGTAATGTTCTATGGTAAGGGAGCGGGCTCTCTTCCAACAGCTAGCGCGGTTGTTTCTGATATCGTTGATGCAGTTAAGCGTCAGGGAGAAACAGCAGACATTCTTTGGAGTGATACTAAGAGACAGCTTGGAAGTGTAGATGCATTTAAGACTCCTTACTTTGTAAGAGTTAAGGGAGCTGATGCAAAGGATAAGGTTACAGAGGCTTTCGGAGATGTTCAGTTTATCGACAGTGATCTGGACGAGACAGCATTTATCACGGGCGTTATGACAGGTTCTGATTTCAAGGCGGCTTCTGCTGGACTTGAGGTTGTTAGTAGAATCCGTGTGAGTGCTTAAGTTAGAGATTACATTCTGAGGACTATGGTCCGAGGAATCTCAGGGGGGAAATATATTCAGGAGGCATAATTCATGCTAGTAGTAAAGAAGTTCGGTGGAACATCGGTTGGTAATAGAGACCGCATTTTCAATGTGGCAAATCGATGCATCGAAGAGTACAAAAAAGGAAATGATGTTGTCGTAGTTCTGTCAGCGATGGGTAAATATACAGACGTTCTGATAGACATGGCTAAGGAGATCAACCCAAATCCTCCTAAGCGTGAGATGGATATGATCCTTACGACAGGAGAGCAGCAGTCAGTCGCTCTCATGGCAATGGCAATGGCATCTATGGGAGTTCCCGCTGTGTCACTTAATGCATATCAGGTTGCTATGCATACAACAAGTAATTACAGTAATGCCAGAGTTAAGAGAATTGATACAGAGCGTATCAGAAATGAGCTGGAGCAGCACAAGATAGTAATCGTAACTGGTTTCCAGGGAGTTAACAAATACGATGATTATACAACACTTGGTCGTGGAGGCTCAGATACAACAGCAGTTGCTATAGCAGCAGCACTTCATGCAGATAAGTGTGAGATATATACAGACGTAGATGGAGTATATACAGCAGATCCTAGAAAGGTTCCTGCAGCTCGTAAGCTTGAAAAGGTAACATACGATGAGATGTTAGAGCTTGCAACACTGGGAGCGGGAGTTTTGCATAACCGCTCAGTAGAGCTTGCAAAGAAATATGGCGTACGATTAGTAGTACGTTCTAGTCTGAATACCAATGAAGGAACCGTCGTAAGGGAGGGAAGTAAAATGGAAAAGATGATAGTAAGTGGTGTTGCAGCTGATCCAGATGCAGCCAGAGTTGCAGTAGTAGGCCTTAAGGATGAACCAGGTATCGCATTTAAGCTCTTTAATGCACTGGCTCAGAATAATATAAATATCGATATGATACTTCAGTCAATCGGGCGTCATGGTAAGAAGGATATCTCCTTCACATGTACAGATGAAGATGCAGATCTTGCTAAGAAGGTTATCGATGATCTGATGGAGTTTGAGGAGATTGATATAGATAAGAACGTTGCTAAGGTATCTATCGTAGGTGCCGGAATGCAGAGCCACCCAGGTGTTGCTGCAAAGATGTTCGAGGCTCTATATGATGCTAACATCAACATCCGTATGATTTCTACATCAGAAATCAGAGTAACTGTTCTTATAAATGAGAAGAATACTGAAAGAGCTATGAATGCTATTCATGACAAGTTCAATCTTGGGGATGAGTAATAAGAATATTATTTAAGAGTAATAAAAAAGTGTCAGGGTTTTATAACCCTGACACAAACTTTTCTATCCTGTCTACTGCTTCGCGCAGCTGATCAATTGAATATGCGTATGATATACGAATGAAGCCCTCGCCTGAGTCTCCGAACGCTGTTCCGGGAACAACGGCGAGTTTTTGATTTTCCAGAAGTTTTGTTGCAAAGTCATCTGAACTTAGTCCAAACTTCTGTATGCTTGGGAATATGTAGAACGCTCCGAGTGGTTCGAAGGCAGGCATATCCATATCGCTGAATCTCTTGAAGAGATAACGTCTTCTTTCGTCGTAGGATTTACGCATGGATGCTATATCCTTGTCCCCATCTCTAAGGGCCTCTATAGCAGCGTACTGGCTGGTTGTAGGGGCACACATTATACAGAACTGATGGATTTTAGTCATTTGCTTGCAAATGGCCTGTGGCGCCATAGCGTATCCAAGTCTCCAACCGGTCATCGCATAGGCTTTAGAGAAGCCGTTGATTACGATGGTTCTTTCTTCCATTCCAGGAAGAGATGCGATAGAGCAATGTGGCTCTTCGGTATAGGTTAGTTCAAAATATATTTCGTCTGATATGACATATAGGTCATGTTTAATTGCTAGTTCAGCGATAGGCTCAAGATCTTCCCTGGTCATAATAGCGCCTGTTGGGTTATTAGGAAATGAAAGAATCAGGACCTTGCTTTTATCAGTTATATGCTCCTCCAGCTCAGCAGCAGTGAGCTTGAAACTATTCTCGTTCTTTAGATCGATGATAACTGGAACGGCGCCGGTAAGAGTGGCACAAGGAACGTAGGATACGTAGCTTGGCTCTGGAATGATAACCTCATCACCCGCGTTAATGAGCGCGCGGAGAGCGAGGTCTATTCCCTCTGAACCTCCAACAGTAATAATACATTCCTTAGCTGGATCAAATTGGACGTCATACTTTCTCGCATACCATTTGCATATTTCGGTTCGTAACTCCATCAGACCTGAGTTTGATGTGTAATAGGTTTTGCCCTTTTCAAGAGAATAGATTCCTTCGTCAACTATGTGCCAAGGGGTCTCGAAGTCAGGTTCGCCAACACCAAGAGATATTGCATCTGGCATTTCGCTTACTATATCAAAGAATTTTCTTATTCCAGAAGGCTTGATACCCTCTGTGACTGAACTAAGTGGTTTCATTTTATCCTCGTTTCATTTGTGACCATTTCAATAGGAAATTAAGAAGGCGCTACGACATAAGTTGGTCGCGCTTATCCTCACCGTGTCCTTCTGTAAGATCTATATAATGATCTTTATATTTCTTGAGTACAAAGTATGTAGCAGTAGATACAACTGTATCCATAGTAGCAATCTTGTTATATACGAACTGTGATATATCCTTTAGGGAGTCGCCTTCAATATTGAGAATAAGGTCGTTGCTGGAGCCGGACATCAGAAATACTGACTTAACTTCAGGGAATTTGCTGATTCTGGCGGATATTCTGTCGAAACCTTCCCCGCGAACAGGAGAAATCTTAACTCCGATAAGGGCTGTGACACGTTCGCCTTCGAGCTTTTCCCAGTCGACTAGAGCGTGGTATCCGCAGATTATATTTTCGCTTTCCATAGCGCGGATTTCTGACTCAACTTCTTCGGCGCTTGCACCTATCATCGCAGCTATTTCAGCGGATGTCAGCTTGCTGTTTTTCTCTAATATTTCTAAAATTTGTTTTCTCATTTTTTTACCTTTCACATTGTTGGTTGGATGAGGATCTGGGTTTCACCTGAGTGGGTGGATTCATCGTTTGCCTTCTGTAGGGTGAAGACGAATTCTGATCCTGCACCCTCGGTACTGAATACATCAATGGTCTCATTATGAGCCTTGATTATTTCCTTTGTTATTGCAAGGCCAAGACCGGTTCCACCTTTATCCTTACCTCGACTAGTATCGTCCTTATAGAATCTGGTCCAGATCTTCTTCTGGGTTTCTTCACTCATTCCGATACCTTCGTCCTTGATAGAAACCTGAAGCTTCTCGCCTTTTTCAACTATATTGATGTAGATATGCTTGCCCTCAGGAGTAAACTTAAGCGCGTTGTCTATCAGGTTATAAACAACCTGCTGAATCTTGGTCTTATCTGCAGAAACAATCGTTCTTTCCGCATGATTATTGAGGTAGATAGCTACATTTTTATCTATACACTTTATTTCAAATGTGTTCAGTGTCGTCTTTACTATATCTATAAAATCGAAATCTGTAAGGTTCAGATATGGTCCATATATCTCAAGACGGTTCAGATCGAGCAGTCCTTGTGTGAGCTTGGTCAGTCGATTAGTCTCGTCCATAACGATACCCAGATATCTGTCCTGCTTCTCTGGTGGAATAGTTCCATCCTGAATAGCAGAAACGTAGCCGCGAATCGAAGTTAGCGGGCTTCGGAAGTCATGAGATATGTTGGAAATGAACTCGTGCCTGTACTCTTCGAGCTTCGAAAGTTCAGAAGCCATATATTCCATAGAATCGGCCAGCTGACCTATCTCATCAGAGGAATTGATTCCGGTTTCTGCATCGAAGTCTCCCTTGGAGTAAGCGTCCGCAACTTCTGCGAGCCGTTTAATAGGACGGATTACCTTGTGCGAAATAATCTGCAGAAGAGCAAATGCTATTACGATAATTACCAGACATGGAATGAAGGTGATACTATAGATTCTCTTCATCATGCTGTTGATATCCTCGGTAGTGGAGTGGATGATCAAAGTTCCGCAATTAACATCTAAATATTCATCTTCCGAGGCGTTATAAACGGACATGATAACAGGAGTGTTGACCGTGACAACCTTTTCACTGTAAATGCCATAAAAATCAGAAACCTCGTAAGAATTATCGTGGATGCTATATTTCTCATCCAGCTCATATATTGATTTAGGAAGCTTCTTCATAACGGCAACATCTGGACGATCTGAAGTAGCCTGTTTGTTTTCTGATGAGGTATTCGAATCATCAAAATATCCAGAAGTTGCTATGATGTCTCCATCCTCATCGACATACCAGATGTCAGACTTTAGAGTACGAGCGTAAACGTTGAAATAAGAAGCAAGATCCTTGGTGGAAATGGCCCCGTTCATATATGAAGGTATAACCTGAGATGATATCAGGGTTGCTTCATTTGACAGGGTTGTCCTTTTCTCCAATATGAGAGATCTTCTGGTGAAATATGATATGAAGAATATAAGAAAGCCGAAGGATACGATGAGTATCACAAGAAAGGCCAGATATATTCTATCCAATACGGAACGTTGCATATAGTTCTCCTAATTATTTAACCTCGAATTTGTATCCGATACGATAAACGGTCTGTATAGACCAGTTGTATTTGCTGCCAAGCTTCTCACGGAGACGCTTGATGTGAACATCAACAGTTCGTGTGTCGCCTACGAAGTCGTATCCCCACAGCTGATTTAGCAGCTGATCACGGGTAAATACCTGATTAGGATGAGATGCTATAAAATATAGTAGCTCAAGCTCCTTAGGAGGCATATCGATATTCTTGCCCTCGAAAGTAACTGTGTAATTGGAAATGTTGACAATGAGATTATCATATTCGATAAAGTCGCCTGTGTGCTTGAAGTCAGTGGACTCATTCGTAATCATAGGATCCTCAGATTTAGAAGTTCCTGAACGTCTGAGAACGGCGCTTACACGAGCAACCAGCTCATTTGCATCAAATGGCTTAACCAGATAATCATCTGCGCCCATCTTGAGTCCCAGAACCTTGTCAAAAACCTCGCCCTTTGCAGAAAGCATGATAATAGGTGTATCTCTATTTTTACGAACCTGCTGGCATACTTCGTAGCCATCTATTCCTGGAAGCATTAGATCCAGTAGTATAAGGTCTGGATTATATACCTCAATTATCTGCAAGGCTTCCTCACCATCATGTGCGGTTTCAGTGTCGTATTGTTCTTTTTCAAGATAAAGTGATATAAGCTCTGCGATATTCTCGTCATCATCGACAATTAGAATTTTCTGTTTTAACATCCTTTCACCTCTTTTAACCTTCTAAAATTTTACAATAGTTACGCCGGCGTCTCCTTCGCCGAATTCACCACTTCTAAATTCTTTAACAAAGCTTTGTTTCTTTAAGTATTCTGTGATTCCTCTTTTCAAAGCTCCTGTACCTTTACCATGTATTATAGTTACCTGTTCTACATGGGTTAGAAGAGCCTGATCGAGATACTTTTCAAGTGCGGCAATTGCCTCGTCTACAGTTTTTCCTAGTAGATTTATCTCTGGTCTAAAGGTATATGCCGTTCCAGTGCTTCCTGTAGAAGCATATCTGTACTTTGGCTCCTTCTTTGGCTTTATATTATCTTCCTCTATAATGAGGAGGTCATCAGCTGGAAATCTAGATGTAAGTATACCCATTTCCACGAGTAGCAGATTCTTTGAGTCTGCAAGCTCGATTACATGACCTTCGGTATTTAGACTAAGTACGAGTACCTTGTCACCGATATGGAAATCAGAGGACTTCTGGCCTGAAAATTTCTTCTGTTTCTTTTCTTCCTTTATATTGTAGGAATCCTTCTTGTTTCGAAGAGCAGTACGCCTGTTTTCCATAGTGCGGGCGTCTGCCTTGGAAGGATTCTTGAGCCATTTGTTGTAATCCCTGATAGCGCTGTCAGCTGTTTCTTTAGCATCCTCAACGATTTCTCGGGCTTCCTGTCTAGCCTTGTCGAGAATCTCGCTCTTTTTCTCATCAAGAGTTTTCTCTTTATCGGATAGTCTCTCTCTTAGTTGCTTTGCAGTATTTGTTTCTATCTCGAGTTCTTCTCTCAGCTTTGACATTTCCTTCTCGTTTTCCTCGAGTTCGGAAATGATCCTTTCCATATTCAGCTGATTCTCATCCATGCCTTCACGAGCAGCATCGGTTATTTCATCCGGCATGCCAAGACGTTTTGCAATAGCAAACGCATTTGAAGATCCTGGTATACCAATTCTTAGCTTATAGGTAGGCTTCAGTGATTTGATATCAAATTCACAGGAAGCATTTTCAACACCCTCTGTTCCTATGGCATAAGTCTTGAGCTCTGTGTAGTGAGTCGTTGCCATTACGCGGGCGCCCTTATCCTTTAAGTTATTAAGGATAGCGATAGCAAGTGAAGCTCCCTCGGCGGGGTCTGTTCCGCCTCCTGGTTCGTCAAAAAGAACGAGGGATTTATCATTTGCGTGTTGTACTATATAAATGATATTGCTCATGTGAGAGGAGAAGGTAGAGAGGCTAAGCTCTATACTTTGCTCATCACCAATATCTGCAAAAACGTCGTCGAATATCGAGAGTCTGCTGCCTTCAAGAGCTGGTATATGCAGACCTGACTGGCCCATTAATGTGAGTAGACCTAGAGTTTTCAGGGAAACTGTTTTACCACCTGTGTTTGGACCTGTAATGATTAGGAGATTATAGTTGTCTCCGATGCTTATATCGATTGGAACTGCAGTATGTGGGTCGAGCAGTGGATGCACGGCCTGCTTCAAATCGATTATTCCGTCATTATTCCAAATTGGTTCAGTGGCACGTATTGCCTTGGCATATTTTGCCTTAGCAAATATAAAGTCAAGCTCTATTAGTGTTTTATAATCATCTCGAATATCTTCTCTGACAGGTGCAGCCATACGGCTGAGGTCGTAGAGAATCTTTTCTATTTCTATATGTTCTTCAGAATGCAGATCCTGAATGGTATTATTCAACTCGACTACCTGCATAGGCTCTATGAAAACTGTTGAGCCCGTTTGGGAGCGGTCGTGAACCATTCCAGGGAAAGCATTTTTATATTCTATCTTAACAGGGATGCAGTATCTGCCATTTCTCGTGGTGACTAGCGCATCCATCAGCATATCTCTATTGCTGGAGTTCTTAATTATTTTGTTTAAGGTGTTATGAAGATTGGCCTCAGACTCCGTGATTTTCCTTCTGATAGATCTGAGGTTGCCGGAGGCGTCGTCTGCTATTTCATCTGAGGAAATGATACATCTTCTAATCTCGCTTGAGATATCCTCTAGAGGAACAAGGGAATCAAAAAGCGTGGTCAGAGAATCAAAGGTTGCCTCTGAACCGCCTATGCTCCCATAGCTCTTAACCTCTTTAGCTGCTTCTAAGAGACTGGCTATATCCAGTAGCTCTGAGGTTGATAGAGCAGAGTCTATCTCAAGAAGACGAAGGCTCTCAGATACATTGGTGATACCGGTAAATGAGACCTGTCCATGTTTCTCTAGACGAAGGAATGCGTCACGCGTGTTCTGCTGGAGTGCCTCAATAGTTGAGATATCTCTGTAGGGTTTAAGATGGGATACCTTCCTTTTTGCGCCAGCGGTAACTGCGTGCTGCTCAAGTTGTTCTAGTATTTTATTGTATTCAAGTACACGAATCGAACGCTTATTCATAGTCATTTCTCCAAAAGCCCACACCTCCCTCTAATATACCTTAAATAGAAGAAAAATGGAAGAGAAAGTAGAGACTGATTTGGTTGATTATAGTTGATAATATGCTCAGTAAGTGGTAATCTACAGAGGTATAAACTTTTAGAAAGAGAGAAATTATGCAATACATTAATACATTACGCGAAGGTGATGATATAACAGAGACTTATCTCTGCAAATCTAAGAGCTCTGGCGTGGCTAAGAATGGTAAAACCTTTTATAGCCTGGTCCTTCAGGACAAGACTGGAACAATAGATGGAAAGATATGGGAACTGTCAAATGCAATAGAGCATTTTGAAGCAATGGAATATGTCAAACTGAGTGCAAAGGTTACTTCCTTTAATAATAAGCCTCAGCTAAATATCAGACAGACAAGAAGAGCCGAAGAGGGTACTTACGATATTGCGGATTATATGCCGATTTCGAAATTTGATATAGACGAAATGTTTAAGGAGCTCCTTGCTCTGATAGACAGTGTAAAGGATGAAAGCCTTAAAACTTTGCTGAGGTCCTTTTTCGTGGAGGATGCAAGCTTTGTAAAAGCCTTTAAAATGTCTAGCGCGGCGAAGAGTATGCACCATGCTTTTGTAGGGGGGCTTCTTCAGCATACCTTATCAGTTGCAAGAATAGCTGATTTTCTTGCTGGTTTCTATCCAATAATGAATAGAGATCTTCTGGTTACAGCGGCTATCTGCCACGATATTGGTAAGGTTAAGGAGTTATCAGAATTTCCAGTAAATGACTATACTGATTCAGGTAATCTTCTTGGACATATAGTTATGGGCGCAATGATGGTAAAGGAAAAAGCTGATGGAATAAATGGCTTTGATGAGACACTTAAGAATAATCTTGTGCACTGTATACTTGCGCATCATGGAAAGCTGGAGTACGGTTCACCTGAAAAGCCTAAGATTATAGAAGCAGTGGCACTGTCCTTTGCAGACGATACAGATGCCAAGCTAGAAGGCTTCAGCGAGGCTCTTGAGTCTGAACAGGCAGAAGGCGACTGGCTTCCATATAATAAAATGTTTGAGTCAATTATACGCAAGACAAATTAAGTATTAAAACGTATTAATTATTATAAGAATCTTAAAAAAGAGAAAGAGAGATAAAAATAATGGGTAAATACTTTGGCACAGACGGCTTTAGAGGCGAGGCAAACGAGAATCTGACAGCTGATCATGCATATCAGGTGGGTAGATTCTTAGGATGGTACTACGGAGAGGTTAAGCGTCAGGCGGGACTTGTTGCTTCACCAAAGGTAGTAATTGGAAAGGATACTAGAAGATCTAGCTACATGTTCGAGTATGCACTGGTTGCTGGTCTTGTAGCATCTGGAGCGGATGCATATATGCTTCATGTTACAACAACCCCTTCAGTTGCTTATGTAACAAAAGTAGATGGTTTTGATTGCGGTATCATGATTTCAGCCAGTCACAATCCTTACTATGATAATGGTATCAAGCTTATCAATTCTCAGGGAGAGAAGATGGAAGAGGAGACTATAGAGATCATTGAGTCCTATCTTGATGGAGAACTCGAGATCTTCGGACAGAAATGGGAGACACTTCCTTTTGCTAAGAAAGAACAGATAGGATGTACAGTCGATTATGTATCAGGTCGTAATAGATATATCGGTTATCTCATTTCCCTTGGACTTTATTCCTTTAAGGACATGAAGGTGGCTCTGGACTGCGCAAATGGTGCCTCCTGGAATATTGCAAAGTCAGTATTCGATGCTCTTGGAGCTAAGACTTATGTCATAAATGCAGCACCTGATGGAACAAATATTAACCGCGATGCAGGTTCAACTCATATTGAAGGTCTTCAGAAATATGTAGTAGATAATGGTCTCGATGTTGGATTTGCTTATGACGGTGATGCTGATAGATGTCTCGCTGTAGATGAAAAGGGAAATGTGGTTGATGGTGATGCCATCCTCTACATTTGCGGTGTTTATCTCAAAGAGAAGGGCGAGTTAATGAATAATACTGTTGTAACAACAGTTATGTCGAACTTTGGACTTTATAAAGCTTTTGATGAGGCTGGAATTGATTACGCTAAAACAGCAGTTGGTGACAAATATGTTTATGAATATATGTCACAGAATGGTTGTCGTATCGGTGGTGAGCAGTCTGGTCATATCATCTATTCAAAGTATGCAACTACAGGTGATGGAATACTTACATCCCTTAAGATTATGGAAGTAATGCTTGCGGCTAAGAAACCACTTTCTGAGCTGACAGCACCATTTACAGTATATCCACAGGTGCTTAAGAATGTCAAAGTTACTGACAAGAAAGCGGCTCAGGATGATGCAGATGTTCAGGCTAAGGTAGCTGAGGTGGCAGAGTCTCTTGGAGATTCAGGACGTATCCTGGTTCGTGAATCCGGAACGGAACCTCTTGTAAGAGTAATGGTTGAAGCTGAATCAAAAGAAGAGTGCGAGAAATACGTTGATTCTGTAATAGATGTGATACAGCAGAAGGGTTACGTGGTAGAATAGAGTAAATAGGGACGGTTCTCTTTTGCTCACTTCCTTTATAAGCGAGCAAAAGAGAACCGTCCCTATTTACTCATTGGCTCTTTTTAGCGGCTTAGGATATACTCATCAAACTGATTCAGAACTTTCTGTTCTGCTTCGTTGACTCCATCGGATGCGCCAACGACGTTCTTGAGTCCGTCCTGCATGCTTCTCAGAGTATCTACTGAAAGGACATCTAAGTAATCCTTTACCTCGTCCCATGTGATACCATGCTTCATTGATAGATCCTTTACTTGATGCAGAAGGGTATCTGGTAGATGAAACTCCTTGTTGATGGCAGCGATATTAAGATCCGCCTCCATATATTCATCTAATGATACTTCTCCGTCACAAGCGGCTGCATAAGTAGAGAGAGCCATGGTTGCAAGACAAATATCTGTAAGTGCTCTGGACTCTTCTACGCTATATGTTTCCTTTTGCTCAATGTCCATTTTCTTTATAACTGAATCAAAAAACCCCATATGTACCTCCTATATAAAAGAAATATATTTATATGATAAAAATGTTTGTAACAAAAGTCAACTGCGAAAAATGGTGAATTAGATGGATAAAACAAACGATATAAAAATGGAAAATACTAAACCGCTTGGAGTAAGACTTGGAGAGGCAGGTTTCTGCATCTGTTACTTAGTTTTTGTCTTGATTGTTGCGATTTTCATGCATAATAAGGAAGTGAGTCTCTTCGCAGAGTCTGGTCCATCGCCGGATTATTATAGATACGGCTTTGGATTTTTAATGGCAGCTCTACTGGGTGGTGGAGATGCATTTCATCTGATCCCTAGAATAATTGTAAACATCCGTGGAGATATGTGGAAAAAACAGACTTTTCTCGGAGCAGGCAACCTAATATCTTCCATTACTATGACGCTTTTCTATAATATTCTTATCGCAATGGGAGATTCGATGGAATATAGCCCAACAGAATATAATTATGATATAGAAAATGCCATACTGGTTTTAACAATTGTAAGAATTATTCTGCTTCTATTCCCTCAGAATAAGTGGTACAGCGAGGAGCCGGTTAGAAAATGGGCAATCATAAGAAATGTACCTTTTGCAATTATAGGTTTACTCACAGTGGTTGGAGTCTTTAATGTAATCAGTCATGCTAATAACTATCCAGCGGCATTTTACGTGAATATTATGATAGCAGTAATACTCAGCTTTGCTTTCTATTTACCAGTTGCTATTCTGGGTAAGGAGAAACCAAAACTTGGAATGCTTATGATACCTAAAACTATGTGTTATATCTGGATGATGGCGGTGATTGCCTTTTGGACTATGTAGTATATAAAAATAGCTTGAGTGAAAAGTTAAATTCCACTTGTAAAAGTAAATTCCATACTGAAGACTAAATTCCACTGACCTAAGGATGAGGGTATTGAGTTTTTGGATGTTTCTCTTTTGCTTTTTTATTAGAGTATTGCTCGACGGATGATTAAAGTGTTGACAGCAGGGACCGGCATTCTATGCTGAGAACAGGCTGGGAACAGGCCCTACCCCTGCCGGTGGGACGGCAGGGCTAAGAGCCTGTTGGCGCGCTGCGCCAGCCTAGCATAGATGCTTCCTACTGTAAACACATGAAACACCAACTCGCAAATACTCGCGTGTTACGCATTGCTACTACTTATTTTTTCTATATGAAAACTTATCTTCTAGAAGTTTCGATGTTAGCATCACTTCATCAGGTTTTATTTCACGCTGATTAAACATTTTTAATAACTCATCCGGGAGCATCATTTTTGCAAGCTTTAAAGGTGTAAGACCTCCTAGGCTTTCCCGAGGTGTACTATTGATGTGGCTCATCATGAGATTCACATCAAACTGAGTTAGATTATCGAAAGAAGTTCCCTTAG
>JAFVAQ010000036.1 GCA_017480495.1 Eubacterium sp. | reverse complement strand
ATTGCTCAATTTAAGTATTTTTAGCTGAGTGATAAGTTTCTGTTCCATGGTTTATACCTCCACGGAAAAGGATATCACTCTTAGCGGAAACATACATTTTTATTTTCCACTTTTACGACATTTTTATAGTATCATTTACAAGTAGAATTAATTGGAGAGAAGTATTGTTAATTACTAAACGTACAAAGAGAAGTATCTTCTTATTTCTTATATCGATAATCATCATTGTTTTATTCAGTTGTTATCAGTTCGTTGTTTTTCGTAGTTCAATCTCTATTATACTTAGTGGCGTTCTTGTTATCACCTGGGGGCTAGTCTTTGGCTAAGAAACGACCACTGAGGCTGCCGCTTCTGATGAGGAAACTACAGAGCGTACCTACGGAGCAGATTTACTGCTCCCTAATTACGTATTTGCCTATTTTATAAACATTGCCATGTAAAGTGGTAATGTAATTATGCCATCTTCGCTAATACCAGTATTACCATCAACCAGCTTGATCATATATTTAATTTCAGGATTACGTTTTTTCAGCCACTTGAGAGAGTTGGCTCTCGTTTTCCGCATAAGTTTTCCCCGTCTGTCTGGCTCTCTGAATGAGAAGACATTTTTTATTCTTAGTATTCTTCCAAACTATTAATTGATTAATTATTTTTCGTTTAAGCATAAAAAACACCTCCGAAAATACAGAAAATGTTGATATATCAACATTTTGAGTGCCTAAAATGTTGATGCATCAACATTTTCTTAATCCTATTTCATACAAAATGATTTTTCAACAAGGAAAGTAAGAGGCTCCAGCAGATGCAACTCTTTATGCTGATATAGATGGTGGACATTTAGAAGTACAGACATTTAATGTAACCATAGATGACCAGGAACTAAAGGATTTCCTCGCATCAGTATTTATTTCGTCCCCAAATATATCATTGAAAAATTGATGATGTCAAAGAGTAATTGCAAAAAATGTCATTTTATAGATGATGAGTCTTTATTGTGAACTTTGATAAAAATTAGAAAATGTCAAGAAAAGTAGTGGGATTATTTATGGATATAAGTTAAAATATTACTATAAACATTGAAAGGGGGTATAAAGCAATGTTTTGTAGTAAATGTGGTAATCAGATCGCTGATGGATCGCTATTCTGCGAGTATTGTGGGGCAAAGCAGATGCAGCCGGTGCAGCAGCCACAGACTGGGCAGCTAAACCAGCCAGTGCAGCAGCCACAAACTGGGCAGCTAAATCAGCCTATTCAACAGAATAAGTCAGCTCAGCCGATACAACCTGCATATGCCGGTCAGCCTGTACAGCCAGGGGGGGATGAGGGTGGCAAGAATAATAAGCCGCTAATAATTGCAGGTATAGTCATAGGCGCATTAGTGCTGATAGGACTAATCGTACTAATAGTAGTTCTTCTAACCAGGAAGCCTGAGGAGAAGGAAGTGGTAGAAGAGGTAACTACAGAGGAGGTGACCACAGAGGAACCAACCACTGTAGCAGAGGCAACACCTGAAGAACCTGAACCGGAGCCTGTTCCATATGCCGAAGAAATGGGATGCCATTTAGTTGATCAAGGTTACAAGATTGAGGCTAACTCATCAACTGTGTTGCTTGATGAAAATCTTGAAATTATTCATCCAGAGGAAATTGATATTAAGGGTTCACCTTATTCTTTTGAATTTGGAAGAGTAGCAGTATCAGAACCAGACGAGAATGGTATGGTAAAATATTACGTTGAATGTACTGTGGCGGGAGAATTATCAGCACTTGTTACGAGTGATGATTATCGTTGGTATTATGAAAATGTTCATTATTCTCCTCAAGTTGTAGATTATTATACTGGTTATGTTTTGAATTCACCAGCTGAAAAATATGGACTGCTTGATGAGGATGTTGAACATGCGGAGACTAAGTTCGATAAGTTTGGTGAAGAAATAAATGTAAAAATAGTAACACAGTACAAAACGAATGTTGATGAAATGAAAGATAGTTCAGAAGAGGTAGATGGAGGAACTCTGTATAGTTCAAGCTTTAATGATAAAAAGATCTATGTTTTTGAAGTTCCAGAAAACTACGACGGAATAATGCTTGGAGAGTTAAATTCTGATGTTTCCAGCAAATTTGCAGAAGATGTGATTATGGCTAAGTATTCCACAGAGACAGACGCTGAGGAAGAAAAACCAAAAGAATCAACTGAACTAAGAAAAATATTTGAAGCAAATGAAGATGGCGAAATATTCGGGCCAGAAGAGAGAGATTTCTATAAGATAAGCGATTATGCAGTTCCACTCACAGATGAGATTGCAAGCGAGTTCTTTTCTACAAATGCAAATTCTTATGAAGAATACTTTGATTGGGCGACAGACAATCCACAAGGAACGGATTTTGGAGGAAAGATAGTTACATCTACTGCCAGGCTAAACGGAGGCTGGAGATGCTTCCTACTCTGGGATAGAAACAATGAGATGGATTGCTATGGCAAAGAAACAATATCTGCCACCACAAGCTTTGATGGAAATAATCTAAGCCTTACTTTTGATTATGATGAGGCTCTTTGGGGTGAAGACGGAGAGTGGGAATCTAAAGATGATGAAAATTCTACCTTCAACGGCACTATGGCAGAAGACGGTTCAGTCACCTTTGATGAAGAAGGAATGAACTTCACACTTAAAGGCTTCTATGAAGATGGATACGGTCAGTACGCAGTAGGAACCATGACAGTACAAAGTGGCGAAACAGCGGAGGTCTTTCTGCTTAGGCCTTAGTGTTTTATATATAACTCAATATGCAACACGTTCAATTAAGAGCTCAGATTCTCGTATCTGAGCTCTTTTATATTCTGGTGACTTTATTTAGCAACATTCGATAAACTTTGCGCAACATTTGAAAAGTAATTAAAAATCTTGTGTGTTACTATGAAACGGTATAGGGTACTAATGTGAAGGTTAAGTATTCTTAGTGAAGGTTAAAGTATTTAATTAGTGAAGGTTAAAGGTATTTATAGGGGAGAACATTTAGGGGACTTGATATGAAAAAAGAATTTAAAGAAATTGCACAGAAGCTCATTGATTCCATGACACTGGAAGAAGCTGCATCCCAGATCAGATATGACAGCCCAGCTGTTGAGTCTCAGGGGATTCCTGCCTATAACTGGTGGAATGAAGGACTTCATGGACTAGCTAGAGCAGGTACTGCAACAGTATTTCCTCAGGCAATTGCACTTGCTGCTATGTTTGATAAGGAAATGCTCCAGAAGATTGGAGATGTTATAGCTACAGAAGCTAGAGCTAAGTATAATGAGTCCACTAAATACGGAGACAGAGATCTCTATAAAGGAATCACAATGTGGTCTCCAAATGTAAATATCTTCAGAGATGCAAGATGGGGAAGAGGCCAGGAGACATATGGCGAGGATCCATATCTGACAGGCGCACTCGGAGTTGCATTTGTAAAGGGACTTCAGGGAGATGGAAAGTATCTGAAGACTTCAGCGTGTGCTAAGCATTTTGCAGTTCATTCAGGACCCGAGGCACTTAGACATGGCTTTGACGCTAAGGCTAGTGCAAAGGACTTAGAAGAAACATATACACCAGCCTTTTATGCTTGTATAAAGGAAGGCAACGTATCCGGCGTTATGGGTGCTTATAACAGAGTAAACGGTGAGGCAGCTTGTGCCAGCCAGGAACTTCTTGTTAAGAGACTCAGACAGGATTGGGGATTCGATGGATATATCGTTTCTGACTTCCTTGCTCTTATGGATATTCATAAGAATCATCATATTACAAAGAATGCCGTTGAGTCAGGAGCTCTTGCACTTAAGTCTACCTGTGATGTAAATGCTGGTTATGTCTATAGAGAGATAATGGATGCTTACAACCAGGGACTGGTTACAGAAGAAGAGATTAGAACAGCTGCAGTAAATGCTTATACAATAAGAGCTGCACTAGGTATGTTCTCTGATGATTGTGAATATGACAAGATCAGCATCAAGGATCTCGATACTGATGAGTCAGCTGAGCTTTCTTACAAGGCAAGTATTAACTCAACAGTACTTCTCAAGAATGATGGAATACTTCCTCTTAATAAGGATGATATAAATACTATTGCAGTTATCGGACCAACAGCAACTTCTATAGCTGTACTTGAAGGAAACTATAACGGAACCTCTTCTAGATACATTAGTAATCTTCAGGGAATAAGAAATGCTGTTAATCCAGGAACAAGAGTTCTTTATTCTGAGGGCGCTCACCTCTTCAACGATCGAGTTCAGAACCTCGCTCTTGAGGATGACAGACTCAGTGAGGCGGAGACAGTTGCTAGAGCAAGTGATGTAGTTATTCTCTATGTTGGACTTGATTCAACCATCGAAGGAGAAGAGGGCGATACAGGAAATGCCTTCGCAGCTGGTGATAAGACTTCACTCTTCCTTCCAGAGTCTCAGAGAAAGATGATAGAAAGAGTGGTTTCTACTGGCAAGCCGGTTATCGTTGTTTGTAATACAGGTAGTGCTATTGATTTCAGCTTCGAAGAGGAGCATGCAAATGCTATTATCCAGAGCTGGTACAGCGGACAGGCAGGTGGACAGGCAGTAGCAGATATAATGTTTGGCGAGGCTGTTCCAGGTGGAAAGCTTCCAGTTACCTTCTATAAGGATGGAACACAGCCACCTATCGAAGATTATAGCATGAAGAATAGAACATATAGATATTTCGAAGGCGAGCCACTTTATCCATTTGGATATGGACTATCTTATTCAAGCTTCGAGTATAGTGATGTTCAGATAAATGAAAATGACACAGAAGCTGCTTCAGGAGTTAGCGTAAGCGTTACTATTAAGAATGTAGGAAATGTAAAAGCTGACGAAGTTGCAGAATTATATATCGATAATATGCCAGCTGAAAAGCTGTCAAATAATCTTAATACTGAAGTTGATGGACTAAGCGAAGCACTTGATCCTGCTAACCAGCCAAAATATAGTCTGGAAGGATTTGAGAGAATAACACTTGCTCCAGGAGAGTCAGGAACAGTAACGTTTAAATTGGGTGAGAGAGCGTTTGATACAGTTCTTGAAGATGGAAGAAGAGTTAAGCTTCGCGGAAGCTATCACCTATATGTAGGTGGTCAGCAGCCTGATACAAGAAGTACAGACCTTACAGGAAAGAAATGCCTGGAGGGAGAGATGACTATATAGGTCATTTCAAATAACATTAGTAAAATATCAAAAATAGTTCTTAAAAAAGTGTAAATCATTTTTTAGAGAATAATAATATAATGTATTTGTCATATAAGGACAAATACGTAAGAGTGGAGGATATAAACAATGAAGTTCTTTATTGATACTGCAAATGTTGACGACATAAGAAAAGCAAATGACATGGGTGTTATCTGTGGTGTTACTACAAACCCATCTCTTATTGCTAAGGAAGGAAGAGATTTCAACGAGGTTATCAAGGAAATCACATCTATCGTAGATGGACCTATCAGTGGTGAGGTTAAGGCTACAACTGTTGATGCTGAAGGCATGATCAAGGAAGGTAGAGAAATCGCTGCTATCCATCCAAACATGATAGTTAAGATTCCTATGACAGTTGAAGGTCTTAAGGCAGTTAAGGTTCTTTCAGCTGAAGGAATCAAGACAAATGTTACTCTTATCTTCTCAGCTAACCAGGCGCTTCTTGCTGCTAGAGCAGGAGCTACTTATGTATCACCATTCCTTGGAAGACTTGATGATATCAGCTCACCTGGTATTGAGCTTATCGAAGACATCGTTCAGATCTTTAGTAACTATGATATCGATACAGAGATAATCGCAGCAAGTATCAGAAATACAGTACATGTTACAGAGTGTGCACTTGCTGGTGCTGATATAGCTACAGTTCCTTACGCTGTAATTGAGCAGATGACAAAGCATCCTCTTACAGATCAGGGTATCGTAAAGTTCCAGGAAGATTATCGTAAGGTTTTCGGTGACTAAAAAATGTGATAGAATGTTACATGCAACTGATCACATTATAAAGAAGAAGGAAAAGAAAAATGAATCCAGAAACAAAACTTGAACTTGAAACAAAAGCAAGGGAAGTAAGAAAGGGTATTGTGACAGCTGTACATAGTGCAAAGTCTGGTCATCCAGGTGGATCACTTTCAGCTGCAGATATTATGACTTACCTCTACTTCAACGAGATGAATGTTGATCCTCAGAATCCTGATAAGGATGATAGAGACAGATTCGTGCTATCAAAGGGACACATTGCCCCAGCACTTTATTCAGTGCTTGCACTGAAAGGATTCTTCCCAGTTGAAGATCTGACAACACTTCGTCACACAGGTTCTTACCTGCAGGGACATCCTGATAAGAAACATATTCCTGGTGTTGATATGTCTTCAGGATCACTTGGACAGGGTCTTTCAGCAGCTGTCGGAATGGCACTTGCAGCTAAGCTTGATAACAAGGATTATCGTGTATATGCAATGTGTGGAGATGGCGAGATAGAAGAAGGACAGATTTGGGAAGCAGCTATGTTTGCTTCATTTAGAAAGCTTGATAATCTGTGCGTTGTTGTAGATAACAATAACCTTCAGATAGATGGTGCAATCGATGAAGTATGTTCTCCATATCCTATCCCAGAGAAGTTTGAGGCATTTGGCTTTAATGTAATTAAGATAAATGGTCATGATTTCGATGAGATCGAAGCTGCATTCGAGGCAGCTAAGACAGTTAAGGGTAAGCCTACTGCTATTGTAGCAAATACAGTTAAAGGTAAGGGCGTATCCTTCATGGAGAATCAGTGTGGTTGGCATGGTAAAGCTCCAAATGATGAAGAGTTTGAAATAGCACTTAAGGATTTGGAGGTGAGCGAGTAATGTCAGAAGTAAAGAAGATAGCAACAAGAGATAGTTATGGTAATGCGCTTGTAGAATTAGGACAGGCACATGACGATGTAGTAGTACTTGATGCAGATCTCGCTGCCGCTACAAAAACAGCAACATTTAAGAAAGCATTTCCTGAGAGACATATAGACTGCGGTATCGCAGAAGCAAATATGATGGGAATAGCTGCAGGTCTTTCAACTTGTGGTAAGGTTCCTTACGCTAGTACATTTGCTATGTTTGCAGCAGGAAGAGCCTTTGAGCAGGTTAGAAACTCAATTGGTTACCCACATCTTAATGTAAAGATTGGCGCAACACATGCTGGTATATCAGTTGGTGAGGATGGTGCTTCACATCAGTGTAATGAAGATATAGCACTTATGAGAACTATCCCAGGAATGACTATTATCAATCCTGCAGATGATATCGAAGCAAAGGCTGCAGTTATGGCAGCATACGAGATAGATGGACCTGTATATATGAGATTTGGACGTCTTGCAGTTCCAGTTATAAATGATAATCCTGATTACAAGTTCGAGGTTGGAAAGGGAGTACTGCTTAAGGACGGAAGTGATATTACTATCCTGGCTACTGGTCTTGAAGTTGGTGAGTCACTTGCAGCTGCTGAGAAGCTTGAGGCTGAGGGCGTGTCTGTAAGAGTTATCAATATTCATACTATCAAGCCAATTGATAAGGATATAGTTGTTAAGGCTTCTAAGGAAACTAAGAAACTCTTCACTGTTGAGGAGCATTCAATAATTGGTGGACTTGGAAGTGCAGTAGCAGAGGTTCTTGCTGAGGAAAGTCCATCACCACTTTACAGAATCGGTGTAAGAGATACATTTGGTGAGTCAGGCCCTGCAGTTGAACTGCTTCATAAGTACAAGCTTGATGCTGAAGGTATCTATGAGCAGATCAAAGCAAACATTTAATTAAAGAGTATAATTTATTGGGAGGTTACAAATCATGCAGAATATGCCAGAGGTAAAAATAGGTATTGTAGCAGTTAGTAGAGACTGCTTCCCTATGAGTCTTTCAGAAAGAAGAAGAAAGGCAGTAGTTGCTGCTTATACAGAGAAGTACGGTGACATTTATGAGTGTCCTGTAACAGTTGAAAATGAAGTAGATATGAGAAAGGCACTTGCTGATGTAAATGCAGCTGGAGTAAATGCTCTTGTAGTATATCTTGGAAACTTCGGACCAGAATCAAGTGAGATTCTTCTTGTTAAGGAGTTCCAGGGACCTGCAGCAGTTATCGCAGCCGCTGAGGAGTCAGGAGATAGCCTTCTCGATGATAGAGGAGATGCTTATTGTGGTATGCTTAATGCAAGCTACAACCTCAAGCTTCGTAATGTAAGAGCATACATTCCAGAGTTCCCTGTTGGTGATGCTGAAGAATGTGCAGACATGATCAAAGATTTCGTATCAGTTGCAAGAGTAAGAATCGCCCTCAGCGATCTTAAGATTATAAGCTTTGGTCCTAGACCACAGGATTTCCTTGCATGTAATGCTCCAATCAAGCAGCTCTACAATCTTGGCGTTGAGATAGAAGAGAACTCAGAGCTTGACCTCTTCGAAGCCTTCAATAATCATGAGGGGGATGAGAGAATTCCTTCAGTTGTTGATGACATGGCTAAGGAGCTTGGTGCTGGTAATAAGAAGCCTGAGATTCTTTCAAGACTTGCTCAGTACGAGCTCACACTTCGTGATTGGATTGAGGCTCACAAGGGCAGCAGAAGTAATGTTATAATTGCTGGTAAGTGCTGGCCTGCATTCCAGACACAGTTTAAGTGTGTTCCTTGCTATGTAAACAGCCGTCTTGCTAAGGATGGAATTCCTGTTTCTTGTGAGGTTGATATCTATGGTGCTCTTTCAGAGTACATCGGCGAGCTTGTAAGCGAAGATACAGTAACACTTCTTGATATCAATAATACAGTTCCAAAGGATATGTATAATGATGAGATCAAGGGTAAGTTCTCATATGATTACAAGCTTACAGATACATTTATGGGCTTCCACTGCGGAAATACAGCTACAGACAAGCTTGCATTCTGTGAGATGAAGAACCAGAAGATCATGGCTCGTACACTTCCTGAAGAGGTTACAAACGGAACACTTGAAGGAGATCTTATTCCAGGTGAGGCTACAATCTTCAGACTTCAGAGCACATCTGATGGAAAGCTTCGTGCTTACGTAGCAGAGGGTGAGATTCTTCCAGTAAGAACAAGATCCTTCGGTGCAATCGGAATATTTGCTATTCCTGAGATGGGACGTTTCTATCGTCACGTACTTGTTCAGAAGAACTATCCACATCATGCAGCTATCACATTCCATCACAATGGAAAGCTTCTATATGATGTATTCAAGTTCCTCGGAGTAAGGTTCGATGAGATTGATTATAACCATCCAGCAGGAGTTAGATATAAATCAGAGAACCCTTTCGCTTAAGACAGCGTGATAGTGTATAAAGTAAAACAGGGGATGGGGGCAGGTCATATTATTTTTTGATATGGCCTGCCTCTTGTTATAAAAATCTTTGAGCTAGTTATTTTTTGCTCGTATAAATAAGGAGGTTAAAATGTATATAGGCGTAGATTTAGGTACATCTGCAGTAAAGCTACTTGCAATGAGTAGTGAAGGAGAGATATTAAAAACAGTTTCCGTTGAGTATCCTATTAGTTTCCCACAGTCCGGATGGTCAGAGCAAAATCCTGAGGATTGGTACAAGGGTACACTTGAAGGAATAGGAAAGCTTCTCGAGGGATTAAATGACAAGGTAGTAGAAGGTATAGGTGTTGGTGGCCAGATGCATGGCCTTGTAATCCTAGATGAGAACGATGAAGTTATCAGACCGGCTATTCTTTGGAATGATGGAAGAACCACCAAAGAAACAGATTATCTGAATACAGTTATTGGACAGGATAAGCTGTCTGAGTATACAGGTAATATAGCCTTTGCTGGATTTACAGCACCAAAAGTTCTGTGGGTTAAGGAAAATGAGCCAGAGAACTTTGCAAAGATTAAGAAATTAATGCTTCCTAAGGATTATATAGTATATAAGCTGACAGGTTCTTATGTATCTGATTATTCAGATGCTTCTGGTATGCTCCTTATGGATGTTAAGAATAAATGTTGGTCAAAGGAAATGCTTGAGATCTGTGGTATATCTCATGTTGAGATGCCAGAGCTTCACGAGAGCTTCGATGTAGTTGGTGACGTTAAGCCAGAGATTAGTGAACAGCTAGGAATAGAAGGAACTCTTAAGGTTGTTGCAGGTGCGGGAGATAATGCAGCAGCAGCTATCGGAACTGGAACAGTTGGAGCAGGAAGATGTAACCTGTCTCTTGGAACCTCTGGAACAATCTTTATTTCAAATGATAAATTCTCAGTTGATGATAAGAATTCACTTCATTCGTTTGCACATGCAGATGGTGGATTCCACCTCATGGGTTGCATGCTTTCAGCAGCCTCCTGTAATAAGTGGTGGATGGATGAGATACTGAGAGATAAGGATTATGCAGGAAATCAGGAAGGCATCACAAAGCTTGGTGAGAATAATGTATTCTTCCTTCCATATCTTATGGGTGAAAGATCACCACATAATGATCCTCTTGTAAGAGCAGGTTTCCTTGGAATGAGCATGGATACAACTAGAGAGGATATGGTTCAGGCAGTACTTGAGGGAGTATCCTTTGGACTTAGAGACAGCCTTGAGGTTGCTAGAGATCTGGGGGTTGATATACAAGTTTCTAATATCTGCGGTGGTGGTGCCAAGAGTCCACTGTGGAGAAAAATAATAGCAAATATCATGAATATCAAGCTTGAGATACAGGCAAATGATGAAGGTCCTGCACTTGGAGGAGCTATACTTGCAGCGGTAGGATGCGGAAAGTATAAGGATGTGAAGGAAGCCGCAGAACAGCTAGTAAAGGTAGTAGATGTTGTTGAACCAGATCCAGAGCTTGTTGCTAAGTACGAAGAAAAGTATCAAGTATTTAAGAAGCTTTATCCTACAGTGAAGGGATTATATAGCTAAGCTAAATTAGTAAAGAGATTATATAACTAAGTAAGTAAAGGAATGTATTAATTGGGGTTTTAAAAGTATTTTATGTATGGAGGTAATTATCAGTGATTATTAATGATTTTGGTAAGACCAAAGGGGGAGAGGTTGTAAAATCATACACCATCAAAAATGCTGCAGGTATGACAGCTACAATAATCAGCTACGGTGCTACAGTAACTAAGCTTTTGGTACCTGATAAGGATGGTGAACTGAGAGATGTTCAGCTGGGCTATGATGACATTAAAGACTATGAAGAAGGGGGGACCTTCTTCGGAACAATCATCGGACGAAATGCCAATCGAGTTAAGGATGGCAAGGTAGTTATTGATGGTGTTACTTATCAGATGGACCAAAATGATAATGAAAATAATCTTCATAGTGGTTTAGCGGGAGTTGATAAGAAGGTTTGGACAGTGCTTCCACATGATGGTGATGACAGTGTTACTATGATGTGCAAGTCAAATGATATGGAGCAGGGTCTACCTGGTGGTGTGACAATTACTGTTACATATTCTATCAGTGATGATAACGAATTCAAGATAGCATATGATGCTACATCTGATAAGAAGACTGTTATCAATCTGACAAGTCATATGTACTTCAATCTGAATGGACATTATAAGGGAAGTATTGAGGATCATATACTTACAATTAACGCAGATACCTATAATCCGGTTGTTGATTCTAAGTCAATCCCTACTGAAGAATATGCACCTGTTGCTGGAACTGTATTTGACTTTAGAACCCCTAAGAGAGTGGGACAGGATATCGAAGCAGATGAGATTCAGCTGAAGTATGTTGGTGGTTATGATCACAATTACGTGATAAATGGTGATAGCGGCATTTTTAGGCATTTTGCTACAATGTACTCTAAAGAAAGCGGAATATGCATGGATTTATATTCTGATCAAACTGGTACTCAGTTCTATTCTGGAAACTTTATTGGTAAACAAACCGGAAAGGGAAACTTTGAGTATTCCAACAGAAGCGGAATGTGCCTAGAACCTCAATATGTACCAAATGCAATGAATTTCATACCTGAAGGGGATATCGATTCACCAATCTTTGATATTGATGAACATTATCATTCAGAAAGTGTTTACAAATTCTCGGTAAAATAGCAAAAAATGTTAAAATAATATGAGCAACATTTGTTAAATAGTTCGCAATTTATGATAAGTAAATTGCGAACTGTTTTTGTATAATGTGTATAGTCAGTGAACGTAAGAACGGGTTTCTTATGTTCAATGTGTGCACATGGTGAGGACGTTTTCAAAGTATTAAGGAGGATTTTAAGAATGAGAAAATTTAAGCGTGCTATGGCATTTGCACTTAGTGCATGTATGGTAGCATCAATGGTCACAGGCTGCGGAAGCAGTGATGACAAAGACACAAGTAGTGGTGATGATACTGCTACAACAGAAGCAGCTTCAGGAGATGACGCTGGCAAGGATGATGGCGCTGCCGCTGATGGCGAAGTTATCAATGTATGGGCTTTCACAGATGAAGTTCCAGGAATGATTGAGAAGTATAAGGAGACACATCCTGATTTCAAGTATGAGATCAATACAACAATCATTGCTACAACAGATGGTGCTTATCAGCCAGCACTTGACCAGGCTCTTGCAGCTGGTGGTGCAGATGCTCCTGACATCTATGCATGTGAGGCAGCTTTCGTACTTAAGTATACACAGGGAGATATGTCTTCATACGCTTGCCCTTATGACGATCTTGGTATCGACACACAGGCAAAGATTGATGAAGCAAAGATCGCTCAGTATACTGTTGATGTAGGAACAAATCCAGATGGTAAGGTTGTAGGTCTTGGATATCAGGCAACAGGTGGTGCATTTATCTACAGACGTTCAATCGCTAAGGATGCGTTTGGTACAGATGATCCAGCAGAGATTAAGGATATTATCGGTGGTGGATCAGGTAACCTTGATAAGTTCTGGGAAGCAGCTGAGACACTTAAGGGTAAGGGATACGGAATCGTATCTGGTGATGGTGATCTCTGGCATGCAATCGAGAACAGCTCAGATCAGGGATGGATCGTTGATGACAAGCTCACAATCGATCCTAAGAGAGAAGCTTTCCTTGATGAGTCAAAGAAGCTTAAGGATAACGGATATCACAATGATACTCAGGACTGGTCAGATGCTTGGTTCGCTGACATGAAGGATGAAGGCGAGAAGCCAATCTTCGGTTACTTTGGACCAGCTTGGCTTATCAACTACACACTCGCTCCTAACTGTGGTGGCGAGAAAGCAGGAGAAGGAACATACGGAGATTGGGCTATTTGCCAGTCACCTATCGGATTCTCTTGGGGTGGTACATACCTCTTAGCTAACAAGGATTCAGAGAAGAAGGAAGCTCTTAAGGATATCATCGAGTGGATCACACTTGATTGTACAGAAGATGGTCTTCAGTATATGTGGGCTAACGGTACATACAATGGTGAAGGTGGTACTAAGGACTGCGTAGCTTCAGCTACAGTAATGGATATGTCAGATGGTACACTTGATTTCCTTGGCGGACAGGATATGTTCGACGTATTCGGTGATGCTAACGCTGCAGCAAGTGGAAAGAACCTTACACAGTATGATGAGACAATCAACTCATACTGGAGAGATCAGGTTCGTCAGTACACAGCTGGTGAGAAGGATAGAGATGCTGCAATCGCTGACTTCAAGCAGCAGGTAGCTGACAACCTTGCAGTAACTGTAGAGTAATATAATACTTAGATAGATTACTAGTGCACATAAAAATCGGGGCGGTGGACTAAGGTCCATCGTCCCATATTATAAGACAAATCACTATTTTTCGTGGAGGTAGATATGAAAAAGAAGAAGGGCCAAGAGGTCAGATATGCCAAATATGGTTATATATTCAGTCTTCCTTTTGTTATTGCCTTCCTTATATTTCAGCTTTATCCAATTCTGTATACACTGATTATTGGATTTACAAACCTCAAAGGTGTTGTATGTCCTGATGTACACATTTTGGACAATCCATTCGAGAACTTTCAACAGGTATTAAGTAGCCCTTCTTTCCAGAATGCACTTAAGAATACATTCTTTATCTGGATAGTTAACTTCATCCCTCAGCTGGGACTGGCGCTTCTGTTGACAGCGTGGTTTACGGATAGAAGATGGAAAATTAAGGGACAGGGAATATATAAGGTACTTATATACATGCCTAATATCATTACGGCTGCTACAATAGCAATTTTGTTTAAATCACTGTTTGATTATCCAGTAAGTCCGATGAATGATATTCTCATGAAAATTGGAATTGTAGATAAGGCATTTAATTTTCCGGTAAGTAAGTCTTGGTCTAGAGGAATCGTAGCATTTATTCAGTTCTGGATGTGGTATGGTTACACAATGCTGATCCTTATTTCCGGTGTTTTAGGTATAAATCCTGAAATATTTGATGCAGCAGAAGTTGATGGGGCTAATAGATTCCAGACATTCTGGCTCGTTACAATACCTAATATTAAAACAATTCTTCTGTTTACATTAGTAACCAGTTTGATAGGTGGTCTGAACATGTTCGATATACCTAAGCTATTCCTTCTGGGTGGACCTGATAACGCTACAACAACAACTAGCGTATTCATCTACAATCAGGCCTTCAGTGGAAGTTACATGTATAACAGAGCAGCTGCGGCTAGTATGATAATGTTTGTTATCATTATGTTCTTCTCGTCAATTCTCTTCTTCCTACTTAGAGAGAAGGATGCAGACGGTTATGGCGTAGCAGAAAGTAAAAAGCTTAAAAAACAAGCCAAACTGGCTAAGAGAAAGGGAGGTGTAGCATAATGGCTCAATCAAAAACAATGTCCTATGCAGATGTCCCTAAACAGAACAGACCAAAATCTTATGCCGCAAATCAAATTGGAATACACATCGTATTGTTCATACTTGCGATTTTAAGTATATTACCTTTTTGGGTTATGATCGTTAACTCGACCAGATCGACGACACAGATACAGCAACATGCTTTATCGCTGATTCCATCGTCACACATGGTTCAGAACTTTAAGATTCTGACAGGTAAGTCGTTCAATCCTCTGGTTGGTCTGACAAACTCATTGATTATATCTGTAGGTTCAACCCTCCTTACAGTATATTTCTCATCACTTACAGCGTACGCACTTGTTGCTTACGAGTGGAAGTTAAGAGATGCATTCTTCAAGTTCATTGTCGGTGTCATGATGATACCTGCACAGTGTACAATGATAGGTTTCTATCAGATGGTTTACAAAATCGGAATGACAAACCATTTATCAATGCTGATTCTTCCAGCGATAGCAGCACCTGCAACGGTGTTCTTCATGAGACAGTATCTGTACCCTACATTATCAATGGAGATTGTACAGGCTGCACGTATAGATGGTGCTGGTGAGTTTAGAATATTTAACACTATCGTTCTTCCTATTATGAAGCCGGCGATAGCTACACAGGCTATATTCTGTTTCGTTAATAGCTGGAACAACTTATTTACACCACTTGTACTTCTTACAGATAGTAAGAAATACACAATGCCTATTATGGTCAGCCTCCTTCGTGGAGACATTTACAAGACCGAATATGGTTCGGTATACATGGGACTGACTCTTACCGTATTACCTCTTATCATAATGTATTTGATTCTTTCAAAATACATTATCGCCGGTGTAGCACTTGGCGGTGTTAAGAGCTAAATAATTGAAAACGACAGATCAGGTCGTAGTTAGTGAAGGTTAAAGGAAAAGCTTACCCGGATTCGGGTAAGCTTTTTCAATTAGTCGATATAATTATTTATTAAGTGAACTACTATTTCTGAGTGATTTACTTGATGCTTTCGCCTTCATTATTTTCAAGCGTTGTTAGTCTAAGCTTCTTGTAATCACTAGGAGAGTATTTAGTATATTTCTTGAATGCTCTACAGAAGGATGGCAGAGTATTGAATCCACTTTGGAAGGCAATATCTGTTATAGGTGTGTCTGTCATCAGAAGATCCTGAGCTATTCTTATTCGTTTAAGTGTTAGATAATCATGGAAGGTATATCCCGTCTGAAGCTTGAATAGTCTAAGGAAATGATACTTTGAAAAACCAGTATATTCCGCAGCCTGCTCCGTTGATATATCTTCAGCATAGTTAATATCAACATATCTCAGAAGAGTATTAATTCTAGTGATGGACTGAGACAGGTTATTAGTTTCCTCTTTAACTGCATTTTCAGAATGCTTAGCCAGCTCTATAAATACCTGGTACATTTTTGTATAAACTGTTGTTTCCCAGAAGTTTGTATTTGTGAAATATACAGAGTTCATATCCATGAACAGCTTGTATATAGTGTCATATATATCTGGGCAGGTTTGTTCATTTGCTAGGAATGCATCGAAGAGCAGGGGCTCAATAGTTTTATAATCATGTGACTGGAAGAATTGATTCATTTCTATCAGATATATGAATCTTATTCCGTAATGATCATTGATATATTCATGAAGAGTATGAGGTGGGATGATGAGTATATCCCCTTCCTTCAGTACATACTCCTTGTTGTTTACATGAATCTCATAACTATTCTGTATGCAGATACATACTTCAAAGGCTTCATGTGAATGTATGTCATAGCCATCTGTCTGATTGTTATACCATATTCTAACGTGTGACGAAGAAGTATATTTAACTTGTTCCTTACTGTTACGAACCACTCTTGAAAAAGATGGTTCGGTTAAGTCCGGCTGTTTATACTTCTCAGGTACTTCTCTAATATTATTTTCGACCATATATTACACCCCATAAAAATGTAACGCTTTAAATACTACTCGGCTTCAACATTCTCTAGTTTTTCATAGAATGGTACCAAAAAAATAGAACATACATATGTGAATATTGCTGTAAGTACTAATCCCCATAGATACCATGTATATAGTCTTACTTTTAAGTTGAAATAATATAGTACAAAGGGCAGAGCCCATATAAAGAACATTTTAAACCATGTTCCTAGATTCGAAATAGCAAGTAGTAAGGAATTAAGAATTATTCTTCCTGTTGTATTCTCATATCTAGCAAGTAGTGGAAACTGAAGCGGAAATGCAAATGCAAAAAGGAAGAATTCCACTGATACTACAATAAATAAATTCTTGGATAACTGGTTATCATTCTGAATAACATATAAATATTCGAAGGCCATTGAAGCCAGGTATATTAAATCTATTATCCAAATTAGTATTCCCTGTTTAAAGTTTGATTTAAAGGCCTTCCAGTATTCTTTACTGATTGGTCCGTCTTCATTATTTACCATTTTATTTGTAACAGTATACATAGCTGTAAAGGCTGTGCCTATTGTTACGATTGGTATACATGAAATTGTAAAAAATATATTTAGAAAGAAGAGATCGCCGAGTTTTTCGAAGATTCTCCAGAACTTCTGGGCAATGGTTAATTCTTGCTCCTGTTCCTCTTCTTCTTTGTCTATTTTTTGTATATTTGAGTCAGACATTTATGTTTCCTCTTAACCTTCAAAAAAATTCTTAAAATATTATACTTGAAGGAATATTTTTTTTCAATAATTCTTTAATGTTTGGTTGCTTTAAAGCACTAAAATTAGTATAATAGACAGCGTGGGTTTTTAATGGATTCACTAATAATTTTAAAGGAGAGTAGCAGTGATAGAAGATGCTATGAAGGCTGTTAAAACAGCGGAAGATACAGCTGCAGAAAAACTTCAGGCTGCGAAGGCTGAGGCTGACAAAATCCGAAAAGATTCAGAAGCTAAAATTGAGCAGATGAAGAAGGATGCTGAGGCTAAGGCTAAGGAGAATGAGAAGTCCAGACTCGAGGAACTCGAAGCTGATAGACAGCAGCAGATCGAGAAGACTAGAGAAGCAGCAAATGTTGAAGCTGACAAGATGCGTAAGACAGCTAAGGAAAAAGAAAACGAAGCTATAGATGCTATTATAGATAAGTTAATATAAATATAGAAAGGCGGATAAAGTAGTGGCAATTGTTGAGATGCGAAGGCTCTCGATATATTCTACGAAGAATAATCGTAAGAAGATACTTGAGTTTTTGCAGGAAATCGGTGCCATGGAGATTGACGAGATTCAGTCTGATGATATTCCTTTCGAGAAGATGGATACATCTGGAGAGAGAATAAGGTTTCAGAAAATCGCCGATGAGTTTGATCATGTTATTGAACTACTCGGTAAGTATGATGATAGTAAGAAACCGCTGCTTAATCTTGAGAATGATGTTATCACTCCTGAGGAGTTTAGAGAGATTGAAAAGAATCGTCGGCAGTATTATTCGCAAGCGAAGGATGTTCTTGAACTTGAAAAAAGTATATTCGAGAGCAAGGCGACCATCACTCGTAAGCAGAATAAGATAGCCACATTATCACCATGGAGTAAGCTTGACATTCCTCTTAATAGTGAGAAAACCAAGACTACTAAGATCCTGATAGGTACATTTCCGGATATAATCAGTGAGGAAAGACTTGCTGAAATTATATCTGAGGGACTAGGAGATGATATACCTGTTACTTCGGAGATACTTTATAGCGAGAATCAGATAACAAATGTCTGTGTTGTTGCATATAACTCTGTAGCTGATCAGGTCGAAGAGAATATGAGAAGCTGTGGTTTCAGTAAGCTTCCATTCCTATCTCACAGGATACCAGTTAAGGCAATTGAAAAAAGAGAGAATGACATCAAAATTGAAGAAAAGAACATAGAGGAAGCAGAGGAGAAAATCAAGGGCTTCGTTGATATGATACCTAAGTTCAAGATAGCCGCTGATTACTTCAGAACCAGATCTGAAAAATATAGAGTTCTTGGAACGCTTCCTCAGTCGAATAAAGTATTCTTCCTGCAAGGTTGGGTTGAGGCGGCACAGGCGGAGTCTATAAGCAAATTGCTCGAAGAAAAATACGGAGCAGTTGTTGAGATAGACCAGGATGACGAGGCAGCACCTATAAAGCTACATAATAATCATTTCTCTGAGGCGTCGGAGGGAGTGCTTGAGTCCTACGGACTTCCAACTCATGGAAGAGTTGATCCTACATTTGTTATGTCACTGTTCTATGTATTCTTCTTCGGAATGATGCTTTCAGATGCGGGTTATGGAATAATAATGGCCCTTGGTTGTGCGATAGTTCTTCTGAAATTCCCAAGAATGGCAAGCGGAACTAACAAGATGCTCAGATTATTCTTCTGGTGCGGATTATCAACAACCTTCTGGGGATTCATGTTCGGAGGCTTCTTCGGAGATGCGATAGATGTTATAGCGCATACCTTTTTCGGAGTTCCTGAAACGACGCAGGTACTTAAGCCGCTGTGGTTTGCTCCCCTTGAAAATCCAATGAGACTGCTCATCTGGTGTATGCTCTTCGGAATGATACATCTGTATGCTGGACTTGGAATGAAGGGGTATGAGTATCTGAAGAATAAGGATATCGTAGGATTTATATCTGACGTGCTGGCATGGTATATGTTCGTGACAGGACTTGTACTTATGCTTCTGCCTACACAGATATTTGCATCAATAGCTCAGATGGAATTCAACTTCCCTGATTGGTTAGGAATCTTGTCGAAGGTTATAACAATAGCCGGTATGGCAATCATTATCCTGATGTCAGGTAGAGCTAATAAGAACTGGGGACTCAGAATAGCCCTTGGTGCTTATGATATATATGGTGTGACGGGCTGGTTATCAGATGTGCTGTCCTATTCCAGACTTCTTGCACTGGGGCTTGCAACCGGAGTTATAGCGAGTGTTATCAACTCAATGGCAATCATGCAGGGCAAGACAGTTATCGGAGTAATAGTATTCATTCTGGTATTCATAGTAGGTCATACACTGAATATAGCTATTAACCTTCTAGGAGCTTACGTACATACAAATCGTTTGCAGTATGTTGAGTTCTTCGGAAAGTTTTACGACGCGGGAGGCGAGCCTTTCCGTCCATTTAAAACAAATAATAAGTATATCGAAATTAAGGAGGATTAATTTTATGTCACTCGGATTTACATTAGCACTTACAGGTGCTGCACTAGCAACAATTCTTGCAGGTATAGGTTCTGCTTGGGGAGTAGGAAAGGGCGGTCAGGCTGCTGCAGGCGTAGTTAGCGAAGATCCAGCTCAGTTCGCAAAGGTTCTTATTCTTCAGCTCCTTCCTGGTACACAGGGTATCTATGGACTGCTTGTTACATTTATAACACTTTCTAAGATTGGTCTTCTTGGTGGAAGCCCAGCAGAGATCAGCACACAGCAGGGACTTTGCATACTTGCAGCTTGTCTTCCAATAGCAATCGTTGGTCTTATCTCAGCTTATCATCAGGGTAAAACATCAGTTGCATCTATCGGAATAGTTGCAAAGAAGCCTGATCAGTTCGGTAAGGCTATGCTTTTCCCAGCAATGGTTGAGACATATGCTATCCTTGCACTTCTTGTTTCTATACTTGCAATTTCAAACATTAACGTATAATAGAGCATTTCCGAATTAACGTTAAAATAACATTGTAATAAATAATAAGAAAGGAACAAGGCATGGCAGGGATAGAGAAAATAACCAGCGCGATACTTGCAGATGCTGATAAGGAATCAGCAGGCATAATATCAGCTGCAGAAGAATCTGCCAATAAACTGATTGATAAAGCTAGTCAGGACTGTGATAGTTTCTTAGCGGCCGCAAATGATAGACTAGATAAGAAGCTTGCAGGGGAGAACAAGAAGACTGTTTCACAGTGTGAGCAGGCAGAGAGACTAATCCTCCTCGAGACAAAGCAGGAAATAATAGACAGCATGATCGTTAAGGCTAAGGCGAAGCTTCTCATTCTTTAGAAGGAAGAATATTTTGATAATCTTCTGAAGCTTCTTGAGAAGCAGGCTCAGTCAGAGAAGGGCGTTCTTCTTCTGAATAAGAAGGATCTGGATAGAATGCCTTCTGATTTCAGTGAAAAGGTTAATCAGGTAGCTACCAAAAAAGGTGGCATGATAGATATATCTCAGGACACTGTAGATATAGATGGTGGATTTATTCTTAAATATGGAAACATCGAGATTAATTCATCTTTCGATGCACTTTTTGATGAGAATAAAGAAGAATTGACAGATATAGTAAATAATTTACTTTGGTAAGATTGGAGTAGACAGTAAATGAGAGATGCGGATTATATCTATGCAGTTGCATGTATTCGCGCCAAAGAGAAAACCTTACTGACTGATGCTGACATTCAATCGATGGTAGGAATGAAGAGTGAAAAAGAAGTTCTATCATACCTAACTGAGAAGGGATGGGGCGACGGTTCAGTTGGAAGCGATATGGAAACTGTACTTGCGACTGAAGAAGAAGCACAGATGCGTCTACTGAGAACACTTGGAGTTAATTCCGAGATAATAGATGTTCTATTTATACAGGAACTCTATCACAATCTTAAAGCTGCTATTAAGGAAGTATGTACTGGTCTTGATGATGGAATGGCCTTCTATGATCATGACAAGTATGGCAAAGATCAGATGCTTAGCATTATAAGAGATAAGGATTTTGAGAAGCTTCCTGAATATATGAGAAAAATCGCAGAAGAAGCTCTTGATTTTATGTTAACCACTAGAGATGGCCAGAGACTTGATATGATGATAGATAGAGCTTGTCTAGATGCGACAATTGAATCTGCAAAGCTGACAAAGGATAGATTCCTTATTGAGTATGCAGAGACAAAGGTTCTAATGGCGGATATCAAGATAGCAGTCAGAGCCGCTGATACTAGAAGACCTCTCAGCGTTATAGAAGAGGCTCTTGCACCAGTTGGTAAGCTTGATACTAAGAAGCTTGCAGTGGCAGCTGCAACTAATCGTGATTCTGTTTACGAATTCCTGGAGAGAGTTGGATACCATGATGCAGTTGAAGCACTTAAGGATTCCTTCTCCAGCTTTGAGAAATGGTGTGACGATTATGTGATGGGTACACTTATGAATCAGAAGACAAATATTCAGTCCAGTGGACCAATAGTTGCATTCTTCTTGGCTAAACAAAACGAGATAAGAACTGCTAGAATCATTATGACTGCAAAGGCTAATGGATTCGGTGAGGACGTTATCTCGGAAAGGGTAAGGAAAATGTATGGATGAGAATAGAATAGCTGTAATAGGCGATTATGATAGCATCTATGGTTTTGCTTCCCTTGGACTAAGTACATTTCCAGTTGATGGCGAAGAAGATGCAGTCAAAACACTAAAAAATCTGGCAAGCAGCGGATATGGAATCATATATATTACAGAAGAACTTGCTGCTGTAACTGCTAAACAGATACAGAAATATAAAGAAGAGATGACACCTGCAATCATTCAGATACCAGGTGTTAAGGGGAATACCGGAGACGGAATAATGGCTGTTCGCCGTTCAGTAGAACAGGCAGTCGGAAGCGACATCCTATTCGGCGAATAAACCCAATATACTCATTTTGGAAGAAAGGAGATACACTCCATGGGAGTAGTAGGTAAGATTAAGAAGGTTGCCGGACCTCTTGTTATTGCCACAGGCATGCGTGATGCAGATATGTTCGACGTTGTGCGTGTTAGTAACGAGAGACTTATCGGTGAAATAATAGAGATGCACGGTGATGAGGCATCAATCCAGGTATATGAGGAAACCGCTGGTCTTGGACCTGGCGAGCCTGTTGAATCAACAGAAGTTCCTCTATCAGTTGAACTTGGACCTGGACTTATGGGTTCTATCTATGATGGTATCCAGAGACCTCTTACAAAGATTATGGAGGTTACCGGTGGAAATCTGCTGGAGCGAGGAGTTGAAGTTCCTTCTCTGGATAGAGAAAAGAAATGGGACTTTGTAGCAACTGCAAAGGTTGGCGATAAGGTTCAGGCGGGTGATATCATCGGTACAGTTCAGGAGACAGAGGTAGTTACTCAAAAGATTATGATTCCTTATGGAGTTGAAGGAACTATCAAGTCTATAAACAGTGGATCCTTCACAGTAACTGAAACAGTAGCTGTAGTTGAAACAAAAGATGGCGATAAGGATGTAATGATGATGCAGAAATGGCCAGTTCGTAAGGGCCGTCCATATCAGAAGAAGCTTCCACCTCGTCAGCCGCTGATTACAGGACAGAGAGTTGTAGATACATTCTTCCCTATAGCTAAGGGTGGTGTTGCTGCAGTTCCTGGACCATTTGGTTCAGGTAAGACAGTTATCCAGCATCAGCTTGCTAAATGGGCAGATGCTGAGATAGTAGTATATATCGGATGTGGAGAGCGTGGAAATGAGATGACCGACGTTCTGAACGAGTTCCCAGAACTTAAGGATCCTCGTACAGGTGAGTCACTTATGAAGAGAACCATCCTGATCGCAAATACATCAGATATGCCGGTTGCTGCCCGTGAGGCATCTATCTATACAGGTATCACTCTTGCAGAGTACTTCCGTGATATGGGTTATTCAGTAGCCCTTATGGCAGACTCAACTTCAAGATGGGCAGAGGCTCTTCGTGAGATGTCAGGACGTCTTGAGGAAATGCCAGGTGAGGAAGGTTATCCTGCATACCTTGCATCCCGTCTTGCTCAGTTCTATGAGAGAGCTGGACACGTTGTATGTCTTGGTAGTGATGGAAGAGAAGGAGCGCTTTCAGCTATCGGAGCCGTATCTCCTCCAGGTGGTGATATCTCTGAGCCAGTATCACAGGCTACACTTCGTATAGTTAAGGTGTTCTGGTCACTGGATGCACAGCTTGCATATCAGAGACATTTCCCAGCTATTAACTGGCTGAACAGCTATAGCCTATATCTCGATGAGATCAAAGGCTGGTTCGATAAAAATGTCGATGAAGATTGGATGAAGCTTAGACAGGAACTGATGGGACTTCTTCAGGAAGAAGCATCTCTGAACGAAATCGTTAAGATGGTAGGTATGGATGCGCTGTCACCACAGGATAGACTGAAGATGGAAGCTGCTCGTTCTATTCGTGAGGACTTCCTACATCAGAACTCCTTCGATGAGATCGATACATATACATCTATGCAGAAGCAGTTCTATATGCAGAAGCTGGTTTACCTCTTCTATGAGGAGAGCTCAAAGGCCCTTAAAGAAGGTGCAAATATAAATGATATCGTAGCGATGGAAGTACGTGAGGACATCGGTCGTTACAAATATACAGTAGAAGATAAGATAGAAGAAAGATACAAGGAAGTTCATGATGCACTTATCAGAGAAGTATCCGGACTTATCGGAAAGGAGGAAGACTAATGCCAAAAGAGTATCGTACTATACAAGAAGTTGCCGGCCCACTTATGCTGGTAAAGGATGTAGAAAATGTAAAGTATGACGAGCTGGGTGAGATAGAACTTGCAACTGGCGAGAAGCGTCGTTGTAAGGTTCTTGAAATAGATGGCAGCAATGCATTAGTTCAGCTCTTCGATAGTGCAACAGGTATCAACCTTGAGAGTAGTAAGGTTAAGTTCCTCGGTCGTTCACTTGAGCTTGGTGTGTCAGGCGACATGCTTGGTCGAGTATTCGATGGACTTGGACGTACAGTTGATGGAGGCCCTGAGATTCTTCCTGAGGCAAGAATGGATATAAATGGTCTTCCTATGAACCCTGCTGCTAGAGCATATCCAGAAGAGTTTATCGAGACAGGTGTATCCGCTATCGATGGTCTGAACACACTAGTGCGTGGACAGAAGCTTCCTATATTCTCAGCTTCAGGTCTTCCACATGCACAGTTGGCTGCTCAGATAGCACGTCAGGCAAAGGTTAAGGGAACAGATGATGAATTCGCCGTAGTATTTGCAGCTATGGGTATTACATTTGAGGAAGCTCACTTCTTCGAAGAGTCCTTCCGTGAGAGTGGAGCTATCGATAGAACAGTTCTCTTCAGAAACCTCGCAAATGACCCTGCCGTAGAGCGTATATCTACACCTCGTATGGCTCTTACTGCAGCTGAGTATCTGGCATTCGAAAAGGGTATGCATGTCCTTGTTATAATGACAGATATTACAAACTACGCAGATGCACTTCGTGAGATTAGTGCTGCTCGTAAAGAGGTTCCTGGACGTCGTGGATATCCTGGATACATGTACACTGACCTTGCAACTATGTATGAAAGAGCAGGACGTCAGCGTGGTAAGAATGGTTCTATAACAATGATTCCTATTCTTACTATGCCAGAGGATGATAAGACACATCCTATCCCTGACCTTACAGGATATATCACAGAGGGACAGATTATCCTTTCCCGTGAGCTTTACAGAAAGGGTATCACACCACCTATCGACGTACTCCCTTCACTTTCACGTCTGAAGGATAAAGGTATCGGCGAAGGTAAGACAAGAGCTGACCATGCTGCAACAATGAACCAGCTGTTCTCAGCTTACGCACGTGGTAAAGAAGCTAAGGAACTCATGGTAATCCTCGGTGAGGCAGCCCTCACAGACATCGACCTTCTCTACGCTAAATTCGCTGAAGAATTCGAGAAGAAGTATGTATCCCAGGGTTACCAGGCTGATCGAGACATTCAGGAAACTCTTGATATCGGATGGGAACTTCTTCGTATACTTCCTCGTTCCGAACTGAAACGTATTAATGACAAGTTCCTCGACCAATATTATTAAAAACTATTAATTGTTACATATTAATATTTCTCCCCGCGAGTGAGATACTATAAGTGACCAAGCATATGTTCTCGTGGCCCTTTCGGGCCTGTTCACTTAGCGATTCACAAGCGGAGCGCAGTGAGAGCTTAGTGAGCCTAGGGGTGCCCGAACGGGAGCGAAAGCGTCCACTCGAGAACATGTGCTTGGTCACTTGGTATCTCACCGTGGAGAATACAACAATAAGGAAAAAACTATGGCAACACAAACTGTAATTCCAACACGAATGGAATTAACCAGGCTAAAGAAAAAACTTAATACTGCCGTCAAGGGTCATCGCCTCCTGAAGGATAAGCGCGACGAACTGATGCGCGAGTTTCTCGATCTCGTTAAGGTCAACATGGAACTTCGTGAAAAGGTTGAGAAGGGTATAGACGCTGCCAACAAGAACTTCGTCCTTGCAAAAGCAGGAATGTCTGAACAGACTCTGAGAACAGCGCTTATGGCACCTAAGCAGGAAGTATCTCTTGTTCAGGATAAGAAAAATGTTATGAGTGTTGATATTCCTGTATTTGATTTCAAGACCAGAACTCCGGATGAGAATGATATATACTCATATGGTTTTGCATTTACTTCTGGTGATCTGGACGGAGCTGTTGATTCACTTGCGGCTGTCTTCCCAGACATGCTGAAGCTTGCAGAGGTTGAGAAGTCCTGCCAGCTTATGGCTGCTGAGATAGAGAAGACCAGACGACGTGTTAATGCTCTGGAGCATGTAATCATTCCTGAGACGCAGGAGAGTATAAAGTATATAACCATGAAGTTAGATGAGAATGAGCGTAGTACACAGGTGCGTCTAATGAAGGTTAAGTCGATGATGCTTGAAGAGGCACATCATTATAAGGATAAGTAGATTAAAAACTTCTGGCTTCGGTCAGAAGTTTTTTTGTTGCTCATTTGTTGTCACCTGGTTGCTCCAAAGATAAGTACATTCCTGGTAAATAATTTCGACTATGGGTTATTGCAGAAGGGAATAAGCTATCTGGTTGAGCGAGATATAGAGGAGAAGGCAAGACGAGATTATATGGTAGCAACCGGTGAAGAGGTAGGAGATGATGAGGCATTACTTACCCAGCTTATGGATAAGATTTATACCTATGATCCGAATGTAAGTGATGAGGTCAACTTCATTAGGAATGCAGGATTGCCTCAGGTTGTGACAGACGTAATTGTACTAAATATGAAGGAAGTCAATATGGACAAAATTGAGGCTGATAACTTCTATGATTATGTAGGCAAGTACTGTGCCAGCCGAATCATTATCGTAATAACATATATTGCTGTATTTATGATGGCAAGCAGAGTGCTCCTTGAGAGAGATGAGAAGGAATATTGTAGCAGCTTAGCAGGAATGGCTGGAAATTAACTTCATTGTATGTCAGAGATTTAACCGATATAATGTTATGCAGACTATAGAAAGGAAGGTCCCCAAGACCAATGTCATTAGGTTAATCCCAATATGCCCCTTAGGGCACTTATGTATATGGGGGAAATATGTGATATTCGAAAAAGCTGTGGCTACATACGTGGTCACAGTTTCTTCTTTTTTATATTTTCTATTTTGTCCCTTGCGAATGAACTCTATAGAAGTTATAATTGAATTAAATGTATAGTAATATCATGTAGAGCTCATACGAGGAAGGGGGATGCGTATGGCAGCACTGATTAAATGTCCAAAATGTGGATCTAATAGAATAGAACCTGTAAAACAGGCAGGTGGCCTGGCAGGTAAGATGGGTGTCATGGTTTATGTATGTCTAAACTGTGGCAAGGAATCAAAAATTAAAGCTAAGAAATAGAGTGTCACGGGTCTCGGCCCGTGGCATTTTTATTTAAGAGAATTCCAGGCAGTTGGTTCTATAATAGGAAACTGAATAAATAAAAATAGTTTCTTTACAAATACTTGTACATATGTTACAATCAAGGAAACGGAAAATATCAAAATAGTTTCCAAAACCACCAAAGTTTTTCTGATTTTAGGGTATATATTATGGAATTACGACAACAGCTACTTGAGGGGACTCTTCAGGTATTCAATTACAAGGGACTTAAGTTCACAATGGATGATGTGGCACACTCCCTTGGAATCAGTAAGAAAACTATATATACGGTTTTTAGAACCAAGGAAGAGATGTTTCTCGCACTGGTTGATTATCTGTTTGATGGAATCAAGGAAGCGGAGCAGAGAGTACTTGATGATGACAGTCTGTCTACGGTTGAGAAGATACGTAAGATTCTGGGTGTTATGCCTGTCAGCTACCGTGAACTGGATTTGCGACAGCTATATGTACTGAAGGACAAGTATCCATCAGTATATCAGCAAGTTGAGCATAGACTAGAGAATGGTTGGGAGAACACCATAGCATTAATAGAGCAGGGGATAGAAGAGGGCGTAATTAGACCAATCAAGATTCCTATTCTCAAGATGATGCTGGAAGCATCTCTGGAACAATTTTTCATGAGAGACATACTTATCGAGAATAGAATCTCATATCAAGAGGGGCTTGATGAGGTAGTCGAGATTCTGGTCGATGGAATACTAAATACATAGTACTTACAAGGAGGGTTACAATGGAGAGGATATACTTAAATAACGACTGGAAATTCAGCGAGAATTTCAGTGAGGATATTCTAGGTAGAGATTATACAGATTCATCTATGAAGGATGTACGTATACCACATACTGTAAAGGAATTACCTTATCATTATTGTGATGAGAAGGATTACCAGATGGTTAGTGGTTATAGAAGAATTCTGAAGGCTCCTAAGAAGTGGGAGGGTAAGAAGATACTTCTGACCTTTGAAGGAGTTGCTCATGATGCAACTGTATACGTTAACAGTGTCAGGGTTGCAGAGCATCACACAGGATATACAGCATTTACTGCAGATATCTCTGCAGCACTTAAAATAGGCGAGGATAATGTTATCGCAGTTAAATGTGATAGCAGAGAGAGTTTAAATATTCCTCCATTTGGTTTTGTTATAGATTATATGACTTATGGTGGCATATATAGAGATGTCTATATAGATGTCAAAGAGAAGAACTATATCAAAGACATTTTTATTACCACAAAGCTTGCAGATAAGTTTGAAGAAGATGGTATCAGGAAGGTTGGAGCCTCTCAGATACTTTCGAGGATAGAGCTAAATGAAATGAGCGAGGGGCTAGCAATTAGACAGTCTATCAGAAGGTGTGGCGAGACAGAATACCAGGAGCTTATCTGCCAGAATATAGAAGGAGAGGGAAATGTCCTCTCAGATATTCCAGCCATGACAGGAGAGGTAGAACTGTGGGATATCGAGAATCCTGTCAGATACGAGGTTAAGACCGAGCTTATCAAGAAGGCTGATCCAAACAGAAAGAATACTAAGGACAAGGTCCTTGATGAAAAAGAAGTTAAAATAGGATTCCGCAGGGCACAGTTCAAGGTGAGTGGTTTCTTCCTCAACGGACGTAAGGTTAAGATTCGTGGACTAAACCGTCATCAAAGCTATCCTTATGTTGGATATGCGATGCCGAAATCTATGCAGGAGCGGGATGCAAATATACTCAAATATGAGCTGGGACTAAATGCAGTTCGTACTTCACATTATCCTCAGAGTCAGTATTTTATAGATAAATGCGACGAGCTGGGGCTTCTTGTATTTACTGAATTCCCAGGCTGGCAGCATATAGGTGATGCAGACTGGAAGGATCAGGCGGTAGAGAATGTACGCGAGATGGTTACACAGTATAGGAATCATCCATCCATTATTCTCTGGGGCGTAAGAATAAATGAGTCCGTAGACGATGATGATTTCTACACCAGAACTAATGAGCTTTGCAGAGAGCTTGATCCATCCCGTCAGACAGGTGGAGTTCGTTGCTACAAGAAGGGTAGCATGCTGGAGGATGTTTATACCTACAATGATTTCTCTCATACCGGTGGCAACAAGGGCGTAGAGAAGAAATCAGATGTTACTTCGAATGTCGACAAGCCATATCTTGTAAGTGAATACAATGGACATATGTATCCTACTAAGGCCTTCGATTGGGAAGAACACAGAATGGAGCATATGCTTAGGCATGCAAATGTTATAGATGAGGTTGCTAATCAGACAGATATAGCAGGTTCTTTTGGCTGGTGTATGTTTGATTATAATACTCATAAGGACTTCGGAAGTGGAGACCGTATATGCTATCACGGAGTTATGGATATGTTCCGTAATCCTAAGCTGGCTGCAGCAGTTTATAGCATTCAGCAGGAGGATACTCCTGTACTTAAGGTTAGCTCCTCGATGGATATCGGCGAGCATCCTGGAAGCAACAGAGGCGATGTTTATATTCTCACAAATGCTGACAGCGTGAAGATGTACAAGAATGATAGATTTATAAAGGAGTATTTCACTGCAGATAGTGAATGGAAGAATCTAAGTCATGGACCTATCAAGGTAGATGATTATATAGGAGATGCCATTCTAGAGGGTGAACCAGGTATGTCTGAGAAGCAGGCAGAGGACCTGAAGGTACTCTTGAATGAAGTTGCAAGAGTTGGTCTCTATGGCATGTCTAAAAAGATGATGGCTAAGGCTGGATTTGTAAGTGTTAAATACAGAATGAGCATGACTGACGCAGTTGCTTATTTCAATAAATATGTAGGAGATTGGGGAAGTGAGTCTACTACCTACCGATTTGAAGCTATTAAGGACGGTGAGGTTGTTAAGACTGTAACACTTGCTCCTATGACAAAGAGAAAACTATTTATAGATGTCGATCATACTGAACTAAAGGAAGAGAGTTCCTATGATGTTGCAGCTATAAGAATAGAGGATAGGGATGAATATGGAAATGTACTTCCATTTTCAAATGATCCATTAAGCTTTACTGTTGAAGGACCTATTGAACTGATTGGTCCATCAGTTATATCTCTCCAGGGTGGTATGGGTGGTACATATATTAAGACCACTGGCAAGACAGGAACAGCAAAGCTTAGTATAACAACACAAAATGGGGAAACAACAACTGTAGATTTTATAATTAAGTAGCGAAGTAAGAAATAAAAAAAGGAGAAGGCGTATGAAGCTAGGATTAACAGAAAAGATTTCTTATGGACTGGGAGCTGTAGGTAAAGACATGGTTTACATGCTCTCAGCAAGTTATGTGCTTTACTATTTTCAAAATGTTCTTGGAGTAAATGCTATAGCAATGGGTATCATTCTTATGGCAGCAAGAGTATTCGATGCATTTAATGATCCTATCATGGGAGTTATTGTTGCGAAGACCAAGACTAAATGGGGTAAGTTCAGACCTTGGCTGATGATTGGAACTATAACAAATGCCATTATACTGTTTCTGATGTTTGCCTGCCCACCTAGTTTAGATGGCAAGGGACTTGTAGCCTATGCAGCAGTTACTTATATTCTATGGGGAGTAACCTATACAATGATGGATATTCCTTATTGGTCAATGATACCTGCTTTTACTGATTCGGGTAAGGATAGAGAGAATCTGACAACTCTCGCTCGTTCCTGTGCAGGTGTAGGTTCAGCATTAGTTACTATCTTCACAGTTGCAATTGTTAGCAAGATTGGAAAGCTTATAGCAGGTTCAAATGCTTCTGCAAAAGCTGTTGAAATAGCCGGCTTTAAGTGGTTTGCACTTATCATAGCTATTCTCTTTATCGTATTCATCATTATCACCTGTGTGAATATAAAAGAGCAGGCAACGGTTGATATGGAGTCACCATCTGTAGGACAGATGTTCAAGGCTCTTATCACAAATGATCAGGCGATGACAATAGTTCTTGCAATTGTACTTATCAATACATCGATATATATCACATCAAACCTTGTTATATATTTCTTCAAATATGATTTTGGTGGAGCGGGCTGGAAGGGCAGCTTCACATATTTCAACATGTTTGGTGGTGCTATTCAGATACTTTCAATGATGATTTTCTATCCAGTCCTTCGTAAGTTCGCTAGCAATATCAAAGTATTCTATATCTGTCTTGCTAGTGCAATAATAGGATACGGAGTTCTTCTTGCAATAGCATTTATAAATATGTCAAATGTATTCATACTCTTTATCCCAGGCTTCTTTATCTTTGCTGCGAATGGAGTACTTCAGGTACTGACAACAGTATTCTTGGCGAATACAGTAGACTACGGGGATCTCAAAAATAGTAGAAGAGATGAATCGGTTATCTTCTCTATGCAGACCTTTGTAGTTAAGCTTGCATCCGGTATTGCAGCGCTTGTTGCCTCAATATGTCTGCAGGTTAATAATCTGAGTGATGATACTGAAGGAGCAGCGGATCTGCTTCATGATTTCTCTGCAGATGTATCAGCAGCCGCTAAGCTGGGACTTAGAATGACTATGACGATTATTCCAATCATAGGTCTTTTTATAGCCATAATAGTATTTAAGAAAAAGTTCATCTTAACGGAAGACAAGATGAAGGAGATTACAGAAGAACTGAAAGTACGCGATGCCAGTTCTGCAGCGTTAAATGAAGTAAGTGAATAGGTGGAGTAGAATAAGAGAGCATTTAAAAAGGACTTACAAATGATAATAGATGGAAAGAGTTATTTCGTATTAAATACAGATAATACTTCATATATTTTTAGAATTACAAAGAGTGGACATCTGGAGCATTTATACTACGGATCACGTATCCGTGTTGTAGATAGTCTGGATGGTCTTATAGAACGCCAGGAATTTATTCCAGGAAATAATAATGCATATAGTGCAGAGTTTCCTCAACTAACACTGAACAATCTTCTTTTGGAGGCATCCTTTGAAGGAAGAGGGGACAATCGAGAGGCCTTTGCGGTGGTTGAGAATTCTGATGGGAGCAGAACCTCAGATTTTCTGTTTGAGGCCTCTGAGATTGATGATATAAAGGAGGAGCTAAGTACTATGCCTTCCTCCTATGGACTAAAGGGAGAGCGTAGTCACCTGCAGATATCCCTCATTGATAAAGCAAATGAACTGAGGCTCTTCCTGGATTATTATGTCTATGAGGAAGAAAATGTAATAACTAGAACAGCACGTCTTGTTAATTATGGCAAGAAGGCTGTATTTATACATCAGCTAATGTCTGCTCAGCTGGGAATCAATGGCGACGATTATGTTATGTCAACCTTTAACGGAGCGTGGGCCAGGGAGATGGGGCGTAAGGATGTGACTATAAAGGCCGGTAAGCATATCAATTCAAGCTATACAGGTACTTCTTCCAGTAATGCCAATCCGTTATTCATGCTTTCAAGGGAGACAACTACAGAAGACTATGGAATAGCCTTTGGATTTAATCTTATATACAGCGGTAATCACGCGGAGATAGTAGAGGTAAATGAATTTGATAAGACCAGAGTCCTGTGGGGAATAAATCCTAGGGGATTTAAGTGGCGTCTGGAGAGTGGAGAGGAGTTCGAAACTCCAGAGGCTATAATGACATTTTCCTTTGCTGGTTTTAATGGACTGAGCACGAATTTCCACCGCTTTATTCGAGAACATGTTACGAGAGGTGAATGGAGTAAGAAGGAACGTCCTGTTCTTCTTAATAGTTGGGAGGCGGCTTACTTTGATATAAATGAGAGAAAGCTTCTTAAACTTGCAAAGGCAGCTAAGGAGGTTGGAATAGAACTCTTTGTTATGGATGATGGCTGGTTTGGCGAGAGAAATGATGACACATCTTCGCTTGGAGACTGGTACCCTAACAAGAAGAAGCTGCCAGGAGGACTTAAAGGATTAGCGGATAAGATTAATAAGCTGGGATTATCCTTTGGTCTTTGGGTTGAGCCAGAGATGGTAAGTGTTAATTCCAATCTATATAGAGAGCATCCGGATTGGGCTATTCAGAATCCCCTGAAGGAGCACAGCGAGGGACGTAATCAGAGAATACTTGATCTTGCAAATCCAGCAGTTCAGGACTACATCATAGAGGCTATGTCCAAGGTGTTCTCCTCTGCAAATATAGAATATGTAAAATGGGATATGAACCGAACTCTGACAGATATTTATTCAAGCTATCTGGCAGGGCTTTCGGATACATATAATTATCAAGGAGAGCTTACTCATAGATATATCATTGGCCTATATATATGTATGAAGGTTCTCACAGAGAGATTTCCACATATCCTCTTTGAAGGATGTGCTGCAGGGGGTAATAGATTCGACCTCGGAATTCTCAGCTACTTCCCTCAGATATGGGGAAGCGATGATACTGACGCTATAATGCGTACAGATATTCAGAGTGGATATAGCTACGGATATCCTCAGAGCTGCTGGAGCGCTCATGTGTCCGGAGTTCCTAATCATCAGACGCTTAGAATAACTCCTCTTGAGACAAGGTTCGGAGTTGCGGCCTTTGGTAGCATGGGTTATGAATGTAACTTATGTGATATGAGTAGGGACGATCTGGCGGAAGTTAAGAGACAGGTTGAGGTATATAAGAAATTCCGCAAGGTATTCCAATATGGTCAAATGTATAGAGGAAGAACCTTTAGGAATTCATATGGAAATGAAAATGTCACTGAATGGACGGTGGTTTCCCCAGATAAGGAGAAGGCTGTAGGTCTCATAGTTCAGAGACTTGCGAATCCAAATATGTCCTATGAATATTTCAGACCACGTGGACTCGACCGTGACAAGTATTATCATTTCTATAATAGAGAGATAAAGGTAAATATCAAAGAATTTGGTGATTTGGTGAACACAGTTTCACCTGTACATATAAAGCCTGGTTCAGTAACGCAGGACATACTATCTAAGGTATATAAGCTCGGAGGAGATTATGATAGCCTAAATATGTTCGGAAGTGCTATAATGGGAGCTGGTGTTAAACTACTTCCGGCTTATGCAGGTACAGGCTTTAATGATAAAACACGTGTTTTTGCGGACTTTGCCGCAAGAGTTTATTATATGGAGGCAGTAGATATATCATGAAGGTAGATAGCAAGCAGTATTCTAGAATACCTGAAGATTTATTAAATAAAATAATTGAAAGAGGCTACAAAAAGGTAACTCCTGAGGATCAAAAGGTTTTTGATAAGTATTATGACGAGATGAATAACCATTGGAGTTCCTCTACATGTTTTGTGAATCTATATGCATGGCATGATACCTTTCCGACCTACTACAAGATATTCGAAGATCTGATTATAGCAGTTAATTATGATAGTACTGAAGGATATATATCTGCGATACCTTTTATAGGTCATTATACTGAGGAAGAGATAATAGACGCGATGAAGGTTCTGGAGGAGGATTTTGAATTCTTTGGAGCGGAGCTGATGATCTATGACGTCTCTAGATGGATGCTTCCATACTACGAAGCTACAGGAATCCATTTCAAGGTAACTGATAATAGAGAAGAGATGGATTATGTCTTCACACCAGAAGATTTCGAGGCTGGAATGGATTCGCAGGATGACAGATATAGATATAGATATTTCATGCGCCGAAATGAATATGAGGTAGTTGAACTGACTCCTGAGCTAGCAGACGAATGCGAAGAAATGATGGAGAATCTATGGTGCGAGTTTACTGACTGCAATATGTGTCACTATGGATGCCTCAAGAATGTTATTGATATAATCGTGAAAAATATAGATACTCTTAATGTTGAGGGTATACTCGTAAGAGTTGATGGAAAGGCAGTTGGCCTTTCTATAGTAAGCGTTAGAAATGGCCTCGGTGTTTATCAGTATAAGAATGCGAACAATCATATTAAGGGCTTAAATGAATTTTTACTTAGAGAAAGCTTTGATAGATATATGTCAGATGTGACAGAGATAAATTATACTGAGGATATGGGCGTAGAGAGTCTGAGAAGATATAAGGAACATATGGCTCCACATTATTCCTTAGAGTCAAAACTAATTCTAGAAGTTTAAGAGGTTAGCTATGGGCAGCAAAAGGATAAAAAACATTAATGATTTTAAGAGTATCAAGGAGATAAATAGCAAGCTATTAACTCCCCGAAGAGTATTAAAAATACTGTGGGGAGTTGTTTTTGTTGTTAGTTGCATTCTCCTTTACTACTTACAGTCATGGTTTTTGGTGAATCCATTTAAGGAAGTCCTGTTCGAGGATGTTGTTGATGCGTCACGTCTAGAGAATGGAGATCTGATAGTTGTAGCGGATTCTGGAGATTCAATATATAAGGTTCTTAGTGACGGGGAGATAGAATGGATACTGGATGGAGCGGATGTGGGCTTTGAAGGCGTCAGCAAGGTAACTGTTGGCGGAGATGGAGGTATCTATATCTACGAGATAGAATACGATAATGGAATTCGTATAAATAAAGAAAAAATAGTAAAGATATCTGAAGATGGTGAGCAACTTGAGGAAATATATACGAAGGACAATCCTCACAGTACTATGCGCCAGCATGTGGTAGGATTTGAGCCAACTGAGGACGGAATTCTATATATGATAAATGAACCCTCAGGTGTTGGAGTTTACAAGAATGGTAATGAGAGAAATAGTCTCTACAGGATAGAGAACTCTGATGAAAATATCCTCTATACTGCTCTTGATCAGGAGACGGGAACTCTGTTCTATGACACCTATTCAGGTCAGGTTTATAAATATATCGATGGTGAGAACGATGAGCTTATCTTTACATCTGATATGGAAGATGGAAGTGTGCCACAGAATATATGCTACGAAAATGGTTTTCTCTACATAGCTGATATTGGTAGAAGAATGATAATCAAGCACGAAATCAATACTGGATATAAGTCATATCTTAGATCTTCAGAGGATATTGAAGAAAGAGAAATGGACGCTATTGTAAATGCAGATATGGGTGGTATCTGTTCCGTTTCTGAGAGTGGAATAAGTCTATGGGATGGCGATAACTGTGAATTTGTAGATTCTGCTAAGTACGGAAATCGTTTATTCATAGAAGGCTTTTTATATAATTTGGCAGGTTTGTTTGTAGTTACGACATTTATAATTTTGCTTGCAAAGGGACTTCACTTTGTATTTACTCAGCAGAATCAGTCTATAAGACTTATAGTCGGAATAATTATTGGTGTTGTTATTCTTGGTGCTTTATTCCTCGGAAGTCTTTTCCCAAGTTTTCAAGAACAATATATGGATGAGCTATACCGTAAGGAAGAACTTGCGGCCTCAATTACAATAGCTAAGCTTCCTTCTGAGTCGGTAGAAAATATCAGCAAGGTCTCTGATTTCATGGGGGAGGACTATAAGCTCATTAGAAAGTCTGCGAGGGATGTATTCTTCACAAAAGAGGGTGAAGATCTATATTGTGAGATATATAACTTCAGACCAAACGGAGAGGTCGTTATTGTATATACTCTTGAGGATATATATGCATGTTATCCAACTGGAGAAACTATTGATGACTACCAAGATATCATTGATGGGGGCGGAACTAAGAGATATCAGAGTTCAACTAGCCAGGGTGACTACCTATATATCAAGAAACCACTTACTGATGGTCAAGGTAATACAATAGGTATAGTCGAAGTCGGAACTGATATGACCACGATCAACGAGAAGAATAGAGCGCTTCTCTTCAAGCTGCTCATTAACGTTATAGCCATGACAGTAGTTATTATAATGGTGGCACTTGAAATTGTTTCATATGTGGAAGGCCAGCAGAAATATAGAGAAAAAGTTGAAGCGGGCGGAAGTCCTAAGGAGCTGCCATCAGAGATATTTAGAAATGTTATATTCCTGGTATTCTTCTTTACGAATCTCACTGCGGCAATACTTCCTATTTATGCGACTAAGATTTCTAAAGAATTCAATTTCGCTTTCTTCACACCTGAAATAATGGCTGCTATACCAGTCAGTGCAGAGGTATTCTCGGGAGCGATATTCTCAGCTATAGGCGGTAAGATTATAAGAAAGCTTGGCGTTAGAAAATCAGTTATGCTGTCCTCAATGGTTTTCACAGGAAGCCTTATTCTGAGAGTTATTCCTAATATTTGGGTGCTATCTCTAAGTTCTATTCTTCTTGGAATGGGATGGGGAGTAGAACTCCTGCTTGTAAATGTTTTCATAGCCTCACTTCCAGAAGAAGAAAAGGATAGAGGCTACGCTTTGGAAAATATTGCATCTCTTACAGGATGTAACGCCGGAGTTGTGCTGGGTGGTTTCCTCATTCAGTGGGTTAACTACAAGCTCCTCTTCCTCATAACTGGCTTTTCAAGTATTATACTTATATACGTATCTAATAAATATCTTGCAAAGATGGACTATGTAGAAGAAGAAGGTGAAGATGCTGGTGAGAAGAAGATGAATCCTATTAGCTTTGTCTTCAAGCCAAGAGTAATAACCTATTTCTTGTTTATGCTGACACCACTTCTTATAAGTGGATATTATCTCTATTATATGTATCCTATCCTTGGAGATAGATGGGGAATCTCAGAGACACATATTGGTTACTCCTATATAATTACTGGAGTGCTCTCAGTTATACTTGGTTCTAAGCTGACAGCGCTCTTCTCTAAGCATAATGCTAAGGGCTTAGGTCTATTCTTAAGTGCGGTACTTTATGCTGAGGCGTTCCTTAATATAGCACTTAATCATAATGTTAAAACCTTGTTCCTTGCGCTTGTATTAATAGGAATAGCTGATAGCTTTGGAATACCACTTTTATCTGCATATTATACTGATCTCCATGAGGTTGAGGAGTATGGATATGATAGAAGTATGGGAATATATAGTCTCTTTGAAAATGGAGCTCAGTCTCTAGGTTCATTTGTTTTCGGTCTTGTTCTGATGTCAGGCGTTAGTAAGGGACTCTTTGTTATGATTGCAGGGCTTATGTCCTTTAGTTTAATATTCCTTATTAGTTTAGGTATATCAAAGCGTCGTAGTATAAAAAGGGTGGTAAAGGATGAAGAAAAAGAAAGTCTCTAAGTTAACCAAAAAGCTTGGTAGAATGATAAATACTGGTCTGGCACTGCTGGCAATTCTTCTGATTGTAGGAAGTGCTATAGCTACCTATATTCAGTATACCAAGATATTTGATGAACATACTTCAAGAGTTGCGAGTACCGTAGCTGACGGCATAGATGGTGACTTCATAGAGCGCCTGTATAAGGCACAGCAGGGCGAAGATTTTGATGAACTTCGTAAAATGCCGGAGGGAGAGAAAAAACAGGATAAGGTTAAGGAATGGCTGGATCAGAAGGGTCTTCTAAAAGAGTATGATGAAACTATCGAATTCATGGAAGACTTTAACGCCAACATGGGTACAGAGTTTGTATATATTTGTGTAATTGATAATGGTAAATCTATAGACTTGATGGAGGCCTTTGATAGATATAATAGCCTAGGACATACTGAAGAGCTGGAAAGTAGCTTTGATTATCTAAAGGGTAATCAGGACGTTGAACCTACGAACACATTATCTGGTTATGGCTGGCTAAGTTCTGGTGGTGGTGCAATCTATAACTCAAACGGTGAGGCTGTGGCCATTGCCTTTGTAGATATGGATAATACTAAGATATATAACCAGTTCAGAATATTCCTTATTATTGTTTCTGCTACAGCATTTGTAACTGTTATACTTGTTACATTTATGGTTATGAAATCTGTTTATAAGGGTGTTGCAGAGCCAATAGAGCTTCTTACTCAGGAGGCAGAGAATTTTGCTGATAGTGAAACATATTCTAAGGATATGATTCAGGAACTTGATATTAAGACGGACGATGAGATAGAGAATCTATATAAATCAACTCAGTACATGCAGCATAGTTTGATAGATTACATGGATAACCTCAAAAAGGTTACTGCTGAGAAGGAAAGAATAGGTGCGGAGCTTAATGTCGCTACTCAGATTCAGGCAGATATGCTCCCAAGAATCTTCCCAGCTTTTCCAGAAAGAAAAGAATTTGATCTCTATGCCTCTATGGATCCAGCAAAAGAAGTTGGTGGAGATTTCTATGATTTCTTCATGATCGATGATGATCATATTGGTTTGGTAATGGCTGATGTATCTGGTAAGGGCGTTCCGGCGGCACTATTCATGGTAATTGCGAAGACTCTTATCAAGAATAGAGCGCTGATGGGAGGTTCTCCTTCAGAGGTTCTGGCTTATGCAAATGATCAGCTGTGTGAAGGAAATGATGCAGAACTATTCGTAACTGTTTGGATGGCAATAATTGAAATCTCAACAGGTAAGGGTGTCGCTGCAAATGCTGGACACGAGCATCCTGTTCTAAGGAGAAAGGGAGGACAGTACGAACTAGTTACCTACCGTCATTCAATGGCTGTTGCAACATTAGAAGGACTAAAGTTCAAGCAGCATGAATTCCAGATATATCCTGGAGACAGTTTATTTGTATATACAGATGGTGTTCCAGAATCAACAAATAGTAATAATGAGCTATATGGTACAGATAGACTGCTGGAGGCTCTTAATAAGGATCCTAACGCTAGTCCTGTTGAGATTCTGAAAAATGTTACAGATAGCATTAATGAATTTGTTGCTGGTGCAGAGCAGTTTGATGATACTACTATGATGAGCTTCAGTTATTTTGGAGCAAATCTATCTAAGAAGCTAGGCGAGCACAAGAGAGAATTAACTATTGAAGCTGATCTCGACAATATGGACAGGGTAACTAAGTTTATCGAGAATGGACTAGCTGCCCATGGTGGAAATAACATTAAGATTGCTATGGATATAGCCGTTGAGGAAATATTTGTAAATATCGCAAACTATGCATATGGTGATAAGAAGGGTATGGCAACTATAACAGTTGAGTTTTTCAAGGATCCTAATGCTATCAAAGTTGTATTTGAGGATAGTGGTACACCATATAATCCTCTTCAGAAACCAGATCCAGATGTAACCCTTTCCTCAGAGGAGAGACAGATAGGTGGTCTTGGAGTATACATGGTTAAGAAGAGTATGGATGAAATGACCTACGAATATGAGGATGGAAAGAACATACTTACTATCGTCAAGAAATTTTAAAGAATAATATAATAAAGAGTTTTAAATGTAATTATAAGTTGTTATTTTGAGATAAAAGCTGTATTATATAAATTGGTATCATATTAAGGAGGAATTATTATGTTAAATGTTGATAAAGATCTACAGGGTGATACACTTACTGTAAGTCTTGATGGACGTCTTGATACAACAACATCTCCTGATTTTGAAGCTGAACTTAAAAGTAATCTGGACGGTGTGAAGAATCTTGTCTTTGATTTTGAGAAGCTTGAATATATATCAAGTGCTGGACTTAGAGTAATGCTCTCAGCTCAGAAGATAATGAATAAACAGGGAGAGATGTCAATCAAGAATGCCTCAGATGATGTTCTTGAAGTATTTGAAATCACTGGTTTTATAGACATTATTAATATTCAGTAGTTATAAAGTAAATATTTGTAGAGGTGCATTATGTACGAGAACTATGCTAATGTTGAAGTGATGACTCATCCGCTTATTAAGCACAAGATATCACTTCTAAGAAATAAGGATACGGGTACAAATGAATTTCGCAAACTGGTAGAAGAGATAGCAATGCTTGAGGCTTTCGAAGCATTCCGTGATCTTCCTCTTAAGGATGTTGAGGTTGAAACTCCTATAGAGAAGTGTATGTCTCCTATGATAGACGGCAAGAAGCTGGCTATTGTACCAATACTTAGAGCAGGACTGGGAATGGTAAATGGTATAACTGCTCTTGTTCCTACAGCTAAGGTTGGTCATGTGGGACTATATAGAGATCCAGAAACTCATGAGCCTCATGAATATTATTGTAAGCTTCCTGATCCAATAGATCAGCGTCTCATTGCTGTTCTTGATCCAATGCTGGCAACAGGAGGTTCAGCTATAGCTGCTGTTGATTATATAAAGAAGAGTGGGGGTAACCACATCAAGTTCCTTTGTATAATTGCAGCGCCTGAGGGATTAAAGAAGCTGGCTGAGGCACATCCTGATATAGAGATATATGTCGGAAATGTTGATAGAGAGTTAAATGATGATGCATATATCTGCCCAGGACTAGGAGATGCTGGAGACAGAATATTCGGTACAAAATAACATGGATTATAAAAAAAAATGGTTGTGAAACGTTTGTTTCACAACCATTTATTTGTTTGGTTCTTAACCTTTACATTCCGTAAGGATCATTATTATCTGAACCACCAATCGTCTGATCCGGATTATATGGTTCGTTAGAATTATATGAATTAGTTTCACTTGAATTAGATTCATTTGAATCATAATTATTTCTTGGATCATATGGTGTAGAAGGATAGCTTGGCATGTAGTACTGATTATCATACCCCTGCTGACCTGCTGGCTGCTGACCATATCCCTGCTGTGGATTACCCTGCTGAGGATATCCGCCATATCCACCTACTGTAGCTGGTATATAATATGGCTGAACATTTGGACCAAAATGCTTTGATCTTAGTTCCAGGAATAACTCTGCAAAGGTTGCATTCATATATGGGCTAACCATGAAGATATTTAGTAAGCCACAGGTAAAGACTCCAAGAATAATCCATCCTATGAAAGAAAGCTCTAAAACGAAGGTGGCCCATTTGTAACCATTCATCATATTTTTACTTTGCTGAATTGCATCTTTATATCCGATAGTTGGATCCTCTGACAAGATATAGTCTACCATGTAGTATTCGTACTGCTTGTAAATAGGTAAGAAAAGTAGTCCTAAATAAATAAACATAAATAGGAAGAGTAGTCCTATAGTATCAGTTGTATAAGCTAGTACAAATCCAAGGATTAGTGAAGCAAGAGCTGGTAGTAACCACAGGAAGAGGAAAAGCTTCTTCATGAACTCAACCTTAACTATGTTCATATACTGTCCCTTTTTGAAACCGAAGCCAACTTCATTAAATTTGGCATTTTCGAAGGAGTTCACCACAAAGAAGCGTTTACACCCGACCGCTAAAGGATTCCTAACAAATATACTAAGCGCCAGTGAGAATATTAATACTACTATAAATACTACTAGGAAAATTCCACCGAAGATTGCAAGGAACTGTCTAAACTCACGTGTATTATAACCATTATCCCCGTGAGTATCCTCAATTATTTCATTCAGATCAAAATTGTCATCATTGAAGCTTTCGTAGTAACTGTCACTGTCGTAACTACTATTATAAGAAGAGTTGTTACCAAAATTTCTAAAGCTGCTGGAACCACCGGAACCGGCACTAGTTCCTGCTGCCCATGCAAGAATAAATGCAACTACAACGCACAGCCAGTAATTTCTCTTGTAGGCTGCATTACCCCTGCTTTTTAAATAACCACGATCTAACATATTTACCTCCACAAAAAATAAGATAATTCATTATATTATATAACTAAAATAATGTCCACTTTAGCTATTGTAAAAAAGGAATTTTTGAATTATCATATTATTATCATTAATTAACAGGAGAGTTGAGACATGGCAGAAAATACAGAATTATTTGATTTAAATCGTGCGGTGGAAATGTATTCCGAGAAAAAGGGATATACAGAAGGCGTAAAGTATTATCACAAGATTATTAAGGGAAATAGAGCTGTTAGACATTCTGATTACTATAAACTGGTTCAGAAGTTTGATGATTCGCTTAAGGATTTTGATAGCAGTGAATCAACTACAGCACTTGTTGATCTGACTAATATTTTCCCAGAGTTTTATGCAGAGGGAGACCTTCCTGAACTATTTGTATCAGAGGGACTAGAGGTTGCATTTAATAATATCTCAGAGTATCTGATGCATCTGAGAAAATTATATAATCTTGATTATTATGCATAGATTTCTTGATTACTCAATAAAGATTTTGGGGTAGTAAAATATAACTAAGGGGTACCTTATGTATTACTTTATAGTAAATTATACAGGTGGTAGCGGTAAGGCTAAGAAAACCTGGGACAGAGTGCATTTCCTTCTGAAGCAGAAGGGGATAAACTACAAAGCATATGTAACTAAATATACAGGACATGCTACTGAACTAGCTAAGAGAATATCAGAGCTTGAGGAAGAAGATATTCGTCTCGTGGTAGTAGGTGGAGACGGTACTATCAACGAAGTTCTTAATGGAATAACAGATTTTAGCAGAATTCGTTTCGGACTTATTCCTACAGGTTCCGGAAATGATTTCGCCAGAGGTATGGGCATTCCTAAGGATACTGATGCGGCGCTTGATATGCTGCTTTCTGCTACTAGAGGCGTGGATATAGATCTGGGCGAAGTTACAACAGAAAATGGATATAAGAGAATCTTTGGTATAAGCTCTGGAATCGGCCTTGATGCTATCGTTTGTAAGAAGATGCTATCATCTAAGACGAAGAATATTCTTAATAGATTCCGTATAGGACATGTGGCTTATATATTACTCACTATAAGTACCTTGTTCAGCATGGAAACCTATAAGGTTAAGGTTTGGATGAAGCTGAGCAATGGAAAGGATTCTGAGCAGTCACTTAGCTTCAAGGATCTCATATTCCTTGCAGCGATGAACTTCCCTGCTGAGGGGGGTGGAGTTCCTATGAATCCAATGGCAAAGTACGACGACGGACTGCTTTCTATATGTGCTGTTTCAGGAATACCAAAGTGGAGAACATTTCTGATGCTTCCTGTACTAATGAAGTCAAAGCATGTAGGTAAAAAGGGCTTCATGCTTCAGGATGTGGAGTATCTGGTCTTCGATGCTGATAGACCGATGGTGCTTCACGGAGATGGAGAATACCTTGGTGATGAGAAGCATATAGAGATGAAGGTGCTGAGAGGCATTTTGAATGTGTTGATATAAATATGCTGATATTAATATCCCTCCCAAGTGTCAACTGCTCACGCGGTTGACACTTTTTTGTTTTGAGCTTATACTGAGTTAGATAATATTAACTGAGGCGGAAATATGAGAAAATTTGAAGTTACAGGAATGAGCTGTGCTGCCTGTCAGGCAAGAGTCGAAAAGGCTGTAAATGCCGTTGATGGAGTAGAGAGCTGTGCAGTAAGTCTACTCACAAACTCTATGGGAGTTGAGGGAACTGCAAGTGACAAAGATATAATTGAAGCGGTTGAGAAGGCGGGCTATGGCGCGTCTCTTTTTGGTGATGATGTGAATTCTGATATAGATGCCTTGGAGGATCTTCTGGAGGATAAAGAAACTCCAAGACTAAGAAGAAGACTTATTAGTTCAATTGTAGTGCTTCTTATTCTTATGTACTTCTCTATGGGACATATGATGTGGGGCTGGCCTATTCTTTTCCCAATTCTAGAGAATCACATAAACCTAGCGCTCCTTGAAATGGTACTGGCTCTAATAGTAATGATCATAAATAAGAAATTCTTCATAAGTGGTTTTAGGTCGCTTTTTTCTGGGGCGCCTAATATGGATACACTTGTTGCTTTGGGAAGTGCGGCTTCCTTTGGATATAGTTTAGCGGAACTTGTGATTATGTTTAGGGCTTCCTCAAAGGGAGATATGGATACTGTTATGAAATATGCCATGAATCTCTACTTTGAGTCGGCGGCAATGATTCCTACACTTATAACAGTTGGTAAGCTTCTTGAGGCAAGGTCCAAGGGTAGAACGACAGATGCTCTGAAGAGTCTGCTGTCCCTAGCTCCGAAGAAAGCGACCGTGCTACGAAGAATAGAAGTGGATGAGGAAGAAACTCGCAAGGAGAATAAGACTAGTAACAAGTTGGAAGAGGTTACTGTAGATATAGACGAAGTAAAGGTTGGGGATATCTATATACTTCGTGCAGGAGATATAGTGCCAGTAGATGGTGATATAGTAGAAGGAAGCTCTGCTATAAATGAAGCTGCCCTAACAGGAGAGAGCGTTCCAGTAGATAAGCAGGAGGGAGACACAGTTTCCGCCGGAACAATTAATACAAATGGTTTCCTAAAATGTAGAGCTCTTAGAGTTGGGGAGGATACAACTCTTTCTCAGATAATACAGATGGTAGGAGATGCGGCAGCTACAAAGGCTCCACTGGCTAGAATTGCTGACAAGGTGTCTGCTGTTTTTGTACCTACCGTAATTGTGCTTGCGATAATAACATTTGTGGGCTGGATGATAGCAGGAGAAACTATTAGTTTTGCCATAGCGAGAGCTATATCTGTACTTGTTATAAGCTGTCCATGTGCGCTAGGACTTGCAACTCCAGTTGCGATTATGGTCGGAAATGGAATGGGCGCTAAGCATGGAATACTTTATAAAACTGCTGAGGCTCTAGAGGGGGCTGGAAGAGTAGGAGTAGTTGTTCTAGATAAGACCGGAACTATTACAAAGGGAGAGCCAGAGGTCACGGATATACTGCCTTTTGATGGGGTTAAGGAGTACGAGCTATTAAAAACGGCATATGGTCTGGAGAAATATTCAGAGCATCCACTAGCTAGGGCGGTGGTTACGTACATAGATAAATTATGTAAACCAGAACTGATATCTCTTGATATAGAGGATTTTGAAGTAGTAGCGGGTTCGGGTGTAACGGCTAGAGATTTAAACGGAAAGAAGCTATATGCTGGAAATAGTAAATATATTGAAAGCATTTTATCGGTTAACATAATTTCTGATTTGGAGGGGAAAGATCCAAAGTTAGAGGAACAGCAAAAGCTAAGTAAGCAGATAGCAGAGTTAGCTGCACAGGGCAAGACACCACTTATATTTGTTTGTGAAAATAAAGTGCTAGGTATAATAGCTGTCACAGATCAGATAAAGGAAGATAGCGTAGAAGCTATAAGCGAGCTGGCTGGAATGGGAATCAAAACAGTTGTGTTAACTGGAGACAACCAGGCTACAGCAGATGCTATAGCTGAAAAGATTAAGGTAAATAGTGTAATTGCTGGCGTTATGCCCTCTGGAAAGAGTGATGTGATTAATTCCCTCAAAAATATTATGTTAACAAGGAAGGAAAGGGATGGCGGCTCTAAGTCGGTCAAACGTAAGAAAAATAGTGTCAAAGTTGCCATGGTAGGAGATGGTATCAATGATGCCGTTGCCCTAACCAGTGCGGATACGGGACTAGCTATTGGTGCGGGAACAGATGTTGCTGTAGATGCGGCGGATGTAGTTCTTATGAAAAGTAGCATAAGAGATGTTGCAGCTGCAATCAGAATGAGCAGGGCAACTATTAGAAATATACATGAGAACTTGTTCTGGGCATTTTTCTATAATGCTCTATGTATACCTCTTGCAATGGGACTCTACGGTATAGCTATGAAGCCGATGTATGGAGCGGCGGCTATGGCGCTTTCAAGCTTCTTTGTGTGTATGAATGCACTGAGACTGAATACAGTTAAGCTGCGTAGTACCAAGAGAGATAGAGTACCAGCTAAACTGGGATCAAAAGAATTTAGCAGGAATTTTGATAGTGTTATAAATGAAATAAAAGAAAGTATTAAGACAGAAGAAGGAGATGACATCATGAAGAAAACTATAGTTATTGAAGGAATGATGTGTGAACACTGCGAGGCTACAGTTCAGAAGGCACTTGAAGCTATAGAGGGAGTAAAGAGTGCGAAGGCTAGCCACAAGAAAGGAACAGCAGTTGTTAAGCTTGAAGCTGAGGTTGATGAGGGAGTTCTTACTAAGGCAGTAGAGGATAAGGACTATAAGGTGATTGAGATAAAATAGCTTGTATGCAACAGTCCAGTAAAAATATGCAGAAGCCGGAAGTGAAGGGAATGGGTATGCATTAATCGTAAAATGTGTTAGAATAATGTAGTCTCGTTTTGAGACTAAAACATTATACATTAGGAGGACAAAATGGTTACAAGTGTTTCAGATACAATAAAGTATGTAGGTGTAGATGATCATGATATAGATCTTTTCGAGAGTCAGTATGATGTACCAGAAGGAATGTCATACAATTCATACGTTATTTTAGATGAGAAGACAGCGCTTATGGATAGCGTTGATGCTACTAAGACAGATGAGTGGATAGCAAATGTAAAGGAAGCTCTGGGAGACAGAAAGCTGGATTATATTGTTATACAGCATATGGAGCCAGATCATTCAGGAAGCTTCGGAACTGTTGTAGAGACATTTCCAGAGGCACAGGTGGTAGCTACAACTAAGGCCTTCCAGCTGATGGGACAGTTCTTTGATGGACTTGATCTTGGAGAAAGAGCTATAGAGGTTAAAGAGGGGGATACTATCTCTCTTGGAACACATACTCTTCAGTTTATTATGGCGCCAATGATCCACTGGCCGGAGGTAATGATGACTTATGAGCAGAGCGAGAATATCCTTTTCTCAGCAGATGCATTTGGTAAGTTCGGCGCACTGGACTTCGATGATCCTGAGGGATGGGCTTGCGAAGCTAGAAGATATTACTTCGGAATAGTTGGAAAGTATGGTTCAATGGTTCAGACACTTCTGAAGAAGGCGGCTGGACTTGATATACAGAAGATACTTCCACTTCATGGACCAGTACTTCCTATGCCAGGAGATGAAATCGGATATTATATCGATACATATAATACATGGAGCAGCTATGAGCCAGAGACTCATGGTGTATTCGTAGCTTATGCTTCTATCCATGGAAATACAGCAAAGGCCGCTAAGAAGCTGGCTGAAATGCTGGAGGCTAGAGGCGAGAAGGTGGCTATCTCAGATATTTGTAGAGAAGATATGGCAGAGTGCGTTGAAGATGCATTTAGATATGACCGCATGGTTATCTGTGCTGCCAGCTACGATGCTGGAGTATTCCTTCCTATGCATGACTTCCTGAATCACCTTACAGTGAAGACCTATCAGAACCGTAAGCTCTTCATACTTGAGAATGGTTCCTGGGCACCAAGTGCTGCTAGAACTGTAAAGGGTATAGCAGAGGGCTGGAAGAATGTAGAGGTTCTGGAGCCAGTAGTTACAATTAAGAGTACTATGAAGGATTCGGATATTCCAAATATCGAAGCCCTTGCAGAGGCTGTAGTAGCTGCAGGTAAATAATTGAAAGTTAGACCCTGTCGGGAGAAGGATTCCTGACAGGGTTTTCTTTATTATTTTAAGAGGGGCTACTTTACAGTAAAAGTAACCAAATATAGTGATAAAATTGTCTTTCATTTATACTTTATTATTAAAATAATTTGTGTTACTATATTTTTGTTTTTTCGTAAAATAGCTGAACTAGAGAAATATTATGATAATAACAAGTAGGAGATTCTAAAAATGGGTGGATTTTTTGCGACAGCATTAAAAGGAGATTCAGTTTTTGATCTGTTCTATGGAACTGATTATCATTCACATCTGGGTACCAGACGTGCAGGAATGGTTGTTCATGGAAGAGAAGGCTTTAACAGAGCTATTCACAATATTGAAAATGCTCCATTCAGAAGTAAGTTTGGTAAGGATGTTCATGAGATGGAAGGTAATCTGGGTATAGGATGTATCTCAGACTATGATCCACAGCCACTTCTTGTTCGTTCACATCACGGAACCTATGCACTTGCCTGTGTTGGAAAGATAAACAATTCTGATGAGCTTATTGCTGAGGTTTTTAAGAACGGCGGATCACACTTCCAGATGATGAGTAGTGGTGAGGTTAACAAGACTGAGCTTACTGCAGCGCTTATAAACCAGAAGGATAACTTAATAGAAGGTATCAAATATGCTCAGGATGTTATAGATGGTTCTATGACAATGCTCCTACTTACCCAGGATGCTGTTTATCTCGCAAGAGACAAGTATGGTCGTACACCTGTTGTTATTGGATATAAAGAAGACGAAGGCTTCTGTGCTGCATTTGAATCCTTCTCATATCTGAATCTTGGATATAAGGATTTTAAGGAACTCGGACCTGGAGAGATAGACGTTATGACTCCAGAGGCTGTAACTGTAATGGTTAAGCCAGGAGAGAAGCTTCGTATATGTACCTTCCTTTGGGTATACTACGGATATCCATCCTCTCGTTACGAGGGAGTGTCTGTAGAGGAAATGAGATATAAGTGCGGTGAAGCGCTCGCTAGACGTGATGGATATACTAAGGCGGATATAGATGCGGTTGCAGGTGTACCTGATTCTGGTACGGCACATGCTATGGGATATGCTAATGAGTCAGGAGTTCCATTCTCTAGACCATTTGTAAAGTATACACCTACCTGGCCACGTTCCTTCATGCCAACGCATCAGAATAAGAGAAATCTCATCGCAAAGATGAAGCTGATTCCTGTTCATGAGTTAATAGATGGCAAGAAGCTTCTGCTTATAGATGATTCCATCGTACGTGGTACACAGCTTCGTGAAACAACAGAGTTCCTGTATGATAGTGGAGCTAAAGAGGTTCATATCAGACCTGCCTGCCCACCACTTTTGTTTGGATGTAAGTATATAAACTTCTCCAGATCAAATAGCGAGATGGAGCTCATTGCGAGACGTGTTATAGCTGAAGAAGAAGGAGAGCAGGTTGATAGAACAATCCTTGATGACTATGCAAATCCTGATTCAGATAGATATCACAAGATGCTTGAAAAGATCAGACAGAAGCTGAACTTTACATCCCTTAAGTTCAATCGTCTGGATGATATGATTGCCGCAACAGGTATAGATAGAGAAAACCTCTGTACTTACTGTTGGGATGGTAGAGAATAGAATATTTGAGTAAAGAAGAATCCTAACCTTAGAAGATAGGAATTATTTATGGTAAGGTTCGTTATAAATGATTCTGTAGGAACGGTAGATCTGCTCCGACAGAATAACCCGCATCAGTTGGTGTGGAAATGTCATATCAGAGAAGCTTAGCTTAAAGTTTGATCTGGATGTAATGGAATTATGTAAACCTAATGAACCGCCTATTATAAAAATTAAATGACTTATCCCATCGATTCCTAGGGACTCTATATGGCTTGCCAGCGCTTCGCTGGTGAGCCTTTTTCCTTTTATTTCAAGAGTTATTACGTAGGTATCTGTTCCTGCTCCGGTACTTTCAGGTATATATTTACTGAGTCTTTCAGCTTCTTTGGCAAGTATCTGCTCCACCGCGGTTTCACTTGCATTATCCGGAGTCTTCTCATCAGCAACCTCTATAATATTCAGTGAGCAGTAGCGGCTGAGTCTCTTGGAATACTCGGCCAGCGCCTCTCTATAGAATTTTTCTTTTATCTTACCTACACATAGTATGTCTATTTTCATTTTGTAATCCTTTTTTATGATACTGATATTCTAAGATTCTTTTTCTCTATTTTGAAAATATGGATTCTCCTCTGCAAGAGGATATGGGTTTTTCAGTTTTATCATTTCAAATATCTTCTCGATATCATTTTGTACCACACCCTCATCAATCAGCTCGCCGGCACCATATCTCCTCAGCTCATCATTTACGATTTCATCATTTTCAGCGATGTAGAAGAGTATATCCTTCTTGCGAAGATTCTTATATAGAGCCATAACTCTATCCGTGGCGGTTATATCCACATTATTTATTCCGCTCGCATAAATGATAACAACTCGGGTGTGTTCATCTATTTCCTTCTCGATATCATTTACGAAGGTATCTATATTTGCAAAGAATAGATTGCCGCCGAATCTGTAGATAACAGTTCCCTGGATAGGTCTGGCATCCTTATGCGCCTTTAGAGAATATATTCCCTCGTGTCCCGGTCTAACGCCTACAAATGTTCGAGGGGGATTTACAGCTTCTCTTATTACCGCGAAGAAGGAGAGCAGAACACCTATCACAACTCCATATACTGTGCCGAATAGAAGTACTCCTACACAGGCAGACATGAAAATTATAAAGTCTGACCGGCTGCTATTTTTTAATCTATGAGCGAGCTCAAATTCACACGCTGATATGAGTGCAGAAATTATAATCGCGGTCAGGATAGGAACAGGTAGTAGTGGAATAAAGCTGGTACAGAAAATAAGTATAAATATCATTGATATGCTGGCAAAGATACTCATTATCTGAGAACGGCCACCAAACTGTCTAACTATTGTAGTTCTAGATACGCTGGCATTTACTGGGCAGCATCCGAAAACTCCTGCCACAAAGTTAGCTAGTGAGTATGCAAGTACTTCTCTTTTGGGCTTTAGATCATAGCCATCCTCAATAGCATTTGAACGAGAGGCCAGAAGAGTTTCAGACATTATAACCAGCGCGATAGTGAGGGCGGAGAAGCTTAGCTCTGGAAGTATAGTGTAATCTATATGAAGAAGCTTTGGAAGCGGAAGTCCTGATGCGGCCTCTGGAAGAAGCTTTACTCCATGAGCATCTAAGTGAAATCTGACATTTAGGATTCCGCCAATAATCAGCATGATAACAGACATTGGAAGTTTGGGAATTAGTCTTCTGAAGACAAGGATTATAGCAATCGTGACTAACCCAAGTATTAGAGAAAGTGCATTAAAGGAGGAGAGCTCCTTTATCATATGAATTATAAGCTCAGGGAGTTCTCCAGTTCCTGGATTTCCGCCCCAGAGCTTAGGAATCTGCATGGATATGATTTCTAGGCAAATGCCTGTGATGAAGCCACCCATAACTGGAACAGAGATATACTTTACGGCCCTGCCAGCATTTAGGAAATAGAATAGGAGCAGCCATAGGGAAACAAGAATTGTAAGTACCGGAACAGCTCTGACTGCCTCTTCAGAACCGGAGGCAATACCGAGAGCTGCGATAGAAGCTCCTGTAAGTGCAGCAGGTGCAGCATCTACTCCGAAGACAAAATCGTAGGAGGTTGTTATCAGTCCAAATATTAGTATTGGGAATAGTGAACCATAGAGTCCGTAGATCATCGGAAGACCTGCTATTTGAGCATAGCCCATAGAAATAGGTATAGAAATAAGGGCGACGATTACGCCCGATAAAATGTCCTTAGCTATATATAGAGGAGTATATCCCTCAGGGAATTTTGATTTTATATAAGCCTTTATATCCATAGCTAAAATATACATTATTACTTATCTATCTTCAAGAATCATATTTAAAATATCAGGATACTATGATAAAATAATGAACAGTTTTGTGAGGTGTTTTAAAATGAGTGAACATTCAGATTCAAAAAAGGGACTCGTGATATTCTTAAGAGTGTTAGTAGTATTTGTAGTGCTGGCTCTTATATTTATTTTTGCCCTTATATTCTTTGGACTTATGAATAAAACAAGTAAGAAGGCGGAGGATAAAAAGGAGCCAATAGATAACCTTATTGCTAGCTCCACTAATGCGACCGCTGATGAGGCTGAGGAGGAAGAACCTGTTGCCAATGGTGATGCAGCAGGCGCAGAGCAGGAAACCTGGATGACAGGGCTTAAGATATATAATCCTTCTCCTACAGAATCCACTATTCATCTGCCTCAGGCGGATATGTCTTCTTTCCAGGCCATCATAGAGGCTAGTGCGGAGGAAAATGCAGCTGCAGCCGAGGATGAAGAAGGTGGAAGTGCTTGGGACTCCGTTACATTAACGCTTAATTCTGTTGAAGGTTCTATTAATTACAGTACTCCAGGAGATCCCGTCAAGACTCAGGAGCTGGTAAGTACATATATGATACTTGTTGATGTAGATAATGATAGCATAGTTGCGGAGAGAGGCTACGAAACGGTTATCAGTCCTGCCTCAATGACCAAGATACTTACTGTAGTTACAGCTAGAGATTTTATAGATGAGACGACTCTTGATGACACATTTACTATCACTCAAGAGATAGCAGACTATTGGTCAGATAATGACTGTAGCGCGGTTGGATTCCTTCCAGGAGATGAGGTTACAGTAAGAGACCTTCTATACGGAACTATTCTTCCTTCAGGAGCAGATGCGGCTATGGGACTTGCTGAGTATTGCTGTGGTTCTGAAGAGAAGTTTGTTGAAGAAATGAATAGAAAGGCAGCAGAACTTGGACTTTCCGAGAATGCGCATTTTACAAATCCAGTAGGCGTATATAATGAAGACCTTCATTGTACCGTTAAGGATATAGCAATAGTGCTTGGAGTTGCGGTGCAGGACGATCTGCTGAGAGATGTTCTTTCAGCTAGAACCTATACTACATCAACCACCTATGAGGAACTTGATATGCCAGATGGCATACCAGTATCAAATTGGTTCCTTAGAAGAATAGAAGATAAGGAAATGGATGGCGATGTTATCGCTGCTAAGACAGGATTCGTTAAACAGTCTGGCTGCTGTGCCGCCAGCTACTACGAAGCTGATAATGGCAAGCGTTATATATGCGTAACAGCTAATTCCTTTAGCTCGTGGAGAGCAATCTATGACCATGTCGCAATTTATAGATCCCTTACGGATTAGGTCATATTGACTCGCGAAGACTGCTCGATAAAGAAGACTGTTGGAGAATAAAGATGAATAAGAAAATTGGAGAACAGGAAATAATAGAACAAGGAAGAATCGAGTTAGGGATAGAATATGCTGCAGTTCATCTTCTGATGGAATTGGGTTATCATATAACCTTTGCCGAGTCCTGTACGGCAGGTCTAGCAGCAGGTAAGCTGGTAAATGTACCAGATGCCTCGAGTGTACTAGATGTAAGCTTCGTTACCTATGCTAATGAGGCAAAGGTAAAGTATGTCGGAGTAAGTGAAGAAAGTATAGAAAAGTATGGCGTAGTCAGTGAGCAGGTTGCTGGAGAGATGGCAGCGGGAGCAGCGGCAGCCATGGGTGCTGAGGTTGGTGTTGGAATATCAGGAATAGCCGGACCAACTGGTGGTACTGCAGATAAGCCTATCGGAATGGTTTGCTTTGGATTCTGTATAAACGGCAAGACTCACACATATACTCAGCAATTTGGAGATATTGGCAGAAATGAAGTAAGGGAAGAAAGTGTAGAATTCTGCTACCATCAATTAATTGAATTACTGAGTGAAGATTTAGAAGATTAAATAAGAGGAAATCAAGAAAGTAAATAAGATGGAAAAGCAAGGCTGCGAGCCAAGGATATACCTTGCTCCAATGGAAGGAATAACTACATATATCTTTAGACGTGCAATAGCAAAATACTATGGGGGTATAGACAGATACTATACCCCTTTTCTTACTGCTAGTCATTTGAAGGGAAGAGAGAAGAGAGATGTTCTGCCAGAGAATAATGAGGGACTAGACGTAGTCCCTCAAATTCTTACTAATGACGCAGATTTATTTCTGGAAATTGCCCGTCAGCTTGCAGAGCTTGGCTACTCAGAAGTGAATCTAAATCTTGGCTGTCCATCAGGAACAGTTGTATCCAAGGGTAGAGGTGCAGGCTTCCTGGATAGAGTAGAGGATCTGGATAGATTTTTGGATAAAATATTTCATAGCATAGTTAACATAACTCCAGCTGGCAATGGCTCGGAATCAAATGCTATGAGTGTATCTATTAAAACCAGATTAGGTATGGAATTCCTATCAGAGTGGGATGATATACTCAGGGTTTACATAAAGTATCCAATTAAGGAGCTGATTGTTCATCCTCGACTACGTAACGAATTCTATTCCGGCGAACCTCACATAGATAAATATGTCAGAGCAGTAGAGTATATGGCTAAATACGAGACAAGGTATAAGAACCATATTCCGCTATGCTACAATGGAAATATAACTGACATAGAATCCTATGACGACACATTATGTAAACTAAGAGATACGGGGTCAGCCTACTTTAATCAATATGCAAATTACTATGATTCCTATGACACACATTCAAACCAAGAAGATAATAAACAAAGTATCATGATTGGCCGTGGCCTCATCATGAATCCAAATCTAGCTAGAGCTATAAAGTATCACGAGGAGCACCCAGAGCAGGATAGTAGTGATATCGCAGGACTCGAATGGGACAAAACCTTTAAAGCCTTCATAACAGAGATAATGGAGAACTACCGCGAGGAAATGTCAGGCGATAAGCAGGTGGTAATGAAGATGAAGGAGCTCTGGACTTACTTCGCTCCTGGCCTCGGCTTAGACAGGAAGCTCCTCAAGGAAATTCACAAATCCCGAAATCTGGATGAATACAAAAATGCCCTTGTTATGATATAATAGGTGTTGATTTCGAAGAAAGCGAGACCTATATGTTTGATTCTCTATATACACAAAATATAATAGCCCTATATGTGGCTCTATTCCTGTAGCTGTTTTTTACGCTAATTTCATGTCTGCTGGATCCATACATAGGCAAGCGTGACCGCAAGTTAATGATGATAATCATACTTCTGGTTTTTTCGCTTCTCATCACACAGGAGCTGGGAGAGTGCTTCGCATATGAGAATATGGTTCAAGGCAGACTCGTGACCAGTATATATGATTATACAATTCGGCCTGTCATAATCGTGTGCTTCATGCAAATAGTTAATAAGGATAAACGTCCGTGGGTTCTGGTGGCGCTTAATACCTTGGTATTCCTGACGGCACTATTTAGTAATGTTGCATTCACAATAACAGAGGACAATAACTTCGTGCGTGGTCCACTTGGATTTACCTGTCATCTTATCAGCTTCGTACTTCTGATATGGCTTTTGTGCCAGGTAATAGTCAGGTATAAACATAAGAAGAACTTCATTATGATTATGCCATTTCTGATAGTGATCGCAATAATGGTGTCTGCAATAATAGACTCATTCTTCATGACAGATTATAGAGTGGGATTGCTACTAGTAACAATGGTTACCAGCTGTGTTACTTTCTACATCTGGCTCCATCTGCAATTTGTGCGTGAACACGAGGAGGATCTGAAGGCACAGCAGAGAATCAAAATAATGATGTCCCAGATTCAGCCACACTTTATGTATAACACGCTTTCGACAATTCAAGCACTCTGTCTAAATGACCCAGAGCTGGCATCGGAGACAACAGGTAAATTCGGAAGCTATCTAAGACAGAATATCGAATCCCTCAGCCACTCAGACTTAATACCATTTGAGAAGGAGCTGGAGCATACGGAAACCTATGCTGAAATCGAGATGGTTCGTTTTCCTAACATAAGAATAGATTATGATACAGAGGATACGGAATTTGATATCCCGGCCCTCAGCATACAGCCATTGGTAGAAAATGCCATCAGACACGGTGTTCGTATTCGAAAATCGGGAGTTGTAAGGGTCATTTCGCGTAAATATGATGACTACCATGAAATTATTGTTCAGGATAACGGCAAGGGCTTCGATGTAGATTCGCTACGTACCGCTGACAGCTCACATATTGGAATAAGAAATGTTAAGGAGAGAATAGAGAAGCTGTGTGATGGTACACTTACAATCGATAGCAAGCTGGATGAAGGAACGACGATTACCATACACATACCAATCGAGGATTAATAAGATCAGGATTTATCGCGAGAGGATTAAAGTATGAGAGCAATATGCATTGATGACGAAGAATTAATTCTTAATATGACCGTGTCCATGTGCGAACAACTCAGCCAGATTGATGAGGTGAAGGGCTTCACTGATATTACCGAGGCACTAAAATGGATGGAGCATCATCCAATCGATATAGCATTTCTCGATATAGATATGCCCGAAATGAGTGGTATAGCTCTGGCGGCGCTAATTAAGCAGAAGTACGCTGGAGCCTCTATTATATTCATAACAGGCTTCTCGGAATATGCCTTGGACGCATTCAAGCTTCATGCTTCAGGCTATCTAATGAAGCCAATCTCGAAGGATAGACTAGAGGAAGAGGTTAAGTATGCCATAACACAGAGTGCGAATACTGGAATCCTGGCTACCTCACATATAGAGGTGAGAACCTTCGGAGAGTTCGATGTATATGTGGATGGCAAGGCTATTACATTCAGACGTGCCAGGGCGAAGGAGCTACTGGCGTACCTTGTAGACAGACAGGGAGGAAGCGTGACAAGAGCTGATGCATTCCATATACTCTGGGAGGACGCTACATATGATAGAACCATGCAGAAGCAGATGGATGTAATCATACGAAGCCTCAGAGACACACTGAAGGAGTATGGCATAAGCGATATAGTAAGAGTGGAACGCGGAAATATGATGATTGTTCCGGAGCTTATCGATTGCGACCTCTATAGATTCTTGAATGGTGACGTCGAGGTAATTAACAGGTATCGAGGCGAGTATATGAATTCGTATTCCTGGGCGAGCATCACAGAGGGATATATCACGAATTCACTTCTAAATAGAAGCTTCGACTAATCACATCAGACAAAATGTAGAGAATAAAACTTCTAGAAGAGGCTAAAATACTAGCCTCTTTTTTGTTGGACATTTGTTGGACAACATTATGTAAAATGATGATGTATACCGAGAAGTGGGTATAATTCTGCACCCATGCAGACAGTGAGGAAAAATAAATTGATAATCATTAAGAAGAATACAGTACTCTGTCTTCTACTGATTATAGCCTGCATTCTCAGTGCATTTCCAGTAAATGCCCAGTCCCTCGAGGATAAGAGGAAGGACTACGAGGATCAGCAGGAGACCGCAGAGGCAAATAAGAATACAGCGGCAGAGCTGGTAGAGGAAATTAAGGAAGTCAATAGTGGCATCGCTGAGCTATCTCAGGAAATAGAGCGCACTAATGACGAGATTGATGAGATAGATAAAGAAATCGAGATATCCAATAATAACCTTATTGAGATAGAGGATAAGATTTCTGTGGCACGTACCGAGATGGGAAATGCTCTCAGTGAGATGTATGAATCCATGAATACGGATAATTCACTAGCAATGATGCTAAATGCTGATGACTTAGATGATCTGATTAATCAGGATGAATATGTAGATTCCTATAGTGCTTATATCAATTCCAAGATATCTGAACTCGAAACGATTATGAATTCAGAGACTACTCAGACAGAGGCTCTTAAATCGCTTAAGGATGACAAGGAGCTCGCTCTTGAGAATCTGGAGGGACAGCGTAAGGAACTGTCTAAGCAAATGGATGAGCTTAGCTCTCTTATGGAGGAAGCAAAGGAGAGAGCAGAGAGTGCAGAAGCCTTCGCTGAACAGCTGAAAACGGAGGTTCTGGCGCTTGAAGCGGCGCAGAGAGAAATACTAGGTGCACGTGGATATGATGGGACATCCAGTGGAATCTCATTTTCAGGAGATGGAACTGAATTCTATTATTCGACTCCATATCCATATGACGATTATGAGCTGACACTTTTGGCAGGCATAATCGAGGCTGAGGCAGGTAGTGTAAGCTATGAGGGTATGGTTGCTGTAGGAAGCGTAGTTATGAACCGGGTTGAGAGTCCCAACTTCGCCAATACTATTGAGGGTGTGGTTTATGCACCATATCAGTTTGAACCAGCCGAAACAGGTATACTAGCTGTAATTCTCGCGAGAGGTCCGGCTACTTCATGCTATCAGGTGGCGCAGGAGGTGTTGGATGGCAAGAGAAATGTACCGAATTATTACTTCAAGGCAGCATGGTATGCCGAGCAGTACGGAATCGAAGGAGTTAACATAGGCGGAAATGTCTTCCATTAGTACATTAGAGTAGAAAGGAATATCTAATGATAACAGTATCAGTTGACGACCAGTTAAATGTAGCTCAGGAAATAGCTGAGATGATGTACGAGCTTGATCCGGATGGAGAGCACGTACCATTCTCAGATGCAGACAAAGCACTGGAATATGTAGGAGAGGAGAATCCTGATGTAGCTTGGCTAGATGTAGAGATGCCAGGTATCTCAGGACTGGAGCTATCGATGGAAATCAAGAAGCTCTCCCCAAATACCAATATCATATTCGTAACAGGACATGAGAAATTCGCATATCAGTCCTTCCAGCTTCATGCAAGTGGATTTATTCTCAAGCCTGCTACAATCGATGCTCTTAAGAGAGAACTGGAGAACCTTCGAAATCCTGTCGAGATTAAGAAAACTGGTTTACTCCGAATTCAATGCTTCGGTAACTTCGAGGTATTTGATAAGGATGATCAGCCGATTAAATTCAAGAGAAGTAGAAGCAAGGAAATCCTTGCTTATCTGATAGATCGAAGAGGGGCGCTCTGCTCAATTGGAGAACTGTGTGCGGCACTCTTCGAGGATAGAGAAGAGGACAAGAGTCTGAAGAAGCAGCTTAGAGTCTTCCTGTCAGCTCTGAGGGATGATCTCTCTAAGAATGGTGCAGAGAAGGTCCTGGTTAAGGGATGGAATGCATACGGTGTCGACTGTTCTGCGGTAGATTGTGATTACCTGAATTACTTAAAGGGTGACAGTCAGGCAATCAACTCATTCATGGGTGAATATATGAATCAATATTCATGGGCAGAGATGACGCTGGGTGAGCTTATTATGAAGCCGGATTCACTGTAGGAGCCTAGAATGAATAACAAGGTTGATTTAAAAACTCTTAGAATATTTCCATATTTTATATTAGCACTGTTCGTTGGCTCCATTATATCCATGGTTGCATTGTGCCTCATATTGATGCTGGGGAATTACGCTGAGATGAGTAGCCTCCTGGAATCCACCAGTGAGATATCCATGACATTTAATGTTATAGAATACTTGATAATATGCGCCATAGCCACCTGCCTGTACAGGATGTTTGGTATCAATAGGTGGTTTAGAATAGCCTATTATTCAGCACTTACCTATATGCTTGGAGAGCTCATATATGCATTTGCGAAGTGGTTGGACAGTTTAATAATGACTACACCGATGGATATACTTGCTGCGGTACTAAGACTTACTCCTGGAATAGGAGTTCTACTGGCAATCTTCTATATGCTTAGAGGAATGACTAATATATATAAGAAAATGGAGAAGAAGAAATTAGAGGAGGAAACTAGGAAACAGGAGAAGCTGTGGCTCATAGCGCATCTTATATTTCTAGTATTCTCAGTTATACTTCTTCCAATTATAGTTCTGGCTAAGGGACCAATTGTACAGCTAAGTATAATGCTATTTCTCTCAGTCGTAATCTATTATGTAACAGTAATTATTATGGTATACGTTAAGACCAAGAATTTCTGCTACGACTACTACATGTATAGATACAATTCGGGAGAGATATAATAGATGGATAGAATATTTGAGCAGTATTCAGATTATTACACATTAACCAATATAATATTCGTACTTGTATCCATGATTCTGACAATAGTAGTGCTGCTGGTATCTATACAGATGAAGAATCACAGTCGTAGAATGGGCTGGTTTATAGCGGCAGTCTGTGTCAATATGGGAGGACTAGCATTCCAGCTTCAGTCTATGTCATCCGAGCAATATACAGGAAGCAAGTACGTAATAGCCTCCTGGGTCATGTATGCATTTGTGGCACCACTGTTCGGACTCTATTTCATAGAAACAGAGCGTTCAGAGGGACAGGAATGGGACGGATATTTCTGGACCATCTTCCAGTGTCTGATTGCGGTACTGGTTATAGGCTTCTCGGTTTACGGCGGAAGCCGTTTCCTGGCCAATATATTCTTCCTGATACAGTATATAGTCGTGATGGTAATGCTTATGATATCCTCCAAGAGTATCAAGGCGAGTCTAGGATTTATCACAGGCTTGATAGCCCCCATAAGTACTTCACTGGTCGGGATAGGGGATTCCCGCTTCGAGCTGGCTGGTTTTGGACTAATCCTATTCCTACTGACTGTTTTTTTCGGATATCAGATGGATACAGAGAAGGATCTACTGACCAGTCAGGTTGAGCTGTCAGAGAACAAGGTTTCACTCCTAATGGAACAGATTCATCCACACTTTATATATAATTCACTTCAGCAGATTGCACTGCTGTGTGATGAGGATCCAGGCTCTGTCAAGAATGCAATATTCAGCTTCTCAGGTTACCTGAGGAAGAACTTCGAATCTCTTACGAATGATGGAATGATTCCATTTGAACAGGAGATGGAGCATGTAGATACATATATTGAACTCGCCGAAATCCTACCATCCAGGAATTTCCACGTGCATAAGGATTTTGAGGTGACCGACTTCTATCTGCCTGCACTTACGGTACAGCCATTAGTAGAAAATGCCATTTATTACGGCATAGGCATGAGTACAGAGGGAGATGACATCCGAATCTCTACCAGAAGAGAGGGTGGATTTATAATAATCGCGGTATCTGATGGCGGACATGGTAAGCAGACTAAGCTGGCAACACAGAAGAAGCATAAGAGCGTTGGAACCAAGAATGTTAAGACCAGACTCAGCATTATGTGCAAGGGAGAGCTTAGTATCAATAAGTCTCCAGAGGGCACAGACTCCATCATTAAAATACCTGAAATGATGGCTGTTCAGCCGAATAAACAAAAATAACAAAATAAATATAATATTTGTTGCGCTTTTGTTACCCTTTTACTGATATAATGTGTCCATAAGATAATTAATCAGGCAGAATTATCAACAAATATCATATTTTCCAAGGAGGATGAAAGAATGAAGACAAGTATGAAAGAGATGATCAAGAAGGTGTCATCAAACAAGAAGGCAGTTATCGCTATTAAAATGGGATCAGCTGCTCTTGTAGCTGTATTTGCAGCAGTAGCTTATACAACTGGAGTATTCGCAAGTGGTCCGGACTTCTCAAGCGTTGCAAACCCAATCGTGACACTGCTTAATAGCTTGATTAGACCAATCCTACTTATTGTAGGTGCAGGTGGTGCAATCTTCTGTATCATGCTTGGTGTTAAGTATGCTATGGCAGAGGAGCCACAGGAGAGAGAGAAGCGTAAGCAGTCACTCAAGACAGCTATCATTGGATACCTGCTTATCTTTATACTGGTAGTTGCACTTAGACTTTCAATCGACCCACTTACAAAGTGGATGGAGTCATCATCTAAGACAACATCAGCACCAGCAGCTGAACAAACACAGGATTAATGCTAGAGTAGTATAAAAATAAAATGATTAGGGGATATAGTAAGCCTATATCCCCAATTCTGTTATAAGATTAATTTGATTTTCGTAAGTCGCAGGAGAGCGATTTCTGATATTGAATCGGGGTGAATAAATGAAAACAGTTCACAAAATACTTATTTATCTATTTTTATTTATTATAATAGCCGGATTTCTCGGATTTGTGGTGCAGTCCTTCATAACGGCCCCTCAACAGCTAGAGGAAGGAAGCGGTTATAAAATAGATTGGTCCCTGCTACTTAATTGGCAGACATGGGCTATAGGTGCGATTGGTGCATTTTTTGCCAGTCTTATATTCCTGCTGTCAGGAAATAACATGGATAGATACATATTTGGATCTACCAAGGGTCTCCTAGGTAAGAAGGGTAAGGTTGATGTAGTCGAGGGTTCGCTCGAGAACAGCCGTTTCCTAACAGATATTGAGAGAGATAAGTATTTCCCTGGACATACCTATAACCAGCTTAGCCATGTTAAGAAGGACGGTATCCCTGTAAGAGCAGTGCTAGATAAGAAGAACAATCTTCAGGTTAACTTCCTGCCAGGTGCACACTCACTGATTATCGGTGCTACTGGTTCTGGTAAAACAACCACATTTATTAACCCTATGATTCAGCTTCTTGCTTCAACAGCAGCTGGAAGCTCCATGATCATGACAGACCCTAAGGGTGAGCTTTTTGATCTACATTCAAAGTATCTTGTATCCAGAGGATATAAGGTTCTTCTGCTTGATCTCCGTGATACCTACTCTTCATCAAGATGGAATCCACTTGATGGCATCTGGGATATGTATCAGGAGTACGTGGAGGCTGGTAAGGGTATCAAGTTCCACAAGGATGATATGTCCAACTATCCGGACCTTAAGAGAATGGACGGAGAGGGAGAGCCTGGTAAGCCATGGGCGGAATGGCATGGAAATGCTTACGCCGATCTGAGTCATTGCCAGGATGACGTATCTGTTACCAGACAGAAGTTTTATGATGAAATGTATGAGGACTTAAATGATCTGATATCTGTTATATGTCCTATCGAAAACGAGAAGGATCCTGTTTGGGAGAAGGGTGCAAGATCAATTATTATGTCAACCTGTCTTGCCATGCTTGAGGATTCAGAGGATGAACGTCTCGAGATGACTAAGGATAAATTCAATTTCTTCAATATTAATAAGGCACTTACGAATTCAGAGGATGAATTCGCGACTCTTAAGGAATATTTCGAGGAACGTAGTAAGCTGTCACAGGCATACACACTGTCACGTCAGGTTATGTCAGCAGCAGATACTACACTTTCATCATATATGTCGATTACATTCGACAAGCTAAATATGTTTAATGATAGAGGACTATGTGGTCTGACCTCTGCAACTGACGTCCAGGCAGAGAAGTTCGCAGACCAGCCAACTGCCCTCTTCATGAAGATACCAGACGAGAAGGATACACGTCACGGACTCGCGGCTGTGTTCATTCTCTGTATGTATAAAGCACTTATCAAGGTTGCATCGGCAAGAGAGGACCTATCTCTTCCAAGAAATGTATACTTCATTTTGGATGAGTTTGGTAACATGCCTAAGATCGAGAAATTCGATAAGATGATCACAGTAGGTCGTTCCAGAAAAATCTGGTTCAACATGGTAGTTCAGTCCTATTCGCAGCTTAATAACGTATACGGCGAGAAGGTAGCAGACATCGTTAAATCTAACTGTGGTATGAAGATGTTCATCGGTTCCAATGATATTGGTACCTGTGAGGAATTCTCGAAGCTGTGTGGTAACATGACAGTCCGTACAACCTCGACATCATCGTCAATAGGCGCCAAGGCAGGAGATATTAATGTATCTGCTCAGACTCAGGTTAGACCACTTATCTATCCATCAGAGTTGCAGATGCTTAATAATAAGGAAAGCACCGGTAATGCAATTATAGTTACATTCGGTAATTTCCCACTTAAAACCAAGTACACCCCTAGTTATCAGTGCCCATATTACAAGATGGGTAGAATGGATATGGAGGAGCTTAGAAGCCACATGTTCAGAGCTGACGAGGTGTATTACGACCTCGATAGAAGAAATGAAATCGTGCTTGGTAAGAGCGAAGACGATGAAAATATGATGGAAAGTGCTTAATTACAATATATGGAGTAAATGATGAGAAGATTCATAGTTACAAGTATAATTCTATTATTTGGAGTATTCATGCCTGCGGTAGGTGTATACGCTGAGGGAGAGGACTCAGAAACCTCCGAAGAAACTACGGAGGATACTACCTATGAGGGTTATGTAGGAGAGCTGGATATATATACCGGTGAACCCGTTGGAAGTGAAGCCAATGTGGCAAGTGCGTCTAATATTGTCACAATTGATTCCAATGTAACTTATGATTTAACCAATCAGATGTTTAACTATGCCTCACAAAATGGAGTATTTAGTTGCTCAGCCGCTGACGGAATGTATGTTACAGGAACTGTTAATATGGCAGTTAGTGGTGAGTACAACATTGCTCTATATAAGGATGGAACCAAGATGGATTCTATACCGACTTCAGTCTCTGATCCTGGATCATACGTGGCTGTTGTATGGGATGATAATAGTGAGAATCAGATATGTTCCTTCACTATTGTTACAAATGATACTGGTGCTATAACACAGTATATTATGCCAGATGGTTTCAATGTTACCAGAGTAATCAAGGATGGTCAGGAGATTAGAACTGGCAGAGGATCTGTAGATATGACAGAGGAGGGATATTATGAGATATCCTATCAATGCTATCTAACACAGATTGATTATTATCTAACAGTAAATGTTGATCATACTCCACCAAATGTTAAATTCGTTGGTATAGATGACAAGGATCACGCCAGGGGACCAGTTACTCTTGAGGGTGTACAGGACGATGATACAGTATATGTAAGCTTCAACGAGGGCACTCCTAAGGTAACTACAGATTATGAACTGACAGAGAGTGGCGATTATCTGGTAATGATAATTGACAAGGCTGGAAATGTTCAGCAGCAGGAGCTTACAATCTTTACTTATCTGAATATTAAGGCAGTAGCATTTCTGCTTATTGTATTAGCGCTGATTATTGGTATAGGTGTAGCACTTTATATTTCGAGAAAGAAACTGAGGGTCAGATAATAAAACTATCACTACGTGGGATAGGAGAAGATTATGATATTATTAGGGTTTGATTTAAAAGAGACAATTAATGGATGGATACAGGACATCCTCGAAAATACTGTATGGCGTATTCTATACTATATAGAAATATTCATATGTAGGATTATTGCACTGGTAGAAGAGGTTATGATGATCTTCACCGGAGAGGATACTGTTAGGTATAACAACAAGGATGTCACTCTTATTGATATGTTCTTCGAGCATGATGCGGTTCGAGGAATATATGGTGCGGTTGCGATTATAGGTATTGTATTTGCATTTGGTTTCGCCATAGTTGCTGTTATTCGTAAGGTTTTAGACCTTAGAGATAAGCAACAGGGAGTAACTCTGGGAGTTATTTTGGGGAATCTATTCAAGAGTATTTTGATAATAGCGTCTATGAACTTCATTATGGCGGTAGCTATCACAACTACGAATGAACTTACGAAGGCAATTAGTGTGGCAGTTCAAAATGGTGAGGGGCTCGCTAAGGGAGGAAGCTCACATACCTTCACAGATGAAGAATATGCCTGCATGAGTCGTATAATTAATACTATAGGAAACTATTCGGTGAACCCTTCATATCGTTCCAGATATAATCTGAATGCCTGCTACAATGAGATTAGACCAGAGCTCAAGTGGCTGGGCGATAGAGGAGTATTTAATTTTGAATACAAGGAGATCGACAAGCAGGGTAGAGAGGTTAGGACGTGGCAGAGCGTAATGCTGGAGCTTGCTCAAGCATATGATTATACATCCGAGGCTCCGCTGGATTCTTATGACGAGGGTCTTACCAATGCTATGCTGGACGCTATGGATTACTTGCAGAAGGAACAAACTATGAAGGTTTTATCATCTGTTAAGCGAAGTGAGCTGAAGGCTAAGGATATGACAGTGCCTATTGACAGAATCCTATTCCTGTCAGGAACTATGGCTAATATCACAGGCGATGGAGCAGCAGCCAGAAATAAGGCATTCAATAAGAATCCAAGCTTCTTCGATAGTGCAAGACTTCCATTCTATACGGATCCTGATAAGATTTATGACTTTGGAGAGGTTAAGAAGGTATTTGATCCAGCTCCTACTCAGACTAATTATGTACTAGTATACTTCGCAGGTATATCAGTTGTTAAGGAAATGATCGTAGTAATAGTGACATGCTCGCTTCGTATATTCAACCTGTTAGCACTATATATAGCTTCACCACTTGCAATTGCAGCTATGCCACTTGATGATGGTGGTAAGTTCAAGCAGTGGCTGACAGCATTCATAGTACAGCTGTTATCAATAGTAGGTATGGTGCTATCACTGAGACTATTCCTGATGTTCCTGCCAATCATATGGTCACCGTCGCTTCAGGTAGGAAGTGGATTCTTCGGTGGAATCCTAACGCTGGTTGTCAAGATGCTTATCATGTATGGTGCAATACATGGTGTTAATAAGGTAAATGGTATCTTCACAGGTATCCTGGCTGATAGTGCTGGATATCAGGCTATTACAGCTGGTACTATGAGAGATACAGTCGAGAATAGCTCAGTTGGCAAGAAACTCTCTGGTATGAGTGCTGGTGCCATGATGGAGAAGGCTGGAGATAAGGTTGGCGAAGGAGCTGCCAAGCTTTCGGGCAAGATGGGACTAGGCAAGGTTACAGATGCTATGGGAATTACAAGTGGTGCTGAAGCCTCGGCCAAGAATGATCCTGGTAATCAGCAGGCTGAGAAGAGGAAGGAAGATCGTACCAAGAATGCTCTTAAGAGGGATCTAGAAAGCGTTAATAAGACAGGTAAGCATCTGAATGGTAAGGAAGCTGGCAAGGATGATGCTGCTATGATGAAGCATACTTTGGATCATATGGAGAAGGGAGCAAGCTTCAAGGATGCACAGAAGATGGCTAAAGCCGATGTTCAGGCAGATAAGGAGGACATCAAGGCCAATGCTATGCTGGATGAAATGGAGCTCAGAAATCCACCTCCAGCAAGGGAGAATCCCCCCAGTAGCTAATGATATAGGTGGCGAACCACCAAAGCCAAATGCGGAGCCACCAAGGCCAAATGCAGAGCCGCCAAGGCCAGGTCAGGGTTCATAAAAATATTTTATTTAGGATGATATAGTAAAATATGAGATTAATTCCAGGTAAAACTAAAGTAAAAATCGAGATATTCAAGGGAATAACACTGGTAGATATGATAGTTGGTTTTGTGGGTATGGTACTAGTAACAATATGTGCCATATCCTCACTGCCTGCCAGATGGGCTATTGCCGCTGTTGTTGCGCTGATTTTTGCAGCACTATTAGTAAGACTTGATAGTGATCCCCTATATATATTCCTATGGAATATGATGAGATATAAGGCTTATCCTCATAGATTCCAGAGAGTTTATTCGGATGAAGCACTGGTACTAAATAATACAGGTACCAGACAGGAAACAATAGATGCCTTCTTCGAAGAAGATGGAGCAGATGAGGGAAAACAGGAAGAACACAGACTAGAGGATCAGGAGAAGAAGAAAGCCCTTAAGCTTCTTATCAAGGAAGAGGATAAGATTCTGAAGAGCAAGACTGCCACAGAGGAAGAGAAGAATGCTGTATGGCAGGCGAGAGCTGAGAGGTCGGCTCAGCGTAAAAAAGAAAAAGAGATGAACAAGGAAGCAGACGCGCACTTCGAAGAAGTGAGCGATTTTATGCCGTTTACGGGAATTAATGGAGGATTCATCGAATATAACGGTGAGTACTATGGAGCCGCTATTGAGATAGATCCAATAGAGTTCAGATTCTTCTCAGAATATCGTAGAAATAATTCTATTGAAAATTGCGTAGGTAAAATCCTTAGAGGATTATCTGGAGATTATGGTGCCAATATAGTCAAGCTGGAGAGACCTGTTATATATGATGCTTACCTGGATGCTGAGTATGACAAGCTGGATGCTCTTAGGAAATCATACGAAAGTGGTCTTCTGAGTGAGGATGAGCTGCAGGCCAGAGTTGAGATTCAGTACGACAGAATTAATGATGTTCTGTCTCTATGTAATGAAGATAAGGTTATAGAACCATTCTATTATCTGGTTCTATTCGAGAAGGATAGGGGTAGACTTGATATCCTAATTAGGCAGGCACTTACAGACCTGGAGAGTGCCGAGCTTACAGCCAGAAGACTGGATGATAGAGGACTGGCTCTGTTCCTGAAATATAATAATGATATCGACTTCGATGAGAAGGAAATAGATAAGATTGACCGCGAGAAGTGGGCTGAGTGGGCTATGCCTGAGAGTCTCAAGTTCTCTATGAGAAGAGTTGAGATTAACAAGATGATAACCCATACTCTTAGAGTTGTTGATTATCCATCAACTGTTGGGGATTCATGGCTTGCAGGAGTTATGTCCTTCCCTGGAACCAAGGTTACAGTTAAGATGACTCCTATGGATAGGGAGAAGTCAATTCGTGCAATCGACCGTTCGCTTTCAGAACTGCGTGGTCAGTATATGGCTACAAGCATAGATTCTAAGCTCCTCGAATTACAGGAGCATATCGAGACACTTTCAGCACTGCTGGTAACACTTCAACGTGATAATGAAGCACTTATGTCAGTAAGTATATATATTACTGCATTTGATGCCCTAGCTACTATCAAGGATCCGATTCTTAAGGAGGGATTCAATACACTTCGTCCGGCAGTTTCTGATATCAAGAAGACTCTGAGAAGAAGCTGGGGTGAGGCTGGTATGACACTCTCAGGAATGGATTTCCTACAGCTTCAGGGCTTTATAGGCTCTCAGGTTTCTGCATATGACCCTATGATCAAGGAATCCCGCGGTATTCCTACTAATACTATTGCGGCTATGTTCCCATGGGTATTCGCTCATATGTCTGATGAGGGTGGTATCAAGCTTGGTTCTGCTGATGGAGTACCAGTATTTATCGACTTCTTCAAGAGAAATGAAGAGAGAGTTAATTCCAATATGGTAATCATAGGTAAGTCTGGTTCAGGTAAATCCTTTGCTACCAAGTCACTCCTTACAAATCTTGCTTCAGAGGATGCCAAGATATTCATTCTCGATCCAGAGAACGAGTATACACAGCTTGCACATACTCTGCATGGTAAGGTTATAAACGTAGGAAATGCAGTATATGGAAGACTTAATCCGTTCCATATAATTACAGCACTTGATGATGATGAGGCAGGTGAAGAGGGTGGCGGCCCAGGTGGAAGCTTCGCAACACATCTGCAGTTCCTGGAGGAATTTTTCAAGCAGATTCTGCCTGATATAGATAGGGATGCTCTTGAGTACCTTAACTCACTGGTTGAGAGATTATACCTGAACTTCGGTATAACTGCAGAGACAGATTTATCTGACTTCAAGGCTCAGGATTATCCTATATTTGATGACCTCTATGACATCGTACTGGCTGAATTCGAGAGAACAAATAATGAGTACCTGAGACAGCTTCTCAGATCTCTGGTTAACTATATTGCTAAGTTCTCTACAGGCGGACGTAATGCAAATATCTGGAATGGTCCATCTACTATTACAACAGATGAAAACTTCTCAGTATTTAACTTCCAGTCTATGCTGGCTAATAGAAATACAACCATCGCGAATGCTCAGATGCTCCTGGTTCTGAAGTATATCGATAATGAGATAATCAAGAATAGAGATTACAATCTCAAGTATGGTCTTAACCGTAAGATAGTAGTAGTAATCGATGAGGCACACGTATTTATTGATACGAAGTTCCCAGTTGCTCTGGATTTCATGTTCCAGCTGGCTAAGCGTATCCGTAAGTATAACGGTATGCAAATCGTTATTACTCAGAATATCAAGGACTTCGTAGGTAGTGAAGAGATAGCCCGTAAGTCTACAGCTATTATCAATGCCTGCCAGTACAGCTTCGTATTTGGTCTGGCTCCAAATGATATGTCAGATCTCTGTAAGCTGTATGAGAAGGCTGGTGGAATCAATGAGCGTGAGCAGGAGGATATTCTGGGTGCTAAGCGAGGCGAGGCATTCACAATTATGAGTCCTACCTCCAGATCCTCATTTGCTATTGAGGTTCCGGATTCCTTTGTAGATATGTTCGAGCAGAGTGATTTCCAGAGCAATTACTTCTCTGGTTACGAAGGTATGGGTGTATGGGAGGATTTCGTTGCTTCCAGCCGTGATGAACATGACAAGAACTTCACAGCTCGTAAGAAGGACGAGGAACAGGCATCTGTCCGTGAAGAGAGGAAGAGTACCTTCACATTTACAGAAATCACTGAGGATGAGGCTGATAAGCTGACAAGCGGTTACTCAGATGATGAGATGGAAGAGCTTATTAGAAGTAGAGCTTCCGAAGAGAAGACTAATAAATATGAAGAATATGGCGACGCTCTGTTGGATGATACTCCAGAAGAGGAGCCAGCAACTATGACATTTGGTGGTATCACTCTAAGTGAAATCACTGAGGATGACACTGAGCCTGCAGAACCTGTTCATAGACAGAGTGCTGTTGATAAGCTGATAGCTGCCGAAGAGGTTGTAAATCGTAAGGAATATGATATGGCATTTGGAAGAGAGTCGGTTGCTCCACCAGATGCAGCATATAATAATTACAATGCCTATAATACAGGTGGCAAGGTATTCTCGCAGGAAGAGCTGGATGAGAAGCTAGAACAGTTCAAAGCATCTATGCGTGAAGAAATGGAGAAGGAAATCATAGATAAGCTTAAGTGGATCTCTATCGGGGCTGGACTACGTACCACCGAAGAGACACTTAGAGCTGCTACTACTGAGGAACCTCTAGTCACACGTATTTTCGATAATAGAGAAGAGGAGAAGCAGGAGGAGGAGAGCTTCGACTTCGGTGATACATCTTCGGATCTCGAGGATGATCTACTCTTCGGTGATGAAGATGAGAAGGAAGAGAGCTTCGACTTCGGTGATACATCTTCGGATCTCGAGGATGACCTAAGCTTCTCTGATGACGAAGATGAAGAAGAGGAAGCCTCGGGTCTTGGTAGTATTCGTCTGGACGATTTTGATGAAGACGATGATTATGAAGACGATGATATGGACTTCAGCTTCGATGATGACGACGATTTATTCGGAGAGGAAGAGGGCGAGGAATACGAGCCTGCACCATTCCTGTTCGCAGAGCTTCTAGCAGAGGCGGCTGATGAATACGCTGCTATGGACCTCGATGAGAAGATGAACGAGATGGGTTCAGATGTAATCGAAGTAACACTTGAGGAGCTAGCTGAATACATCAAGGAACAGCGTAAGAAGAGGTAACCACACGGGAGGATTCTATACATGGATGTCAAATTAGTAGCTAGAGGAGAAACTGGAGAACTCCTTATGTCTGGCGATCTGGATACCAGAACAGCCAGAGATGCGGATGCTCTATTCTCACAAATGGCAGACAGATTTACCAATATTATTCTTAACATGAAGGAACTGGAATATGTATCCAGTGCGGGTCTTAGAAGTATTAGAAACCTATATGTTAAGCTTCATCAGAAAGGTGGCAAGCTAACCCTTACGAATGTTAATGACAACGTAATGGAAGTCTTCGAGATGACCGGACTGGCCGGATTATTAAATATCAGAAACTAATCTACAGTTTTTATTGTTTGTTGCTCTTTTGTTATCCACCTACTGCTATACTGCTTGGTAAGATGGACAAATAAATATATTGTGACATATATCAGAAGAGGTGACTCGTTATGAGATTGAAGGAATTATTTACAAAATTTATAGCAGGAGTGATGGCGACATCCATATTTGTATCTCTAGTGCCTACTGTACCTGTAAGTGCTAAGGAAGCTGATATGGCTGGTACTAGTGCTGCATATTCTGCTTCATCATCAGACTCGCTGCCGTCATTTAATTTAGGGAATGCTTCATCATATTCTTCAAGTTATAGTACAACTACTCCAGGTGATGCTGCGATAGAAGAGGATTTGGATGAGGATAGATATTCTGTAACTGCAGATACCACAGTGCCTGCTTTTTCTCAGAATAAGGGACTCGAGAAATGGGCAGTTAAGAGTAGCTACAAGGGAACAGATAAAACCTATTGTCTGACACTTGCAACTGGTGCTAGTGGTGGCGAGACAGTTCTCTATTATTGTATTAAGTACAAAAATAAGGATGGCGTATCCAAGCAGGAATATATATTCCCAAATGTTGATGGAGCCGACAAAACCGAGAGACTTCTTCTATATTACTCAAAAAATCAGAGCATATATAACAATGGAACTAAGCAGCTTGCAACATCAGTTGGTTATAAGGATAATCCGGCTGCTGAGAAGCCACTTGATCCATTTACAGTTCAATCATTTGTTTTTGAGGCTAGTGATGTGATTGCTTCTGTCCAGAAGATTGATGTATATCTTGAGAGAGGGCAGTGGACTCCACAGGGTATGGCACTCTATAAGGTTGATGAATATAGAGGCTACGAGGAATATGGACTGGTATCTGGTGGTAAGTTCTTCGACTTCAAGGGTTACATGGTAGCTGAGATGAATAAGAAGAATAAGGGTGAGCAGCTTACTTTTAATACATCAGGTTCGGATAAGATGTACAGTGTAGGTGGTAATTATCTTAAGGCATCTATCACTAATTATCCTGCTAATACCCAGAAGAGGGATTTTGCAATCAACGATTCGGTTTATTCCTTAAGATTAGATTTTACCGATAGATTTGAGGGTGGTATCGAAGCATTTGTGAATTCAGATGCCAAGACAGTTAGTTCCTATGATGGAATAGTTGAGGATCTAGCAGTAGAGCTTCAGTATCAGGATACACATGGCTGGACCAGGAAGGTCCTGCTTCCAGTGATACTTAATAGCTATGCTACTCTTAAGAACACTAATCCTAATGACAAGATTATGGGCTTCGCACAGCGTGGAGACACGATAGCATTTCAGGGGCTTCTACCTGAATTTGCTTCTGTAATTGGCGAAACCGTTATTTATACAGGAAATAATGCACGTAAGGAGATCTCTAATAAGGGAGTAACACTTTCTTCATCAGGAGGCAAGAGAGGCAGCAGTGTTTCAACAACAGGCGCGACAGATGATATAAGTTTGTCTGGTATATCACTCTACAAGGGTGGTTGCATGCCATATATACAGGGTGGTACTGATATTAATAATCAGCAGGTAGCTGGAGCCACTGTTCAATACACATTCGAGAATTCAGATCCTATCTATTACTATACAATAGCTGGTGATGATGGACGTAAGATTTATCCTAACAGTACTGATAAGCTGTCATTGAAGCCTTATACGAAGGGTAATTCAGTTGTGGCAGGCCCTGCTGGTGGAGATAAGTATCTAATTACATTGTATACAAATGATTCGCAGACTGGAGCTACAGAAAGTGATATAGGTATCAAGATTCACTATTCAACTATGGAGGATCCTGATTATGATGAGAAAACACCTGTATACCATGTCAAGGAAGAAGCATCCAAGTATATGGGTAAGTGGCCTACTGCTAATGATAAGGATTTCGTATTGGAATCTGGACTAGTAGCGGGAGGTAAGATTAGCTTCGTAGCAACCATTGAAGATGTAAGAGACTTCACAGGAGTCGAGATTACCGTAGATGGTGAAGATGAATGGATAATGGATAACCTGGTTATCTCTTATCTAGAGAGTTATAAATCTCGAAGAGCCTATAATACTCCATATGAGCAGGCTGGGGTTAGATCTAATTTCTTCCTTCAGAGAGATGCTGTTGCTGCAGAGCTCTTCAATCTGAGAACATCCATTCCTCTCGTTTATGATGAGAATGGAAATGAAGTAGGAGCTAACGGTAAGAAAGTTAAAGAGAAGATATTAGACGAAGATGGTAAGCCAGTTCTGGATAAGGAGGGCAATCCTACATATAGAGAGCTGGAGAATATTGAGTATTCTAAGTTTGAGAATCAATTATTCTTTGGAAATGATACATATACTATTTCATTTAATTCTGAGAAGACATTGGATGTCAGAAAGATAGACTATAGCAAGGTTATGTACTCCATGACCCATGAACAGACACAGGTTAACTGGGGATTCTTCAAGAAGCGTAAGACTTATGAGATAGCAGTTGAAGTTGCACCGGACGATGCACATGACTCAGGTAATGGAAATGCGGGTTCTAAGAACCACTTCTACTTCCAGCTGGTATTTGAAAATGGTCGAAGCGGATATGTACTGGCAAATCAGCAGATAACCAGTGATGGTTTCAGGTCTAATATGACGGAGGTATTCTATATATCAACCAACCAGGATTATGGAGAGGTTAATAAGATTAGAATTATCCCAGAGGATGTAGCATCCGATGCTGATCCATATGATAAGCTGAATATTAAGAGTATTACAGTATCAGAGAGTACTAATGGCGGAAGCTACTTATCATATGTATTCAACGATATTGGTTGGATAGAGATAGATTATCATGATGAGGGTGAGACATCATCGCTTAGAAGCCGTCAGGCCAGAACTCAAGAGGAAATAGCTAAGGAATTCGAGAGATCCTATAAAGAGAGCCGAGTTAAGATTCTGTGCGAGATTCCGTATCTTCCATGGGATGGTGACTTCGGATACTTCACAGGTAATATCAAGGCTAAGATTTACTATACTCGAGCCTCAGATGGAATCGTCAAGGATATAGAGTGCGATGTAGCACAGCTTATGGCACAATATCAGGGCATCTCGGCAACTACGGTTGAGGGGGCGACGAACCCGGATGATGAAGTGGTATCCGCAGATGGTTCGGGATATAGAACTAATCCTAAGTATATGATGAGACCATATCACACTGACAGATTTATTCTGCCTGCCATTGCAGACCTGGGTTCAATCAACAGTATAGAATTTACTGTTATGAATGTAACTGACAAAGCATGTAGATGGGATATGGGTAAGATAAGCTTATCTCAGGTAATCGAGGATGGAGCTATCCAGAAGAATGCTAATGATGAGCTGTATAGGAATATGACAGTTAAGAAGCTGTGTACACAGGATGGAGATAAGACAGTTGGTACTGATCTGCCTGTTGGAATGGCTACACCAATTGAACCTATTACATTTACAAATAAAATAGAGTGGAAGTCTGAGACATGGGCTACACCGGTTTCAAGACTCCCAGAGAATAACGACGACAAGGTTAACGTATACATATATCCTACACTTGGATCCAAGAATGATACAGGCGCTCAGGTAGACCTGCTTAGATTCAAGTACTTCATTCCATATTCACAGTATATGACTCAGTCACAGAATAATCTGGCAGGTATAACTGATGGACTTGGAAGAAATGTATACTACTATAAGGGGCTTCCTACTAATAACATGGTACTTCCATCAGAGCTGGTAGCGAGATGCGTTAATTCAAATGTTGTATTTGATAAAGCTATAGTACAGCATATGAGAGGTAACACAGTAGTAGGAACATATCCATATTACTTTGGAGAGCAGAGTGGAGTCAGAGGTGCTTCAGCTGATTATGCAGTAGATGAATCTCTGATAGATATTACTGAAGAGAGACTTGCAGTTCTATTTGGACCTGGAACACCTGAACAGGCACTGGTTCAGGAGGCTAGAGATGTTGCAGTTTCATTCACTTATACATCTACTATAGATGATGGTAAGCAGGAATATCAGTCCCCATATGTATATCTGACTGATCAGGGATATCAGGAGATAAGCGAGGGACTCTTCGCAGAGCTCAAATTTGAGGTTCCATATGTTAAGGAGATTACAGGCTACACAATAGCAGGCTACGGTGAGCTCAAGGGTAATATAGATGCAGCAGCAGCTGAGGTATATTCAGTTAAGGCTGAGGATAGAGAACTGGATACATCTACAGGAGCTAAGAAGACTCTTAAGAGAACTAAGAGAAGCTATACAGCATTTGCTGAGACGTATGCACTTAGCGACAGACTTACACCACATAAAGCTACTTCACATGAACTGAATGGTGAGGGTGCAGTTGCACCAGTTTCAGTAACATTTACGACATCCGATGCTATGAAGAATGCAGAGAGCGGTACAGATTCAGCAGTAAGCATGGTATTTACATATCGTACAGATAGTGATGGGATTAAGACCAAGAAGTTCGTAGATATTACCAGATATATTCAGCCAGAACTAAATAAGCAGGCTGGAGAAACAACAATAAATGATGAACTAACTACAGATGAGCAGGAGGAGGCTATTGATAAGAGACAGTTCTTTACAGGCTATGATCAGACAGTGAAGGTATTCCTGCCAGAGCTTAATAAGAAGCTACAGATTCTATCGGTTAAGATTCTTCCATATAATGCAATTGAGGATGCAGCCGATGAATCAACTCCAGAGGCAGAGGAGACCAAGGTTGAGGAAGTTGATGTAACCGAATTATCAGATGATCAGGTTAAGGATACTAACTCACTAAGTGCTCAGGTGCTTGCTAGTCTGAATGCCAGCTGGTCAATATCCAAGCTATATATGGAAGTTGGATTTGACCGGGATGCACACTTCGAGCGTAATATTGATCAGACCTTCAAGGGCATCGAGAATGGTGGTATTATCAGACTGGTTGATCTGAATGTAACGTGTAGTGCAAGCATGACAGATGTTGGAGCACTTACATTTGAGGATAGTGAAGCAATAGTTGTTGGTAAGAGTAACGACGTTATAACTGGTGTTATGGCGGTTATGGGCTCCACCGCAGGCTTCAAGGTTAGAGCATACGAGATGGTAGGTTCCGCACCGGTAGAAGTTACAAATGATACGGTCGCGTATGATACAGCCAAGAGTGGTTTCAGCTTCACAACACCTGTTAATGATTCAGGAGAACTGAAGATATACAAGATTGAAATCATTCCAACTGAAGGAGAAGATTTGAAGTATACTATCAATCTGACAGTTAAGAGTGACGAAAAGAAGGCTCCTCTTGATGTAACATGTAGTGCAAGTATGACAGATGTAGGCCCAATTACATTTACGGATAAAGTAGCAACTGTTAATGGTAAGAGTAATGATGTAATATCTGGCGTTATGGCTGTTACGGGATCTACTGCAGGCTTTAGTGTCAGAGCATACGCGCTGGTTGGTAGTGAATCAACAGAAGTCACAAATGAAACAGTAACAAGTGATACAGCTAATGGTAGTTTTAACTTTACAACACCTGTTAATGATTCGGGTAGTCCGAAGTTATATAGAATCGAAATCATTCCAACTGAAGCAGAAGATATGAAGTACACTATCAATCTGACAGTTGATTCTTCTACTGATGAAGGCGAATAAGAGTTCGAAGATGATTTAGATAGAGAAAATCACAAATAAGGAGACAAAGAAGTTGTCTAAGAAGAAAAAAGACCCTATGATGTTAGAAGCACGTGATGTGCTTCTAAACCGCATAGTGATTGATAAGGATGGTCACTTCACGACGACCTCCGAGCTTAGATTCCCACTCTGGGGAGTTCCCGATGGAAGCCAGAACCTCAGATTATGGGGACTCACAACTAAGCACTTCAAATATAATACAGACTCAGAGAATAATACGAAGGCAGTCTACAGAGCTAAAACGGCGATGTCTACTATAGGTCGAGGAATCAACCTTCATTGCAATCCAGATGCTGCCAGCTGTCTGATTAAGACCTACGTATTCTACCCTGTAGTTATAGCATTCTATGAAAATGAAGATAAAGAGCTGACATTGTCAGTTTTTACACCTAGAAGTCTTACCGCCCGTGTGGCCGTAAGACTTGCTGTGCTTAAATTCGATAAAGCAACTAGTGACAGCCTGACTCGAATTATTGATAAAAAGGATCTCACTACACGTATTGATGAATTCCGCAATAAGCCGAAGGAAGAGAAGATTGCAGCTATTAAGAGCTTCAAACTATTTAAGCGTAAGAAGAAGAGTAGAGACGGTGAACCTGAAGAGGAAGTGGATACTGCAACCGACTTCTTCGCTATGGATACTCCTGAGAAGCAGGAAGAGCATCCAGAGGAAGAGGGACTAAGTCGTAAGGAGAAGAGAGCTCGTCGTAAGCTGGAGAAGCTTGAACGAGAGAGGCGTAAGCTTGAGGCTGAGCTAAATGGCGAGGAATACATCGAGCCTGAGAAGCCATCTAAGAAGAAGTCTAAGACAGATATAGATGAAGAAGATGAAGATGAGATTACAGCTGAAGAGATGGGCGATATCGACTGGTCAGTAGATTAATAATTAGTTTACAAATACTTAATTGACGAGGGGGTCAAAAATGGGTGATTTAGAATATAAGATAAGCGAAGATGGAAAATCAATTATCATTGATGCCGTAGACGATGCTATGGATCCAGTACAGGATTTTATTAGTGACAAGCTGGAGGAATATGGCTGCGAGAAGAAGCCTATGTTTCAGATTAGACTGGCAGTAGAGGAGATATTTGTTAATATTATTTCCTATGCCTATAGTCCTGAAGTAGGTAAGGCTGAGATTAGATGTGATGTAACAGAAAATCCGCTTTCTGTAACTATTCAGTTCCTGGATTCAGGCAAGCCATTTGATCCACTTGCTAAGGAAGACGCAGATACCTCTGGTGCTATGTTTATGGAGCAAGAGGGTGGTTTTGGAATACACCTGGTTAAGAGTACCATGGACTCAGTAGATTATGAGTATAGAGATGGTAAGAATGTACTGACAATCAAGAAGAATCTTGCATAGAACCTGGAGGATTAATTGGATAATAAGAGTAAGAAAGGGTTTAGTCTATATACCTTCGTAAATGGCATTGTTATAGCCCTTACAGTTTTATTTGCTGTAATAGTAATACTTATTGGCTCCTATGCATTTACCCAATCATTTACAAATGAATATAACGATTCTGTTTATCGTATAGCACGCTTTTCCGCAGAGGTTGTAGACGGAGACAGCATAGATGATTATCTGGCTTCAACTGAGGAAGAGGTTGGCAGTAAGTTCGAGTCATATGCTACTACGAAGCAGAGACTTACAAGTTTCTGCAACAATATGGGTATGTCTGTTATCTATGTTATTAAACCATCTGATGACTATCAGTCATATACTTCCATATTTAATTGTCTGAATGATAATAGTCCCTTCACAGAGTGGGAGCTGGGACATGTTGAGGATATCAACTCAAATGATTATGCCGAGGCATATAAAAATATTATAGAGAAGGGCTCGGATCACGAGATAGTTCTAAGAGAGTTCAATCTGAATGGGGCCAATCCTCATATCACAGCACTTGTACCTATCAAGGATAGTAATGGTAATGTTACAGCTATTATGTGTGTACAGAGAGAGCTGCAGGATCTGGTTGATGCCAGAAGGAGCTTCATTCAGGGCGTATCTGGTCTCGCAATAGTATTACTTATTATTAGTTTGCTTATAGTAGGCAGGGTACTACGTAAGAGGCTGATTAATCCTGTTAAGGTTATAGCTACAGAGACAGATAGATTTGCAGAGGAGAATACACTTCCGGAGGAGTCTCTTCTAAGTGAGATTGCTTCTCCTGTTAAGGAAGTAAGAGCGCTGGCTGTATCCATTGATAAGATGGAGTCAGACACAGTTAAGAATATAGAGGATATTACGAGGTTCACCAGTGAGAAGGAGCGTCTGGATGTAGAGCTCGAGCTTGCTGCTAATATCCAGAAGGGAATGCTTCCTAAGAGAGAAGAGTTCCTGGCTGACAAGGACTGCTTCGATGTCTATGCCAGCATGAATCCTGCCAGAGAGGTTGGCGGAGACTTCTATGATTACTATATGCTAGATGATAATCATCTGGTGATTCTAATAGCAGATGTATCTGATAAGGGTGCAGGAGCTGCATTCTTCATGGCTATATCCATGACACTTATCAGAGCCCGTGCCAAGATGGGTGGAAATGCAGCCGAAATCATTAAATATGTAGATGACGTGATTGCTGAGAAGAATAGCGAGGGAATGTTCGTAACAGTATGGATGGCAATAATCGACCTAAGCACAGGACATGTAAATGTATGTAATGCAGGTCATGATTATCCGGCAATTATGAAGGGTGGAGAGGATTACTTCGTAGATAAGACCTCCCGTCACGGTCCACCTATTGGATTTATTCCTGGTGCCAGATTCAAGGATTATGAATTCGATATTAATCCTGGAGACAGAATATTCCTATATACAGACGGTCTAAATGAAGCTAAGTCTGCTAGTGGCGAACGCTTCGGCTTAGACAATATACTTGAAACTCTTAATGCTCATAAGGATGCAACTAATGAGGAACTGGTAGAAGCTATGATTAAGAGAGCGGATGCTTTCGAAGAGGGCGTCCCACAATTCGATGATAGAACCATGCTTAGCTTCACATATATAAAAAAATTGTAAATTCATATGGTGTCAAAAGGTACTTTTGACACCTACATCATAATATTTGTTACGCTTTTGTTGCGCATTACACTGTATACTGTATATATAACCTTACAGTATATAGAGAGAGGTAATAATTATGAAGGATAATAACGATTTTGAAATGGACATGTTTCCTTCTGGTGATAATGGCCAGGGTGGACAGCAGGGTCAGGGCGGTCAGGGTCAGAATGACCCGAATGTAGCCGTTAATCCATTTGAGTGGATTACCAATGAGAATGCTAATGATGTCTATAACTATGCTACCGTTCCTCCTACACCTGGGGAGAAATTCAAGTATCTGCTTAATTCTGCCAGGAATGAACTAGATACCATAGATTATAGTGTTAGTCCACAGCAGCTTCTAGCTAAGCAATCCCTGATTGGTGCTTACTTAGGAGAGGCTATAAATATAATTGATTATAATACACAGCTTAAGGCTATGTTTCCGGAGAATTACAGTGAGAATCTGATGCAGGAAATAAGTCAGGATCCATTCGGTGGTGCTAGTAGATTCGTAGATGATGCTATGATTAAGGTTGGAATGAAGCAGCCAGAGGCTGAAGCAAAGGCTGAGAACGAGGCGAAGCCAGAGAATGAGCCGAAACCGGAGAAAGAAGCTAATAATAATCCTCAGGGGGGAGATATTGAGGATGATTTAGAAAATCTCAATATCAATGAAGAGAGAGCCAAGAATGATGGTGATTTCAGCTATGAGGCCAATAATAACCCATCCTCTAATGCTGGAGACGGAGATGAGAATGAGGATGACCTGGAGAATCTGATAGATCCACAGGATCTGGAGAAAACCATAGCGAATTTCGAGGCCGAGAAGGAGAGGCTCAGGAAAGAGAAGGAGGCTCTGGACGCGGAGAGAGCTAAGTTCGAGGCTGAGCAGAAGGAAATACGTGAGGGCAAGAAGAATCTACCTGAAATGAATGGTAGAAAGATTAAGCAAATCAAAACAGTTGAGGATGTATTAAAGGACAGAAGCTCGCCTGATAGAGGTTATCAGGATTCGGAAATCAAGAATGACTTAACCGAAACTCAGTTTAAGGATGTTAAGAAGCTTAAATACATGTGCAAGAAAGCGAACACAAGTGTTAAGAAGTCCCCTCAATTCAAGAAAATGATGAAATCTCTTGAGGAACTAGATACATTTATGGAACAGATTCGCGGCAGAACTAATCTTACAGCTGAGGAAATGGAAATATATGATAGACTGTCTCTCAAGGCTTATAGAGCGTCGAAGGAATACAAAGAGCATAAGATGGAGCAGAGAGAGAAGCGCTTCGAGAATGCCAAGGTAGACGAGAAGACAGGCAAGAAGGTCGGAGAAGACGACTATGATGATAAAGAGGATCAATACAGAACCAAATTAGCTGATAAGATAATGACTGATGTTCAGAATATGCGCCAGGAAATGTTCCAGAACCAGCTAGATAAGAAGGCTGAGGAAATGAAAGCCAAGTGCGAAGAGGAAGTGTCAAAATGCTCTGAGGCAAGAGAGAGTATGGCAGCGTCAGTTGGTAATGATGAGGAAATGCTTCAGGATAATGTTGCGAATACATTATATTACCAGAATAGGATGGATCAGCTGAAGAAGGCTGGGGATCTAAAGCTTAAGCCAGGCGAGACATTAAGTATGGCAATGAAGAGACTGGATAAGTCAACAGAGCCTAAAATGAGTGAGATTGCTAAAATTAAGTCTACAAATGTTACCAAGGATATCGTTATAAATGGCTTGATAGATCCTAGCAAGGCTGTAACTAATGAGGATATAGATAAGGCTTACAAGGCTGAAATTCAGAAGATGGCAGGTAAGAAGAAGAAGGCGCCTGTCATCAAGAAGAAGGATCCAAATGCAGAACTTAAGAAGAAGGATCCAAATGCAGGCAAGAAGGCCCCTGGAATGTAAGGAGAGAGTGAGCAAATTAGTGCCATTTTACAGAAATGGCACTAAGCACTTTCTCCGTCTTGTAGTGTCTCCACTTAGTAATAGAGACGAAAATATAGCAGCTATAGTTGTATTCAGTGAGGCTTGGAAGTGATTTAGAGTTATATTGTGGGAGGAAGTCACTATGGGTGATAACAAAGAGAAGGAAGAGAAGAAGAGTGCTCTAGAGATGATAGATAGCTCCATTAACCAGGTTAATGATCGCATCTATGAGCTCCAGTATAGGCTTGATAAGGAGACTAATCCAGAGGAGATAACTCGTCTTAAGAATGAGATAGGAAATGCCACTCAGCAGCTTAACTACGTTAAGGGTGTGAAGCTCGAGTACGAGGACCAGATAAATCAGGCTGAGGACGACGAGAGGAAGAAGAAAATAGAGAGTATCGTGAAGATGGCTCTATTTGCTGGAATTATATTTGAGAATAACCGCATTAAGGCTGAACGTGACAGGGTAATTGACAAGGATCGCGAGATAGTTCATCAGGCTCAGCTTGATGTGGCTGTTAAGAAGATATTTGGAACTAACGAATTTAGATTCGTTACAGAGGATATGGTTGAGGATATCCTGCTCAATGAGGAATTCCAGGATATGGCTGAGCATGATCCTAACAGACTTATGCGTGAGGAGCAGGCAGTTAAGGATAAGTATACACGTACTATGTCACGTACTCTCAGTCTGGCTGGTATTAATGGAGATATGAGCTTCGATGAGATGGAGGAGAAATTCCGTAAGCTAATGGAGAAGAAGGGGGCCTATGAAGTCGTAGTCGAGAAGATTAGGACTCAGATGGAACCACTTCTGAGAGATGCTGGAGATGAGGTAGATAAGAAATTCTTCAATGAATTTATCAAGGAAGCATTGGAGCTTAATCTGGAACTCAAGGAAGTAGAACGCGAATTTGCTCTGGGAACCAGTGATTTCAAGAAGGGTAATGGATATACCCGAGAGCTAATCGCTAAGGAAGAGGCTCTATATAACAAATTCAATGAATATATGAATGGTCATGCCATGGTAAGAGCTATGGAGACCGCTGACAATACAGATGATAAGTCCAAGAAGGTTCATCAGATATATGCCAGATGTCTGGAATTTGTAAATCCACTTAAGGCTCAGCTTCGTCGAGATAAGGATCTCATGGAGAATAATGAGCTTCGTACCAAGATGGAGATGTGGCAGGTATACGAGAAGCTTCCTAAGGGAACAGCTCCTACAATCAAGAAGATTAAGGCTGCCGCAGATGATGAGTATAAAATGTGGGCCAAGGTTGATCGTATTGTTAGAAGTGGACTCGAGATTGGTGGTATTTATGATGAGACTGCAGGCTACGCTGCATCTCAGATACAGAAGGTTAATAATCTGGTTAGAACTAAGAAACAGAATAATACTATTAAGAATTTCACTGATGCTGAGAAGCAAACAGTTAAGGAGCAGCTGGCAGCACTGGTGCTTCACCAGATTATTGCTGATGAGTCGAGCGCTCCATTAAATGCTGATAAGAGTCATTATAAGAAATTCGTATCAGCAAGACTTAATGCTCTAGGCAGAAGAGACTTATTCTTCAGCACTGCCAGAGATTTTGCTAAGTCTAAGGAATTCGAAACAGTATATAATAAATATATGAAGGGTGGTAGATTTGATTCCAAGATAGTCCGGTTCATGTCGGAGGATATGGAGAAGAAGATGGCTAAGGAGATCAAAGCACTAGAGCTTAAGAACTCTGCTAAGAAGGATTTGGACAAGAAACCACCAGAGCTTAAGCCTAATAAGTAAGGAGGCGAAGGCAGCTCGTATTGAGAAGACGAAGGAGAAGAATGAGGATTAATAATGAGAAAAAAAACAATTATCATTTTAAGTATTATTGCTGTAGTAGTTATCGCTGTAGCTATTTTTGCAGGAGTGAAGATTGCTAAATATCGTAGGCAATTTAATAAAGAGTTTAGTGATACTAATTATCCTGTAAAGTATAGATATCTTCCAGAAGGTGGATTTGAATATAGTATCAAGGATAAAGCGAATAAGGATATTGACTGGGAAGTAATTCTTCCTGATGACGAGTATTTAGAGGTGAATACATCTAAATTTGGACGCAAGACTAAGTTTACTGTTACGCCGAAGGGAGCTGGTATTACAACTATCAGATTCTCCAAAACTATAGATGTGGCTGGAATTAAGGTATCTAAGGTTAGTATTGATTATGATATATTGGTTAGAGAAGCGTCTGATAGATTATATATTAATATTCTAGGAGAGGGGAATCTTCAGGAAAGAGACGATGTGATTGGAGCTGGCACAGATAATCCCGTTATTCTCTGTGGTGAAGCGGACTTCGAGGATAATCCTGATGGAATACCGGGTAATGTATATTTTGTGAATGGTATAGGTGACTGGGAGATTACTTCTCCTGATTATAGTGTGGCTGTTGCACAGTATATCGAGGAGGATAAGGAATACTATTCTGTAGCTATTGATGTAATAGGTGAAGAGGTAGAAGATAATTATACGTTAACAGATGCTGTTAGTGAAGAAGAGGAAGAGAAAAAATCTTCCAATATTGAACAGGTGGATCCAATAACATATGATAAGTCATATATTGCGTCACCGACTGTTGCAGAAGCATCTGGTACAGATGCAGATTCTCCAGTAGAGATTGTGGGAGAGGGAAAGCTTAGCTTTGTGAGCAAGAAGCTTGGCATCAATAGAATAGAGAAGGTAGTATTCTATAGTGATGGGCATGTTTCATTTTCTGAGGCAGAAGAGGAAAAATAATTTTTGATGTGTTGCGCTTTTGTTATTCATTTAGCGTTAGAATAATAACAACAGTTTGATTGATAGTAACATCTGGAGGATAAAAACATGAAGAGTTTTCTGATTAACAGGAGAAGGAAGAGAGTGATTGGAGCTGTTATAATGGCAGCTTGCATTGCTTTGTCCAGTCTATATATTATTCCATCTAATATTGATGTTTATGCTGATGATACGACAGAGACAACTGATACAGATAAGTCAGCTGAGAAGGCATTTACTCCTAAGACTGGTGTAGTTGCATTTTGGGAATGGGAGAGAATCAATTCCGGTAATATTAGAGAAAAGCTTAGTGATAATAAGTTTCATCCTGTTATTTTTGCAGGGACTAAGACTATAAATGGTAACCATCCATTCCTGTCATCCTATTCAGATAGAGATCACTGTTTCCTACCAACAAATACAGATTCATGGAATCAATATAAGGAATATTTTAAGTCTGTTCCAAATAATCCAGAGACTGAAAATAGCTATGAAGGACATTATGGTAAGAAGTCTAATGAGGAGCATTCTACTTCGTATTATTTTAATGCTACATCTAGTGTATATTATTGTGGTACTAACGTAGGACAAAATGGAGTGTCGGACATCGATTATAATAGCAGTAAATTCTTTACCACAGGCGATTCAATGGGTGTTCCATGGATCAAGGTAGCTAAATGGGGAAGTGATTATGGTAGAACTATTATATCATTTACATTTCCGCAAAAACAGCTTACTAATACAGAGGCTGTATTATATCAGCCTAAGAATAATAGTGACTGGTTTTTGCAGGCTTGTAGTACAAAAAATGGAGAAGCGCGTGACGAGCCAGCAAATTATTTAGTCCGCAACATGGATGACTGTATAAATGGTCATACTCATGATGGATACCATTTAGTTTTTTCAGGTGAGAATACTTATTTGATAACATATAATGATGATTATGATAATGATGTATGTAAGGATAATTTTGGGTCTAATGTTATCAATGGAGATACAGATTATTCTTATCTATGTTTAATGAGTAACACTGAAAGAAAGTATAATATTATTCCTCAAGGTTCAGAGTCTTCACCATGCTATAACAGGTCTACTATGAATTATTGCTATCATGCTTTCATAGGTACACCTCACTTTTTTACTGCATTTATGACTCAGACAATTGGACAGGATCAATTCTTCCCTATAAGTGCAGCGGGCTTCAAGGATGAGGACGGTCTGGATGCTCAGTCAGAGGGTATGATGATTCCGAAGGGAGAAACAATAACTATTGATGGAGGAATTGTATCCCTATCAACTAATCTGATTAATAATGGTAATATTGTTATCAAAAATGGTGGTTCACTTGTAATTAAGAACGGTGGATGTGTAGGTCCATATACGAAGCAGGCACAGGGTAATATCACAGTTGAGGATGGAAATGTAATAATTATGCCAGGTGGCAAGCTATGCTGTTTTGAAAATAATAACGGAACGCAGCTCACACTTACTAAGGGTTCATCAATTGTCAATTATGGATATCTGGCAGCAACTAAAATAAGTATGGCTGAGGGATGCAAAATAGAAAATCGTAAGAATGGGGTATTTTATGCCGGACTAGAGCGTAAGGATCCTCTGACATTTATGCATACTCAGAAATTCTCAAGTAGCTCAATTGGAAATACGCAGTATACGACAAAAGGATATACAATTGATAACATAAATCAATTAACCGCAAATAATATATATAATAAGATAACAGATTTTGATTCAGCATATGGAGTTATATTTGATAGCTGGAGCTGGACTAAATTTAGCGATTGCTATAGAGTTGATTTGAATCTACTTGTAGGTGGTTCTGGTTGGTACAGCTTCTATGTATATGATGTGTCAGATCAAGATGCGTTAAAAAAGAAAATATATGATGAGTCATTGGCAGAATTCGTTAATAGATACAAATTTAATGTTTCAGAACCGACAGTTGGAATAATAGGGGTGAAATGTCAACCAACAATCATAAATGAAAAAACGGCTAAATTTAATTATAAAAACGGTTCAAAAAATTTCGCGAATGATGCAATAATAACAACACCAACATATTAAATAATGAGTATATAGGGACGGTGAGAACCGTCCCTATATACTTTATTAAACATTGTTCATTCGCTTAACTTCCTTCTTGGCCAGGTATTTGGCGTTATAAGGTGTTACATCGTCCTTCTTAACTGGCTCGAACCAGCCGTATTTCTTGCTAATGACATAGAGTATAATTACATATACCAGGTATATGATGGTACTCTCAATCAAGCTTTCCAGCTCTGCGTTCTTCTGAATCTTCGATATTCCAAATCCTGTTAGATAGAAGAGAGTCATATTGTTGGTTATATGGATAGCTGAGGAAGCCTCCAGTCCCTTAGTAATTACTACAGCTATGCACATCAGTGCGCCCATAGCTCCAACCTCGAGTACTCCATAAATATTATATGGGTGCTGACTCATAAATAGAACCATTGAAATGATTATTGCAATAACTACATTCTTGGTCCATGATCCGACTGCCTGGAATAATAGTCCTCTAAATATGTACTCCTCAGCGATACACTGAAGTGGTCCGAGTATTGTACATAGTATAAATCCGAGAATCGTGAACTTAGTAGGTGTCTTATCACCTGCACCGATAATTGTAATGATTGCAACTGGCAGGGCACTAACAACTAAGCATATTGCAAAGCATTTGAAGAATACTGAGAATCTCCATCCACCCCTTGCAGATGAATATGATGAAAGTGGCCTGTCTCGAAGTACAAGTGTTGCCAGGAATAGAGCTAGCAGCATACATGCGATTGATCCTAGGGACATAATGGCACCGGCTAATGAATATGCATCGAATCCGTCATATCCTGTCTTAAGCTGCTCATATGCTTCCCTACCTCCAGGAACGATCATAGATGTAATAAGAGTCATGACATTAGAAATGACTATGAAGAATACTGCTGCAAGTAGTGCTGTTACAATAGGTCTGAACCATCTGTATGATTCGTACTGTCTAGGATATAATATGTAATCCTTCACAGTAGAAATTCCAGCCTCAGTAGTATTAGTTGTTGTTTCTTCATTTTTAATTTCTTCTGACATTATTATCTCCCTTCATAAGTAATAATTAAATCCTGATAATTGTATCATATTTTTTTCTAAAATCACTTATGACTCTTACTGTATTGTTGCTCTTTTGTTATACTTATTGTTATATAATACCCGTAAATGATAAGATAAATACACTACGGAGGTGCGTTATGAAGGATTTTGAAGATAATTTTATAAGCGGTAGCATAAATGATCCGGATGAGGATATCTACGAGTCTATTGAAAAGGAAAAGGAAGAGAAGAAGAAGCAGGAGGAAGAGCTTCGTAAAGAGTCCGAAAAGACCGAGAAGAAGATGAAGGAAGACGAGGACGTTATGTACCGTAGTGAGAATCTGGAAGAGAGATTCGACGATGGTATGGAGCCTGGTAACAAGAGAATGGCACAGGATGATATAAATAAATATATCATTTACATTCAGGCTAAGACCGGCCAGGATAAGATAGAAAAAAGCGTTCGTGAGAAGATAGATACTGTGGCGAAGGCGGCAGCAGCATATATGCTTCTTAAAGCAGACAATACTAAAGAGTTTAGTGAGTCACTTATAAATAAGAATGCTACAAAGGTTAAGCAGACTCTTGATCTGGCAAATATGCATGAGATAGAGCTGAATGATATGCTTAGAGATCCTCAGGGTGTCAGAGTTGGAGTTAATACAAGACTTAGAGACCTGTATGGAAGACCTGAGGATCTGGCAGGCTATGTAAAAGAGATGAAGCAGCTATATGAAAGTCTTATGACTTCTGATAATAGAACTGCAGAATATAAGAATATGGTTAATTCCATTAAGGCTGTATCTGAGTTGGATCCAAATAATGCCATGCTGACAGAGGATGAAATTATATCCAAGAACTATAAGGCTATGGAAAGCATTGAGAAATACATGAAGGGCAAGAAGAGAGTGCGTAAGACAGATGTCGGCGTAGAGCACTTTAATAATGCTGTAGACGGTCTCTCAATCATGGCAAAGTATAACCCTATGCTTGCGGATAAAGCTCAGGCTATTGAGGATAGAATCAATGAAGTTCGTGGTTCTGAGGCTGAGAACCATAAGGACCATATATCTCTCGCAGACTTTGGTGCCGAGAGGGCTATCAAGGCTAAGGAAGTCCGTATAGAGAAGGCTAAGGAAAAGAAGCGTGAGATAACTATGGATAAGTCAAAGTATAAGCAGAAGGAAATGACTCATCCACACATTTAACACTAAGGAAAACATACCAAAACACTAGAAGGAATTAGTAGGAGATAGAGATTATGAAGGAAAATGAAGTACTTGCACCACCATATTACAGGCATACGTTATTATCAGAAAATGATCTCAAATATGTAAATGAAGAATGTGAAAGGGCATATACAACATACTCATGTAAGCTCAACAGACGAGCATCAATGGATACTGCGCTAAGAGCTTTTCTTATTGCGGATAAGGGATTTTCCATCGAGCGTGCTATGGTGCTGGATGATATTAGTAATGAGGATTATATGAATTACTTCAAGGAGTATATAAGTAAGTATCATAATCCTGAAAAGTCCGTAGAGGATAATCTTAAGGCTCTGGGTGGAATGCATGAGCGCTTGTACGAGAAGCTGCAGGATTTCCAGATTCCTGACTTTGGCGGCGAGCTTAAAACCCGTGACCAGCTTATGGAGCAGGAGCGTGTTCTACATGGGCTGGAGAACTTTATGATTGATATGGGACAGGATTATGAGAATCTTGACTCAGGTAAAACAGAGCCTGATAAGAGACGTATGTATATGTCCGGTATGAAGGATACTGCTAAGTTCGAGCAGAATAGAGCTAAGGCGGTTATTTATAATCAGTATGTTCTAAGCAATATGACATACATCAATTCTCCTAATTATGGTAAGGATGCAGAATGCTTAGCCATTGATTTTCTTAATGACTTCCATAAGCAGTACGGCGGTAAGAAGGTCTCAGAAATATCTAATACTGAGGTGATTAATGTAAATGTTGTAAATGGTTCTATTCCATCTCTGACTCCTAAGCTCACTTCAAAGGATGATAAATCAGGAGGCTCGCCTGAATATGATAAGTACTTAAAGGGAGAGGTGGATACTTATCCTAAGAAGCAGATGTTTGAAGAGTTGAAGGTGGGAATGAGACCTTCATATTTAGGCTCTGCTAAGGATGATGTACTTACAGAAACAAAGCGTGCCCGTGACGTGAACCTTTCTGAGTACTCAGATGTATTAAATGAGGATATTCTCTCTACAGATGATATGCTTAGTCTTCCGGATAATGTGAAAGAGAAGATTCAGGAATCATACTATAAGAGCTACAAGTATGTATACACAGGTCCTACCCTTATGACATATCTGCATGTGGTGAAGGATGAGTTTGATCTCTTTAAAACTGCAGATGGAAAGACTATACGTGAGGTAGTTGATGAGAAGTATCCGAATGCCAGTGATGCTGATAAGAATGTGGCTATGCAGCTTGAAACCATGCGTCATGCCATTACTTCAGGTATAGGATGTGACTATTTTGAGATAGATAACGATCTAAACTTTACACGTAAGTCAGGGGAAGTGGCAATGCATCCTGATGACAGGCTTCTTCCTATGGAATTTGTAAATGAACAGCTTGGACTGATTAATGATACGATCATGCCATCCATGGAAGAATACTATGCTGCAAATAGTATCTCTTCTAGAGAAGGAAAAAATCATCATCCGGAAGATATAACAGCTGAGATGAGTATCGGTGCCACTCGTAGTCTTACTGCAGAAGGTCAAAAGCTTGGAGAATGCATGAAGATCCTGAAGAGGGGCTTCACATCTAAGGAAATAGATGATTTAGTTGCTGAATTTAACAGAGTGGCTGAAAATCACAATAAAACAGCTCCCGAAGGAGAAAAATGGAAGGAACGAAGAAATACAACTTCTCCTGATGGCTTTACACGTATGGCTACATCCCTTGAAGAGCAGATGGCTTTTTATAATATAGTTATGCAGACTTATAAAAATAAGCCATATAAGCTGATTGGTACGGATAATAATATTGGAAATGAAATAAGTGAAGTAAAGTATACTTATGACAAGGATTTCGAAGAACTAACTACTAAACCTTATGATAAAAAGATTGAGAATTTAAAGAAGACAGCTGTTACTGATGATGATAAGGAAATGCTTGATCAGGTAAATAATCAGCTGAGTGAGAGAGCCGGTTCTTACACCTTCTTTTCCAGTTACTTCTTCACTGATACAGCCGGGGTAATACTTGAAACCAGAGCAATCGAGTCAATGGATAAGCTGCAGGGGGGACATTATGGTAAGTATGGCGACATGCAGAAGACTGAGTCTCTACCTGGCTCTGAGATACAGATAACTGTTTCTACTAATCCTAAGCTGGTACAGGATTTGGAAAATAATCCTGTGACCATGTCTGAGGGTTCAAAGGCAAAGGTTCTTGAAACATTAAAGAAAATCAAGGAAGCAGGATATGTAGATAAGGATGCTCCTATTGAGCAGGGGACTAAGATATATGTACATGCGAAGCTTATTAAGGCGAGGAAAGAGCTTCAGAAAGCAGTAGATTCCGGTAGTCTGGATAAAATAAGAGTGGCTAAGGAAGCCTATGAGACTGAACATAGAAAGATGGAAGGGCTTTTCCAGAGCGTCAGAGAAAACTTTGGAGATATAGATGTGGCACCTGGAAATGTCTACACTGTCAGAAATGCTGACGTGCCACCTGAATTCTCTTTGGATACTCTGAATGACAGCAAGCTTAATGGACTTTATCAGGCTGCAAATGCATGTGAAAAAATGGGTATAACCCCTGAAGAATTTTTAGAGAATCCGGGAAAGCATCTTCTGGAATATGTAAGAAAAAGTACAAAGAATCATTCACTGGAGAAGTACAATAAAGGGGACTCATTCCTTTCGTCATATGAAAAGCTCTATGAGCGAAGTTACTCGACACATGACGACAAAAATAGAATTAATAATGATATTGGCCTGGGTGATACAAATCTGTACGTTAACAGAGTGCTGGATGGTATTATCCTTATGGAGTCTGATCCTGAGAAGAGGATGGAACTCGAAAGATATAAGATGCTGATAATGGATGAGGCGACGAACACTGTAAATCGCGAAGATACATATCAGAGTGCGCTGGCAGATATAGTAGAAGGTGAAGAAAAGGGTCAGGACTATAATGATCTTAAGGATGGCCTCAAGGAAGCATTCCTGGAGGGGGGCAATATAGAAAGAAGGCATTTGCCTGTAGTACAGACAGATGACCTTGGTGGTGTAATTCCTAAGACCTCTAATTACCAGGAGCTTCTATCCCAGAAGGATAAGTATAAGGATATAATTAAGAAATATGAAACCAGCTTAAAAGATCTGGAAAGAATTAATGAAGCCAATGAAAGAAAGTCAGATAGCAATAAAGAAAAAGATGATGCTGGAGATTATAAGCATCTGGAAGCTATAGTAGATGCCGATGTGGCACTGGAAAGTATAGAAGAAAGCATGTTTGACTACCTGATGGCTCATCCGGAGGATAGTATGAAGCCGGAGTATAAGGAGCTTGAGAAAAAAGCTCTGGAGGCTCATGAGAATCTGGGGCTAAGTGGCAGATCTAAGGTGGCAGCTCAGTATAATAAGTGGAAGAAGGATTACAATTCCGAGCTGAATGTACTGGGGGATGATGCTAAGAATATTGATACTCGTTTTAATAAGAATATCGAAAGACTCCAGAAGAGAATTAATAAGGCTGTAAAGACTGGCAATCAGAAAAGTTTAAATGAGTCAGTAGAGATATTTAAAGATATGGTAGAAGATAGACTTAAGGATCTGGCTGATGATTACAGGCTGCATAGGGTTACAGAGAGTTATTATATAGAACGTACAGAACAGCTCCTTTCTATCAGGGAGAATCCGACTCGTAAGATGGGCAATATACCTAAATTCCTGGATCCAAAGGATCCGGAGAGATATGCCCGTGATACGAAGATGATAGGAGATCGTGTAAAGAATAATACAAAGGACCATTATCTTGATAATATTAAAAACTATAAGAGATGGAAACTGCAGCAGAAGGATATGGAACTTCTGGAGGAGTCAGAGCTGTCAGCAGATGAGTGGAATGCTCTATATAAGAGTGAGATAGAGAGAGCCACTGCGGGTATTTCCCTTCCGGCCGGATACCGTGAGCTGGATAATAGTCTGAATTCTGATCTGAATCTTGGTTATGGCTCCATAGTCAATGAGGCTGATCTGGATGCCAGTGGAAAGCTGGAGTCCAGTGTATATGATAAGCCTGTTACTAATAAGAAATACACTTTAAAGAGTAAGATAAAGGAATTCAAAGCAGAATTCGTCGAGCCGGATCGTGATAGATTAGACAAGCATATAGAGCTTCTGGCTGAATGTATAACAGCTGAAATAAGTGAGAGGATGGGATCTCTCCCAAATGGTGTAGAGCAGGATGTATTTGCCCGTAGACTTCTTAAGAATACGGATTTCCAGAACTTTGCTAATATGACTATTAATAATATATATTCGGAGTATGCGAAGAATGGAATGCAGGCAGGTATGAAAACAGCAGATACCATAATCACCCTTGTTCAGGATCAAAGTATACTGAAGGGCTGTGATCTAAATCAGAAATACAGGGGAAAGAATAAGGAAAAACTAAGTGATCCGAACTTCAAAGAGCAGGAGGTCCTTCCCGGAGACAGATACATGAAGCAGCGTTTCATAGAGAAAAGATATCCTAGACCAACCAGACACAAGGGAAATGAGCATGATAAAAGCCGGAAGGTATAAAGAGGTAATGATTTATGAAGGAATCAGATTTCGAAAAAGAATTATTAAATAGTGGAAATGATATAGAAGAAGATCTTGGAAATGATATAGAGCAGGATCTGGCTAATGGTTCATATATCAATGATGCAATATGGCGCACTCTTGAGCAGGTAATGGATGGCTATAATGAATACCGCAAGAAGAATGAATTACCACTGTTTAGAGTTTTAGATATGCGAAACTATATGATAGTTTGCTTAAATGGTAGAATGAATAAGCTTGCCGATCTGGGCAACAAGAATTCTATTGAATATTATGAGTGCGGTTTTCTGAGGAAGGCATTTGCTAATGGATGGACACCATCAGATTTGAAGCTCTTGTCTATGATTTTTGAAGAGGTTTATTCTGATGATATCTCACCTGATAGTGAGAAGATGGGAATAGAGCTTCTCAGTAAAATAGAGAGTACACCAATTACTTCAGTTGCAGATAGATATCAGTTACTGGCTGAAATTGGTGGTTTCACTCGTTCACTGGAGTCGCACAGAATGAAGGCTTTCGAAAGTGTATTCAATGCATCGAGCCTAATTGAGCTCCGTCCAACAGAGTATGCGAATGATGAGAATTATGCTGAGTTCTATAAGAGTAATGGCTATCTAAATCCGGTTCAGCAGACTAAGAAGGGGTCGCCGGCAGAAAACTATCTTGATTTGATAAGTACTACAACTCTTTATCAGGAGCTGACAATAGAGCAGAAGCAGGCTGTAAGAGGCAAGAAGGATTATATTATGGCCAGGCTTTCAGATGAAGAGCTGGAAGAGTTTGATATACATGAGGGTCATAAGCATAATAAGATTACTAAGAGTAATCGTCAGGCAATCAAGGAAGTATTTGGCGAGGAGATATACGATGATATAGATGAGATGCATCGTTGACCAGCTGAAGAGAGAAGGATTAATATATATCACTCACTTGGAAATAAGTATCTGAAGAAAGGTGAGGAGGTTCTGGAGCTGGATTTTGCTGGTTCCGGTTTCCAGGAGGCCAGGCGTGAATATGCAGGTCAGCATGGTAAAGCCTTTGGAGATGGTACAGTTAGTGAGAAGAAGAGTATAGAGGCACAGTTCGGGGAACTGGTAGATAAAAATGAGAATAAGAAATATGCACACATACGCAGGAAGAAAACTCCTGCCAAATCAGATGATGGCAAAGATATGGAGAAGTATAGATACAGCATAGCTGGACCTACTCCTGATATCCCACTATTCAAGGGCGCATTCAATGTAGGTGAATACAGTATTGAGAATACCAGAGTATATGGTCAGAATTTTGCTGTGCAGTTCATGAATCCTATTTTCAACAAGTGGATGGGTAAGCAGGAACAACCACATGATATACATATTCACATTACAGGACACAGCCGCGGTGCTGTATCAGCCGGTGAGAGCGTCAAGCTTATCAGACAGAAGGCTGAAGAATATGAGAAGAGCCATATAGGAGCTGATGGCTTCGCTGACAGAGTCAAGTTCAAGATGATTCTGAGAGATCCTGTTCCGGGTCTCTTCACAAGCTGGTTCCATGGAACAAATGATCTGAGGAAGGTTCCAAACCTGGATACAACACTGTTTTGTTCTATGGCACAGGAGCATACCAATATGGCATTTCCACTTCAGAATGTCCGTGGAGCTAAGAGGATAATCATAGGAACAACTGAGCACGGTATGGAGCTTGGAAGTATTGATACTTCACAGATGCTACAGGAGGGCGATGGTAAGTCACATTTGTCTGGCTTCTATGATTCAGAGACTGGAGAGTACTTCAGAGGAAGCGGACTGACTGAGATACCGGATGGTGTATATATTGCTGATGATAAGTATAATCTGATACGTGTTACCAGCTATAGTCAGCTTGGCAAAGTGATTGGTGCCGTATATGATGGCAAGTCACAGCAGGGACGTGTTAAGAATATTCACAAAATGGTCAGAAACTGGTTCCTGGATAATGAGCTTCAGATGAGCTTCGTAAATGAGGAAGAGTGGGAGAAGGCTGCGGAGAAGAATAAGCAGGTAGAGGATAGAATCCTTGCATCTGACAATAAGCGTCTGAAAGATATTCAAAGACAATTAAAGTATGTTCGTGGTCTTAAGGATAATAACCAGGTCACTTATGCAACAATAGTTGCCGAGAATAAGAAGCTTATTGAAGAATGCAGAAAGTATATGAAGAAGACCAATATTCCTACCTCTGAGGGTGACAGCACCTACAGGATGAATCTGGTAAGTGATCTCATATCATATACTATGAGAGAGAATAATCAATATGCTAAGGAAATGGGTGCTCCAGAAAATGAACTGGATCAGAAGATTAAGGCTCATAAGGACAGACTCGAGAGAAAAACAGGTGCTCTTGACAGGAAGTATGCTTCTGAACAGAGAAGACTAGAGAGAGATATGAGTATTCTCCAGTATATGACAGACACAGTTGCTCTATGTGATAAGACGATAGATGTACTCAAAAATACTGGTAAGGGCTACTGGAACAGTACAGAATACAAGAATTTCCTTGGCAAGCTGAAGGATGGACTTAACCTCGGACCTAAGACCAGTGTAAATGAATTCCTGACATATCTGAAGGATCTGGAGGAGGTATCAGCTGAGTATGAGAAGTGGCATGATCAGGGCTTCGGTCCACTTACAGATGACGGAAAGATTAGGAATAACTTCTCGAAGGAATTCAAGAAGTATGGTGACGAAATCAGGAAGTGTATTGAGTCCAAGTCGAAATATATAGGAGATAAGAATGCTCCTATTAATGAGATAATTAGGGAGAGAGAGCAGAGGATCACGTCTCTTAAAGATATGGGTGCTAAGAATCCTGCTCCGGAGCCAGAGAAGAAGGTAGTCAGGAAGAATTCTAATATAAGCAAAACAGAGGTAAATAAGAAGGGGAAAACTGAAACAAAGAAGAAGGGTAAAACCGAAATTAAGATAAAAAAGTGAGGAATTGATATGCCAAAGAGAGTTAAGAATCCAACAGATGTTAAATTCAAGATGAGTCCAGATGATCTGACATGGTATAACGAGCAGTGTAAATTAATACATGATAAGTACGGATATAATCTTGATAGACGTGATTCCGGTATGAATGCACTGAGACTCTATCTAATCGGAGAGAAGGGATTCTCTATCGAACAGGCCACCAGTCTTGATACCTATACAGGTGATGAGATTAAGGCTATGCTACAGGATATGTTCGATACATATAATAATCCTAAGAGAAGCGTACTGGAAAATCTTAAGAACATGGGACGTATTCATTCTCAGGCTCTTGAAAAGATTATGGATGTTGAGATCCCTGATATAGATGTCACCAAGGAATCCGATCTGGATAATTACTACGAAACCTGGTATGGACTATCTCAGATTTTCATCGATTTCTCGCAGGATTTATCTGGAACCAAGGATGTTCCTGATGATATGTCATTTAAGGCGGCATATCTGGAGGGCGCCGGCGGACAGAAGAAATTTGAAACTATGGCCGCTAAATGGGCTGAATTCAGCCAGGGCCTATGCGGTACATATCTTAATGAGATGGATGAGAAAAATCCGACAGATAGTAAGAGAGCTGTAATGTTCCATCAGGCTAAGAATTTCCTTCAGAAATATAGGGGTAAGAAGCTATCCGATCTTCCTACTAATAATATCTTCAACTATGTTAATTATACAACTATCGTCTCGGGTTATTATACTACAGATAAGAATAGTAGTATAAATGTACCAGAACATGTACAGTATGTAAATGGTGAGTCCCCAACCTATCCACGTATGCAGGAGCTGGATACAGCTATAAATAACTATCATAGAGATATGCGTCGTGACAATGTGAAGGCTGTGACAGATGGTCTTAAGGCTATCACCAAATTTGACATGAGATCACATACAGCTATTATTCCTGATTTTGATCTGGATACAGAGGATCTGTTATCTCTTCCTGATGAAGTTAAGAATGCTATGTACAAGGTCTACTACGAGACCTTCGGTTCGGTTTATAGAATATATATATATGGCAATATGACTAATATAGGCTGTGATGAATTTGACTTCATAGTTAATTCCGAGAACCATTCAATTCGTGACATATCAGGTGATAAGTATTCGAAGTATTCTGAGGCTGACCAGGCAAATGCTATGATTCTGGAAACTATGAGAAGCTTCCTCAAGGATCCTAAGGGACTTAATTGTACAGGTGTTGCATACACTGAGTCCGGACAGCTGGTAACAGTTCCTGGATATACCGTAACAAATGCTATTAGTAATATTCCTATATATGATGGACTAAATGCTGAGAAAGCTCAGGAGTATCTGGATAACCCAACAGATTACCGTGAGATTAAAAGAGCAACGGAGCCAGCGAAGCAGTATATTAGTAGTATGCTATCCGGAAATGAAGGTCTGCTAAAATCACGTGGAATGGATAAATATGACTGTATATTTATCGGAGACAGAACTCTGAATGAATTATATGAGGAGAAATATGCTGACAGGTATCCAATAGTAGATGGGATAACGAAGGATGCAGTTTTTGCCAATATATTACTATGTGAGTCATTTAATACTGATCAGCCTATTTTCGCTACTATATTATCAGAGAATGAACTGGGCTTTATGAGTAGGCATGTGGTTCCACTCACATTTAGCGGCAGGAATCTATTACCAGGGCAGAATAGACAAAATAATATTGAAGAGGTTAAAGCACAGGCAGAACAGATTCTCTCAGATAGAAATAGTTTTATGATTAGAGAAGATGCAGCTGAGGTGCTTATTAATCGTGCTGCAGATAGTATTAATAATAATGGTATGGAACCAGAGTACATACCTAGAAATATCAGAATCAACAGGCTTATTCAGAGAGCATCTCTACTTCCACCAGCATCACGAATGATGCTATATGATACCCTGGATAAAATGGATCAGCTTAAGGATGGAGATAAGCTTGATAATGCTGATTATCAATACAGAGTATTGTTACGTGCATCCAAGCTGGCCGAAAATGAAGAGCTTAAGAAACGCTTACTTGATGAGGCGAATCAGATAGCAAATAGTGAGCCTATGGCTTCCTACGAGTCATATCTCAAGTGTATGGAGGTTGCATATGGCACGAATTCTCATTATAGGAATGCTGAGCTGATACCAACAGAGCTACATGAATTCTATGAGAAGAATACCGGCAATGTTCTGACTGACTATGTAATCGGAAGTGATATAAGTGGTAAGAATAATTATCGCCCAAGAGAGGTTAAGCTTGGCGTAACAGGGCCTAGAGCAGCTCGGGAAATAAGTAGCTTCGTAGATTTACTGTATTCGAAGATGCACTATAACTACGAGGCTCATGGTAATTGCTATAAGTATATCCTGGTAGGTGGACGAACTCTTGATGACAGACTCAGGGAGCTGTATGGCGGAAATTACAGTGTATATGAGGCTGGGGAATATGCAGGTGAGATAATCAAGGCAGCTCTGGAAGAGGGGGTGCCTGTTGATGCATTTGTTGTAGAAAATAGATTAGCCCAAAACAATAATAGAAATCTGTCAAGTGTACCAATTCATATAGTTGAGCATGGTAGGAGCTATGAGGATTTGGATCCAGAGCTACTAGCTGAGCAGAAGGCGGCTTATGAGAGAGTTTTCCAGAATGCAACAGTAGATGGACAGCGCAGGGTTGCAATAGAAGATGAGCAGGAGATTAGAGCTAAGGAGGAAATGCTGCTCAGGAATTCCTTCAACGATTTAGGCAGAATACAGAGTAATCCTACGTTCCAGCCATCTAATCCTTTATTCTCAGCCATGAAGGCTAAGTTCTATGGAAATAATAAATTCACGGTTGGCGAGATTAAGGATGATAATAATAAATATACTGATGCTGAGAAAGAGGCGCTTAAGACTAGTATTGTCCCTGAAAGAGGTGTCCCAGTAGTATATATATGTTTAAAGCTCGCTGAGGAATCGCTAAAGCTTAAGGCACAGGGACAGCCTGGATATACTCTGAAGCAGATTTTCAGCGTAAATGAGCTGTCAGACCTGAAGCAGAAATATGCAGATGAATTCCTAAGAGTATGTGCAGAAAATGATGTAGATACATATCTTAGAACCATGGTTAATGGTGGCAAGGCTATGAAGCAGCTTCACGCTCAGGAGAATCCTGTGTCAGAATCCTCTAAGAGTCTTGATGCTATGCGCAGTGCTCATCTGGGCTACAACTATGGTGTATGTCAATGTCTTCTGGATGTAAAACAGGAGATTGAGAAAAATCCTGCAAATGACGCTTATATGGCGAAAATCGGTCTGATTGATAAGCCAGAGGATTCTGATAAGCTGCAGATGGAACTATTCGACTATGCATCTGTTTTCAGATGTATAGCAGAGGCTGATACAAAAAAGTATAAGATAGAAATAGGCAATACTGACGTAGCTAGTGATATATCAGAGTTTGAGGCAGAGGCGTCACTGCTGATGCACTTCAAGGAGTGTTCTATTAAGGGTGAGGATCCTTATAAGGATGCTGCAAATTATATAAATAATCATTCAAGTCTAAATGATTCTGAATATATTGAGCAGATTCCTGTAATAAATAATCAGCTTAGACTTAGCAAGAATGATTCTATTCAGAAAATAATAGATGATGAATTCTTCGATGCTTATTATATTGACTTCGATAAGATATCTAGAATTCAGAATAATAATGAAGCAGGTAATCTGGCTGACTGTGTTCAGATCGTTACACCTGCTGTGAAGAAACAGCTCGAGAGAGATAGAGAAATAGAGTGGGAAATGTCAGGATTAACTAATAGACTGGCTAAGAATAATTTGAGGATCACTGCACTCTTCGAAAATGGCAGAGAGCCATCTGATAAGGAAGTACAGGATATATATGATGCAACATTTACGCCATTATTTGAAACAGAGGCAGTTCGAAGCTTCCTGGAGGCGAATCCTGAACTAGATGAGTATGACCTGATTAAGGTTGGCAACTTCTCTCTTAGAGAATGGGCCCAGAGAACAGAGAGCCCTCTTAATCTGCAGGCGCTGGCTCTTCAGTGCGTTGCTGATATAAGTGTACCACTTAAGGTTATTCCTATTCAGTATGATGCAGCAAATAGTAGCTATAAGCAGTCAGAAGCGGCTTATCTCGTTCAGAATACAGCTGAGAGAAATCGCCTGTTTGTTCAGTGTCCTGAGCTATCAACAGTTCAGAAATATAAGGAGTACTATACTCTTCAGAATCCACGTCAGGATGTGAGTGGTATTTCTGAAGAGGTATGGGAGAATATGAGAGAGAACGCCATTGGAGAGTTGCACTCCAGGGGTCTTATTGCTGATGACAAGATTATCTCTACAGATGATATTCTGGCAGCTGGAGATCCGGTTATCAAGACACGCACAATGGAGAAATCTCTTGAAACATTCTTCGGACCTAAACAGAAGTTCGTTAAGCAGTGGGCTGAGTTAGGCACGAAGGTATATACCAAGGATCAATTTCTGGAATTTACTGAGGATATGGATCCTAAGAGCTTCACAGATAATGAATTTGCGACGATTGCATTCTTCACATCCCTGGACTCTGAGGTGTTAGAGCCAGAAATAGTACCTGGAGTCAGACCAGAGAATCTGGATATGACTGGCCGTTTACTTATGAGCTCAAATAACTGGACTACTGATATATCTACTAATGGGTTGCTTCAGCCGCGTTTCAACAATGGACATGTATATAAGCATTCTGTCAAGCCAGCCAGACGATGCGCTGCAGATGCAATTGATGATTATGAGAATGGCAGTGCTGAGAGATTAGTAACTACTGTAGCTAATGGTGTTAAATTCAGTATTGGACAGATATGCTGTAAGGAGAATTTCACTCCAGAGAAGGATGCTCATCTATTATCACATATGCTAACTAAGGCTGTAGCTGTAATGAATAAGACTCCTGAATTAAAACAGCAATTTGAAGCTAAGTTTACTCCGGAGGAGTTAAAGCTTATTCAGGTTATTATTAAGATGAATACTCTTACAGATAATTATTGCATTGCCCAGGATAAGCTTAAGAACCAAGAGAACTTAAGTGCTGAGGATAGAACTAAGTATATCACTGATATTAAGAAATATAAGCATTTTAACAATCTATGGTCTGAAAACTATAATAATTTATTCAGTAGTCATGAAACAGAGCAGCAGATGGAACAGCTGGCACTTAAGAAGGCACAGCTGGCAAATAATCCAGAGCTAAATACAGCTGCAGATGCTGATTATCACAAATATCTTGTGAATAACTTTAAACCAACTCAGGAATTTATGGATACTGTCTTAAATGATGAGATGGTGAATGAGATAGGTAATAGCGTATTTGTAGACACCGCTAGTTTAAATAACAAGCTATCGGAGCTGATTGACAGGAATAAAGCAGCTAATGATGCAATTAATCAGGAGAAGGTTTATCCAGATCCAAATACTAATACTGTATATACATTTACTGTGGAACCTGAGGTGGCATTTAAGAATCAGCAGGATGCTTATTCAAGCTACTATATTATTGACTCAGTTAAGGAATTGATTGCAAATAGCCTCACCAAGGAAGAGATTCTAAGTATATGCCAGAAGTATAACCAGCAGGCAGAGCAGAATGGATGGGCTCAGGCCGATGCAAGACCAGAACTCGACAGCATTAATATAATTACTGGTATTTACATAAATGGAAATAATCCTGTTGGTGCTAAGGTATTCTTCAATATGGTATTTGAAGCACTTCAGCAAAGTCCTGAGAAGCTGGCACAGTTTAAGAGTGAGGTTGACGCCATAAAGCTTCCTACTGAGAAAAGCTTCGAAGAGTTAGTTGATTATCCTGAGAACAGGACCATTGACGACAAAATCAGACAGATTCAAAATGATAGGAATATGAATCAGGCTGATAAGACTGCTAACATAAATATGTTAAATGATCTAAGAAAGCATCTGGCAGTTCGAAAGGAAAGCACCTATAAATTCATCTCTAAATATGAAAATAGAGACCACGCAGGAACTGTACTCAGAGATACAGCTATTCAGACCATGGAGCAGTATAAGGATGGCAGATATGTTGGAATGATGGAGCCAGTTATGGAACCAAGTGGCAGAACTGAAAGATATAACGTTGTAAAACCGGAATTCGCGGCAGAGGTTCTGGAACTGGAAAATGGTGACTTAGAATTGTCTCAGCAGCATATTGATAATATGGTCAGAATCATTAATAAGATGACTGAGTATGGTATGATTACAGGTCAGGGACGTGTAGAGCAGAGACATAAGTATTATGCCAATACTAGGGTAACCGAGGCTAAACTGCAGCTGAAGGAGGCAGTCAGATCAGGTGATCTGGCTAGGATTCGTCAGGCGAAAGAGGCTTATGAAACAGAAGCTGCACATATGAGAGAGATTCATCAGATGATACAGGAAGCATTTCCGGATAAGAAATATGCGCCTGGTAATATGGATTCTATTCGAGAAGCTGCTGTACCAGCAGAATTTACGATTGATTATGTAACAGATAGTCGTAAGAATGGTTTGTACCAGATAGGTGAAGCGGCTATGCGTGCAGGCATCCCTATAGCTGAATATCTGAAGCATCCAGCTAAGCATATTGCCCAGCATTACAGAAATCGAGTTGCAACAGAAGGCTTCGAAGCAGTTTCAAATACTTCTGGTTCGTTCCTGGATAATTATAAGAAGCTTAAGGATTTGGGAGATAGAGAGAAGCATGGATTAGTATTCATAAATAGTGACGGTGGTGTACCTAGCTATGTTATCAATAGACAGATTGATGGCATGGTAGCGTATGAATCAGATAATAATAAGGCTAGGAATTTCCTTCGTATGGGCGAGAATATGGTCAAGATATATGAGGCCGAAATATATAGAGAGGGCGAGTTCATGAAGGGCTTCGCTAATCTGACCCAGAAGAATTCTCAGGATGTTACAGCTGAGGAACGTCAGCAGTTTAGGCAAAATATGAAAATGGTATTCCTGTCAGGAGATAAGATCAAGAAGACTGATATACCATTTGTCCAGGCTGATGAATATGGACTTAAGTTTACAGCAGAACCAAATAATCTAAGCTATGAACTGTCCAAGCAGAATTTATATAATCAGATTATTCAGAATTACAGAAAATCTATTCCTGATGCCCCAAATGCGAATAACGAGGCTAAGCAGATAGTTGAAGAAACTATGTTCGATTATCTGATGGCTCATCCTGAGGATATGAATAAGGCAGAGTTCAAGGCTCTGGAGAAGGAGGCTCTATCAGCTGGTACTAAGCTTAGAATAGCAAGAGATGAAGCCGAGAGAGGAAATACTCCTGCTGATAAGTATAAGAAGTGGAAGAAGGACTTCGCTGTAGAGTATGACAGAATGGCTGCTTATAACAAGGATAAGGATACTAAGCTGAATAAGAGACTGAGCGAATTGCAGAAGGGTATAGTTAAGGCTGGTATGAGTACCAAGCAGGGAGCTGCTCTCAAGAAGAGAAAGTATCTGGAGGAGTATAATGAGCTTATCAATAACAGAATAGCAGAGCTGAAGGAGGAATTCTCATGTAAGGAGCTGACAGAGCATTACACCAGAGAGAGAGTATCTCAGCTTAGAACTCTGAAGGCGAACTATACTAATCCTATTCCTAAGCTTCCAACGCTTGTATCTGCTGATCCACAGGCGAGAGTACAGGATATTCAGCTAATTGGTAACAGGGCTCTGGATAATGTGTGGGAAGGACCACTTAAGAACCTGGATACATATATCACCTGGAGATTATCGAAGCCTGATATGGAGGGCATGAGAAGAAGTGATATGTCTGATGAAGAATGGAAGATGGCTTATAAGAATGCAATCCTGGGACAGAATTTAGAGAAGCCTGTTCTAGATGTGTTCGAGGATATACATCCTGTTCAGGCGCAGGCCAGAGATGAGAAGAGAATAGAGGCTCAGGCTAAGTCAGCTGACGAAATCATGCTGGATGCTATCAAGGAAGAGAATAAGCTGTCTGACAGAGGAACTGATCCGGATAATCTATATAATTATGCAATCAATAGACTGCCTAACGAGATTACCAAGGATAATAGAATTGGTGGTTTGGATGATCCTGAATTTGGTGCACATAACAAGATATGTATAATGCAGATAATAGCTATTCCAATAGCTTGTCAGATTGCTAAGAGCCATCAGGGACAGCTACCTGTTAAGGGCGGTATTCAGGGTATCGTCAAGAAGCTCAAGACCAATGAAGCCTTCCTAAAAATCTGTAGCAATTATGTTAAGGAAATTCAGGAAGAATATAATGGCATGAACAATATTGGCGAAGATATAAATATCACTGAATTTGCTTCATATAATAAGCTGATTCAGGATATTGGAAGTCGGAAAATGTTAACTGATATAGCTGCTGAACAGAAGAAGGTTAATGAGGCTAATAAGAACAAGGATATTAATAAGGATAAGAATATTCAACAGGGTGGTCCTAAGAATGAAGAAAAGAAGGGACCTAAGAAGCAGTATTAATAATATGCAGGTATTAACAGATAAGGGGTAGAGAATTATGCCAAATTACAGACCAAATATAGTAATTACAGTACAAGACATAGAGGAGCTGTCCTACAGAATTAACGAAAGCTATAAGGTAAAGGGTAAAGACGTTATTGACGTAGAGAAGCTTCTACCAAAATTACAGAAGAAGAGTCCTCAGGAGCTGTATAGCATATTTATGGACTACGTAAATAATTATCCATATGCCTGGGAGTATATTGACTTCCACAGAGATTATGATCTCTCTAATGACGTAGAGGGAGCCAGGTTCGAACAGACAGCTAAGGATGTACTTCCACTTGAAATGCGTAATACAGGTGATGCTACCAGGATTGAGAACTATTTGGTAGAGAAGCAGACAACTCTTTCTGTTCAGGCTAAGGCTATACTCCTAAAACGTCTTGAAGCAATTGATAAGTCACAAGAGATATATAATAAAGCCAATCAGCGAGCTGATGGCAGGGATCCATTTTCTAAGAGACCTAAGGTTGATTGTAACAAGGATGGTACCAAGTTTAAGATTAAGATAGATATGCCAAAATATCAGACCAGTGGTAATGGCTGCTGGTCAACTGGTACCCAGATGCTTCTGCAGAGCCGTGGTATCACAAATGTTACGCAGGAGGATATTCGTGCCTTCAGACCTAACTATTCTCAGGGTGCTCTTAATGGCTGGAAATTCAAAGAGAAGCATAATATCGATTTGGCATACAATACTGATGGCATGCAGAATGTTATGGATATGGGTGATAATGCGCTTGCATTTGCACCTGACGCTATGCTGAAAACTCTTGATATTGTCAAAATTACAGATGCTGAGACTGCCCTTGGCAAGAAATTTACTCCGGCTGAGAAGGAGGCATATAGAAGAAGTGCTATTGCTCTGGTTAAGAAAACTATCTACAAAGCAATTGTAGAAGAGGCATCACCAGTTACAGTTTCTGATGGTGCGCATTATATTACTATCGTTGGAATGGATGGTGATGAATTATTATATCAGACATCAACTAATGCTCCTGCAAATAGAGAGGAGAGAATGCCTATTGGCTCATTTGTTTCAAAGATTCTGAATGGCAAGAATAAGCTGCAATTTGTATGGATGGCAGATATTGAGCTGGCTCAGGATATGACACATTTCTATAATGTTCCAAGTAATTATGTATCTCTTAATGAGGATGGTACACTTAATAAGCCACCTGTAGATGTTCAGGAGGATAATGATTCCATGAAATCTCAGCAGGAGTATAATGGATTCCGTGTACGTCTCTATTCCGGCAAGGAGGATGCCGGATCTGATAGATTATATAGAGATATAATGTCAGATGGCGTTATTAAGATAGAGCAGGCATATTTCCCTAAGAGAGTAAATGCAGCCAATCTTAGAAGAAGGGCTCAGGAGAGGAAGCCTAAGGACGAACAGATTCTCAGGGAGAGATCGATAGCTCTTCTAGGCTATGATCCAACTAATAGACCTGTTCCTAAGCAGAAGAAACAGAGTAAGGAAGAGACTATTACAACTAATCTGAAATTGCAGCTGGATGAAGGCGATAATAAACCGAAATATCGCGATGATACTCTTGAATTCAGTGGAAGTACTCGTGAGAAGAGACAGAAGGATAATTTCATTCGCCTGAAGGATAGAGCTATAACTAATGCAAATGAGACTATTAATAGACGTAAAGAACAGATAATTGAGCGTAATGCTATGGTTCAGGCATCTATGGGTAAGGGTTCCAATTTCTATGCGCCAGATGTGGATAGATTCGGTAAGGAGCTTATATGGAATAAGGAGGGAGCAGTCACACTATTCAGACTGCAGATGGCATATGAGGCTATTATTCCTATACTCAATACTCTTGGTAAGACCAAAGCTGTTGGTGAAATTACTGCCAGATACAATGAACTAATGCATAGGCTGAATTCGCCGGAGAACGCTATCACTCCAGAGGAGGGTGCTACACTTAATGGCTTCGATGGCGAGGGAGTAATGCTTCCTAATGGTCAGAAAATGACACATTACTTCAAGAAAGCAGAAGATATATATGAAGCTACTATGCTTCTGGATACTATAAGTAATACAGTATCTCTTAAGCTGGATCTGAATCAGACTAAGAGAGGTACTAAGGGCTATAGTCCTTCACCGATATCAAGAGGTGTAGAGCTGGTACAGGAAATGGCAGATTATTCCAGGGGTAATTTCCTGAAGGCTTGTATGAAGAATCCGGCCCTGTGTAATTATTTAAATCAGGTAAGCAAGCTGCCATCAGATAATTATGGAGTACTTACAACTAAATACGCAAATGCAACTAATAATATGCAGCTGTATATGCAGCTAAATGTATCTGCAGTTGAACTCCTAAGAGCGCAGTATAATATTCAGGATATGGATAATAATCTTATCTATTCATCTGCATATGAGATAAAGAATGTATCTGATACTCTTATCAAATTTGATAGAAAGATTGAGTCCTGCTTAAATGCTACTCAGAAAAATAAGAATCCTCTACCACTAGTGAATGAACTGGTAGTAGACCGTGGATATATCGCAGGTGAGAAAATGGCGCTTCAGTATGGTTGGACACTGGCTGAGTGCGGAATTGGTGGCTTCATAGGAGCTATTGATGCTCAGATTAAGCAGATGGAGGCTTCTGGTCAGGTTGTTAATCCAGAGCTTAAGAATGATTTTAATCTTATTTACCAGACTACATGGAATAAGAGAATGGACGTAAATAACGCTGCTGCAAAGGGAGATATTGTCACTTCGCTTTATGCTCTATGTGAGAAGTATAAGAATGATCCAGCTCTTAGCTATGTGAATGCTCATAGATATGCACTGCAATTTGCATGCGGACAGTATGTAGATATTGCTAACTTCAGGCTCGTAGAGGAGCAGCCTCATGTAGAGGAACAACCTAATATTGAAGAGCAGGAAGGAATGAATTTAAATCAGGCTGGAATAGCTGATTCTAATATGATCAATATTGAAGATGATGAGGAGGTACCATTAAAGCAGGATAATGAGCTTCAGTCACCTCCTAAGCTTGAGCAGGAGGAGGTATTACCACCATTTATTGCGAATGCAGGTCAGCCATCTAATCCTAATCAGACATTTGTGGATGATGAAACTGAGAAGAGATATCAGGAGGCTCTGGAGGAGCTGAATAAGTCCTTCGAGATGGATAAGCAGGCTGAAAATCTTGAAATATCTGAAGAGGATCTGGAGAAGGAATTCCAGGAAGAGCTGAAGAATGTTGCGCTAGAAGAGGGCGAGCCTAAGGTTGAAACCACAAAAGCTGAAGAAGAGCCTAATGTTGAGAAATTTATTGATGAAGATGAAATAAATAATATGGAGTATAATGAGCTCCATCGCCAGGCAGATTATGATAAGGTTATAAGAGATTATTTTGTCTTCAATGCTTCGCAGATAATGACTGATATGAAGCCAACTGGTATATTTGGAGATACGGATATTACACTCGATCAACGTAGATTAGCTCTGGATGATCCGGCCGATTATTCTGATATAAATCTGGCTTTTGATCGAGGTGGTTATCATCCTGGATATGGCAAAATGGTTACGCCTAATGCAAGGCAGACTGGTACAAATATTCACGAGGTTTTAGATAGAGATGCCTATAATAGATTAAAGGCAAATGTTAAGTCCTCAGTAGATGATTTTGAAGATGTTCTAATTAATAAGAGGAATAATCATGAGATAAATGACGAAGAATATGAGTATTATTATAACGCTGTCACCGCTCCAATGAATCGAATCCTTCGAGGCTACCATAATCAGTATATTAATACTAGAATGCCATTAGCTGGAATACTTGAAGCACCACTCGCATATATTAATACTCAGCTTCAGGGAGAAAAACGTTTAGGTGATAGGATTATTAAATCTCGAGAGATGTATCCTATATATGATTTACGTAATAATAGTGAGAAGCTTATAAATACATATGCTAATTATTTAGAGGATAAGGATAAAAGTAAGCTTACTCCTGATAAAGAAGAGCTATACCGTAAGAGTATCTATAGTCAGACTGTCAGACTTCTCAATATGCTTGATATAATGGATAATTCAATCTATGATCCAGTTATCTCACCGACTCTGAGGGCCCTTAATTTTATTGATACGTCTAATAATCCTCAGGATTTAGGAACTCTGGAAGCGAGAGGCCTTGGAGGTGTCAAGGCATGTCTCAAGGGTATGAAGGTAGGACTGGAAAAAGGTTGGACTATGGAGGATATAGGAGTCCTATCTCAGTTCTATATTATGTATGCTGCGCTTACGAAGGACGCTGCCAAGAAGGTACAGCTAGGCAAGAAGGAAGATTTATATAGTAGTCCGGAGCAAGAATTAATAGCTGGTAAGATGGCTAGCCTTATTACAGAAATCGAGAAAACTACGCTTACAGATTATGACCGTAATAGATTCATGAATCAAATGAAATCTATTGCTATGCAGTGTCAGGAGAATCAATTACTAAGATATGAAAGTAAGTATTTCAAGGATTTATGTATTACATTTAAGGATAGAGATAAGCTTATAGCTCAGGAGAAGGAGTCTGCAATATCACCTATGGTTCCAGCAGAGGTGGTTAATGAGACAAATCCTATGGATGTAATGGCTCTTGCCATCTGTGACTTCAACTCATCCAAGTCTATATTCTTCTTCGGAAGTGAGACAGCAGAGCATAAGAATTTACGTGAAGCCTTAGACAGATTACGTAGTTCATATAGTAAGATGAATGATCTGGCTGGCGAACAATTGGAAACAATTGAATTCGAGAATTATTTTAATAGCCTGGATGAAACAATATATTACTCTAAGCAGTACCAGTCTGAGAAGAGCAGAAGACCATCTACAGAAGGTGGTAAGGACAGACTTCGTGGAGCTCAAGCTATAGAGCAGTATTCCAGAGAATTAATGAATACTCTCGTAACGAGATATAATCTGGAGCATCCAAACGATAAGAAGACTGTAGAACAGTTCCGTCTTAAGATTGCAGAGAATAGAAAGATAAGGGCTGAGAGTAATATATCTACAATGACTGCTATACCAAGAGATGCAGCTGGTAAAGCGAAGCTTATGGATCAGGCTGCTGATATTATGATATTTAAGCTTGCTAATTCTAACAGTCCTGCCTCTATTAAGGCATTTAACAATATGGGCTTCAATAATCTTAAGAACGAGATCAAGAATAGTTCGGAATTTAAGTCTATTATGAAGAGTTATCTGTCCGATAGGACTATAACTCCGGAGAGACTTAAGCAGGAGCTAAGCGGAGATGCTGCTATAAACCGCATGAGAAATATGAGTCGCAAGATGACTCAGGAAAGTGATAAGCTGTCGGCTAAAACTAATAGATCAATGGAGGATTTCAAGAGACGAGGCGGCATCAAGGATAAGCCAGCTAATCATCCGGCAGGTATGAACAAGAAATAAGATTATGGATAAGATCAAGGAAATACTATCAACAATAGTTGATTATTACAACAAAATACACGATATTCCTGTGCTATATGCTCTTATTATTGCAGTTCTGCTCCCATTTGTTATAATAGCAGTTGGATATTTTATTGAGCTAATTCAAGAATCGCTGATTTTGGGGCTGAGCATGATGCTTGCCCCCAAAGCGGCGACTGCTATAGTTAATTATGCATTTTTCCCAGGTGTTATGATACATGAGATGGCGCACGCATTTCTGGCGGTTATTACGGGAGCCGAGATTACAGAGGTTGCGCTATTCAAGCATGTAGATGATTCGCTGGGACATGTTAATTTCAGGAACCGGGGTAATATAGTTCTGGTTGCCCTTCAGAATATATTTACTTCGTCGGCGCCTATGTTTGTGGGAGCTGTCGTGGTATATGGATGCTTCTATTGGATTCATATTCTGGGTTCAGGTATGCTATGGCTGAAGATTATCCTAGGCTATGTGGGAGTATCGATGTTCTTCCACATGACTATGAGTAAGGCTGACATCAAGGTATATATGAAGGGGATTCCACTATTTATAGTTATTCTATTTATTGTGGCATTACCACTTAGACTATTTGGAGTTATTTAGGCTATGAAGGGAGATATTACTTAGATGAGTGATTCGTCAGGTAAGAAGTCCAGCGATAAAATGAATTCAAGTGGCTCTAGTGATGAGCTAAGAGAAGCTAGACGTAAAAAACAGCTCGAGAGAGCTAAGAAGAATTACGAGAGACGTGTTGCTGAAATCGATAAAGCGGACAAGCGTAGAGATAAATTCCTCGAGACAAATGATGAGAGACTGGAGAAGATTCGTGCCAGAGATGACGAGCTGCTGCAGAAAAAGCGCGAGAAGCGTGATGCTCGTATCAGTCAGAACAGAGATAGAATTCAGAAGCGTCATGTAGAGGGTAATTCTGAGAGGCAGAAGAAATTCGATGCTGCTACTAAGAGGACAGATGAATTTATCGCGAAGCAGCGTGATAAACAGAATGCTAAGATCGAAAAGCATAGACAGGAAATCAGGAGAAAGAGAGCTGAGAATGATAAGAAGTCTCGTGATATGCGTGAAGAGGCTCTTATTAGAGAGAAGAATCGTCTTAAGAGGATAGAAGAGGATAAGGACGGAAGCTTCGAGCTCCGAAGATTTAAGGCTATTATCATTATTGGTATAGCCCTTTTTGCTGTTTTAATTATAACAGAGATTGTGCTGCCGGGAACATTTCTCAAGAAACACGAGGTTATAGATGATACTCCGATTGAGGAGAAGGTGTCTATACTTCCTTCCAAGGAATACAAGGATTTAGGGGATATGTCAGAGGATCAAATGCTCTATAATCTACTCATGGAGCATTTCGATGAGAATGAGACTGCTGTTCTGGGAGTAATGTGCAATCTTAAGGCAGAGTCGAAATTTCAGGCTTCTAATCTGGAGGATTATAATAATAATCTGTGGGGCCTGGAGGACGATGAATATACTGAGAAGGTCAACCGTAAGACCATAGAGAAGAAGGATTTCCTGGAGTCCAGAGTGAAGAATTCGACGAATGGTTTCTATAATGATACTAATCAGTGGGTTAATAAGGATGGAGGCTACGGCTATGGTCAGTTCACTTCCTATGATAAGAAGGATGACCTGTACGAATATGCAGAGACATGGTTTGGCCCAGGTGGTCCGGGTGAGGATTATAAGTTCAATATCGGTGATCCGGAAATGCAGGCGAATTATGTAGTACATCTATTAGAGTCAGATGAATATAAGAGTCTGGATTCACAGATTCGAAATGCTGATAAGGTAGTGGACGCATGCTTCCTGTGGCTTAAGTATTATGAGATACCATATGACCCTTATAATGATAATTATTTTACATTGGCATTTGACAGGGCGGAGCCAGCTGACGAGATTCATGCGCAGTGTGCACCTAACTACAAATCTCAGAAGGATAAGGGGGAGGAGTAATGAAGTCGAAGAAGTATTTAATAATTATTCTATCCCTGATAGTCTTATGTGTTGTAGGAACTGTAGCTAGGCGAATCTATGAAATGGGTCCGAGACTTGATTCTGTGAGTGCCTTCAACAATAAGAGGGTGACGGTAGGTGTTCCGAAGGGATATATATTTGAGGAGAGAGTGGATGAGCTGCTCCCAAATGCAGTCGTCAAGGTTTTCGAGACCAGAGAGGAGGTCTACAAGGCGCTGGAGAGCGGTGAGATAAATGGCGCAGTAGATGATGAGCCTATTATCAGAGCCAGAATGCGCGGAGTAGAGAGACTGAACAAAATTGATGGCCTGGTAGAGAGCTCTGATTATTCATTTATATTTCCTATAGATGAGAGAGGTAAGGAGCTGAGGGATCAATACACCGAATACGTACAGAAGCTTAAATCTAGTGGTGAGCTGGAGAGTCTGGATAATAAATGGTTCGGAAATGATACTGATAACAAGGTTAGTGAAGAATTCTCCGATCTACCAGATACGAATGGTTCTATTACTGTTGCATATAGTGACAGCGAGGTTCCATTTGCTTATAAGTCCAGAGATAAGATTGTGGGCTATGAGATAGATATATTGATTGGATTCTGCAGGGAGTATGGTTATAAGCCTAATATGGTGCAGACTTCATTTAGCCAGGTGCTTGCAGGAGTTTCCGGTAAGAGATTCGACGTGGGTATCGGTGCCATCACTATTAGTGATAAGAGGGCCAAGGCCATGTATTTCGGCGAGCCTGATTATAGTGGCGGAATTGCGATATGCACGATGCAGCGTGAGGCTGAGAAGCACGGCGGATTCCTGTTCGCTATTAAGGATGACTTCCATGATGCATTTGTGGAAGGAAATAGACTTAGGATATTCGCTGGCGGTATAATTGCAACACTGCTTATGGTGCTGGCTGCAGTGCTTGCTGGTACGCCGATGGGTGTGATTATATTCCTGCTGAGTCAGAGAGGTAATCTGCTGGTAAGAGGACTATCGACACTGCTGGCCTGGCTGATTCATGGTATACCTGCGATTATGATAATTATGTCGCTGTATTATTCATACTATGAGAATGTATACTTCGGTGGCTTCGTAGCGGCAGCTATTGGATTTGTATTTGTATTTGGGGAAGAGGTCTACAGGCTGATTCGCAGAAATGCTATGAAGATTGGTGACGGCGAATTCGTGAGAGATCTACGCGTGGATAACATCACGCCTAGTGAGTTCTTCCAGTATCTAACTATTAAATCTGGTGAGGATGTAGTGGAGGACTACCGGGAGGCGATTATTCGTCTGGTGAAGATGACATCGGTTGTGGGATATATCTCAGTTCAGGATATGACGAAGGTATTTAATAATATTAGAACATAGAGCCTCGAAACAGCGATGCCACTGTTCGTTACGACGGTTACTTACTTCCTGATAATATCACTTATATCGAGGATATTTAGATATAGAGGTAGGAAAGAGAAGGAAGAAGAGTAGAAAGTGGCAAAACAACAAAATCGTGTGTTTCTCTTTGCACCTTTCTACTATATATGGTAAAATATGAACCGACTGGACTCCAGTCGGTTCTTTTATAATGTCATTCTCAGGGCTACGCCTGATGAATCTTAAAAGCGAGGAAATATAAATGGAACAGATCAAAACTATTGATTATGAAGAGGAAATGGGGCAGGACTATGTAGACTACGCCATGTCCGTTATTACAGAGAGAGCTCTTCCAGATGTTAAGGATGGTCTTAAGCCGGTACAGAGAAGAGTAATCTACTCTTTATCAGAGCTGACCAGGTCCGACAGCCCACATCGTAAGTGTGCCCGTATCGTCGGCGATACCATGGGTAAATATCATCCTCACGGTGACAGCTCTATATATGAGTGTTTGGTTAACCTGGCGCAGAGCTGGAAGCTACCTATTCCACTCGTAGATCCTCACGGAAACTTTGGTGATGTTTCTGGTTCAGGAGCTGCTGCCATGCGTTATACTGAGGCACGTATATCTCAGTATGCAGAGGAAGGGTTGAAGGATCTTAAGTACTGTGAATTTATGCCAAACTTTGATGGTACAGAGCAGGAGCCCGTACATATACCATTTCTCGTTCCTAACATGCTGACCTCTGGAGCAACTGGTATCGCAGTTGGTATGGCTACAAATATTCCTACTCACAATCTTGAAGAGGTTGCGGATGCAGAGATAGCATATCTCCAGAATCCTAAGATTACTACAGAGGAGCTTCTGGAATATGTGAAGGGACCGGATTTTGCTACAGGTGGAATTATCAATATAGATAGAGAGTCTCTGATTCAGATATATGAGACTGGACTTGGAAAGCTGAGAGTCAGAGGTAAGGTTGAAATCCGTGACGCGGGTCGTGGCCGTAAGTCTATCTGTGTTACTGAGCTTCCTTATACGATGATCGGTTCTACTGAGAAGTTCCTGAACACGGTTGCTGACCTTGTTCGTCAGGGCAAGCTTCCTGCAGTAGTGGATATCGCTGATAGAGGTGATAAGGACGGGGAGTGCCTGGCTATAGATGTTAAGAAGGGTACTACGGATGAAGAGATAGAGAAGATACTGAATATTTTATATAAGAAGGCTGGCCTTGAGGATACTTACAGTGTAAATATGAATTGTATCTATAACAAGAAGCCAGAGGTTATGGGGCTTCGACGTATACTTGAGACTTATACAGAGTATAAGTGGGAGGTTTACACAGCTAAGTATGAGAGACTTCTTGCAGATCAGAGAGATGTTCGTGAGATTAAGAGTGGACTCCTTGAAGCGGTTGATGTTATTGACCTCATAATCGAGATACTCCGTGGTTCTGCTACAACAAAGGAAGCTAAGGAATGTTTGATGTTCGGTAAGACAGAGAATATCAAGTTCAGATATAAGGGCTCTGTAGCTGATGCGAAGGAGTTGCATTTTACTGAAAAGCAGACAGATGCAATCCTGGCCATGAGACTTCAGAAGCTGATAGGACTAGAGGTAGATGTTCTGAAGAAGGAACTTGAGGATGCGGAGAAGAAGATAGCTAAGTATGAGAAGCTCCTCAAGTCTAATGCAGCTATGAAGAAGCAGATGATAGCTGATATCGAAGAGCTGAAGAAGAAGTATGCTATTCCTCGTAGATCAGTAATCGAGAATCTGGGAGAGGTTGTTGTTGAGAAGGAGAAGGTTGTAGCTACAGAAGAGACCATCCTGCTGGACCGATTCTTCTATATCAAGTCCGCTCCTAGAAGTGTATTTGAGAAGAATCCTGATGTGGTTAGGAAGTTCGATTTAAATGTTATGTCAACTGATAGAATAGCGATCTTCGATAGCGAAGGAATGGTTCATATCATCAAGGTGTCTGACATTTTAAAGAAGCAAAATAAGAAGGATAAGAAGTTTAGAATAACGGACAAGGGTATACAGATTTTTGAGTTCTGTGGCATGAGTCATACGGCGGATGTTGTGGCGATGATGAATGTATCAGAGATGAATCCGGCAGGCAATATGGATTCAGATACTGTTAGGAATCTGGTGGAGCAGTGCAGAGGTATGGTTCCAGAATATAATCTGGTATTTGTTACAACAGAGGGTAAGGCGAAGAGAGCAAGTGCAGCGCTGTTCGATACCTCGCGTAAGACCTCTCAGGCGATTAAGTCACCAATAGTTTATGTCGGTTTTGAAGATGAATATATAGTAGCTGAAACCAATAATGGATATTCCATCAAGGTTAAGACGGAAGAGATACCTGTTCAGGGTAAGGGCGCTGGAGGAGTTCAGCTCATATCTCTTAGAAGAGGCGACTATGTGGTTTCCGCTATATCAGCTGATAACTCTGCGGAGTTTAACGGCATTCAGCTCTCCAACATGAAAGCTGTAAAACGTGGCGGCAAAGGTAACAAAAAGTAACTCAGTGAAAGGATAACAACATGGCGAAGAAGAATGATAGTTATGATTCTGAATCGATAAAGGTCCTGAAAGGACTCGAACCAGTTAGACTTAGACCTGGTATGTACATTGGTAGTACTGGAAGAACTGGTCTGAATCATTTGGTTCAGGAGATAATAGATAATGCGGTGGATGAGCATTTAGCGGGCTTCTGCAAGAACATTTATGTTTCTTTAAATGAGGATGGCTCGGCGACTGTTGAGGATGATGGTCGTGGTATTCCGGTTGATCTTCACCCTACGGAGAAGAAGAGTGCGGAGCGAGTGGTTTTCACCGTGCTTCACTCAGGTGGTAAGTTCAATGATTCTGTTTATAAGATAAGCGGTGGTCTGCACGGCGTAGGTTCTGCGGTTGTAAATGCGCTGTCGAAGAAGCTTATCGTGGATGTATATCGTGATGGAAATGTATATCACGACACCTATGAGTACGGCAAGCCAAGGACGAAGCTGATTGATGGCTTGCTTCCTAGTGAGCCGGCAGTTCCAGCGAAGAAGACTGGTACAAGGGTTACGCTTTATCCGGATGATACCATATTCGAGACAGTTAAGTTCAAGTCCAGTGCCATCAGACAGCGTATCAAAGAGACCTGCTATCTGAACCCTGAGCTGACGATTACATTTGAGAATAAAAGAGATGGTTACGCACCGGAAGTGTTCCACCAGCCGGGAGGACTTGCTGCCTTTGTAGAGGATATTTCCAAGGATCTTACTAAGACTTCTCCTGTGGTTACACTTAAGGGCGAGAAGAATGGTATAGAGGCTGAAATAGTCTTTGTTTGTACCGAGGATGGCGATGAGAATGTCATCGGTTTCACCAATAATATCACCAACCCTGAGGGCGGTACTCATGTGTCGGGTTACAAGGCGGCATTTGCGAAGATTATTAATAATTACGCGAGAAATGAGCTGGGTGTGCTGAAGGAGAAGGATAGTAACCTCTCTGGTGCGGATATCAGACAGGGTGTGCAGGCGATTATTTCTGTTAAGCATCCGGATCCTCAGTTCGAGGGTCAGACGAAAACTAGACTTTCGAATACAGATGTTACTCAGGCGGTTGATGCGATTATGCGTGAGCAGCTGACGGTTTATTTCGACCGTAACTACGAGGTTCTGAAGGACATCGTTGATAGAGCGGTTGAGACTGCAAAGGAGAAGGCGAAGAATAAGACTAAGGTTAATCTGAATAAGTTCTCCTTTGAGGGAAATGGTAAGCTGGTTCGTCAGGAGAGTAATGAGTCTGAGAAGTGTGAGATATTTATAGTCGAGGGTGATTCCGCGGGTGGTTCTGCAAAGTCTGCGAGAAATCGTAAGTATCAGGCGATACTTCCTCTTCGTGGAAAGATTCTTAATGTTGAAAAGGTTCCAGTTGCGAAGGTCCTTGAGAATAAAGAGATACAGGCGATGATCAATGCCTTTGGTTGTGGATTTGGTACAGGATTTGGTAACGACTTTGATATTGAAAAACTGAACTATGGCAAGATCATTATCATGACAGATGCCGATGTCGATGGCGCGCATATAGCGACATTGCTACTTACATTTTTCTATAGATTCTATCCGGAGCTTATCACAGATGGACATATCTATATAGCTATTCCACCACTTTATAGAGTGGGCGAGGGCAAGAAGGCAAAGTATCTATATTCAGATGACGAGCTCGAGAAGTATAGAAGAGAGCATAAGGGCAAGTTCCTGATTCAGAGATATAAAGGTCTTGGTGAGATGGACGCGAACCAGCTCTTCGAGACAACTATGGATCCAGACAACCGTGTGCTGAAGCAGGTGATGATTTCCAGCCGTGCTGAGGCCAGCTCCCTTACAAGTACACTTATGGGTAGTGAGGTTGCTCCTAGACGTCAGTATATCGAAGAAAACTCAAAAGAAGCAAACATCGACTCATAATGGTGCCAGTGGGGACAGTCCCCGTGACAACTTTTGTGAATTTTTGTTCACAAAAGTTGTCACGGGAACCGTCCCCACTGGCTCTTTTTTCACAACGACAATTCGAGAAAGTGTATTATTCCGAAAAAACGTATTGATTGTCCGATAATTCGGTGTTATTCTAATTTCGTAGGAAGTACCCATGACAGGGTGGTAGCCTCCCGAGCCTTATTCAGTTTTCTGAATTACAAGGAAGGGAGGTGGTGCTTATGACAGTCTTTGAAATCGCTACGATTGTGCTAAGAGTGATCGATACTTTGATATCGCTTGGTACGCTGATCATATCATTGCTTGCTTTTCTAAAAGAAGTTAAGCGTAAATAAAAAATGCCTCTCCTGTCTGCACCGGGAGAGGCGGCTCCATTTAGAGCAAATAATCGAACGGGAGCATCCACTTTGGAGTGGGTGCTTTCCTACATTTAATATAGCATTTTATAAATTATATTACAACGGTTTTTTAGGTATTCAAGTGAAGAAGGGAGAACAGCTATGACTATTGGAGAAAGGGTGTTATCTAGGATAGATGAGCTTAAAATGTCACAGAAGGAGTTCTCGGAAAAAACAGGAATTCCACAGAGTACAATAAGCGAATGGAAAAGGAAGGGCAATAATCCATCATCTGATAAAATTATGATCATTTGCAATGTTTTAAAGGTTACTCCTGAGTGGCTGCTATCAGGTGTCGATTCTTCAACGAAAAACAAGAAAAAACCTGATTGGTTTGTGATAGATAAAAATTCGGAATTGGGAGAATTTATTGATAATTACAATAGGATGAATGAAAAAATGCGTTATATTCTTAAAGGTTACGTAGATGCTCTTATGAGTATTAAAAGAAATACAGACAAAAAAGAATAAAGAAAAAGGGGGAGTTTAATGCCAAGATGTGCGAGGCGCTTAGGAGATAAAGGCTATCTCCATGTTATTGCAAGGGGGAACGGTCAACAAATCATTTTTGAAGATGATCAAGATTATTATTTTTATATCAAGCTAATGTCTAGGAATTCGAAAGAGTTGGACATAACCATATGTTCATATTGCTTAATGAGTAATCATGTTCACATGTTAATCTATTATAGTGAACACGACAATGTTGCAGAATTTATGAAGAAGATTGGTATCCGGTATTCGTATTATTATAACAAGAAATATGATAGGACGGGGCATTTGTTCCAGGGGCGTTATAAATCTGAACTGGTGGATAGTGAAGAGTATTTTCTGTCAGTTAATAGGTACATTTTGCAGAATCCATTAAAGGCAGGGATAAGTACAGTTCGTGATTATCCTTGGAGTAGTTACAATATATACGATAGAAAGAATTCATTTGTGGATGCGTCACTCTTTATTGATTTGCTTGGTGGACATGATCGTTATCTTGAATATGTAAATGCTACAAATGAAGATGTTTGTATGGAGTACTGCTACGAGAAAAGAAGTGACAAATGGGCAATTGATAAAATGAAATCGCTTTTGAATGTTGAGAGTGGAAATGAGCTAAGAATGTTCAGCAAAGAAGCGAGGGATAAAGCAATAAGAGCTTTGAAGTCAGAAGGATTGTCCGTCAGACAGATTGCAAGACTCACAGGAATAGGGCGAGGTACTATCCAAAAAGCATAGAGGCCAGTGGGGACAGTCCCCGTGACAACTTTTGTGAATTTTTGTTCACAAAAGTTGTCACAGGAACCGTCCCCACTGGCACTTTTGTTACAGTGCTGCGAAGCCGTTCTTTATGTCTGCGATTATGTCTTCGACATTCTCAAGTCCAACGGAGAAACGGATCAGTCCGCCGTTGATACCAGCTGCAACGAGCTGCTCGTCTGTAAGCTGACGATGTGTCTCACTTGCTGGATGAAGTACGCAAGTACGAATATCAGCAACGTGTACTTCGTTAGAAGCAAGCTTAAGTGAATCCATGAACTTCATAGCCTGCTCACGTCCGCCCTTGATAACGAAAGAAATAACTCCACAAGCCTTACCGCCCAGATACTTCTTAGCAAGCTCGTGATTCTTGTCATCCTCAAGAGCTGGGAATGTGACTGACTCTACATACTCGCTGTCCTTAAGGAACTTAGCAACCTCAAGGGCATTTTCAAAATGCTGTCTCATACGGATAGGAAGTGTCTCGAGTCCAAGGTTAAGAAGAAATGCAGAATGTGCAGCAGGATAGCAGCCAAAGTCTCTCATCAGCTGCATACGAGCCTTAAGGATATAAGCCATCTTGCCATAGTCTCTAACATAGCAGGTTCCGTGGTAGCTCTCGTCCGGCTCAACCAGCTCAGGGAACTTGCCATTTGTCCAGTCGAACTTACCGCTGTCGACAATGATTCCACCGCCCTGTACAGCGTGACCGTCCATATACTTAGTTGTTGAATGAACAACTATATCAGCACCAAAGTCAAATGGTTTACATAAAATTGGTGTTGCAAATGTATTATCTACGATAAGTGGAACTCCCTGCTCATGTGCGATATTTGCAAATCTTTCTATATCAAATACAGTAAGAGATGGGTTTGCAAGTGTTTCGCCGAATACACATTTAGTATTTGGCTTAAATGCAGCCTTTATTTCCTCATCAGACATTTCCTGATTAACGAATATACATTCGATACCAAGCTTCTTAAGTGTATAAGCGAAAAGGTTGATAGTACCACCATATATCTCAGATACTGATACAAAGCTGTCACCGGCCTGTGCAATATTCAGAATAGATAGAAGTGATGCAGCCTGACCTGATGATGTAGCCATTGCACCAACACCACCCTCGAGCTGATTGATTTTCTCTTCAACAGCCATAACTGTTGGGTTAGCGAATCTTGAATAGATAAGAGCCTTAGTAGGATCGTCAAATACATCAGCGATATCCTGTGTAGAATCAAATCTGTATGTTGTACTCTGAACTATTGGCAGAACACGAGGCTCTGCATTTCCCGGTGTATATCCGGCGTGTAGACATTTGGTTTCGTCTTTCATGGGATAACCTCCTAATAATCTTTATTTTAGAACCGCTAACTATTCTAGCATAAGAAATATTCCATAAAGATATATGTAAAAGCTTGACCTAGTTATAGGGATAAGCTATATCAGAGACCAGTAGGGGCGGAAGGAATCATCCCCACTGGCTCAGATGGTATTTAGATGGTATAATGATGTAAATTCGTTATTGATGGAGGTTGCTATGATCAAGATTCTTATAGTTGAAGATGAAAAGGCGATATCTAACTTAATAAGACTGAGTCTTAAGAATGTAGGTTATACCTGTGATGTGGCTTATGATGGAAATGCTGCACTGGACAAGATAGACGAAACTGTCTATGACCTTATTCTGCTAGATATAATGCTTCCTGAGGTAGACGGATTCGAGCTTATGGAATATATTAAGCCGCTTGGAGTTCCTGTTATTTTCCTCACAGCCATGGATGCATTGCAGGATAGAGTGAAGGGACTCAAGATGGGGGCAGAGGACTATATAGTCAAACCTTTTGAAGTGGCAGAGCTAATTGCCAGAGTTGAAGTTGTGCTTCGACGTTACAACAAAACTCAGGATGTATTCGAGTTAAATGGACTCTATGTTGATGCTTCCTCTATGGTTGCAAAAAGAGATGGCAAGGAAATAAGCCTTACACCTAAAGAATTTGATCTGCTTCTTTTATTCCTCAGAACTCCAAACACAGCCCTTTATCGTGAAAATATATACGAGAAGGTATGGGGTGGAGAACTGGAATATGGTAGCAAGACTGTAGATCTTCATGTTCAAAGACTTCGTAAAAAGGCTGGGCTTGAGAAAGAGCTTAAGTCTGTAAGCAAAGTAGGTTATAGGTTGGATGTTTAGTTTTAGAGTCAAGATTTCTATAATAACAACAGTGCTGGTGGCTCTGCTTTTCAGTATCGGTTCGACACTTCTGATACACCGTTCTTATATGGACTCCCTAACTAGAGAGGAGCAGGAGGCGGTCGACAACATACAGATGGTCACCAGTGTTATCCAGCTATCCTGTGAGGGTGGAAGTGTTGCAGGAGAGGAACAGCTCCTGAAAACTCTCAGAAAACTGGGTACTTATCAGACATCTTCGGATGTCTTTTTGTTGTATAAGGAGAAAAAACTGATATATGGAAATATCCAAAGTAAACAGGTTAACATAAGTATAGATGATATCTCTCAAAATATGAGTGGCGAGGGGGATATCTATGTTACATATATAAATGGTGATGAGGGTATGAAGTATATCGTTAGCTCATCGCAGATATCTATAGATAACAATAATTATATTATATCTGTATGTCGCGATATCAGTTACGTAACCAATACCCGTAAGCGACTTCACAACATGTTTATCAATTCCTTCCTCATCCTGCTAGCGGCAGCGGCAGTTCTTTCATGGCTTATGGCTAAATTCCTTGTGCGTCACCTCGCCAGACTCACTAAAGCAACACGTGAAATCGCAGATGGAAATCTGTCATACCGTTCAGGTCTTAATACAAATGATGAGATAGGTGAGCTAGCCCGTGATTTTGACAAGATGGCAGAAGAGCTGGAGGAAAATGTAACTTTGCTCGAAGCTGCGGCAGAAGAGAAGGACCGCTTCATGGGGGCATTTACACATGAGCTGAAAACTCCTATGACTTCTATCATTGGATATGCTGAGCTCCTCCGGACGCAGGAACTAGATGAAGAGGATAAGGAGGACGCCCTTCAGTATATATATTCTGAGGCGAAGAGACTCGAAAATATGTCGCTTAAGCTACTTCAGATATTTGTATCTGATAAGGATAAGATAGAACGTGAAATGGTCAGTCCAAAGGAAATGGTTGAGGATATAGTTACACATCTTACACCAACTCTTGAAGAACAAAACATCAAGATAATCTATCGTACCGAGGATGGAACCATCATGCTGGAGCCAGACCTGGTAAGGACGCTTATTATAAATCTTATAGACAATGCGAGAAAAGCTATTGAAACTGAAAAGGGAAGAATAAGAGTAGATCAGAAGATGGTTGAGGATGGAGTTACATTTATCATTACAGATAATGGAAAGGGAATGCCTAAGGAAGCGATAGATCACGTAACCGAGGCTTTCTACCGAGTTGATAAGGCAAGATCCAGAGCGCAGGGAGGCGCAGGTCTGGGCCTATCCCTTGTTTCGAAAATCGTTGAACTTCATAATGGCGATATCAACTTCAGCAGTGAGCCAGGCATAGGTACTGTAGTAACTGTCACACTTCGCGGTGATCTTGGTGAAGGAGGTGACGAAGATGCTAGGTAATAGAAGTATGAAGCCAGTATTTATCATAGCTATGGCACTCATAGTAATAGTGAGTTCTGCGCTTCTACCTTATGCAGCATATAGCTATGAGAATCGTAGACTCAGTAATTACGGCATCCATTATCAGGCCGAGCCGGTTACTATCAAGTCCAGTAACGTCACCATCTATGATAAGCTGTCTGAGACAAAGAACATTTTGGAAAACTCTTCCTTTGTTTATATATCACTAGATGATAAGAGTGGTGAAAATGTCAATCTTGACAAATATGATCTCCACCAGAATTTAGACGAGATTCCTGAAATAGCTGCCCGAGAGTTTGTCAGTCTTTTCATTACTGATGATTCACTTTCTAGAACTGGATATACCAAGAAAAGAGTAGTGGAGGAACTCCTCAAATCAGATTATATTTATAGAGCACTATACCTCATGATTGAAACAGAGGATAAGGACATGTTTATGGCATGGAATATAATCTTTAGTAATGGAGAGGTGGATGTAGATATAGTAATAGATGACGAGACGGGCAAGCTACTTGCACTGAATATCTATGATAATAGCTATTTCAATACCGTCGATAGATTTAACAATGGAAAAGTAAGTGACATTTATGATATAATAGGGAGCCTGATTTATGACAGGAATTTCGAATATAGAATTGCGACTTATTATGATATGGAAGTCGTCGGCGGACTTGAGTATGCAGCAGACGAATTAAATGTATCTAAGGCCGTTCAGCTAGGAGTTAAGAATGGCGAAAATGACGCAGGCGAAATAATAGTTCCATATTCGATTCATGTTAATGATGAAGGAACCAGCGTATTCTCCTATAATTATTTCTTTGATGAACCACTTGAAATGAGGGAAATGATTTCGGATGAAGATGATTAGTATAAAAGGTATAGATATTAAGTAAGGAACAAGTTTTAAATGACGGAGCGAAAGAGACAAATCATACTGGGAAGAAGAAAGATGCTTTTTCTCCTTTCCGGTATGTTCTTATGTATGACGCTGCTTGCAATTGTCAGCATTACAAATGCAAAAGAGAATGAGAAAAAAGAAAAGGTAGAGACTAAAAATGTAGTAGTAGATGAGGCTACTCCTACCGAAGCTATACTTGCTAATTCTCACACTATTACTCAGGCGGATGCAATCAGCATAATAAATGAATTTGCAGATGCAAATGGAATAGATAGAACAGAGTATTCCGCTGAACTCATCAAGCTTCTTTCCAGACATACTGAGGCTAAGGATTTTGTACTGAACTACCCAATTTATAAGGACTCTAAAAATGCTGCTATCTCCATTGATGAGGAGTATAGAAATGGTGTTCCTCATTTTTATCAATGGGATGAGAGATGGGGATACAAAACCTATGGCTCAGGTCCAATTGGTTTAACAGGTTGTGGACCTACATCGCTATCGATGGTTGCGATGTATCTTCTGAAAAAACCATCACTTACACCTGCATATATGGCAGACTATGCTACTAAGAATGGCTACTGTTCAGTAGGAAATGGAACTAGCTGGAACTTCATGACAGAGGGAGCGGAGGGACTTGGACTTATCTCTGAGGAACTTATGCCAAATGAATCTGTTATGGCTGAAAAGCTGAGAGAGGGAAAGCCTATCATATGCGTTATGGGACCTGGTCAGTTCAGTGATACAGGACATTATCTAGTGTTTACTGACTATGTCGGTGGAGACTATTCAGAGGGAAGACTCTCTGGCGGATACTTCGTGATGAATGATCCGAACTGTGTAGAGAATTCAGAGAAGCAATGGAAATACTTCGAGTTCGAAGCAGAGATAAATAACGTATGGTGCTTCTCCGAGAGGTAGATAAGTATTTGAGAAAGATTTAAGTTTCAGAGATTCCTGGAGGGGACATGGATAAGAAGAAAATTTACCTAATGGCGGCAGCGATGATGATAGTTATGATAGCTATCGTGATTGTGATCCTTAGGGGTGGCAATGATGAAGAATTCACCGCCAATCAGATTCAGATAGAAACAACTTCAACCGAAGCTAAGGATGAAACTTCATCTGACGAAAAAGATTCTTCAGAAAAGCCAGATGAATTAAATGAGGAAACAGAGTACACCTTCCGTAATGAAGACCGTCTCGATGATCATTATGAGAAGCATGGAAAGGAAATGGGCTTCAAGGATGCAGAGAGCTATGAGGAAGCAGCATCAGATGTAGTCAACAATCCTGAGGCTCTTCATAAGACAGAGAAGGAAGACGGTGACGACGTTTATTACCTCAAGGATACAAATGAATTTGTAGTAGTATCTGGTGATGGTTATATAAGAACTTACTTTAATCCGAATGACGGAATTAATTATTACAATAGACAGTAATGATTTAAAGATAGCATTAAATAATACTAAAGATTAACACTAACAATTGAAACTAACAAATGACACATAATATGAGACATATATAAGTAATAAAACAGGAGCATAAAAAATGGACATTACAAAGAAAATCAGCGAGGAACTAGAGGTTAAGAAGGAACAGGTGCAGGCAGCAGTAGAGCTACTAGATGAGGGATGTACAGTTCCTTTTATTGCGAGATATAGAAAGGAAAAGACGGGTGCTCTGAATGATGAGCAATTACGTAAGCTTTATGAGAGACTTACATATCTTCGCAATCTGGAAGAGAAGAAGCAGACAGTTATTACTTCTATCGAAGAGCAGGAGAAGATGACTCCTGAACTCATGAAGGAGATAGAGGCCTGCGAAACTATGGTGGCACTTGAAGATCTGTATAGACCATACAGACCAAAGAGAAGAACAAGAGCAACTATAGCTAAGGAAGCTGGACTCGAGCCACTAGCTGAACTGATTATGCAGCAGAAGGAAGAGGGAGACATCGAAAAGGTTGTCTCATCTTATGTAAACCCAGAAAAGGGTATCGAGACTATGGATGCAGCTATTCAGGGAGCGGCTGACATTATCGCAGAGCAGATAAGTGATACAGCTGACTATCGTACATGGATCAGAGAGAAGACTGTTGAGTCAGGAACTCTGAAGTCGGTTGCAAAGGACCCTGAAGCAAAGTCTGTATATGAAAACTATTATGAATTCCAGGAGCCGGTTTCAAAGCTCACTGGATATAGAATACTTGCCATAAATCGAGGTGAGAAGGAGAAGTTCCTTACTGTCAAGATCGAGGCTCCAGTATATGATATCGTTAATTACCTTGAGAGGCAGAACATTTCCTCTAAGCTTCTTCCAAAGACAAAGTCTGAAACTGATAGAGAAGAGAGAAAGAATAAGAATAGAAATAGGAATCTGAATGTCAGTGGAATAAATGGTCTCGAAGAAATAGCTGCCATGTTTGAAAAGAAGGAGCCTGTTAGACCTAGCAAGAAGGTTGTAGTTCCTATGGCAGATGCATATCTGATAGCAGATGGAAAGCCTGGCGAGACAGATATTCCTTGGACATCTCAGGTTGTTGCAAATGCAATCATCGACGCCTACGACAGACTCATTGCTCCGGCAATCGAAAGAGAGATCAGAAGTGACCTTACAGAGAAGGCTGAGGACGGAGCCATTGAAGTATTCGGAAAGAACCTGACACAGCTTCTCATGCAGCCACCTATCGCAGGTCAGACAGTTCTTGGCTGGGATCCTGCTTTTAGAACAGGTTGTAAGCTTGCAGTTGTTGATGCAACAGGAAAGGTGCTTGATACAGCAGTTATCTATCCAACAGCACCAACAAATGAGAAGAAGATAGCAGACGCAAAGGCTACACTTAAGAAGTTCATCAAGAAGTATGGAATAACACTTATATCCTGTGGTAACGGAACAGCTTCAAGAGAGTCAGAACAGATAATAGTGGAGCTCCTTCACGAGATTCCAGAGAAGGTTAGCTATGTGATCACAAATGAAGCAGGTGCTTCAGTATATAGTGCCAGCGCTCTCGCAACAGAAGAGTTCCCAGAGTTCGATGTTGGACAGCGTTCAGCAGCATCTATTGCGCGCCGTGTTCAGGACCCACTTGCAGAGCTTGTTAAGATTGATCCTAAGTCTATAGGTGTTGGACAGTACCAGCATGATATGAATCAGAAGAAGCTAGGCGAAGCACTTGGCGGCGTCGTTGAAACAGCAGTTAATAAGGTAGGAGTTGACTTAAATACTGCATCAGCACCTCTGCTTCAGTATGTTTCTGGTGTATCAAAGCCTATCGCTAAGAATATAGTTGCTTATAGAGAAGAGAACGGAAGCTTCAAGGATAGAAAAGAACTCCTCAAGGTTCCAAAGCTGGGAGCAAAGGCATTTGAGCAGTGCGCAGGTTTCCTTAGAATAATCGGTGGAAAGAATCCTCTCGATGCAACAGCAGTTCATCCAGAAAGCTATGCTGCAACAGAGAAGCTTCTTGAAATCCTTGATATCAAGATGGACAAGACTGTTGTTACATCTATCGAGAAGGAAGCGGCAGATAAGCTTAGAAAGCTTGGCAAGGCAGAGAAGGAAAAACTCGCCGCAGATATCGGAGTAGGTGAAATGACCCTTGATGACATTATTGAGGAGCTCCTCAGACCAGGCAGAGACCCAAGAGAGGATATGCCTAAGCCTATCCTTCGTAGCGATGTCCTGGAGATGAAGGATCTGGAAGTCGGAATGGTTCTTAAGGGAACAGTTAGAAATGTAATCGACTTCGGTGCATTTGTGGATATCGGAGTTCATCAGGATGGACTGGTTCACATCTCACAGATTACTAATAAGAAGTTCATCAAGCATCCACTTGAAGTAGTAAGTGTTGGCGATGTAGTAGAGGTTAAGATTATAAATATCGACCTGGAGAAGAACCGTATAGGTCTCTCTATGATAATTTAACTTGCCAGAAATGGAAAACAGAATAATTATTTCTCGTATTAATCCTGCATATGTGTTACAATTATGAAGTGGATTTGTAGAAGCTTCTTGGCTGATGATAGAAGGGGAATATCATTAAGCTTTGCGGAATCTTCCGTCCATGAGAGGATTTATGTGGTGATTTATATGGGGCGTAATTTTTATATGAGAACTATCAAAAGCATTAGAAATATTCCATTGAAGTATGGAATGCTTCTGATGCTTTTTTTCTTAGGATTAACATTTGGCAGTATGACTGTCAGGGCTGAAAATATATCCGGGACGGATAATAATGAGATTAATGTTGATCCCACCGGAAACGGCGAGGGATATGCAGCAGTTGTATATAATAATTCAAACGGCCTGCCAACCTCTGAGGCAAATGCTATAGCAGAGACCAAAGAAGGTTTCCTCTGGATAGGAAGCTACTCAGGACTTATCAGATACGATGGTAGTACATTTGAAAGAATTGATTCTACTACCGGTGTAACCTCCGTTGTAAGTCTCTATGTTGATAGCAAGGAGAGACTCTGGATAGGAACCAATGATAATGGTGTTGCCTATATGGAAAAGGGTGACATTACATTTTATAAGGATGTTGAAGGACTCAAGTCTTCATCTATCAGATCCATAGTTGAGGATAATGAAGGAAATATATTCATAGCGACTACCTTTGGGCTGGGATATATAGATACAGATATGCAGATTCATGCGCTGGATGAGAGTCAGCTGAATTCGGAATATATCTGTGAACTCCGTAAGGATGACAAGGGCGTTATCTATGGTGAGACTATGGCTGGAGCGGTATTTACTATCGAGAATATGCGGGTTACCGGATTCTATGATGGTAATCAGTTGGGACTGGGAGTTCTTACAACTATCTTACCGGATCCTGAAAATCCAGGCTATGTATATCTGGGAACGGAGAATTCCGATATCTATTATGGAAGTCTTGATAATAATCTGAAGGACGTGAAGAAGATAGATGTTTCGCCGCTGTCTTATATATTTTCAATGGAATATATAGGTGGAGAACTCTGGGTATGTAGTAATTCCGGAGTGGGTGTAATTAAGAATGGTAAGTTCAATGCTCTAAACAAGCTTCCGCTTAACAATTCGGTTGGACATATGCTCGCTGACTACGAAGGAAACCTGTGGTTTACTTCGACTAGACAGGGGGTTATGAAAATAGTTCCTAATAACTTCACCGATATCAATCAGAAATACGGGCTGGGTGAATTGGTAGTCAACTCCACCTGCGTAATGGACGATAAGCTCTTCATAGGAACAGATACCGGACTTCAGGTTATCGATAAGGAAAGGGGCAGACTTGGCGAATATAAGATGTCTACTCTTAATGGAAAAAGCATCGAAAAGGATAACTTGATAACTCTTCTAAGAGATTGCCGTATCAGGTCCATTATAAAGGATTCAAAGGATAGACTCTGGATATCCACCTACAGTCAGTTGGGTCTCGTCAGGTATGACCACGGAGATGTTGTAACCTTTGGTACTGCTGATGGACTTCCTTCAGAGAGGATAAGGGTTGCAATTGAGCTGTCGGATGGAAATATGGCTATTGCTTGTAGTGGTGGTGTTGCCATCATTCAGGATGATGAGATAATAAAAGTATATGATGAAACAAACGGACTCAGCAATCCTGAGGCGCTTACCATATGTGAAGGCTTTAATGGTGAACTGGTTGTTGGTTCAGATGGAAATGGAATCTTCATTATAAATAATGATTCCATTAAGAATATTGGTTCTCGTGGTGGACTCTCTTCAGAGGTTATCCTGAGAATAAAAAGAGACGATGAAAGAAAGCTTTTCTGGATAGTGACCAGCAATTCTATTTCTTATATGAAGGATGAAAAGGTTACTACAGTTGAAAAGTTCCCATATTCAAATAACTTCGATATCTATGAGGATAATGAAGAAAATATGTGGGTTCTCAGTAGTAATGGAATCTACATAGTTCAGAAACAGGAGCTTATAGATAATAAGGAAATAGAAACAGTATTTTTAAATAAGGATAATGGCCTCGCCAGTGTAGCCACAGCGAACTCATATAGCTACATGGATGAAGAGGGTAACCTCTACATTTCCGGTTCTGCTGGTGTTACTAAGGTTGATATCTATAAGCCACTGGAGGATGTAAGTAAAACGAAAATGTCTGTGCCATTCGTAGAAGCGGATGGTGAGATGATATATGCCGAAGATGATGGTTTCATAGTCATTCCTTCGAATGTAAAAAGAGTGACAGTGTTCAGTTATGTATATACTTATTCCTTATTCAATCCAAAGGTTACATATCATTTGGAAGGCTTTGATAATGATAAGACTACGGTAGATAGAACTGAACTTGAACCTATTGACTATACGAATCTGGATGGTGGAACCTATCATTTTGTTATGGAGCTTCAGAATACAATGGGGCAGCGTGGCAAAGAGATAGAAGTTACACTTGTGAAGAAGAAGGCTTTCTATGAGAAGCTGTGGTTTAAGATACTTACGGCTGTTGTGCTTCTTGCAATTCTTGCGCTTATAGTTTCTGCATATGTTAAAAAGAAGACTCAGGCTCTCGCCAAGAAACAGAAAGAGAATAGAATCTTCATAAGAGAGATGACAGAAGCCTTTGCGAAGGTAATCGATGTTAAGGACAGCTATACAAATGGTCATTCTACCAGAGTTGCCGAATATACAGCAATGCTTGCGAAGGAGCTGGGATATAATGAAGACGATGTTGAGAAGTATTACAACATAGCTCTTCTTCATGATATAGGTAAGATAACTATTTCCAAGGACGTGCTGAATAAACCTGGTCAGCTCTCTGATAAGGAATTTAATATCATCAAATCTCACTCTGCTAAGGGCTACGAAATACTTAAGGATATCAGTATTATGCCAGAGCTTGCCATTGGTGCAGGTGCGCATCATGAGAGACCGGATGGTAAGGGTTATCCTAAAGGACTAAAGGGTAAAGAGATACCAAGAGTTGCTCAGATCATTGCTGTTGCTGATACCTTTGATGCGATGTATTCTGACCGTCCATATCGAAAGAGAATGAACTTCGAAAAGGCTGTGTCTATTATCAAAGAGGTTAGTGGTACACAGCTTGAGAGTGATGTGGTAGATGCGTTCCTTCGGTTAGTTGAGAAGGGCGAATTCCGGGCTGAAGATGATGAAGGCGGCGGAACATTTGAAGATATTAATAACATTCATAAGCAACAACAGAGAAAAAATGAAGAGGTAAAAAAGAACATCAAGAATCGTTTGAATGATATAAAAAACGAAAATGATGATGAGAAGTCGAAAGAAGAATAATACAAAAATACTGTCATTTTTATTGTAAAAATATACAAAGGAATATTCTCGTGTTCTGTTTGATTGTTGAATATGGAGAAATTTTTCAAAATAGTTGCAAACAATAAACAAAAATATTAGAATAATTCGCGTAATAAAAAACAAGACATTTTAATACGAACATCTTGGGTTAAATTTTATTTTTCTAAAATGGAGGAATTAAAAATGGCAGTTAAGAAGGCAAGTGTTAAGGATCTCGCTGAGAAGGCAGCTGCAGCTAAGAAGGCAGAGGCTAAGGTAGCAGAGAAGAAGGTTGTAGAGAAGAAGGAAGAAGTTAAGGCAGCAGCTCCTGCAAAGGCAGCAGCACCAGCTAAGAAGGCTGAGCCAGCAAAGAAGGAAGCAGCTAAGAAGGCTCCTGCAAAGAAAGCAGCTCCTGCAAAGAAGGCAGCAGCTCCAGCTAAGAAGGCTGAGCCAGCAAAGAAGGAAGCAGCTAAGAAGGCTCCTGCAAAGAAGGCAGCTCCAGCTAAGAAGGCTCCAGCAAAGAAAGCAGCACCAGCTAAGAAGGCAGCTCCTGCAAAGAAGGCTGTTGAGAAGGTTGTAGTTGAGTACGCTGGTGGTCAGTTCGATACAGCTGATATCGTAAAGAAGGCTAAGGAAGCTAGCGGAAAGAAGACAGTTAAAGAACTTAACGTATACTTCCAGCCAGAGACAGGTATGATCTACTTCACAGCTGATGGTGTTGAAGGATCAACAAATCTGTAAGATGTTCTAATTATATAAAGAAAGCACCGCTTAGTTGCGGTGCTTTCAGACTGTAGACAAAGTCAGGGGCACCGCCCCTGATTTTTCTTTGTCAAAAGACTGAAAACCCTTATATTTACTGGCTTTATCGACCTTTTTATGGTATAATTATAGTATCATTTTAAGGAGGTTTGCCGCCTATGATGACACAGAATGCCGATAAAAAAAGAGAACAGATTCAAATGTTCTGTATGGATGACTTAGTACCTCAAGACCATCTCTTGCGCCTTATTGATAAGGCTATAGACTGGTCTTTTATTTATGACTTGGTTGAAGAAAAGTATTGTTCAGATAACGGTCGTCCTAGTATAGATCCGGTAGTTCTTATAAAGATACCTTTTATTCAGTATCTGTATGGCATTAAGAGTATGCGCCAAACTATCAAAGACATAGAAGTAAATGTAGCTTACCGCTGGTTTCTAGGACTTGAAATGTATGACCCTGTTCCACATTTTTCTACATTTGGAAAGAATTATACTCGACGATTCAAAGATACAGATTTATTTGAACAGATTTTTGCTAAGATTCTTGAAGACTGTTACAAATGGAAGTTTGTAGATCCAACAGAAGTTTTTGTGGATGCGACGCATGTAAAAGCAAGAGCTAATAATAAAAAGATGAGAAAACGCATAGCTCAGGAAGAGGCACTTTTCTATGAAGAACTTCTCAAAAAAGAGATAAATGATGATAGAGAGAAAAAATGCAAAAAACCTCTTAAGGAAAAAAACAATTCAGATGATGATAATAATCATTCATCCGGAGGAACATCCGGAAACACAAAAGAAATAAAAGAAAGTACGACAGATCCTGAAAGCGGCTGGTTTCACAAAGGAGAACATAAGCAAGTTTTTGCCTACTCTATAGAAACAGCATGTGATAAGAACGGATGGATTCTAGGTTATACTGTTAGTCCTGGAAATGAGCATGATAGCAGAACATTCAAAGGGTTATTTGATAAGATAGAAGATATCGGAATAAGAACTCTAATAGCAGACGCTGGATATAAAACTCCGGCAATAGCAAAACTACTTATTGATAAAGGAATCACACCTCTATTTCCATACAAACAACCAATGACTAAAGAAGGATTCTTCAAAAAATATGAGTATGTATATGACGAATACTATGATTGCTACATTTGTCCTAACAATCAGATTCTTCGATATAGTACAACAAACAGGGATGGCTATAAAGAATACAAAAGCTGTAAACATATATGTTCCGAATGTCCATACCTTAGCCAATGTACAGAAAGCAGAGATCATGTAAAAGTTGTTACCAGACATATCTGGGAAGAATACATGGAGAAATGCGAAGATATAAGACATACCCTTGGCATGAAAGAATTGTATAAGCTTCGTAAAGAGACTATCGAGAGACTATTTGGGACTGCTAAAGAAAACCATAATTTTAGATATACACAGATGTATGGGAAAGCTCGTATGGAAATGAAGGTCGGGCTTACTTACGCATGCCTGAATCTAAAAAAACTTGCAAAGATGCTACAAAGAAAGGGGATAATAGGATCACCATTTAACCCATTTTCAAGATTATTTGCAGTAGCATAACATAAAATAGAAAAATCGGTTGTGAAACACGTGTTTCACAACCGGCTTTGTCTACAGTCTGAAAGCACCGCTTAGTTGCGGTGCTTTTTATTTTGCTCATTTTGATTTGTAATATCAAATAGTCTATTACTCAGCTCCTCTCATCTTGATGACAGGGGCTCCTTTTTTCTTAACATAGTCGCCAGTTATTATAACAGTTCCAATGTTATCATCCTTTGGAACCTGATACATGATATCCAGTAAGAGATCCTCGATTATTGATCTAAGTGCTCTGGCTCCGGTTTTTCTTTCAGCAGCAATACGCGCTATTTCCTCGAAGGCTTCGTCCTCAAACTGAAGATCAACCTCATCCATTCTGAATAACTTCTGGTACTGCTTGATGATAGAGTTGCGAGGCTCCTTTAAGATACGTATATACATATCATCATCTAGATTATTAAGTGTGAATATAACTGGAAGACGACCAATGAATTCTGGAATCATTCCGAAGGCTCTTAGATCCTCAGTTGTTACCTTGGATAGAAGAGCAGGGTCATTTTCGAGCTCATCTCTAAGGCTTGCACCAAATCCGATTGAGGACTGTGCAGCGATACGTGTCTTTATTATTTCTTCAAGATCTGGAAATGCTCCGCCACAGATGAAGAGAATGCCATTTGTATTCATCATAGTTGTAGGGGTCATTGCATTTTTGCTGCCAGCCCCGATAGGTACTTCAACCTCTGATCCTTCAAGGATTTTTAGAAGTCCCTGCTGAACGGCTTCGCCACTTACGTCTCTAGATCTTGTTTCCTGTTTTTTGGCGAGCTTATCAATCTCATCGATGAAGACTATTCCATGCTCAGCTCTTTCTACATCATTATCAGCAGCGGAGAGTAGCTTCGAGAGAACGCTCTCTACATCATCACCGATATATCCTGCCTCTGTAAGAGAAGTAGCATCTGTAATTGCGAGTGGAACATCCAGTATCTTTGCTATAGTTTTAACCATATAGGTTTTACCAGAACCAGTTGGTCCAATCATGAGCATATTTGATTTCTCTATTTCTACCTGATCCAGGAAAGCCTCTGGATTTTCTTCGTAGGAGAGGGAGGCCAGCTCCTTAGCGGATAGTTTCTTCTTAGGATTCTTCTCGAGCTCACGCTGAGCAGCTTCCTCACTAAGAACTCTCTTATAGTGATTATATACAGCAACAGACATAACCTTCTTAGCATATTCCTGGCCAACAACATCACGGTCAAGAAGCTTCTTGATCTGATGAGGTGCAGGGATATCGTCGAGGGTAAGTTCATGTACTTCCTCAAAGTCTTCCTCGTCTTCAGCGGCCGCAGCTTTCTCAGCACTCTTACGTTTCTTAACCTTCTGAGAATTAGGTATATCCATGTTCGGAGTGAACATATTCATGTTGTTGAAACCTGGCATATTCTGAAGGTCCATTATAGGACTGTTGCTTATCTGATCTAGTGTCTTCTGTAAGCAATCTGGACATATGTAAACATTTGCGGCGAAGTTGATAAGCTTACCTGTGTCGGACTCAGGTCTGCGGCACATATAGCAGTACTTTTCATATTCGTCATTATTATTATTACTCAAAACTATTTCCTCCATATTTCGGTAAAATCAACGATAGATATTTGAGTTATAATTATATCAAACATGGATATGTTTGCAAAGTTTAATTGAATATAAAGTCGTCCTAGGAATAGGATGCATCAGAGGGATAATAAATGAAAAAAATTATAGCTCATAGAGGCGCATCTGGTATTGTAGATGTGGAGAATACACTTGAGTCTTTTGAGAAGGCCATAGAGGTTGGATCAGATATGGTAGAGTTTGATGTCAGAAAGACTAAGGACAATATCCTGGTAGTTTATCATGACAAGAATTTCGCTGATCAGCCTGTTTCATGGTATACCTATGAAGAGATGGAAGCTGTTGCGAAGAAACAGGGCTTTCATATTCCACTTCTAGTAGAAGTTTTGGAACTCTGCAACAATAGAATATATATGGACATTGAGCTTAAGGAAACGGGTTATGAATCTAGACTTGTAAGACTCCTTAAGAAGAATGCTTCTTACGATAATTATTCAGTCAAGTCCTTCAAGGATTCCGTATCCTACAAGATTAAGGAATTCGATCCAAATATTCGTACTGGACTTCTAGTTGGATATAAGAAGGCAAATCTAAAAAGAAGAATAAATGAGCTCTTTCCAGAGAGAAGACTTAAAGCCTGCAAGGCTGACTTCATAAGTCCAAATTCGAGGTTGCTTAGATTTGGATTTCTTAGTAGAATGAAAAGACGCGGTATACCTGTTTATGTGTGGACCGTGAATGATAAAAAAGAAATTAGAAAACTTTTTAAGAAGGATATATCAGGAATAATTACTGATAGACCTGATATCGCTCTAAAGGTGAGAAATGAAGAATAGAATAGTCGCTTATTTAAAATATATCGATGAAATGCTCGACGAGAGTAGCAAGATGAATAAGGGCGTGGAAAGAGATTGGGATAAAGAGATAGAGAGACATCTCACCCAGATCAGATTCTTTGCTCATGAGAGACTGGTTCATCTCATAGTATTCTGTCTTGTAGCAATATGTACTGTGATGAGTATTCTTGCATTTGTAATAAAGGGAGAACTTATGATACTTCCGCTTATAGTTCTCTTATTTGTACTCCTTGTACCTTATTGCATGCATTACTACTTGCTTGAGAATAGTGTTCAGAAAATGTATGACCAGTACGATGCTATGATAAATAAGCGTGATAAATATTTTAGTATGAAGAAATAAAGAGGAAAAAATGAAACCATTTAGAAGATTTAAACTACCCCAACTTCTTCTAATTGTTGCAGTTGCAGCCTTTCTTATTCTTCCAACTGTTGTGACATTTTCTCTTATGAAGAGAAATGATGCGGCAAATAGTAAGATGGATGAGGTTGCAAGAGAGCTTGCTGTTCAATCTAATATTAAAACAGTTGAGTCTACGGAAGCTGATAATGAGGACATATTGGGACAAGATAATAGAAGGCTGGAGAAGGATACTACAGCTCAGAATCCACTGACACTTGGAGTTTCAGATGCTACAGCTGGAGATGCTGAATTAAGTGAGACGGCTGGAGATGCTTCGATGGAGGACGAGGCTCTGGTGCAGGATACGGTAGTTGAACCAAATGGGAAGAAGGTTTATCTGACATTTGATGATGGCCCTTCAGAGAATACAAATGAGATACTAGATATCTTAGCTAAGTATGATGTTAAAGCAACATTTTTCGTGGTTGCTGATAGCTATAAATATATGGATCAGCTGACCCGTATAGCAGCGGAAGGTCATACTATAGGTCTTCACTCTGCAAGTCATGTATATAATAGACTATATGCGGATATGGATTCTTATATAAGGGATGTCGAAGGTGTACACGATACAGTTGAGAGAATAACGGGAGTTGATTCAAAGTATTACAGATTCCCTGGTGGAAGTTCAAATAGCGTATCAAACGTTTCGATAGATGATTGTATAAGTTATCTTCACGAAAATGGATACGAATACTATGACTGGAATGCGCTTAGCAGAGATGCTGAGTATACAGGCTTCTCACCGGAAGAGCTTAATGGTAATATTATGTCAGGCGTTAGAAATAACGAAGGAGACTCAATAGTACTTATGCATGATCTGGATGACCATCATAATACAGTTGAAGCCCTTCCAGCACTTATAGAAACACTTAAGGCAGAGGGATATACCCTGTGTCCAATAGATGATAGTACTAGTCCAGTGCAGCATTACGTGCCGGGCGAATAAATATAGATAAATGGGGACGTTTCTTATTTACTCACAAACCTTAATTAGTGAGCTTCTAAAAAACGTCCCCTTTGTGCCACTTAGGAAGTGGGAAAGAGAAGGTAAGATGAACTATATTGAGGCAAGAAAATATATTCGGGAAAAGGAAAAGCTAGGAAGTGTAATGGGACTCGAGTCTATTCGTGAGCTTTTAAAACGAATGGGGAATCCTGAGAAGAATACACCAGCGGTTCATATTGCGGGAACAAATGGTAAGGGAAGTATCATGGCATATGTGGAGGAGACATTTGTCAAGACTGGAATGACTGTCGGAAGGTATATCTCCCCTACAATATATGACTACCGTGAAAGATGGAGAAAGAATAAGGAGTGGGCCAGTGAAGAGGATGTGGCGAGAGCTATTACTGCAGTATCAAAACGCGTAGACGCTATGATTGCAGATGGTCTTCCAAGCCCTACGGCTTTTGAGATAGAAACAGCAGCGGCCTTCTGGCTATTTGATGATTGGAAATGCGATATCATGCTGATCGAATGCGGTATGGGAGGCAGGATGGATGCGACAAATGTTCTAGAAGGCGACGTACTAAATGTTCTTGCGCCTATTAGTCTGGACCATATGTCTATCCTTGGAAAAACTCTTAAGGAAATAACCAGAGAGAAGCTTGGAATTGTTCGGGATAAGACTGTTCTAGTTACAGCACCTCAGGCAGATGAGGTAATGACCGAGATAATGAAATATGCGGTTGAGCATAAGGTGAAGCTTATTCAGGCAGATACAGAAGAACTGGTTATAAATGAAGAAAGTTATCATAGCGCCTCTTTTACCTATAAGGGTGAGGACTATGATATATCCATGGGGGGCAAATATCAGATCGAAAATGCTATAACAGCGATAGAGGTCCTTAAGTACTTTAAGGATGTCTGTGAGGATTTCATATATATGGGGCTTCTGACAACGGTTTGGGACGGCAGATTCAGTGTGGTTTATAAGGACCCTATGGTGATAATAGATGGAGCTCATAATGAGAAGGCATGGACTAGCTTAAGAGCAAGTCTAGAGAAATATTTTACAAATGAGAAATTCATCTTTATAATGGGAGTGTTTAGGGATAAAGAATATCCGAAGATGATAGATACACTTTCACCGCTAATAGAAAAGGTTTATACCGTGGCATCGGATAATCCAAGAAGCATTCCTGCAAAGGAGCTTGCCTATCTCTTTGAAGAGGCTGGTGTCGATGCGGCTGCGGCAGAATCTGTTGAAGGCGCTATTGAGGCAGCGATGGAAGAGGCGAAAGCAAACAAGACGGGAGAATCATCCGGGAAAGCTTCTAGGATAGTTATCTGCGGAACACTTTCTATCACAGGAGACGCCCTAAGATATTTTAAAGAATAAATTACGTAAAAATATTACAAATAACATTTTAAGAAGGTAAAAGTTGATGAAAAGAGTTAATTCTATTCTACAGGATAAGAGCTTTATTAAAAGAATCAATGAGATAGAAGAAGGGGAGAAGAACAGAAAGTTCTGCAAGCATGGTATGAACCATATTCTGTCTGTTGCCAGAATAGCCTATGAGCTGTATCTCGAGCTCTATATAGACTGGCTAGATAATGAATGGCATCATACAGATATGGTGAAGGATGAATCCATCATAGATCTAAATGATGATATAGAGTGGAACTTCTGGAATAAGGAATATATGAAGGAAATCCTGTATGCTACAGCACTTCTTCATGATATCGGTAGATGCTCTAAGTATGAAGAAACTATGAGTCATCACGAGGCAGGACCTATAATTGCCAGACCTATACTTGAGAGAACAGGTTTTAGCTATGGTGAGATAGGGGATATTTGCGAAGCTATAAAACAGCATGGTGAAAAGCCTGAGGATGAAGGTTGTCTCGCGGGAATCCTGTATAGAGCAGATAAGCTTTCTAGAGTTTGCTTTAGATGCGAAGCAGAGGGCGAATGTGACTGGGAGTCTGAGAAAAAGAATAGTGAACTGAAGTACTAGTGCTAAATGTGCTAGAAGAATTCTAACAAGGTTTTAGGGTTAGGAATAGATATGGATAAAATAAGAATTGAAAAAATCAAAGTATTTGCGCATCATGGAGTCTTGGACGAAGAAAAGAAAAATGGACAGGATTTCTTTATTACTATTGAAATGGAACTGAATCTTAAGTATGCAGGTGTGTCTGACATGCTTGAGAAGACCGTTAATTATGCGGATGTTACGCTCCTTGCGAAGGAAACCTTTACCGAAACTATCTATAATACTATAGAGGCGGCAGCAGAGGCGGTTGTTGAAGCAATTCTGTCTAACTATGATATAGTTCGTAAAGTTACAGTAAAGGTAAGTAAGCCTCATGCTCCTATAGAGGCTGAGTTTGGAGATGTAAATGTCACTATCACCAGATCAAAACATATAGTTTACCTTGGAATAGGCTCGAACCTTGGAGATAAAAGAGGCTATCTCAATATGGCAGTAGAAGAGCTTGGTAAGGATGAATCGATATCCTCTCTCAAGGTTTCAGAGTATATAGAAACTGAGCCTTATGGTCCAGTGGAGCAGCCGGATTTCCTTAATGGCGTAGTTGAGATAGAGACGACTCTTGAACCAATGGAGCTCCTTACTATTATTCATGATATAGAACAGGAAGCAGGTAGAGAGAGAATAATTCACTGGGGTCCACGTACTCTGGATATAGATATTCTGTTATATGATGACAGGATAATTAATACCAGCGATCTTACGATACCTCATCCGGAGATGCATAAGAGAGACTTCGTACTGAAGCCTCTTGTAGAGATAGCTCCTTATGTATATCATCCAATACTCATGAAAACAGCAGTGCAGATGTTGGAGGACCTTAAGAATAGTGGATATGCTTCTGTAGATAGAGTTGAGACAGAGGACTTCTCCGAGCAGGAGAACCTTGATCTGAGGGGTAAATCCGTTGTATATGCAGGTGTCCCAGGAGCGTATGCTGAGGAAGCGGCATTTAAATACTTCGGCGATGAAGTCGAATATAAAAATGTTAAAAAGTTTGATGATGTAGTTAGAGCCGTTGCAGACGGTGAGGCTGACTACGGAGTTATTCCTATAGAGAATAGTTCAGCTGGATTTGTCACAGGTAACTACGACATAATCAGGACCAGTGGAGTCAAGATAATAGCTCAGGTTACTATTGATATCAATCATTGCCTGTTAGGTATGAATGAGTCTGTTCTTTCGGATATTACTAAGGTCTATTCACATCCTCAGGGTCTTATGCAGTGCAAGGAATATATAGATGAAAATGGTTTTAAGACCGAGAGCGTAAGCAATACAGCGCGGGCTGCTCAGAGAGTAAGAGATGAGGGGCTTCGTAATCAGGCGGCCATATCAAGTGCGAGAGCGGCTGAGATATACGGCCTCAAGATACTGGAGAGAAATATAAATTTCTCCGCTGACAACGCTACTAAGTTTGTTATCCTTACTAGAGAAGAGGTATTCCTCAGTGACGCAGTAAATGTTAGTGTTTGCTTCACAACCCAGCATAAGGTCGGCGCGCTGTATGATGTAATGGGAATAATCGACATCAATCAGCTGAATATGACCAGCATAGAGTCACGCCCATCGCTTAAGCATAAATGGGAATATTGGTTCTATGTAACATTTGAAGGTAAGCTTACAGACAGAAATGTTATCAAAGCCCTTCGCGAGCTTAAGGCAAATACTGATGAAATGATAATACTAGGTACGTATTAAAAATAAACTTGACAAAAGACAGACATTTGTTGTAATATATCAAGGCGTGTGAAAAAACGCTTAAAAACAAAGTAGAGTATCCACTCTCACCTGGGTAACAAGAAGGTTGCCGGGTCGAATACCTTGAGTTTGAACCAAAGATTTTGTTTTGGTGTGCTTTGATAGTGTATTTTAAAGTGGATATTCTGTAATATCCACTTTATTTTTTTTGGAGGGTAAGGCAATAGACTACTTAATTAATGAACAAATCCGTGATAAGGAAGTAAGAGTTATCGGATCTGAGGGGAATCAGCTGGGTGTTATGAGTATTCAGGAGGCAAGAGAAGCTGCTGAGGCTGCTGGACTTGACCTCGTAAGAGTATCACCAAATGCTAAACCTCCGGTATGTAAGATTATTGATTATTGTAAGTTCCGTTATGAGATATCTCGTAAGGAAAAGGAAGCCAAGAAGAAACAGAAGACTGTTGAAATCAAAGAGGTTCGTCTGTCTCCAAATATTGATGAGAATGATCTTAATACCAAGATTAATCAAGCTAGGAAATTCCTGCAAAAGGGTAATAGAGTTAAGGTTACACTTAGATTTAGAGGCCGTGAGTTGGCATATGTAAATCAGAGCAAGCCTATTCTCGACGACTTCGCTGAGAAGCTGTCAGATGTATCTGTTATCGATAAGCAGGCTAAGTTTGAAGGAAGAAGCATGACAATGTTTCTTGCTGCAAAGACAAATAAATAGGTATTTAAATATATAGGAGGAAAAACAAATGCCAAAGTTAAAGACAAAGAGAGCTGCTGCAAAGCGCTTCAAGGTTACAGGAACTGGAAAGCTTAAGAGAAATAAAGCTAATAAGAGTCATATCCTTACAAAGAAGACTACTAAGAGAAAGAGAAATCTTAGAAAGGCTGCTATGACTGATAAGACAAATGAGAAGAATATGAAGAAGATTCTTCCATATCTCTAAGATTTGGTATGTAGACTATTTAATTAGGAGGATAATAAAATGGCAAGAATTAAAGGTGGCGCTAATGCCAAGAAGAAGCATAATAAAGTACTTAAGGCTGCAAAGGGATACCGTGGAGCTAGAAGTAAGCAGTATAGAGTAGCAAAGCAGTCTGTAATGAGAGCTCAGGCATCTCAGTTCGCAGGACGTAAGGAGCGTAAGAGAGACTTCCGTAAGCTTTGGATCGCTCGTATCAACGCAGCTGCAAGAATGAATGATATTTCTTACAGCCAGCTTATGCATGGTCTCAAGGTTGCTGGAGTAGATATGAATCGTAAGATGCTCTCTGAGATAGCTATCAGTGATCCAGAAGGATTCACAAAGCTTGTTGAGGTTGCAAAGGCAGCTATAGCTTAGTTTTCTGATACTTCAAAAAAAGTATATAATTAATCAGAATTTTGGTTGACAAAGTTTTATATAAGTGATAATATATTCAAGTCGTGTTCAAGTGATCACGACTTGAATAATGTAAGCGGGAGTGCTGGAATTGGCAGACAGGCTAGACTAAGGATCTAGTGATGGCAACGTCGTGTGGGTTCAAGTCCCATCTCCCGCACAAGTGATTTTTTTTGAAAAAGCCTTGAATTCATTGAGTTCTTGGCTTTTTTCTTTAACTGGAAAAGGTATAATCTGCTGGTGACTCATGGTGACCACATCAGAATCTTGTGAGAGTATATCTCTAAGGTTTTCTGTGTATCCTTTACGTGGCATACTATAATGTCTGTTGTTGGTATCAATGCTGTGACCTAGTAGAGCAGCACGTTCAGGTGCAGGTATTCCTCTTGGTATCAAAATGTTAGAATTCAAGGATTTTCTGAATGCATGATTATTAGTTACTTTAAATCCCATTGATTTTAACATTCTTCTCAGAAACGTTATATAAGCGTCTTTTTTTACCCAATCACCATCAAAATTACAAAATACATAATCTGATTTAATCCCCAACATATCTTTATCTGAGCGATTTAATTCTAATATCTCTTTAATTGTTGGGGTTATTGGATAGTAGCGACCGCCTTTAGGGCAGCCTTTTTCGTCTTTAGTATAATTTGCATAGCTGTATTCTCTATGTCCTTCTACTTTTTCGCTTAGCTGCTGAGAATGGATATGGATCAGGTTATCCGTACTTATAATATCTGACTCCTTTAATGAACATAGTTCTGCAACACGCATACCTGTTTCTATAGCCAGTAGTGCTATATATCCATGTACAAAATAACCATTGTATCTTTTGTGGCTCCTTCTCTTAAATATCTCATTTTTAATTTGAGATATTTCCTCAGGGCTGAATATTTCATCATCCTCAGTATCCTTGTGATAACAGCCTTTGTAGAATTTCTTGTTGTTCATTCTGTCGACGGGATTAACGCTTATAAGTTCATGATCATAGTCAGTTGCGTAATCGAATATAAGATTAAGTATAGATTTGTAGGACTTAAATGCTTTCTCAGTTAAGGATTTATCCTTTATGAGTTGCTGTGAGTATATTTCCAAATCAATCCTCTTAACAGTTCTTATATCCTGGTTAGAGAATTCTTCAGTAATAAATCGTTTAAAATCAGATTTATATTTTCTGAATGTCTCATTGCATATTCCGTCTGATAGCTGTCTTTCATTTAGTGCCTTTTCAAATATAGTTCCAATTGAATAATCTTTAGATTTTGCTGTGTCTTCTGTTATTCCATAAGCAATTGCGAGGGAATCTATAATACCCGTATAGGTAGAAGATTGATACCTTCGCCCTTTAACACTCACTTTATATACAGTAATCTGTTTGCCTCTTTTGGTTATAACAATTGGATTGATAGGACCGTTATGTTCCTTTAATACAGCTTGCTCCTTTACTTTAAATTGTAGTTTAGTCATGTCTTCTTGTATGGTGTCAGTCAAGATTATATTATCCGAATCAGGGAGCATGTTCAAGTGGTTATATAATCCGTTTAATTCTTTAATGACTGCATTTGTAAAAGTCAATATAAAAATGTAGGAAAAATGGAATATAAAAATGTAGGTTTTTCCACTTATTCCTCCGCAGTTTGAACTTCCAACAAGGACCGGATATCTTTTGTTCGGTATGACGGACCCTTTATTGAAATAATGCT
>JAFVAQ010000035.1 GCA_017480495.1 Eubacterium sp. | reverse complement strand
TAAAAATATAAAAAATATACAAGAATATAATTTATAAAAAAGGAGATTTCAAAAATGCTCGAAATCCTGTCATTATCAGCCGTCGAGCTAGGTAAAAAGATTGCTGCTGGCGAGATCACATCGGTCGAAGCAACTAAGGCTTACCTGGACGAGATAGGCAAAAAGGATAAAGAAATAAATGCATATGTCACGGTGGACACAGAAGGTGCCCTGAAGGCAGCGGAAGAAGCGGACAAGATGATCGCTGCCAAGAAAGCTGCCGGCGAAGCGCTCAGTCCATTTGCGGGTGTGCCTGTTGCCATCAAGGACAATATGTGTATCGAAGGGATGCTTACATCCTGTTCCTCTCACATCCTTGATAACTTCTACCCAACCTACACTGCAACAGCAGTTCAGCAGCTGAAGGATGCTGGTGCAGTTATCCTGGGACATACCAATATGGACGAGTTTGCCATGGGAAGTACATCAGAGACATCCTACTATGGTCCAACCAAGAATCCATGGAACCTGGAACACGTTCCTGGTGGTTCATCAGGTGGTTCCGCCGCAGCAGTTGCAGCAGAAGAATGTGCCATAGCGCTCGGATCTGACACAGGTGGTTCTATCCGCCAGCCAGCTTCCTTCTGTGGAGTTACAGGAATCAAGCCAACCTACGGTAGAGTATCCCGTTACGGCCTCATCGCCTACGGTTCCTCTCTCGACCAGATAGGTCCACTTGGCAAAAATGTAGAAGACTGCGCTGCTATGCTAGAGGTCATTTCCGGACATGATCCTAAGGATTCAACCTCCGCAGGCGGCGATGAGGAGTCCAAGAAGGATGCAAGAATCCTTGATAATAAGTTTACCGACGCACTTATTGACGACGTTAAGGGGATGAAGATTGGTGTTCCAAGAGACTATTTTCTCGAAGGAATCGACGAGGATGTTAAGAATGCTGTACTAGGTGCTGCTGAGGTGTTAAAATCAAAGGGTGCAATAGTTGAAGAATTCGATCTCGGAATGGTTGAGTATGCTATCCCGGCTTACTATGTAATAGCTTGTGCGGAGGCGTCCTCAAACCTTGAGAGATTCGATGGCGTTAAGTACGGTTACAGAACGGACAGCTACACCGACCTCCACAACATGTACAAGAAGACTCGTTCAGAGGGCTTCGGAACAGAGGTTAAGCGTCGAATCATGCTGGGTTCCTTTGTTCTTTCTTCAGGCTACTACGATGCTTACTATGTAAAGGCGCTTCGTGTGAAGGCGCTCATCAAGCAGGCATTTGATAAGGCATTTGAGAAGTACGATGTGATCCTTGGACCAGTTGCTCCGACAACGGCTCCAAAGCTTGGCGAATCGCTGAGTGATCCTATTCAGATGTACCTGGGTGATATATATACCGTGTCTGTTAACCTTGCCGGACTTCCTGGAATTTCCCTTCCTTGTGGTGAGGATAGAAATGGCCTGCCAGTTGGTCTGCAGCTGTTGGGTCAGACATTTGACGAGAAGAAAATAATTCAGACGGCTTACGCTTACGAGCAGTACCGTCTCGCAAATATGAATCTTAAATGTGATAAGAGCCAGAGCGGCTCAGGAAAGGAGGCCTAAGTCATGGAATACGAAGTTGTAATAGGCCTCGAGGTCCACGTTGAATTAAATACAAAAACAAAGATTTTCTGCGGCTGTTCCACAGAGTTCGGAGGCGCACCTAATACCCACGTCTGCCCTGTTTGTTCGGGAATGCCTGGCTCTCTGCCGGTTCTGAATAAAGAGGTAGTAAATAAGGCTATTAGCGTTGGCCTGGCTACAAACTGTGAGATTACAAGAAATTCCAAGTTCGACCGTAAGAACTATTTCTATCCTGATAATCCGCAGAATTATCAGATATCACAGCTTTACTACCCAATATGTAGAAATGGTTATGTGACTATTCCTGCAAAGGGCGGCAGCAAGCAGGTTCGAATCCATGAGATTCATATGGAGGAGGATGCAGGTAAGCTGATCCACGATCCGGTCACAGACGATACATATGTAGACTTCAACCGTTCAGGTGTGCCTCTTATTGAAATCGTATCTGAGCCTGACATGAGATCAGCCGATGAGGTTATCGCATACCTTGAGAAGCTCCGCGAAACTATCCAGTATCTGGATGCTTCTGACTGCAAGCTAAATGAGGGCTCAATGCGTGCTGACGTTAACATTTCCATTAGAGAAATGGGCAGCGAGGAGTTCGGTACCAGAACAGAGTCCAAGAACCTTAACTCCTTCAAGGCCATCAGACGTTGTATCGAAAACGAAGTAAATCGCCAGAAGGAAATAATCGAGAGTGGCGAGAAGGTGGTTCAGGAGACTCGTCGTTGGGACGATGAGAAAGGTGTATCTTCACCAATGCGTTCCAAGGAGGATGCTCAGGATTATAGATACTTCCCAGATCCAGACCTTGTGCCTATAATGGTAAGTGATGAGTGGATTGAGGAGATTAGAGCTAAGCAGCCTGAGTTCAAGGACGAGAAGAAGGTTAGATATAAGGAAATGTATGGTCTTCCAGACTATGACATTGATCAGATTACTGGCAGCAAGAAGCTCGGTGAGATATTCGAAGGAGCTGTCTCAGCCGGGGCTGATCCTAAGAAGGTTTCTAACTGGCTCATGGTTGAAACCATGCGTCTCATGAAGGAAAATGATATGGATGCCGACCAGCTGAAGTTTTCCCCGGAGAACCTCGCAAAGCTTGTTAAACTGGTCGACTCTAAGGAAATCAATAACTCTGTAGCGAAGGAAGTATTTGAGAAGGCTGTCTTCCTCGATGACCTTGATCCAGTACAGTATGTCGCAGACAACAATCTGTCTACAAAGGCAGATAGCGGCGAGCTCGAGGCAGTCGTTAAGAAAGCTATCGAAGCAAATCCTAAGGCAGTCGAAGATATAAAGAACGGAAAGGGCAAAGCCGTCGGCGCAATCGTCGGCTACGTCATGAAAGAGATGAAGGGCAAATGCGACCCAGGCGAAGTCAACCGCCTCATCTCAGAACTCCTAAAATGATACTAAAATGATACCAGTGGGGACGGTTCCTGTGACAACTTTCTGTGACAACTTTTGTGAACGTTTGACATCAGGGTCCCAACTCTCGTCAGTGAGAATGAAGTGCTCGAAAACTTTTGAAAATGTAAATTGTAATTTTTTATTCGCGAGAAGGACGTTTTATTGTAAGATTTTTCGAATTCATTTCGAAACCGTTGCGGGGCTCGGTGCTTAGCGATTCAGACACCGTCTCAGGCGGTGGCTGAGAGCTTAGCAAGCGAAGCGGCCGCTAGGGGTATCCCGCACTGAGCGGGAGCGATGTCGAAAAATGAATTACGTAAAATTCTTATAAAACAGTCTTCCACGGAGTGCAAACACAATAAAGGAGAGAACGAAATGAAAACATATCTCGTAACAGGCGGTGCCGGCTTCATCGGCTCAAACTACATTCATTACATGTTCGACAAGTATGGCGACTCAATTCGCATCATCAACGTCGACAAGCTTACTTACGCAGGTAACCTTGAGAACCTCAAGGATATCGAGGATAGACCAAACTACACATTTGTAAAGGCAGATATCTGCGACGCAGAGGCCATCGGAAAGGTCTTTGCCGAAAATGATATCGACAGAGTGGTACATTTTGCAGCTGAGTCTCACGTAGACCGTTCTATCAAGAACCCAGAGGTTTTCGTTCAGACTAACGTTGTTGGTACAGCTGTAATGCTTAACTCTGCAAAGGCTGCATGGGAGAACGAGGACGGCAGCTTCAAGGAGAATAAGAGATTCCTTCACGTTTCAACAGATGAGGTTTATGGAACACTTCCAGATGATCCAAACGCTTACTTCTATGAGACAACACCTATCGATCCTCATAGCCCATATTCATCAAGTAAGGCTTCATCAGACCTTATCGTTAAGGCTTATGTGGATACTTATAAGTTCCCGGCAGTTATCACTAACTGCTCAAACAACTACGGCCCATATCAGTTCCCAGAGAAGCTGATTCCGCTTATCATTAACAACGCCCTCGCAGGCAAGAATCTTCCTGTATATGGAGATGGTAAAAATGTCCGCGACTGGCTCTATGTTATGGATCACGCAAAGGGCATTGACATGGCTACAGAAAAAGGCCGCATCGGTGAGAGATACAACATCGGCGGACACAATGAGAAGCAGAACATCGAAATCATTAACATTATCATCGAGACTCTTCAGGAGCTTCTTCCTGATTCAGATCCTCGCAAGGCAAATGTTACTAAGGATCTCATTACATACGTAACGGACCGTAAGGGTCACGACCGCAGATACGCAATCGCTCCTGACAAGATCAAGGAGGAGATTGGCTGGTATCCTGAGACAATGTTTAAAGATGGTATCCGTCTGACTATTAAGTGGTACCTCGAGAATGAAGACTGGATGAAAAATGTAACTAGCGGCGATTACCAGAAGTATTACGAGGGAATGTACGCAAATAGATAATCTTAAAAATAAATGACGGGAGTGAGTATATAGGGACGGTTCTCTTTTACTCACTTTTGGAAAAATTTAAGCAGACGAACGATTAAGAAAAAAGTGAGTAAAAGAGAACCGTCCCTATATACTCACTTTAGTCAGGAAAGAAGAGTATGGACTACGGAAGAAGAGATGAATATAAAAAATTAATATCCCTATGTCAGACTCTTATTATTCTGGCGGTTGAGGTTGTGGCATTTGGCTATGTCTGGTACAAGACTTACGATATCGCAAGGGAGCTGGACAAGAGTTTTACAGGCGCAGGCAACCTGGTTGTTATTCTGTACCTGGTGGTGTTGTTTTTCTTCACGCGCCTGAACGGCGGCTACAAGTTCGGACATCTCAGACTGATGGATCTTATATTTTCGCAAATGCTCTCCCTCTTGGGAAGCAACGTGATCATCTACTTCATCATGTGTCTGGCGCTCCGTGACATAGTTAGCCCGGCCAAGCTCCTGCTACTCACACTTGCAGATATTTTGGTCATTTTCATTTATAATGGTCTCATGTTTTTCCTTGAGATCAGGCTCTTCCCTCCACGTAGGCTTATCCTCGTGTACGGTGACAAGGGTCCGATGGAAATGGTCCGCACCTTCCACTCGAGAACTGACAAGTTCCACATAGAAGAGAGTGTGCACGAAAGCCGCGGGCTCACAGCTATAATGGAAAAGGTCGAGAAATATGACGGCGTGATACTTCACCGAGTTCAGTCCGACATGCGAAGCGAACTGCTGCAAATGTGCTACCGCGAAAATATAAGGGCTTACGTAGTCCCATATATATCTGATATAATTCTTTGGAGCAGCGGCGATACACACCTGTTTGACACGCCAATGCTGGTAACTCACAATCACGGAATAACGGTGGTTGAGGCATTTTTCAAAAGAATAATGGATATAGTGCTGTCTCTTCTTATGCTCGTAATCCTAAGCCCGATCCTGCTCCTGGTAGCAATCGGGGTTAAGCTTCAGGATGGCGGCCCGGTTATCTACAAGCAGGAGAGAGTCACAAAGGACGGCAAGATATTTAAGATTCTCAAGTTCCGATCCATGTGCATCGACTCCGAGGTGGATGGCGCTATGCTGGCACAGAAAAATGACGACCGTGTGACAAAGTTTGGCAAGTTCATCCGCGACCTGCATTTAGACGAACTGCCGCAGATAATAAACATATTAAAAGGGGAAATGTCTCTTGTAGGGCCTCGGCCTGAACGTCCGGAAATAATCGAGCAGTACAAGGACGAAATCCCTGAATTTGACTATAGACTAAAGGTCAAGGCGGGTCTCACCGGCTACGCACAGGTGTACGGCCGGTACAAGACTCCGTCCTACAATAAATTGAAGCTTGATATGATGTACATCGAGCATTATTCCATATGGTTGGATATCAAGCTGCTGATATTGACATTTAAGATAATCTTTGTGAAGGAGAATTCGGAAGGAGTATGACGAAACTTACAGTTGTCATGCCTTGTTATAATGAAGGCATCAGAATCTACCGTAACATAATTGAATTAGTGACTCAGCTTGAGAGATTCTGCGATTCCTTCAGAATTATCGTGGTAAATGATGGAAGTAGCGATGAGACAGAGTCGGAGATTCAAAGAGCTCAGAGCATAGACAAGAGAGTAGCCATGATTTCCTACCCTGACAACAAGGGCAAGGGCTACGCGGTTAGACGCGGAATGCTGGCGTCGAAGTCGGAATATACTGCATTTCTCGATGCGGACCTGGAGCTTCCACCACACCTTCTCGAAGGCTTCCTGAAAGAAGCCGAGGCTGGAACCGACATAGTTATCGGCTCCAAAATGCACCCGGAATCGGAAGTGGAATATCCTTTCCTGAGAAAGGTCATGAGCCACGGATACTTCCTATTTCTGAAGGCACTCTTCGGGCTAAATCTGAAGGATACCCAGACCGGTATCAAGCTCTTCAGAACCGAGAAAATAAGACCGGTGCTTAAAGCGATGAGAAATGGAGGCTTCTCTTTTGATATAGAACTCCTCGCCATCGCCACCAAGATGGGACTTACCGTTAAGGAAATGCCTGTAGTGGTGAATTTTTCAAGAAATAAAAATGACCGCTCGAAGATACATTTATCCACTGTCTGGGAAATGGTCAGAGATTCCTTTAGAATCAGGATGTACGTTTCGAAGCTAATCGTCAGGAACAGTGAAAACAAGACGAACGAAGCAGAAACAACTCAATAAAAACAGAAATCAAGAAACAGATTAAGAAAAAATAAGCAAGCAAATAGCAAAAAAATAAGCAAACAAAAAGCAAACTTAGTAATAGTATAATAAATACAAAATTATAAAACCATGTATAAAGGAAAGGTCTAGTATGAGTAAGTACGATTACGATGAAATGGACGAAGATCTAGCAGATAAGCTAGATGAGCGCCGAGGCAGACGGAAGAAAAAGAAAGTGAAGTCCAATGTTAAATGGGCTATCGCTCTAGTAGTCGAGCTGATTATTATTATGTTCCTGAGCTACGGTATTCTCAGGGTTTATCTCCATAATAAATATCAGAAGTTCGACCATGTCAAGGACATGAAAGAGGAAGAACTGGATATCAATGAAGGAGCAAACCAGGCGATGAATAATTACACCAACATCGCTCTTTTCGGTGTTGATTCCCGTGACGAATCTCTGGGCAAGGGCAATCGAAGCGATGCGATAATCATTGCCAGCATAAATAACGATACCAAGGAAATAAAGCTTCTGTCCGTTTACCGCGACACACTTCTCGAGGTATCCAAGGAAGACGGCAGCGTCCTCACGACCAAGGTCAACTCCGCCTATGCTTACGGCGGTCCTGAGCTGGCGGTTCAGACGCTGAACAAGAACCTCGATCTTAACATTTCCGAGTACGTGGCTGTAAACTGGGAAGGACTGACTAGGGCAATCGATTCGCTAGGCGGCGTAACAGTTCACATAGAAGAGAACGAGCTGGAAATGCTCAACACGGCACTTACTGAGCAGATTCAGGTAAATGGTATCAATTCCAACGGTGTCTACGAGACAGGCTATGTAACTCTGAACGGTGCTCAGGCAACAGCTTACTCACGTATCCGTAGTACAGACCAGGGTGATATAACAAGAACAGAGCGTCAAAGAGAGGTTATCTCCGCGATGATCGCGCAGGCTAAGCAGTCTGACCTCAAGACTCTCAACGCTATAATAGACGAGGTGTTTCCTTACATCGGAACATCGATTACAGAGGATCAGATGTACGAGCTCGCAAAGGGTGTCCTCTCTTACGAAATGACTGACAGCAATGGATTCCCATTCCAGTGGGAGTACTATTCAACTCAGGCCAAGGGTTCCTGCATAGCCCCTGAGGACCTTACCGAAAATGTAAAAACTATGCAGCTGTATCTCTTCGGTACAGAAAACTATGTTCCAACACAGCAGGTGCAGAACATCAGTTCTCAGCTGACTGGAGAAACTGGCTTCGGAAGCGTGGGGGCGATTCCGGTTCCAGAGAAAGAACCAGAGGATTCCGGCGAGTAGCATGGGAAATGTAATAGTTGCTCAGTCGGGCGGTCCGACAACAGCTATAAATGCTTCTCTAGTGGGCGTGGTGAAGGGCGCACTGGCAAGCGACAAGTATGACAAGATATATGGCGCACTCCACGGAATAAGTGGTGTGATGAAAGAGGATTTCATTCTCATGAATGATAAGGATCTGGACCTGATATACAGGACACCTGCCAGCTACCTGGGCTCTTGCAGATACAAGATGCCAGAGCGTGGCGAGTCTAAGGATGTCTATGAAAAGGTCTTCGAGGTCCTAAGCAAAATGGATGTTTCTGCCTTCTTCTATATCGGCGGAAATGATTCAATGGATACAATAGCAAAGCTTTCTGACTATAGTCGCGAGATTGGAAGCAGTATCAGATTTGCTGGCGTTCCTAAAACTATTGATAATGATCTAATTAAAACTGACCATACTCCAGGCTATGGTTCGGCGGCAAAGTTCATCGCAACCTCAATGCTTGAAATGGCTCATGATACAGCCGTTTACGAAGCACCGGCTGTAACTATAGTTGAGATAATGGGTAGAGATGCTGGATGGCTGACAGCCGCTGCAGCTCTCGCGAGAAATGAATACACATCGGTGCCTCAGCTGATATATCTGCCTGAGGTTACATTTGATAAAGCTCAGTTTATAGAGGATGTAAAGAAGCTTCTCGAGACGACGAACAATATCGTGGTAGCTGTTTCCGAGGGAATCAGAGATGCTGAGGGCGCCTATATAAGCGCGACTTCTGCGGCTAATGATAAGTTTGGTCATGCTCAGCTATCCGGCGCCGGCAAATGCCTCGAGCTTCTTGTTAAGCAGGAACTTGGAATCAAATGCCGCTCCGTCGAGCTAAATATTCCGCAGAGATGTGCAGCGCATATCGCTTCTGCTACAGACCTTAAGGAATCTATGGAGCTGGGTGAAAAGGCCGTAGAATATACTCTCGCGGGCGAGACTGGATTTATGCCTGTCATAAATAGAGTGGCCGACAAGCCTTACAGCTATAACATTTCACTAGGAGATCTGGACGTGATCGCAAATCAGGCCAAAAGCGTTCCAAGAGAGTGGATAAATGACAAAGGAAATGATATAAAGCAGGAGCTTATTGATTACATGCTTCCTCTTATTCAGGGAGAGGTAGAAGTGGCTTATAAGGATGGACTCCCTGTCTATGCAGCACTGGGACATTTAACTGGGAAAAAGTAACTTTTCCTTGCGTTATTAAGGGTGAAAGACTATAATAAGACATATAAAAAAGCGAACTGCAAAGTTGCAATTTTTAAATATCTGGGATGTCCGACAACTCCTACATATTTTGAACCTACATCTTATTATAGGGAACTTAATATCTTGAGATGGATGACACGCCTCCTCGTGAGGACTTCAGAAGTCTCATTGCAAGTACCCACCTAGCTTTAGCTAGGAGTCAAAAAGTAGGAGCCGGCATCTTGGATGTTTTTTTGTTGTAAAGTATGCCATTAAACCAAGCCTTTTAAATTGGAGATATCAGTTTTGAAGAACCGTTTGACTGACATTTACAGATTTGCAAATGATACTGTCGATGAACATATGGGAGCCTTCGCGGCCCAATCGGCATTTTTTCTTTTTCTGTCATTTTTCCCAATCGTCAATATAATCATTACACTTCCGAAGTTCCTTCCTATCACGAAGGAACAGCTTCTAGATATTATTTACTATGTGCTTCCTTACAAATTCGAGACCTACATCGGCGACATAGTATCGGAAATGTATAGTAAGACGTCGGGATCGATGACAGTTATTTCTGTTGTCATCGCCATTTGGTCGGCGGCAAAGGGAATCATGGCCATCAGAAATGGTCTAAATGAGGTTTATCGCTCGAGAGAGAGCAGAAATTATTTGATAATAAGAGGTATCAGCTCAATATATACGATAGTATTCGTTATTCTGCTGGTGGCCCTTATCCCTATAAATATGTTCGGAACTCAGATAGCTAGATTTATTCTGGACAAGTTCCCACAGTATGCAAATGAGACTTGGCTCATACTTAGTCTCAGAGGCTCGGCTACATTTATCGTACTTTTCGTAATGTTCGAGCTCATGTATACAATAGTTCCGACAAGAAAGCTGAAGTTCCGTAATCAGGTGCCGGGCGCCTTCTTCGCAGCCTTTTCCTGGGTTGCAGTTACGAAGATATTTTCGCTTTACATCGATGTATATGCATCACAGACTTATCTGTATGGCTCGCTGACAACCGTTATCATGCTCCTTTTCTGGATGTACTTCGTTATCTACCTCGTATTCGTCGGGGCACAGATAAATGAATACCTCCACGTTTGCAGAAAGCGCGAGAGAGAATATGAGCTCAGCAAGTACGCCAACGGAAAGACCGAAGTCTGGGATGACGATGACCTGGTCGAGGTGGATGGTGACGATGGAAATGCTGAAGTCGAAACCGATAAAATAAAAAGACGCGTTGAAACCAAAGAGAATAAAGCTAAGGAAGAAAAAGAAGATAAAGTAAGAGCGGATAAGGCGGTTCCGAAGGAATTAGATTAGATAGATATAAATAGAAAAGTGAGGAAAAATAAATGAGCAAGATCAGAACAAGATTTGCACCAAGCCCAACAGGAAGAATGCATGTAGGTAACCTTAGAACAGCTCTATATGCATATCTTATCACTAAGCACGAGGGCGGTGATTTCATACTTCGTATAGAGGATACAGATCAGAATAGAGAAGTGGAGGGCGCGGTTGATATCATCTATAGAACCCTTCAGGAAACAGGACTTCTCTGGGACGAGGGACCTGACAAGGATGGAGAAGTTGGTCCTTACATCCAGTCTGAGAGAATGGCCCAGGGTCTATACCTCGAGTATGCTAAGAAACTGATCGAAAGAGGCGAGGCTTACTACTGCTTCTGCGATGAAGAGAGACTTGCAAGCCTCAATCAGGAGATAGAAATCGACGGTGAGAAGAAGAAGGTCTTCCATTATGACAAGCATTGTCTGCATTTATCCAAGGAAGAGATTCAGGAGAAGCTGGACGCAGGCCTTCCTTACGTTATCCGTCAGAACAACCCAACAGAGGGGGAGACAAAGTTTGAGGATGAACTCTACGGAACAATCACAGTTCCAAATGAAGAGCTGGATGATATGATTCTTATCAAGTCAGACGGCTTCCCTACATATAACTTCGCAAATGTAGTAGACGACCATCTGATGGGTATCACTCACGTAGTAAGAGGAAATGAGTATCTCTCCTCTGCGCCAAAGTACAACAGACTCTATGAGGCCTTTGGCTGGGAGGTTCCGGTTTATATTCATTGCCCACTCATCACAGATGAGAATCACGCTAAGCTTTCAAAGAGAAGCGGACATTCTTCCTTTGAGGACCTTCTTGAGCAGGGCTTCCTGACAGAGACTATCGTGAACTTCGTTTCTCTTCTTGGCTGGAGCCCAGAAGGAAATAATGAAATATTCTCTCTCGAGGAGCTGGTTAAGGAATTCGATTATCATAAGATTTCGAAGTCTCCTGCAGTCCTTGATATGACAAAGCTTAAATGGATGAACGGCGAATATATCAAGAAAATGGACCCAGATGCATTTTATGAGAAGGCAGAGCCTATTCTAAAAGAGGTTATTTCCAAGCCGCTTGATTTAAAACATATAGCTGGTATGGTTCAGAGCCGTATCGAAGTATTTACAGATATAAAGGATCAGGTGGATTTCTTCGAAGAGGTTCCTGAGTATGATGTAGAGCTCTATACTCACAAGAAGATGAAGACTAATCCTGAGAACAGCCTAGAGCTTCTTAAAGAGGTTAGACCAGTGCTTGAGGGGGCTACAGCCTTCGACAATGACAGTCTGTTTGAGCTACTCAAGGCTTTCGGTGCTGAAAAGGGATATAAGACTGGATTTGTAATGTGGCCAATCAGAACTGCAATGTCTGGAAAGGCTGCTACACCAGGTGGAGCAACAGAACTGATGTCTATACTTGGCAAGGAAGAATCCCTTAAGAGAATAGACGCTGCTATAGAGAAACTCGCCTAAGTTGGGGCTAGGCTGGTGATTGTTTTTTGAAAGTCACTATGCTATACTATTATGCGATGTGGCTTTTACATGTTTTGAAGTGAAAGGGGTTAACTCGATGAGCGATATTATTGATGGACTTAAGACGATGGATACATCGACGCTAGCCATTTTGGGCTTTGCGGCTATCCTTTTAATATTCTTACTAGTTCTAATAATAGTTACAATAAGGGTCTTAAAGTCCGATTATATAGATGATGAAGAACCTTCTAAGGAGACTCCAATTCCTGACGAAGATGATGAAGAATACTACGACGACGATGAAGACGAAGAGGATGAGGACGATGATGAGACCTCAAGAAAGATTCGTGAGGCAGTCGAGTCGGTAGAGGTAACAAAGGCTAAGTACGAGGCTGAGAAAATCGCTCAGGAGCTTGAGGAAGCTGAGAATCAGGAGAAGGATAAGGCTAGAATCAATGCTGCAGCCAGAGTTGAAGCAATAGCAAATGCTGTTCACGAAAAGAACGAAGCCTCTGACGAGGATGAAGATGACGACTACGAAGATGACTACGAGGATGATTACGAGGACGATGAGGAGGCTAAAGATACAGCTCCAGCTGAGACAGCGGCTGATGCAGCAGCTGAAGATGCTCCTGCAGAAGTTTCAGAAGAGACGGAAGAACTTGAAGAAGAATATTCACAGGATGACGGCGAGGAGCCAGATCCTGATGATGCTGATACAAATGAATTAGATACTGACAAGATCAAGGCTGAGCTTAGAAAAGAAAGAGATGCAGTTAAGGAATCAGAGTCAGAGCTGAATGAAATGGCTAAGCAGAGAGCGGAAGCTCCTGAATATAATGCTTCTTTCGATAGTGCATTTGTAGATAGACCTGTTTATGAAGAGAAGGTTGATCCGGTTATTCCTAACCCAACACCTGAGTCTATACTCGGTGCGGCACCAGGACCTAACCCAGAACTACTCCAAGGAACACCTGCGATGGAAACATCAGTAGCGGACGCACCAGTTGCGCCAGTTGCTCCAGCACCTGTTGTTTCTGACATCGACACTCCACTTCCACCTAAGAAAAAGAAGAAAAAGAAGAAGACTAGAGATATAGATAAAGAAATCGATAAGGAAGAGAAGAAGGAAAAACGAGTTCCTAGACCTGCTGTTCCTATGTCTGATGGAAAGGTTGCTAAGTTCTTCTGGTATAACCAGCAGGATGTTGAAGGCCTTGAGCGCAAGGAAGATATGTACTTCAAGAGCCACTACTTCAACGAAGCGGACGAGGTTATCCTTGATCTTATCACTGAGATGTATGACTGTGGATTCGTGAGAACTGAGGAACTTCAGAGAATAGCTTACGGTATCACATTCAAGTCTCTTGGAATGAAGGAAATCCTTCGTTCAAACGAGTCACTGGGATTCAATAAGGACAGCGCCACTAAGGAGCCTACAGAAGCTGATAAGCAGGAAGCTTACGAGAAGTGGTGCAAGTATGTTGATAGCTTCATGGAGATCATTGTAATTAATGCTCCTGACGAGGTTAGAGACTACATCATCGATCAGATGTATGATTATGGACACCGTGACATCGAAGAGCTCATGTACAGTCCATATTAAAAAGAATTATTAGGCACATCCGAAGGGGTGTGCCTTTTTATTTGTTGCGCTTTTGTTATAGCTGGCGTGTATAATAAAGAGTGAACTTTAAAAAAGCACAAAGTATGAAGTTTAAAAGAAGCAGAATAAACTTATGATTTATAGAAATAAATGAGAGGTAAATGCAATGAAGGAAATAAAGGACGAGCTTATAGAGGAATTAGAGAAGCTTGAGATAGATAATGTAGCATTTATTGCTTTTTCACAGAAACTTGCGGCCCTTAACAATGATATGAAGGACCTTATGCTTCCAACTGAGGATGGCTGGAAGGATATAGATGCTGAGAAAAGAGAGAGCCTATTAAAGGAATTCGGCGAGGCTGCAACTGCCCTTGAGGAATGTATGGAGTTTTTGAAGGATAGTGCAGATCCTCAGATGGTCGCAACAAGAGAAATACTGACAAAACTAAGTCCTATTATGTCTTCTGAAATGAATACGATTAGGAAATATAATCCAGAGAAGGGAGCGAAGACTCTGCCGGATCTTTTGGAGGAGTCTAGAGTAGATACTGTAGATCTTTCAAATAAGACAACTAGAACCATGGGAGGTAATCAATCTTCACGTATTCCAATAAAGCTTATGGGAGCAGATGGAAAGGTTATATCTGGTTTCTTTACTAAGGAGTCTTATTATGAACCGGAAAAGGAGCTTAAGGACTATTTTGGTGAAATCGCAAAGAGAACCAAGGATGCAGAAGTGGCAGAAATGCTCAGAGGATATGTTGATAAGTTTATAGAAAAGAATTCTGCGATGTTCAACAACAAAAAGGAAAATATGTATATGGTAATGATGGATAATCTTCTTGCTCAAGGTGGTCGACAGATGTCCGTTGATAATCTGTATACAGAACTAGCTACGTTATATGATAAAAATGCAGACGATATAGCAAGTAAAATTGGAAAAGAAGCAAAGAAATATTTTCTTGATAAGGGCGTTTCTATAAATACACATCTAAATGTGAATCATTTGATGCTCGATCTAAAACCAGGTGATAGAATAGATTCACGCAATTCTGCAATGAGTCAGATGGCCTCTCTTCTGGGCTTTGATAATCTTATATGCGAGTCTAAGGACATGAATATAAGGACAAAGGATGGCACAGTTATCAAAGGGACATTTATGGCTGAGTCAGATTATACAGATGTCAACAGACCAGGACCTGAGGGCCTCAAGGTGGGAAAAAATTCTATAGATGATTCAGATAGAATGGCGCTTAAACAACTGGCGGATCTTCAGGTTCTTGATTATATTTGCGGAAATGTAGATAGACATCAGGCAAACATGCTCTACAAATTTGATGAAAATGGAAGACTGATAGGAGTGCAGGGAATAGATAATGATTCCTCCTTTGGTAGAGCTTCGCAGGTAAGAGGTACTATTGCCGAAATGGTTGGTCCTGGCTCCATGGGATGCATAAGTAAAGCTACAGCTAATAAGATCCTTAGTCTTACTCCAGAACAGCTGGAGTTTACATTGAGAGGAAGAGTGGCTGAAGAGTCGATAGAATCCTCTAAGAGGAGACTGAAAGAATTGCAGGATACTATTCTAAGGAGCAGACGTCAGCTGGATCCTGACAGCAAGGAATTAGTGGCTGGGTCTATCAGAGAATTTGAGGATGAAGACTGGAAGACTTTAACCTTTGATAAGATTAAGTATTCAGCAAATATTTTCAGCAGGGCTACACAAGGAATAGAAACAATTGCGAATAATGCCTTGGTTAGCACTAAAGAAAGAAAAACGATTGATACAGAGGTAAATAGTGTAAACAGAGGAAGCTACGCAGGAATAAAAAATCAGCTTGAACAGATTACTGAATATGAGAAGGCTCTTAAAAAAAGGAGAAAAGCTGGACGTTCCTCAGATAATTATGATGATATACAGAGGGATGTAGCGGCCTTCAAGAAGCTCCTTGAAAAAATAGAAAAACGTATGAGAGAATCAGTGGCTTTGGTTAAGGGTGGAGACACTTCTCCAGAGGCTGTATATGGACAGTTTGTAAGTAAGAGTGATCTTCTACTGATCAGCGAGGCTTCTAAAAAGCTTAAGGGTACAGCTGACAAATATTCCATGGGCAAAAGGGATTATTTTGCTAGCCATAGAAATAAGAGGCCTTCCGACTATACTAAGAAGAGAATGGATATTGCGGTAGAGGTTTCAAAGTTTGCAGATTATTCGAGTGTTATAACCGCCGAAGAGGAAAAGAAAACTCAGGATAATGTCCGCAGGGCAACAGACCAGATGGTTAAGCTTTCGAAGAAAGAAAAGAATAACGAGAATAATGCCGAGAATATTATAGAAATTAATAATGAGCAGAATATAATAAAGGAAAATGCAAATAAAAAAACTGGCATGCATAAATAAAAAAAATACGTAATTAAGGGCCTTCCTTTAGTTAGAACGTAGGATTTTCCTTGACTTGAGCGAACAATGTGTTACAATAGGTATCGATTTGCTCTGCAAATCTGGTAATAATTGTAAATGCTAAAAGGCTATGATAGTGCATAAAGCTACTACAGGTCGTCTGCAGGTTGACGAGCTTCTTCCTTTTTGTAAAGAAGTGCTCATATAAAACCACCAGAGAAAGAGGTCATCGGCTGGAAGCCTCTCAGATAGACGTAGTTGGTTATCTTCACACTGGAGCTGCCAGACTTAAAGTTATGCTAAATGATTAGTAGGTCTTGGACGTTGGACGCGTTAAGTCATATGAGTGTTATGTTCCTAAAGAGAGTTGTATATGCAACCTCAGTTCATAGAACATAGAAAACGGGTGGTACCGCGGTTAGAAATCGTCCCGGATATGGAGAAATCTATATCCGGTTTTTTATTGTGATTCTTTGAGGCAATGCAACGAAGAATCTTAAAATCACAGAAGGAGAAACGAAATGAAAGAAATGCTGGAAAAGATCAGGGAGCAGGCGGAACGTCAGATCGAAGCTGCCACATCCCCTGAGACACTTGATGAAATAAGAGTCTCTGTGCTTGGTAAAAAAGGTGAACTGACACAGATACTTAAAGGAATGAAGGATGTTGCTCCAGAGGATAGACCAAAGGTTGGTCAGATGGTTAACTCAGTAAGAGATATCCTTGAAGAAGCTCTTGCAGAGCAGAAGAAGATTCTCAAGTCTGCAGTTATTGAGAAGAAAATGCAGAACGAATGGTTAGATGTTACCCGTCCGGGTACAAGAGCTATGAGAGGACATAAGCATCCAAATCAGATAGCTCTTGAAGATCTTGAAAGAGTTTTCATCGGTATGGGATATGAGGTTGTTGAAGGACCTGAGATCGAGTACGACCGCATGAATTTCAAACTCCTGAATATTCCTGAGGATCATCCGGCAAAGGACGAACAGGATACATTTTATATTCAGAGACACGATGAGAGTAAGGGAGAGACAACAGAGGACGACATTGTTCTCCGTACTCAGACCTCCTCAGTACAGGCAAGAGTAATGCTTGCGGCAGGAAAACTTAAGGAAACCTCAAAGGGCTTCCCTGAGAGAAACCTCCCAATCAAACTCATTTCCCCTGGTCGTGTATTTAGATCAGACGAAGTAGATGCAACCCATAGCCCATCCTTCCATCAAGTAGAAGGACTGGTAATAGGCGAAAATGTAACTATGGCCGACCTTAAAGGAACTCTCGATCAGTTCGCAAAAGAATTCTTCGGTCCAGATACAAAGACAAAGCTTCGCCCACATCACTTCCCATTCACAGAGCCATCTGCAGAAGTAGACGTTACCTGCTTCAAATGCCACGGAACAGGACGTGTTAAGAAGATGGAAGAAGTTAAGGAAGGCGGCAAGCTCGTTAGACGTGAAGTTGACTGTGCATGTACAGCCTGCAAGAGCTCCGGTTGGATAGAGATACTCGGATGTGGAATGGTACATCCAGATGTCCTCGAGATGTGCGGCATCAACGATAGCAGCGATCCAGACGCACCTGTATATACAGGCTTCGCCTTTGGAATCGGCCTTGAGCGAGTAGCCCTCCTCAAGTACGAAATCGCTGACATGCGCCTCCTCTACGAGAACGACATCCGATTCCTAGAGCAATTCTAGTTTCTACACATTGAAAATCCGTCGAATAAATCCATATTTATTCGACATTAGAAATTATTATAAATAAAAACAATTAGTGATTACATAAACCATCATCGCGAGAAATCGGAGGTATTATAAGGCGAGTGGGCTCACATTCGAGACCCTAGAGTGACCTCGGTACTTAGCGATTCAGACACCGTAGGTGGCTGAGAGCTTAGAACCGTTAGGTCACGGCCGGAGCGAAAGCGCGTCGAGAATGTGAGAGCCGCTTGCCATATACCCCGATTTCCGCGGGAAGAATTAGTAAGGAGAATAAATATGGATACACCAGTTATGTGGTTAAAACAGATCGTTCCGGACCTTCCATTCCCGGAAGCAGACATAGATGAAAATGGAAATACAACCCTCGAATACGAAGGCCTCGACAAGGCTGTCGACGAGTTCGCCGACAGAATCACCCTGTCAGGTTCTCATGTTGAGAGAGTTACAAAATACTTCAAGAAACCAACCGGCGCTAGACTTAGCCGTGTAGTAGTTGGTCAGGTTATGGAAGTTGCTCAGCACCCAGATGCGGATAGACTTGTAGTATGCCAGGTAAATGTAGGACATACTGTAGAGGCAGGTCAGGATGAAAATGGAATCATCCAGATCGTTACAGGTGCCCCTAACATCATAAAGCTCTGCCCTTATAAGTATGGCGAGGCTTCAAATGAGAAGACTGCAGATGGTGAGGAGAAGAAATATCTTACACCAACAGTTCTCGACGGTGGTACAGCAGTATTTAATGTACACACAGGCGAAGACCTGACACCAAAGGAAGGTAAGATCAAGAAGGGTAAGCTCCGCGGAGTTCCTTCCTCAGGAATGATGTGCGCTATCGAGGAGATAGGTGCTAACCCAGACCTCTATCCGGGAGATAAGGATGGAGTATATATCTTCACAGATGAAGAGATTAAACTCATGGATCTTAAGGCAGGCGACGATGCGACAGATAAGCTCGGCCTTAATGATGCAAATATAGAATATGAAATAACCTCTAACAGAGTAGACTGCTTCTCAGTTCTTGGAATGGCTCGTGAGGCAGCTGCAACATATGGTGTTGCATTTGATCCAGAAGGCGACTTCGACCTTGCTAAGATGAAGGCTTCTGTAGAAAGCGGCGAGGTTCATGATGAGAAGTCCTCAGATAAAATCGCAGTTGAAATCAAAGCGCCAGAGCTTTGCAAGAGATATATCGGACGTGTAGTTCGTAATGTTAAGATCGGACCTTCTCCACTGTGGCTCCAGAAGAGACTTCGCAGTAGAGGTATAAATGCCATTAACAACATAGTTGATATCACAAACTATGTAATGGAAGAACTCGGTCAGCCTATGCATGCCTTTGATTTATCTACACTTGAGGGTGGCAAGATAGTTGTTAGACGCGCTGAGGACGGTGAGAAGTTCACAACTCTTCACGATGAGGAGCTGACACTAAGTACAGATACACTTATGATCTGCGACGCAGTTAAGCCAGTTGCTCTCGCAGGTATCAAGGGTGGTAAGAATTCTATGATCCCTCTTGAGACAAAAGAGCTTCCTTACATTCTTTTCGAGTCCGCTTGCTTCGAAGGAAATAACATTCGTAAGTCAGAGCGTCGTCACGGAGTTTCAACAGAGTCTTCTGCTAAGTTCAATAAGGGACTTGATCCAAATCTTGCTGAGCTTGCTATCACTCGTGCAGTTCAGCTCATTCAGGAGTTTGGTTGTGGCGAAGTGCTAGAGGGTGAGGTTGATGTTTATCCATCACCAGTTGAGCCTTGGACTCTTTCATTTGAGCCAGAGAAGATGAATGCTCTCCTAGGACTAAATATCAGCATAGAGGAAATGAAGGACACCTTCACAAGACTTGGTCTTACATTAGACGAGACAAAGGGAACGCTTACAGTTCCTACATATAGACAGGATCTCCACTGCATGGCAGATCTCGCTGAGGAAATCGCTCGTATCCATGGATATGACAGAATCCCATCAACAGTACCTACTACAAATGGTGGAATCGGTGGCATTTCCTATAATGAGACTATTAACCGTATAGTAAGAGCTATCGTTGAGGAGAATGGATTCTCTCAGGGAATGACTTACAGCTTCGAGTCTGAGAAGGCCTTTGATAAGCTTCTTATTCCAGAGGGTCATCCACTTAGAAAGACTATTCAGATAATCAATCCTCTAGGAGAAGATTTTAAGATTATGAGAACTCAGCTCATGAATGGACTCCTTACTTCTCTTGGAACTAATTCGGGTAGAAGAAATAAGAATGTACGCCTCTATGAGCTTGGAACAGTTTATCAGCCACACGATACATGGCCAGCTAAGCCAACCGAAGAGGGTAAGGAAAATGACCTACCACTTGATGAGCTTCAGCAGCTTGCTATTGGTATGTATGGTAACGGCGATTTCTTTGCCATGAAGGGTGTAATCGAGGAACTTCTCGCTAAGCTCAACATGGATGATAAGGGTTCAAATAAGAATGCAGTTGAGTTTATTGCAACTTCAGAGTATGATAACAAGGAGTACCCATTCCTTCATACACTTAGACAGGCAAAGATTGTTAAGAAGAAGGATCACAATGTAACAGTCGGTTACATCGGACAGCTTCATCCAGTTGTTGCTGAGAACTATGGCATCAAGGGTGACGTTTATGTAGCAGTACTGAATATGGAAAAGGTAGTTGAGCTTGCTGACTTCGATGTTAAGTTTGTTGAGCTTGCTAAGTACCCTGCTTCCTCTCGTGACCTTGCTCTTGTTTCAGATAGAAATGTGTATGTAGGAGATATCGAGAAGGTAATCAGAAAGAATGCTGGAGATTATCTGGAGAAGCTTGAACTCTTTGATATATTTGAGGATCCAACGGGTGAGAAGCTGGATGCAGATAAGAAGAGCGTAGCGTACTCACTTACATTTAGAGCAAATGACCGTAACCTTACTAGTGAAGAGGTTAGTGAATCAGTTGACAACGTGCTTGAGGCATTAAAAGAAATAAATATTATGATAAGGGGATAAGTGAATGGACAATTTTAACCAAAATCCACAGCAGGGATACCCACAGCAACCAGTTAACCAAGGATATCCACAGCAAGGATACATTCCACCACAGCAGCCACAGCAAGGCTACGGCACACCACAGCAGCCACAGCAAGGCTACGGCGCACCACAGCAGGGCTATCAGCAGCCAAATGTTGGTTTCGGCGCACCACAGCAGCCACAGCAGCCAAATGCAGGCTTCGGTGGACCACAGCAGCCAAAGAAGAGTAACACAGGTCTCATCATTGGTATAGTAGTTGGTGCTCTTGTGCTTCTTGCAGTTTTAGCGGTAGTATTCATAAAGCTGTTCAAGGTTGAAATCAAAAATGGTTACGCATCAGAAGATCAGGTAGTAGAGAAAATCTTCACAGCACTTAATGACCATGATCAGGAGGCATATCTGAAGTGCTTCCCAGATGAGAAATATCTCTCAAATAAGCAGGATCTTATCGATGCATATGACATTTTCATCGATGCTAAGATTGATTTTGATACATCTACAATCAAGGAACTTGATAGCGAGGATGTTGATGCAAAGAGCGTTAATAATCTTCAGGGACTTAAGGTAGATAAGTATGTTAAGAAGACTGTTTCTATAGAAGCTGACCAGGATGTACTTGGTGTAAATTATAGAATCAAGGAGAACTTCAAGTTCGAGCTTGCTAAGATCGGTGATAAGTGGTGTGTAATCGTTATAAATGCTGATCAGAGCTCAGCTGAGATTCTTGATAATGGAAGCAGCACAACAGAGGAAACTACTGAGGCTGATACAGAAGAAGAAACAACAGAGGCTACAGAGGAAGAGACAACTGAAGCAACAACAGAAGCTGCAACAGAAGCAAGCGCTCCTGGGGATCTGTCAGATGACCTCTACTCAGAGCAGATTTCAATTGATGGTGTTGTTTATCACCTTCCATTTGATTACTCACTCATTTCAGATAAATATACCTTTGACTTAGCTGACTATGGTAAGGAAGATGGTTATCAGCTGGAAGCAAATGAGTACACACTTTCAACTATTTATCTGGAGAATTCAGAAATAGACGAAGACTTCGATTACACAGTTGGTTTCAAGAACACAACAAGCGAAGCAAAGGATATCAAGTCAACTTCTATCTGGGCTATGGACTTCGATATGACTTACTGTGACACAACTAATTATCCAAAGGTAGTTCTTCCAAAGGGAATTACTTGGGGATCAACACTTGACGAAGTAAAGGCAGCTTATGGCGAGCCATCACAGGATCCATATTATGCTGATAGCCTTGGATATTGGTCATACACATATGAAGATGACGATTTAGACTACTCAGTAGACCTCATCATCTATGAAGACAAGGGTGTAACTGAAATCGACGTAAAGAGTTATAAAGAAGACTAATTAACATTTACCACGGGGGCAACCCCGTGGTAAAAATTTGAGAAAAAGACGGTTCCTTTGGGACCAGAAGAGGTGCATATGGAGGTACATGATTTTTATTATGATCTACCTGAGGAACTTATTGCGCAGGATCCGCTGGAGAAACGTGATGAGTCCCGTTTCATGGTTATACACCGTGACACAAATGAGATAGAGCATAGAAGATTTCATGATGTAATAGAATATTTAAATCCTGGGGACTGCCTGGTAATAAATGACACAAAGGTTATCCCTGCCCGTCTTCTGGGAGAAAAGGAAGAGACTGGAGCGGCTATAGAGGTGCTTCTTCTGAAGGATGCTAGCGGATACGCGGACTCTTCTAAGGAAGGAACAAGCAGTGAAAATGCTGAACCAACTATGGAACTTGCAGGTAAGAACACACGCATCTGGGAATGCCTCGTAAAGCCGGGCAAGAAAATGAAACCGGGAGCAAGAGTCGTATTCGGTAAGGACGAAGCAACAGGTGAACCCCTACTTAGTGCGGAAGTGCTTGATACTGTAGAAGAGGGTAACCGAATCATCCGTTTTGAATTTGATGGTATCTGGGAAGAGGTTCTAGACAAACTAGGTGAAATGCCTCTGCCCCCATATATCACTCACAAGCTTCAGGATAAGAACCGTTATCAGACAGTATATGCTGCACATGAGGGTAGTGCTGCTGCCCCTACGGCGGGACTACATTTTACTAAGGAGCTTCTTGGTGAAATAGAAGCTAAGGGTGTTAAGATAGCAAGGCTTACTCTTCATGTGGGCCTTGGTACATTTCGTCCGGTCAAGGTGGAGAAGATTGAAGACCACCATATGCATACAGAGTACTATGAGCTTTCACAGGAAGCGGCAGATATCATAAATGAAACCAGAAGAAATGGCGGACGTGTGATATCCGTTGGTACGACTAGTACAAGAACTCTTGAAACCGTTGGAACCCTTCAGGGAATAAGTAAGGCTTCCTCAAATGGAGACGGATCCGCTCGGTTCCAGGAGATTAAACCAGCTTCTGGATGGACTAACATTTTCATCTATCCAGGCTACGAATTCAAAATAGTAGATTCTTTAATTACTAACTTCCATTTGCCGGAATCAACGCTTATAATGTTAGTGTCAGCATTTTATAATAGAGACGCTGTTATGAATGCGTATGAAGAAGCGGTGAAGGAAAGGTATAGATTTTTCTCCTTTGGAGATTCGATGTTTCTGCTATGAAAAATATCAAAGATAGTATAAAACTTTTTAGATTCAATATGGCAAATGTTATCCTGTTTGAGTTTATTCTCAAGGCAGCTTCTTTTGCTGTACTGATTCCTTTATATTCAACATTTATAAACCTGGCAGTTAATCTGTCAGGTATTTCTTATTTGACGAAGGAAACGGTTAAGAAGTTTTTCCAAGCGCCATCAACCTATGCGCTCATCTTTATTCTGTTCCTGTTCACGGCTATGTGCATCATCGTGGACGTATCTGGAATAAGCTATGCCTATCACAGAGCAAACTATATGAAGAAAACTTCGCCGTTTAGAATGCTTCTTGTGGGACTTCGTTCGGCTATAAGAGTTCTCAGACCTCGAAATATGCCTATATTCCCCTTTGTTCTATGTTATATGCCGGTTATCGTGAATATTGTTTTCGACTTCATGCTGCTGAATATCAAGGCTCCATATATAGTAGACCTCGTGACCGTAAATGCGAAGGTCACCGTTACGGTGCTAGCCCTATATGCGCTGCTTCTGATATATTCACTGAGATATACATTTCTACTTCATATCTATAATGTTGAAAAGGTTAGCTTCCGCAAGTCGATCGACAAGGTGGATGAGCTGCTGGGTAAGAAAAGGTTTGAACAGGTCGGACAGGTGTTCCTATGGCTTCTGGGAGTTGTTGGTGTGCCAGTTCTGATTTATTACTTATATACTGGACCTGTCCTTGCGGGCATACTGTCGATTGATATAGCTGTAAAGATAGTTACTATGATATATGAGTCCGTAAAGGTTGTTTTCTCCTTTATGTATGTTCTTGTTGGACTTCCACTAATATATGCCTACATCTGTAACAGCTATTATAACCTCGTTCCTGCTGAGGAAGGAGAGGAAAATATCGATGATTACGTATATGATGCCAAGTCGATCAGTCGTCAGGAGAGAAGGATTCTGGCGGTCATCATCGCGCTTGCGCTTATTCTAAATACAGGTTTCTACACTCTTAAGAGGCTAGATATCATTTCCATAAATGCACAGTATCTCGACAAGGTTACGATTACAGCGCATAGAGGCGACTGCTCCGGCGCGCCAGAAAACACACTGGCGGCATTTGAGCTGGCTATCGAAAATGGTGCTGATATCATTGAGCTGGATGTGCGCCAGACCAAGGACGGCGAGATAGTTGTAATGCATGACGAGAACCTGAAACGTGTCTGCGGAGTGAATAAGAAGGTTGGAAAGCTTACCTATGAGGAGCTTATGAAGTACAGTCCAGGTAAGAAATATAGAGGTCCGAATGAAGAGCTCTATAGGGAAGAGAAGATACCGACCTTGCAGGAGGTTATTGATCTCGTGGGCGATAGAGCGAAGCTTAATATCGAGCTTAAGCCGGCAAAAACAGATAAGAACCTGTCCCAGAAGGTCGCTGAGATAATAGGCGAAAATAATTACTACGACAATTGCTTCGTGGCGTCTCTTACTTATGGCGCGATCCGTAGAGTCAAAGTGGCTGATCCAGAGATTAAGACTGTATATGTTATGGCCGTTGCGATGGGAGACTTCTACGACCTGGAATATGCGGATGGCTTCAGTATTAAGTATAGATATATTAATAGTGAAATAATCAAGCAGGCTCATAAGAGGGGCAAGGAAGTATACGCCTGGACGGTTGATGACAAACAGATACTTGAAAGTATGATGCTTATGAATGTAGATTCCATCATCACCAACAATCCTGCTAAGATGAGAACCTCCATGTACGAGAATTACTACGGAGATACGCTCATCCAACGAATAAACAATTATTTCGATAGTCAGATATAGTAGTAGCGTGGGTTGACACAAATGCCGAAATAATATAAGGTTGAGGCTGATGATTACATATAATTTTCATTTTGCCAGGTGCGAGTGGAGATTTTCAGGAGAATAAAATGCTAAACTACTTATTAGTTTTTCTTATATCAATGGTTCCGCTTATAGAGCTTAGACTTGCTATTCCTTATGCAATCGGGCTGGGACTGAATATTCCTCTTTCCTACGCAATAGCTATAGTGGGAAATATGATACCTGTTCCTATTATATTTTTCTTCGCGAGAAGAGTTCTGGAATGGGGTGACAAGTTTAATTGGCCTAAGGGCCTCAGCTGGGTCGGGAAGTTCTTCCACTTTTGCCTTGAAAAAGGCGAGAAGGGCGGCAAGAAGCTGACAGAGAAAGCAGGCAGAAGTACATACCTTGCACTCTTCCTGTTCGTAGGCGTTCCACTTCCTGGAACAGGTGCCTGGACAGGAACCCTTGCGGCAAGTATTCTCGACCTTGATTTTAAGAAGAGCGTAATAGCGGTTCTCGGCGGAATCGTTCTGGCAGGAGTTATCATGGGACTCGGCAGCGCCGGCCTGTTCAGTGCTATCAAGGCGCTTTTTTAAAGATAGTGTCATTCTGAGCGCTCCAAGGAAGCGAAGAATCCTTATTATCATAGAACAATAATAAAATCAGGAAAATATATGACAGAAAATGTATTCAACAAAAGAATATTTACCATAGACATACTCCGTTTCATAGCTGCGCTTCTAGTTCTTGCTATAGTTCTCTCAGCTACAGGCTGCGGAGCCAAGAAGACAGAACCAACTACTGAGGCTGTTGAGGATGATGAGCTTGTTGATTCAGACGGCTTCAGAAATGTTAAGGACTACGTAGTAACTATTCAGGGTGGCGTAAATGTTCGCCTTACTCCAGAGGAAAATGGTGAAGTTTACATTACTCTTGATAAGGGCGTTAATCTGAAACGTACAGGTGTAAAGGATGGATGGACCAGAGTTCTTATAAATGGTGGTATCTACTATGTACGTTCAGAGTCTGTGGAGCAGACCTCAATACAGTGGGCAACCGAGACAGATGTTGAAAAGGTCAGCCATGTAGTATTTATTGATCCTGCTAAGCAGATCACAGAGGATACTAATCTTGAGCCCATCAGTCCAGACGTAGATGCTCCAATGCTGACCGACAGTGGTGAGTATGCAACAGCATCCTCCGCTCAGATGGCAGGTATGAAGCCTAAAATGTCTGCGGGCGCGATAGGCGTACAGACAGGCGGCTTCGAATATGATGTAACCATGAGCGTTGCCAGCTACCTGAATGCAGAGCTGGTTAAGCGTGGATATACAGTCTACATGTCCAGAACTACTAATAATGTAGATATCAGTAATTCCAAGAGAGCACAGATGGCGAATTCTTCTGGAGCGGAGATATATGTAAAGATTGAGGCACCTTCCTCAAGCGATCCTTCAGCTTCAGGTGTACTTGGATTTATAGCTACTTCAACAAACTCTCACAGTGGTTCTCTTTATCAGAAGAATTACGAATTGTGTTATGACATTATCGGACGTGCCTGCGAGGATTCGGGGGCAAAGCGTATGGGTATATACGAAACAGATGGACTTACATCTCTAAACTATTGCAATATGCCTGCTACAGTAATAAGTGTTGGATTCATGTCAAATGATAATGATGATCTGGCGCTCTCGACAGAGGATTATAAGAAGAAAATGGCCCTCGGAATAGCAAAAGGAATCGATGAATATTTCGAGAAGGTAGATTCACAAGAATAAAAATGTCAAAATCATGAACTAGAATTCGGCGGTCAGAATTGATCGCCGATTTTTAATGGGGATATTCGAAACATTTTATTTTTCTTGACATATATGTTACATAGTGGTAGTATACATTTGTAACAAAACCGTAACAATTCGAACAAAAATGTAACATTTGTTTACATAATACTAACAAATTGTCAAAGAATTGTCATAAAGAACAGAGAATTGTTACAAATAGAGGAAAAATTATGAATCGTAGAACACAGTTAAAACTTGAAGAAGCAAAAATATTTGCAAAGAAGTACATATTCTCAGGTAGATTTGTAGTAAGAAATACTCTTATAGTAATGGGAGCTGCTACACTTGTAGGAAGCGGAATCTTCACAGCAAATGTCATCGAGAGAGATAAGGTAGCATCATCAACAGTATCTGCACTTGTTTCTGAGGAAGTTGAGGCAGAGGTTGAGGCACCTGATACATATAGCATTACACTTAATGAAGCATCTCTCCTTGAGGATGATTCAGTTGATACATTATATAGCTACTTAGATGACGAAGATGTACTTACAGCATCAAATGATACACAGAAGCTTACAAAGTCTGAGACAGATATGACAGGCAAGTTCATCGTTGCTACAGAGGGTCTGTACTTAAGAGCTGAGGCTTCAACAGATGGTAACATCATCACAATGCTTAACACTGGTGATGAGGGTACAGTTATCGGAGATGACGGTGACTGGACAATGGTATCAGTTGATAATGAAGAAGGATATGTTAAGACAGAGTTCATCCTTACAGATGACGAGGCTACTAAGGTAGCTGAGCAGGCTAAGAAGGATGGTTCAACATTTAGAGATGTAATCGGTGTTGAAGAGGTTCAGGTTGCTGAGGCAACTACAGAAGCAACGACACAGGCTACTACAGAGACAGTTGCTCAGGCAACAACACAGACAACAACACAGGCTACTACAGAGGCAACAACACAGGCAACAACACAGGCAACTACAGAAGCAACTACTCAGGCAGCTACAGAGGCACCAGTTGCTGCAGATTCTTCGGATCTGTATCTTCTCGCTGCTATCGTATATGCTGAGTCAGGTGGAGAGAGCTACGAAGGCCAGCTCGCAGTTGCAAGCGTAGTAATGAACAGAGTACGTAATGGTTATTGGGGAAGCTCAATATCAAGCGTTATATATGCACCTAGCCAGTTCTCAGGAGCTTACACAAGCGCATTCCAGAATGCCCTTTCAACAGGTGGTTCATCAACCTCCCTTCAGGCTGCACAGGATGCTCTTAACGGTGCAAACAATATCGGTGGTTGCATGTACTTCAGACCTACATGGAATATAGATACATCAACACTTGGAAGCTATACTCAGATAGGAAATCACATTTTCTACTAAGTTAGCGGATGAATAAGTAAACTTATTTCACAAAGAAACCTATTATACGGATGGCAATCGGGGTTCACTCGTTGCCATCCTTTATTTTTAATAAATATGTGGATTTTCTTTAAAATATAAATGGCACAATAGGAACATAAGTGCTACAATATAATTTCAGGATTGGAAAAGCCTCGCGTCTTTCTGAGCGAAGCGAAGAATCTTAGTATTAGAGGAGAAATAAAATGATAAAAGTAGGTATCATCGGATCTACAGGATATGCAGGACAGGAGCTAGTCAGACTCCTCCAGCCTAGAAAGGATGTTGAAATCGTATGGTTCGGTTCTCACAGCTATGTAGGTCAGAAGTATAGCGATATATATGGAAATATGTTTAAGATAGTCGAAGCGGATTGTCTGGATGATAATCTGGACGAACTTGCTGATCAGGTGGATGTTATCTTTACAGCTACCCCACAGGGCTACCTTGCAGGAGTAATTTCAGAAGAAATCCTCAGCAAGACTAAGGTAATTGACATTTCCGCTGATTTTAGACTTAAGGACGTAAATGTTTATGAGGAGTGGTACAAGATTGAACACAAGGCTCCTCAGCTTATAGATGAGGCTATATATGGTCTCTGTGAGATTAATAGAGAGGCTATCCGTGGCGGTAAGCCAGTTGGAAATGGCGAAGTTTCAGACGTACGACTCATCGCAAATCCAGGCTGCTACACAACTACATCTATCCTTTCTCTCTATCCATTAGTTAAGCAGGGGATGATTGATCCGACCACTATAATCGTGGATGCGAAGTCAGGTACATCGGGAGCAGGTAGAGGAGCAAAGGTTCCTAACCTTTATTGCGAAGTAAATGAGAGCATTAAGCCTTATGCGGTTGCTACTCACAGACATACTCCTGAAATCGAAGAACAGCTGGGCTATGCAAGATTTGCACTCGTAAATGGAAATGACAGAACAAATTCTGCTGTTTCAGATGAATTTGCAGAAAATAATAATCCAGGTGGTGATCCAATCACTATCAACTTCACACCACACCTGGTACCAATGAATAGAGGTATCCTATCAACCTGCTATGCAACCCTTCTGCCAGGCTTTACTGCAGAGGATGTGGCAGAGGCATTTAAGACAGAATACGGAAATGAATATTTCATCAGACTTCTGGGCGAGGGAAGATTCCCTGAGACTAGATGGGTTGAAGGAAGTAACTTCGTGGATATTGGATTCACAGTAGATAAGAGAACTAATAGAGTTATAGTTGTAGGAGCTTTAGATAACGTGGTTAAGGGTGCAGCTGGTCAGGCAGTCCAGAACATGAATCTACTCTTTGGACTGGAAGAAACAGAGGGACTGACTATGCCACCTTTATTCCCATAAAACTACATTCTGAGCGAAGCGAAGAATCTTAAATGGAGAGTATGCTATGGTAAAAAAAGTTGAAGGTGGAGTACTTGCGGCAAAGGGATATAGCCTTGCCAGCATGAGAGTAGGAATTAAGCCAACAGGAGATAACAGGGATCTCACTCTTATTATGAGCGACGAGCCTGCAACTGTGGCGGGTACATTTACAAGAAATATAGTGAAGGCGGCGCCTGTGCAGTGGGATATGAAGGTTGTTGCTGGCGGACTTGCCAGCGCGGCTGTCATCAACACAGGAATCGCAAATGCAGCTACAGGCAGTGAGGGACTGATCAACTGTCAGCGTGAGGCAGCCAAGGTTGCTGAGTGTCTGGGAGTTCAGAAGGAACACGTTCTCACGATGTCTACAGGTGTTATCGGACCACAGCTTCCTATCGAGAAGATCGAAGAGGGAATCCGAGACCTGTCGAAGAAGATGATAGGAGTTCCTTATAGCGGAACAGCCGTTCTGAGACAGTACTTTAATGGTAATAAAGCAAATGCCTTCATGGAAGCCAGCGAGGCAGCTAAGGCGATAATGACTACAGACACTATTCCGAAGGAGATAGCGGTATCTCTTGAGATGGATGGTAAGGAGTGTCATATAGGTGCTATGTGCAAGGGCTCCGGAATGATTCATCCAAATATGGGAACTATGCTGGGCTTTGCTATGTCAGACATTTCCATTGAACAGGAACTTGCGCAGAGAATACTTAGGGCACTTATCGAGAGGACCTTCAACATGGTTTCTGTAGATGGCGATACTTCTACAAATGATACCTTTGTTTGGCTCGCAAATGGCCTCGCAGGAAATGAGACTCTGACCTCTGAGTCTATGGATATTGATCTTAGCATGATCGATGAAACTGGCGACGAGGATATCAGAGAGCTTGCTAAGAAACTTGTGAGTGAGAAGGTGAGTGACGCTGTTCTTGCTAAGAGAAAGGATTTCGCTGAGCTGATAGAAGGTCTATATACTATACTTGAGTTCCTTGCTAGAACAATGGCTTCAGACGGCGAGGGCGCAACAAGACTCTTCATCGCGAAGGTTGTTGGAGCACCTGATTATCAGACCGCTAAGACACTTGCGAAGTCTATTATTACTTCAAACCTTTCTAAGGCAGCCATTTACGGAAGAGACGCAAACTGCGGAAGAATCTTCTGTGCTATGGGTTATTCTGGCGCGAAGTTTGATCCAAACAAGACAGATATAACAATGATGAGCCAGGATGGCAGCATCAAACTGATAGATCAGGGAAGACTTCCTGAATTCTCTGAGGAAGAGGCTCTTAGAATACTATCTCCAGATGAAATAACAGCTCTCTGTGACATTCATGATGGAGAATACGAAGCGATTGCGTGGGGTTGTGACCTCACCCATGAATATGTTACAATTAATGCTGATTATAGGAGCTAAGCGAGCAGTGTTATATATTAATAAGCAGCGGGTTACGGGGAATAATTATGATTTGTAGAGAGGATATCAAAATGATTAAGAACGATGATATTGAAGAGATTAAGAGGAAAGCACAGACGCTTATCGAAGCTCTTCCTTATATCAAGAAGTTTAGTGGAAAGAAGATCGTAGTTAAGTATGGCGGCTCAGCTATGCTTGATGAGAATCTGAAGTTCAATGTTATTCAGGACGTTGCCCTTCTTAAGCTTGTTGGTCTTAAGCCTATCATTGTACATGGTGGCGGTAAGGAGATAAGCAAGTGGATTGGAAAGCTTGGAATGGAGACACATTTCCAGAATGGTCTCAGAGTAACAGATGAGCCAACACTAGAAGTTGCTGAAATGGTTCTTAATAATGTTAATAGAAGCCTTGTTGGTCTGATGTCCAAGGTTGGACTGAATGCAGTGGGTATCAGTGGTAAGGATGCTGGACTGCTGAAGGTTCAGAAGAAGTTGTCCGATGGAAAGGATATCGGATACGTTGGAGAGGTTGTTGCGACAGATAGCTCAGTAATCGATTCACTTCTTGATGCTGATTTTATTCCTGTTGTTGCACCTATCGGAATGGGCATAGAGGATGATCATGATTACAACATAAATGCAGATGACTGCGCATGTGCAGTTGCTACAGCTATTCAAGCTGAGAAGCTTGTATTCCTGACAGATATCGAAGGCGTCTTCGTTGATCCAAGTGATAAGAAAACACTTATATCTACAATGACTGTAAGTGAAGCTCAGGCGCTGCTGGATGACGGAGTAGTTGGTGGCGGAATGCTTCCAAAGCTTCAGAACTGTATAGATGCTATGAAGAATGGTGTTTCAAGAGTCCATATCCTGGACGGAAGACTGGAGCATTGCCTCCTACTGGAGTTCTATACAGATAAGGGTATCGGAACTGCTATCCTGAAGGATGAGGACTAGAAAACTTCACTTATAAAGTGGGAAACACATTACAATATGTAAGTAGATGTGTTAAAATAAATAGATAATTGTTCGTTGTTGCATATATACTGGTCTATTTGAAATAGAAAGGACTGGTGTAAATGCAAGATTTAAATAGGGTTTTAAATCACCTGAAGCGTAAGGTGAAGGGAAATATATTCAGGCTGCTGCTGCTTGCAGTAACTATGATTATATGTGTATTTATGTTTTTGGGTGATAGAAAAAAGGATGATGGTGATCTGAAGATCACTACTAAGAAGGAAGTTTCCGCGGAGTCGGCGGATGGGAAGTCGGACGGAACTAATGCAGGAGATGGGAAAGTGTCATCTTCTATAGACAATGGAGAGAATGAAACCGAGAATTCGGGAGATAGTAAGTTGTCTGGTGTTTCTGATGATAATCTAGGAGTTAATTCTTCGGATGGAGGGAATGAATCGACTTCCGGTGATGAAGACTCATCTATGGATGGCAAGGGTTCTTCCGCCCCAGACAAGCTCTGCGTCTACGTTTGTGGAGCGGTAGTAAATGAGGGAGTGTACGAGCTTCCGCCAGATTCACGAGTTAGTGATGCTCTTAGAATGGCAGGCGGATATTCGGACGAGGCTCTCAAGGGATATGTTAATCTGGCAGAAAAGCTAAATGATGGCGAACGGATATATATTCCTAATAAAATAGAAATCGATGATCTGAATATTCTTATAGATCAGGATGCATCTGCGAGTAAGGGAGCTTCAAAAGGCGCTTCAGAGGAAGGAACTGAGACAGCTTCTAAGTCATCTGAGGATGGTATAGTGAATATCAATACAGCAGATGCTGCGACGCTTCAAACACTTCCTGGTATAGGAGAAACGAAGGCGACGGAAATCATCGCTTATAGAGATGAACATGGAGCCTTTGGGAGCGTAGAAGATATTAAAAATGTTAGTGGAATAGGTGAAGGTACATTTTCCAGAATAAGCAGTCGTATAAAGGTTGAATAAGGAGAGAGTATGAAGAAGGTATTAGTAGTCGACGATGAGAAGCTAATAGTAAAGGGACTTAAGTTTTCGCTCGAGCAGGACGACATGGAGGTTGATACAGCCTTCGATGGCGAGGAAGCTGTAGAGAAAGCGAGAGCAAACAGCTATGATATCATTTTGCTGGATATCATGCTTCCTAAGTTTTCAGGACTTGAGGTTTGCCAGATGATAAGAGAGTTCTCAGAGGTTCCTATCATAATGCTCACCGCAAAGGGCGATGACATGGATAAGATCATGGGACTCGAGTATGGAGCGGATGATTATATAACTAAGCCTTTCAATATACTTGAGGTTAAAGCTCGTATCAAGGCTATCCTTCGTAGAAATAGCAAGGGTGATGATATAAGCGTTTCTTCTTCAAATGTTATCGAGAAGAAGGGACTGAAGATAGAGACTGATTCTAGACGCGTATTTATCAAGGGTCACGAGGTGAGCCTTACAGCTAAGGAGTTCGATCTCGTGCTTCTGCTTGTATCAAATCCTAATAAGGTTTATTCAAGAGATGAACTGCTAAATGAGATCTGGGGTTCAACTTATCCAGGAGATGCTAGAACAGTTGATGTTCACGTTAGAAGACTTAGAGAGAAGATCGAGACTAAGCCAGCAGATCCAGAGTATATTCATACTAAGTGGGGAGTTGGATACTTCTTCCAGGATTAGAGTGGAAGCTATATGCAGAAAATAGTGAGACAGTGGGAGAAATCCTACTGTCTTTCTTGTTTTTTGGGCAAAAATGCAATATAATGTACAAAGTTGTTTTTTGAAATGAATAAATCTATATAAAGAAGGAGTTTAAGCGTTGGAAAAGAAGATTATGTTAGGAAATGAAGCCATTGCTCGTGGTGCCTGGGAGGCAGGAGTTAAGGTTTCATCAGCTTATCCTGGAACCCCAAGTACAGAGATGAGTGAGAATCTGGTTAAGTACGAAGGAGTATATGCTGAGTGGGCTCCAAATGAGAAGGTTGCAGCAGAGGTTGCCATGGGTGCATCTATAGCTGGAGTTAGAGCTATGTGTGCTATGAAGTGCGTTGGTCTCAATGTTGCCTCTGATCCACTTTACACAGCTTCTTATATCGGAGCAAAGGGAGGTCTTGTATATCTTGTAGCAGATGATCCAGGACTTTACAGCTCACAGAACGAACAGGACACAAGAAGAATAGCTATTTCTTCTCACGTACCTGTACTTGAGCCATCTGATTCAGAAGAGGCTAGAGTGTTCACTAAGAAGGCATTTGAGATATCAGAGGAGTATGATACTCCAGTTATCCTTAGAACTACAACTCGTATAGCTCATTCACAGGGTGTTGTAAATCTTGAGGATAGAGTTGAGGTAGATGACAAGGAATACGTTAGAGACCCAGCAAAGAACGTAATGGTTCCTGCAAATGCTATGAAGCGTCATAAGTTCGTTATTGAGCGTGACAGAAAGCTTGCTGAGGACGGAGCAACTTCTAAGTTCGACGGAATCAACAAGGTTAAATATACAGATAATACATATGAAGTAGTAACTGAGAACGGTAAGGAAGCTAAGAAGATTGGTTTCATTACAAGTGGTATTCCATATCAGTATGTTATGGAAGTATTCCCAGAGGCTAGCGTGCTGAAGCTTGGTATGGTAACTCCACTTCCTAAGAAGCTTATCGAGGAGTTCGCTTCTAAGGTTGATGTTCTTTACATCATCGAGGAGCTTGAGCCAGTTATCGAGGAGCAGGTTCGTTCTTGGGGAATCGATTGTGTCGGCAAAGATACATTTCCACTTGATGGAGAATATAGTGCAAATATGCTTCGTGAGAAGATTCTTGGCGAGGAGCTGGACCTTGCAGATCCTGCACAGGTTCCTGTACGTCCACCTATCCTTTGTCCGGGATGCCCTCACAGAGCTACATATAGCGTACTGAAGAAGCTGAAGATTCATGCTAGTGGTGATATCGGATGTTACACACTTGGTGTGGCTGCTCCACTTTCAGTAGTTGATACAACTCTTTGCATGGGCGGTTCCATTTCTATGCTCCATGGTATGGAGAAGGGTAAAGGAAAGGATTGGGTTAAGAACTGGGTTGCAGTTATCGGAGATTCAACCTTCCTTCACACAGGTGTGAACTCACTCATGAACATGGTTTATAATCAGGCGACTGGAACAGTTATTATTCTTGATAACTCAACAACAGGTATGACAGGTCACCAGAATCATCCTGCTACAGGTAAGATGCTGAATGGCGAGGAGACACTTGCTATCGACCTTGTTAAGCTTTGCGAGGGAATGGGCATCAAGAACGTAAAGGTTGTAGATGCATTTGACCTTAAGAAGCTTGAGGAGACAATCAAGGAAGAAGTTGCTAGAGATGAGCTCTCTGTAATCATTTCCCAGTCACCATGTGCACTGCTGAAGACATATCAGCCAAAGGGTAAGTGCTTCGTTGATACTGAGAAATGTATGAAGTGCGGACAGTGCCTCGTGCCAGGTTGCCCAGCTATCAAGAAAGATAAAGAGACAGGCTTCTCTGTAATAGATGAAACAATGTGCAACGGTTGCGGCCTCTGCCAGCAGCTCTGCCCATTCGATGCTATCCAGCTTAGATAGAACTGGTGAGTAAATAGTGTGCAAATAGGGACGGTTCTCTTTTGCACACTTTAGAAGGAATAAATATATTAATTAAAATATAGAAGTGTGCAAAAGAGAACCGTCCCTATTTGCACACTATTCATTCAGATAATAGGAGAAAATTATGTCAGTTACGAATATTATGATTGTCGGCGTAGGTGGACAGGGTACACTGCTCACAAGCCGTATACTTGGTGGACTTGCTGAAACAGCAGGCTATGATGTTAAATTATCAGAAGTACACGGAATGGCTCAACGTGGTGGTTCCGTTGTTACATATGTAAGATATGCTACAGAGGGCGAGGTTGTTACTGAGCCTATCGTTGAGGAGGGATGTGCAGATGTTCTGATCGCCTTTGAGAGACTCGAGGCACTCAGATATGCACATTTCCTTAAGAAGGACGGAGCTCTTATAGTAAATGATCAGAGAATCGATCCAATGCCTGTTATCACAGGTGCTGCAGAGTATCCGGAAAATATCCTTGAGAACCTTCGCGAGAAGTACAGAGTATTCTCAATCGATGCTATGGCAAAGGCTGAGGAACTTGGAAATACAAGAGTATTTAATACAGTTGTCCTTGGTATGGCAGCTCGCCACATGAACTACTCAAAGGAGCAGTGGGTTGAGGTTATCAAATCTAAGGTTCCACCAAAGACTATAGATATTAACCTTGCTGGATTTGAGGCTGGATATAATAGCGTTAACTAGTTTTTAGATAATGAAAAAATGGGACTGTGCAAATGGGGACGGTTCTGTTTTGCATATGTGCAAATGAGAACCGTCCCTATTTGCATATATGCAAAACAGAACCGTCCCCATTTGCTCATTTAGAGGGTGTTAAGGTAGTGTTAAGGTTAAGCGATTTTTTCGGAAAGAATCCTCTGATATGATTAGACCATAGTCAAGATTGGTTGTCACATATGAGAGGAGGAGATGGATATGTGGACAAGAAAAGAGCTTAAAACAAAAGGTAAGGAAGCTTTCAAGAGAAATTATTGGAAGTCAGTGCTGGTAGCACTCATACTTGCGTTCGTACTTGGAACTGCCAGTGCAGGCAGCGGATCAGGTGGTAGCTTTGGAAGCGGCGCTGCACAAAGATTCGGCATTGTTGAAGAAGAGCAGAAGGAAGAGGAATCAAGTAGTGAAGATGGCTCAATTACAGTTGAAGTAACTCAAGATGATGGTAATATGATAGTTACCACTACAGATAATGGTGAAGTAACTGCTGAGCAAATGCCAACTGAAGCGATTTTCGCTTTCGCTGTAACAATGGTAGTTGTATGTGTCTTCATTATTGCAATCGCAATTCTATTTGACGCATTTATACTCAACCCTATTGAAATGGGCTGCCGCAAGTTCTTCTTCAAGAACCTGGATGAGTCAGCGCAGCTTTCAAATGTTGTATACGCCTTCGATCATAATTATAAGAACATCGTTAAGGGTATGTTCATGAAGGATCTGTTTATAACACTTTGGTCACTACTTTTCTTTATCCCAGGAATCATCAAGTCTTATCAGTATAGACTTGTAGCATATATTCTTGCGGATAATAGCGAAATGTCCTACAAGGATGCGCTTGCTGAAAGCAAGGCTCTTATGAAGGGCAATAAGTGGAGAACATTTGTACTTGATCTTTCCTTCATTGGTTGGGAGCTTCTCTCAATCCTTACATGTGGAATTCTTTCAATATTCTACGTAGAGCCATATAGATGCTCGACAGATGCAGCTCTTTATGAGACACTTAAGTATGGCAAGGCTGCATAAGGGAAATGTAACTATTAACCATTTATATAATAAAGGATGAAAAATGAACTATAAGATTCTGGTTGCTGATGATGAGGCAGAGATAAGAAGTCTGCTGAAGCTATATCTTGAAAATGAGGGCTACAGTGTAGTAGAAGCTGTAGACGGTCTGGAGGCTATGGAAAAGCTGAAGAGCGATAAACCGGACCTATGCGTGCTGGATATAATGATGCCAGGCATGGATGGATATCAGGTGCTAAGAAAGCTTAGAGAGGATAGTAACATCCCGGTTATTATCCTCTCGGCTAAAGATGCCGATTCCGAGAAAATTCTAGGCCTCAATCTAGGAGCTGATGATTACATTGCTAAGCCTTTCAATGCTCTCGAGGCAGTTGCCAGAATCAATTCAAATATAAGAAGATTCTACAAGTTGGGTTCCAGTGAGGTTAAGCTTCCTACTGTAAAGGTAAGGGATCTGGAACTGGATCAGGAATCTTGTACCCTTAAGAAGGATGGTGAACCTATCGAGCTCACAAGTATCGAGTATAAGATAATGGAACTCTTCATGAACCATCCAGGCAAGGTTTTCACAAAACAGCAGATATATGAATATGGCTGGGGCGAGGATTATTTCATAGCAGATAATAACATAATGGTCTGCATCAGCAAGCTTCGCTCGAAGCTGTCTGAGGATCCTGCTGAATATATAAAGACAATGCGCGGTCTGGGCTACAGACTAGAGAAATAAAGCGGAGTGAAGGATGGAAAAATATAGATCACTTCAGACATTTCTGGTAAAAAAATTCCTAAAAATCATATTATTGGTTAGTGTAGCGGAGTATGGTATCCTAGTCATTTTGAACCATACTCTCGTTCCTATTGTCATGTATTATTTCTTCAAGGGCGCTGATACTGAGCTGATGGGAATAGTCAGTCTTATCATTATTCTATTTGTTCTGATGGGAAATATTCTCGGTGAATTTGTAAAGCTACTTGTTCCACCACAGCTGACGACTCTTTCTGACATTGGATCGGGTGCACTCATGAGAAGTCTTGGAATGGATGATAAAAGTGTAGTGAGCGCGCTGGGTACTAAAGAAGAACTTCTTCTTATGCTGATCCTGCTGGGCATGCTGATAGTAATAGCTATTCCTTATATAGTTGGTGCATTTGCCTTTATACGAATAGTAATAAAGGAAATGGATAAGCTCGCGGAGGAAGAGAAAAGCCAACTCTATGAATATAATGAACAGAAGAATCTGATGCTATCAGATATAGCTCACGACTTAAGGACTCCGATGACAACCGTGTCGGGTTATTCACGTGCTCTCCTGGATGATATGGTGTCAGACGACAAAAAGCGAGAATATCTGGAAGCAATAAATGTCAAGAGCGACAGAATGAATAACCTCATCAATCTCCTCTTTGACTATGTGAGGCTCGATAGCAAGGGCTTCAGCCTAAATAAAAAGGATGAGGGTATATGCGAGCTGGTGCGTGAGGCGGCGGCCTTCCAGTATCAGGATATAGAAGATGCAGGAATGGAGCTAGATGTAGAAATCCCAGAGGAAAAGGCGCTCTTTTCGTTGGATAAATTGCAGGTTTCCAGAGTTATTACGAATCTTATCACAAATGCCATCCGTCACAACAAGCCTGGTACGGCGATAGGACTCTTCGTAACTGTAGAGGATGACTTCGTCCGCGTGATGGTTGCGGATAACGGAGAACTCATTCCAGAGGATATGGCGGAGACGATATTTGACGCCTTTGTCATGGGTGACGAATCCAGAAGTAGTAAGGGCGGTTCGGGCCTCGGCCTATCAATCGCGAGAAAGATAGTTGAGATGCACGGCTGGAATATCAGGCTGGTTCAGCAGCCACTTATTAGAAAATATCATATAGCTGCAAACTACGGAAAAATGTTTATGGTTTCTTTACCGCGCTAAAGCGATAATGCGTTGACGTGCTTGAATTTTTGGAGTAAGATAAGGGAAGTGGTCTTTGGGACCACTTCCTTTTACTTTAGAATTGATTTGGGAGGACAGTGATATGCCTATTACAGAGCTTCTGGAGAGAAATGCCAGAGAATATACCAATGACACAGCATTGGTAGAACTGAATCCTGCTATTACAGAGGTTAGACGAGTTACTTGGAGAGAATATGAACTGATGGAGCCAAATCCAAAGGCACCATATAGAAGAGAAATTACTTGGGGTGTATTTAACGAGAAGGCTAATAGATTTGCAAATCTTCTGCTGAGCCGTGGTATCAAGAAGGACGACAAGGTCGGAATTCTTCTGATGAACTGCCTCGAGTGGCTTCCTATTTATTTCGGAATTCTGAAGACAGGTGCTATAGCAGTGCCACTTAACTTCCGTTACGACGCAGACGAGATAGAGTACTGCGTGGACCTTGCGGATGTTGATATCCTTGTGTTCGGACCAGAATTCATCGGTCGTGTAGAAGAAATTGCAGAGAGAATATCAAAGAATAGACTTCTATTCTATGTTGGCGAGAATTGTCCTTCCTTTGCAGAGGACTACAATGAGATGGTTGCTAATTCCAGCTCAGTTTCGCCTGATATCAAGATAACAGATGAGGACTACGGTGCTATCTACTTCTCATCAGGTACTACAGGATTCCCTAAGGCTATCCTGCATAAGCATGAATCACTCGTGCATAGTGCTAAGGTTGAGCAGGCGCACCACGGACAGACAAAGGATGATGTATTCCTTTGCATCCCTCCTCTATATCATACGGGAGCTAAGATGCACTGGTTCGGAAGCCTTCAGTCAGGTGGAAAGGCAGTACTTCTGAAGGGTACTAAGCCAGAGGACATTCTGAGTGCAGTAAGTACAGAGAAATGTACCATCGTGTGGCTCCTTGTTCCATGGGCACAGGACCTTCTTATCGCCCTTGAGAGTGGCAAGCTGAATAAGGATGACTACGAACTAGATCAGTGGAGACTCATGCATATAGGTGCACAGCCAGTTCCAGCAAGTCTTATAACTAGATGGAAGACTATGTTCCCTAAGCATGATTATGATACAAACTACGGTCTGTCTGAGTCTATTGGACCAGGCTGCGTACACCTCGGAATCGAGAATATAGATCATGTCGGAGCTATCGGCGTTCCTGGATATGGATGGGAGTGTAAGATAGTAGACGAGAATGGTCAGATAGTTGACAAGAGTGACAGTGATTCTGTTGGAGAGCTCTGTGTTAAGGGCCCTGGTGTAATGACTTGCTACTATAAGAATGAAGAAGCTACTAACGAGTGCCTGAAGGATGGATGGCTCTATACTGGTGATATGGCTAAGTATGACGAGGATGGATTCATCTGGCTTGTTGATCGTAAGAAGGACGTTATCATCAGTGGTGGTGAGAATATCTACCCTGTTCAGATCGAGAGCTTCATTATGAAGAACAGAAAGGTTCAGGACGTTGCAGTCATCGGTATCGGTGACGAGAGACTCGGTGAGATATCCTGTGCCATCATTCAGCTGAAGGAAGGCGAGGAGTGTACTGAGGACGAGATGAATAGCTTCTGCCTCGAGCTGCCTAGATACAAGAGACCTCGTAAGATCATTTTTGCAGAGGTTCCTAGAAATGCAACTGGTAAGATTGAGAAGCCTCGTCTCCGTGAAATCTATGGTGCAAAGAACCTGGTAGATCGCGAAAATAGAAATTAAAGAAAATGTTATAATTAGAGATATTTCTAATATTTTGTGCAACTTGATAAAATGCCGCCTGTAAAGCCTTTGTTTTGCAGGCGGTTTTTGACTGAATTTGTGGAAATGTACCAAAATTTATATAAAGTGCACAAAAACACTTCCCTAATTTGTGAAAATATGCTAAAATAATCTACAGTTAATCAAAGAAAGGTCAGTCTAGCTGACCAACTTAGGAAGGTATTATGGGTGTGCCCTAATAGATCGGCTTGAAAGAGCTTGTCAGACCAGATAGGGGTAGATGGTCTGACAGGCTCTTTCTCTTTTTGCGTTTATTGATAAACTTTCTCAATTTAGCTATGTATGATATACTATAAGCTGTCAGCGAAGCTGACTGATGAGGGGTAAAAATGCTTGTCGCAGATAATCTAGTAAAAAGTTTCTACAGAACCGAGGACAAGGGTAAGAAGGTCGAGTTCAATGCCGTCGATGGCATTTCCCTTACTGCTAGTCCTGGAGAGATAGTTGGAATACTTGGACCAAATGGTGCTGGTAAGACGACTCTTCTTCGTATGCTTGCGACTCTCATGGAACCGACATCGGGGGAAGTATATCTAAAGGTGAATGCTACTAGTGGGAAAAATGATTCTCAGAACGCTAGAGAAGATTCTCATGGTGGAAAAACGGAGGTAGAGATAAGGAAAGCTCTTGATATAAAGGCGAGGATTGGCTACCTCTCAGGAAATACCAAGCTTTACGGTAGACTGTCTGTTCGTGAGATGCTTAGGATCTTCGCGGGCGTATATGGTGCCAGCGATGCTGAAATCGAGGAGAGAATAGAAGAAGTGAATGAGCTCCTAAATATGCAGGAGTTTATAGATAACCGTATAGAGAAGCTGTCGACGGGACAGACACAGAGAGCGTCTATTGCGAGATGCATAGTTCATAACCCTGACATTTATATCTTTGATGAGCCGACTCTGGGTCTAGATATCATAAGCAGCACAGCTATTATTGAATTCATGAAGAGTGAGAAGGAGCGCGGCAAGACGGTCATTTATTCCACTCACTATATGGAAGAGGCGGAGTATCTGTGCGATAGGATCATCATGCTCAACAAGGGGAGGACCATCACAAATGATAGCCCTGCGGAGCTGAAGAGACGCACTGGAGCTAAGGATATGCGCGGCGCTTTCTATGAGATAATTAAATCGGAGGGAATCAGCTATGAGGAGTAAGGTTATAAAATTGCTCCTTAAAAAGGAGCTCCTGGATGTATTCAGAGACCGCAAGGCTATAATAATGCTGGTTCTCGTTCCACTGCTTATATATCCGCTGATATTCTTTGGTGCATTTGCGGTAATGACAATGATCCAGTCCAGCATGGAACAGGGCGAATATACTGTTCTTGTGGATGTGGAGGATGAAGGACGGCTGGAGGAACAGATCGTTCTTTATAATGAGAAGAAAAGTGGGGATATAAAAAAAGAAAGCTCGGAAGAAAGCTCAACAGAAGTGAGTTCCTCCGAGGTGGAAACATCTGCTGAAGAAAATGAAGAAACAGATGGAAATGAAGTGGGTGGTTTAGGAACAGATGGAACAGAAAAGGATTCGAAAGAAAAGGTTTCCGATCAGCTGACAGTAAAAAAGCTAGATGAAATCCTTGCAGAAGGTGAGTACACTCTCTCAGGGGATGACGAGAAGAGTCGACAGGAACTGGTAGATAAACTCCTTCAGAATGAGAAGGTCGATGTTTATGTGACTAGCGAGGTTGGTGAAGACGGAAGACTAACCTATACCACGAAGTATGTTTCTTCTATTACCGATTCTGATTATGCGGAGACTATCGTTAAGGAAGTCCTCGATGATATGACGGATAAGCAGATAGAGGAAAGCCTGGAGGCAGAAGGCCTCGATGCGGAGAAGGTGACGCATCCTTTCAAGATAAAGAGAGATAACATCGCAAGTACTGAGCAGTCGGCAGGAAGCCTGCTGGGAATGATACTTCCCTTTATGCTGATAGTCAGTCTCCTCATGGGAACGATGTACCCAGCAATTGATACAACGGCGGGCGAGAAGGAGAGAGGAACTCTTGAAACTCTGCTGACTCTGCCGGTTAAGAATCATGAAATAATAATTGCAAAATTCCTGACGGTTGCGCTCATGGGAATCGCATCAGCGCTTCTCAACATGCTGTCCATGGGACTGATGGTTCTATATATGCTGAAGCTCGTACAGTCTCAGTATGCGGCAGATCTTGGATTTGATCTGAAGAACTTCCATGTAGGAAGCTTTGTGCCAGCAATGTTGGTGACAGTGCTCGCGGTTTTGGCATTTTCCCTTTTCATATCGGCGGTTACTATGTGCATAACAGCGCTAGCGAAGTCATATAAAGAGGCGAATAACTATATAACACCACTGACGCTCGTGGTGATGCTGACGGCTTATATCGGATTCATTCCAAATATCGAGCTGACTAAAAATATGGCGCTCGTTCCGGTAGCGAACATTTGTCTTATGATTAAGAACCTACTGCTCTTCAAGGCGGAAATGTCAACGGTCGCGATAGTTCTTATCAGTAACATCCTATATGCTATACTTGCGATTCTTTTCCTGAGTCGCATATATGATAGCGAGGGTATACTCTTCGATGAGGGTAGGAGCGGGGTTCAGCTGTTCCAGCGTAGATCGAATATGAAGAAGGGCGGAGTTCCAACTTCGGGAGATGCGTGGTTTATCGTTTGTTTTGTAATGATTATTTACCTGTATATAGGATCGCTCCTTCAGGTGCAGTATGGCTTCGCAGGAGTTTTCTATAGCCAGATGATCATACTTGCGCTGCCACTGATATTCGTGATCTATACAAAGAGAAGCATTCGTGAGACATATAAGTTTAAGGGCTTTAAGCTCACCTCACTGCTGGGTGGACTGTGCCTCTTCGTGGGTACATTTCTCGTTGAAAATACGATAACAACATTTTTATATACGTTTTTCCCAGAGGCGTTTGGTTCGGTAAATGATGGACTGACGGAAACTCTTATGGGATACAATCTGCCGCTGACACTTCTCGTGGTAGCGCTTACTCCGGCGATATGTGAGGAGATGATGTTCAGAGGTTTCATACAGTCAGGACTTAGGAGCAGATACAAGGCTGCGACAACTATTGTGCTGGTTGCGGTGATCTTCGGAGCTTATCATACAAGCTTCGTCAGATTTATTCCGACGGCGATACTTGGTGCGTGCTTTGCATTTATTGTTTATTATTCCGATAGCATTTACATTTCCATGATAATGCATTTCCTGAATAATGCTGTTGCTGTCATTTCGATGGAGTATCCTGGTAAGCTAGAACAGATGTTCCCAGTGCTTTTCGCGGAGGAGCAGAATGCCGTGAGTACAGTGATCATTGCGGCGATTGGAATCGTTCTTGTGTATGCGGGGGCAAAGATAATAAGAATTATGAAGATAGGTAAAATTGATGAAGGAAAATAGTGATAGAACTGAAAAGCGTGTGACTCATAGCGAGGCTCAGCTTAGAAAAGAAGCGGAAAAGATTCGCTCTCTTCAGAAACAGGTTGTGGGACTTTGGATATTCTTCGGGATAGTAGTGCTCGGCACAATCATCGGACTCGTGAGAGTTTATCAAATAAAGCATAGAGCGACGCCACTGGATACCATGGCGATAGTTGATGAAAATATCAATTTCAGGGTTACTTCCTCTCCGGACGAAATGGGCGGATATAACTCGATGAAGGAATGCGTGGAGGCAAACTACATCAGGTATCTGAATATGGCCTATATCCTGATAGGCCAGTATCCTGAGTGTGAGTATATCAAGATTAGTGCAAATGTAACTAGGAATGAATATAACTGGGCCGAGGACTTCTATGTTGGCGAGGGACAGCTGTATTATAACTATTACAAGGATGGAGCGGTTCAGGGAAGGATTGGTATCGATGTGTCCGAATTCCAGCATGAGATTGACTGGGAGAAGGTTAAAGGTGCCGGTGTACAGATAGCAATGGTGAGACTTGCCTATAGAGGTTACGGAACCGGTGAGATACATGATGATACTCAGGCGGCAGCTAATCTTAAAGGCGCAGCAGAGGTTGGTATAGAGACGGGAGTTTATTTCTTCTCTTCAGCCATAAATAGAGATGAAGGTGTAGAGGAAGCACAGTATGTGCTGGATAGGATTGGCGATTATAAGATAACTCAGCCTATAGTTATAGATACAGAATACATCTTCGAGGATGACAGTGCTCGAACTAATAATATATCTGTTGAGGATAGAACGGCGGCGGTTGTGGGCTTCTGCGAAACCATAGAAGCAGCCGGTTATACACCAATGATATATGCAAGTAGGGATCAGTTTGTTAAATATCTGGATATTGATGCCATAGGAAAGTATGAGTTCTGGCTGGCGGCGTATGATACACCGGTCTTCCCATACCACACCGAGGGGTATCAATATACACCGAAAGGATTCGTAGACGGAATCGAAACCCAGGTCGACCTGAACGTTTGGATGAGATAGGGCTCGATTTGCGAAGCGAATCGAGTGTAAACCAGCAGCGGGTCATGCTTGCTGGGAAGCAAGTATGAGCAGGCTGCGGTTAAGTTAGCAGCCCAGGGCTTTTAGGAATTGTATGTGAATATTAGCAATTATACCAATAGGAGGTTTAGTTATGTGGTTTGAAGAGTCAGTTTTTTATCAGATATATCCTTTGGGATTCTGCGGAGCACCATTTGAAAACGATGGGGTGGAGGAGTCCAGAATACTCAAGGTTATAGATTGGATACCTCATATAGAGAAGCTGGGCGCAAATGCCATTTACTTCTCGCCTGTTTTTGAGTCAGATACTCATGGATACAACACCAGAGATTATGGACTGATAGATAAGAGACTTGGAACAAATGAAGATTTTAAGAAGGTGGTTGAGGAGCTGCATGCGGCGGGCATCAAGGTCGTGCTCGATGGAGTATTTAACCATGTAGGCCGAGGCTTCTGGGCATTTCAGGATGTTCTGGAGAAGAAGTGGGATAGCCCATATAAGGACTGGTTCCATATCTCTTTTGATGGAAATTCTAATTACAACGATGGCTTCTGGTATGAGGGTTGGGAAGGAAACTTCGACCTGGTTAAGCTGAACCTTCAGAATCCTGCCGTTGTAGATCATATCTTTGATAAGGTTAAGTACTGGGTGGACTATTTTGATATAGATGGACTGAGACTGGATGTGGCTTATTGCCTGGATAGGGGCTTCATTCATAATCTGAGGGAGTTTACTGCAGGACTGAAGCCAGAGTTTCTCTTGCTGGGTGAGCTGCTTCACGGTGACTATGCTCAATTCGTTGGACCTGGAATGCTGGACAGTTGTACAAACTATGCTTGCTACAAGGGACTCTACTCCAGCTTCAACTCAATGAATATGTTTGAGATAATCCATTCTCTGATGCAGCAGTTTGGTCCAGAGGATTGGTGCCGCTACAGGGGAATGCACCTTATGAGCTTTGTGGATAACCACGATGTTACTCGTATCGCTAGTATCCTTTCGAATAAGGAGCATTTGCCACTTGTTTATGCACTGTCGTTTGGAATGCCAGGTTTCCCTTGTGTATACTACGGAAGTGAATGGGGAACAGAGGCTCGAAAGGAAGAGGGAGATCCTGCTCTTAGAGTTAGCTTCGATAAGCCAGAGTGGAATGAGCTGACAGACTTTATAGCTAAGCTTGCGGAGATAAAGAAGACACATGAGGCGCTGAACTACGGCTCCTTTAGAAGCGTGGTACTCACAAATCATCAGTGTATCTTCGAGAGAAAAACGGATAATGAGAGAATACTCGTTGCGATAAATGCTTCTGACCAGCCATTTACGGCTCACTTCGATGCAGGCTGCGGCCAGGCGGAAGAACTTATAACAGGAACGATCCACGACTTCGGCGGCGGCTCAGAGCTTAGGCCATACTCCGCAGAAATCTGGAAGATGGAGAGATAAACTAAGTCCACTAGGGACGGATGAATGAGTATATAGGGACGGTTCTTATTTACTCACTTGCCTTTATGGTAAGTGGGGGATGAGAAGCGTCTCTTTTTTATTTATTTTCCTCTTTAATGCAAGTGAGTAAATAAGAACCGTCCCCATATACTCATTCAGTGAGTAAATAAGAACCGTCCCTATATACTCATTTTCAAAAAAATTTGAAAAAAGTCAAAAAAACTATTTACAAGAAAAACGCAAATATGCTAATATACTTACAATTTACTCGCAATACACACAACAAACACAAAATAATTTTGTATTTATTGCGCCGACAGGCGCAGAAAGGAGCTATTATGCGTTATTTTGATTGTTCTATCCCAGTAAGTGCAGAGGTTATCAAGGAGAAGACAAAAGTTCGTCTCCGCGATTACTCCAGTTTCTATGATGACAATGCAGCAGGTGGAATAAATGGCTATTTTTATAAGAATATGAAGAACGGCATGACCTTCTTCATATATAGAGAAGAGGAAGAGGGGCTGCAGGCTACATTTTCCTTTGATGACAAAAAAACCACTTTTGAGGAGACACTGGAGTATATCATAGATACCTTCAAGGAATCTTTCGTAGCTCAGAGACTAAAGATAAATCCTGAAGAAGCTACAATGTTCGATTATTTCGAACATCTTCTAGAGGCAAGAAGAAGAGAATGCATCGGACCAGTTGGAAAAATGGCTGAAATATCTAATTGTATTCCTTACGATCTATATCGCTATGATACAAAGGATGCTAATTTCAATCTTCAAGAAAAGATAATCTCTACTAGTAAGAGAAAGCTTTGCCCTATATATGATCCGGACTTTGTAAAGGAGCTGAAGAATATAGAGGAACACAAGTTGGATATAGAAGATAAGTCCAATCTGGTGCATTATGTTATATCAAGCGGCAGCCTAGAGGCGGCTATTGATATGGCGGACACGTTAGCTCAGAAGCTTATCGATGCGGGACGCCTTAGAAGTAGACGTATCGGTATTTTTACTGAAATTCAGCCGTTTCTATACAAGAGAACCAACAGCTTTGAAGATATTATTGAAAATAACTACGGTGGAGCCATGATCATAGATCTTTCTACTGCATTTGGACATAAGCCTTCTGAGTACATGATGACCAGTGAATACATCCTGAAGATTCTAAAACGTCATAAGAATGAATGCCTATTTATTTTTACTTACAATAAGGAAAATCCTGGTTTTGCATTTCAGATTCTGCCAGAAATCTATAACTACGTTGTCCCAATTATGCTGAAGGAGGGCAGGGGCGACAGAGCTGTAGCTACCAAGTACATGAGGGAGCTGATCAAGAATTCTGACTATTCTGAGTATGCTAAGCAAGCAAAAGAATACCTAGAGCATTTTCCTGGTGAAATGCTCTCTCAGACAGATATTGTCAAGGCTTATGATCAGTTTGGCATATGGTGCATCAAGAAAAATATCCTGAAGGCTTATGACAACTCCATAGCTGGCGACTTCATGCTAGATAGAGACGAGGATGTAGGTTCTCCATATGAGAAGCTTCAGAATCTGATTGGCCTGGAAAAAGTGAAGAAGAAGATAGATAGCATACTGGCTTCAAATATTCTAGAAAAGAAGAGAAAGAACTACAAGGGTAGCGACTATGAAGCTGGCTCTATGCACATGATCTTTGCTGGTAATCCAGGAACCGCAAAAACTACAGTTGCCAAGCTCTTCGCTAGAATAGCAAAGGAGAAGGGGATCCTTAAGAGTGGTGCCTTTATCGAGCGTGGTGGAATGGACCTTAACTATTACAATCCTGAAATGCTCAGAGGCCTCTTCAGGGAGGCAAAGGGTGGAGTCCTATTTATAGATGAGGCCTATGCCCTTTGTAATTTCTCTACTATCACAACCTTGGTTCAGGAAATGGAAAACCATAGAGATAGTGTAATCCTAATTTTTGCTGGCTACAGTAAAGCTATGGGCCATTTTATAGAGCAAAATGAAGGACTGAAGAGTAGAATTCCATATTGGGTTGATTTTCCTGACTACAGTGCAGATGAACTAACAGAAATCTTTAAGAAAATGACCAAAGAACGTGGTTTCACACTCACAGAAGAAGCTGTAAATGAAGCTAAAGCTGTATTTGATAAGGCTAGAGTTATAGAGGGCTTTGGAAATGGTAGATATGCCAGAAACCTTCTAGATCAGGCTATTCAAAACCAGGCGAAAAGACTCATTTCTAGCGACCAAAATGCTGAAAATATATCAGAAGAAACTCTCTTCCGCTTTGAAAAGGAGGATATAGTTCAGCTTGAAGAGAGTGGCACAAAGGTCAAGGAAAGACCTGTGGGCTCTGCTTATGAGGAGCTTAAGAACATGATTGGCCTGAACTCCGTCAAAGAACTGGTGGATAAGGCTATAGCACATTGTAAAATGAATAAGCTTTGCATGGATAGAGGCATTCATAAGGACAAGGTTTCCATGCACATGGTATTTACTGGTAATCCAGGTACTGCCAAGACCACAGTAGCTAGACTCCTTGCTGAAATTCTCAGGGATGAGAAAATACTCCCATCCGGCAAATTTGTTGAGGCTGGTAGAGCTGACCTCGTGGGACAGTTTGTTGGCCATACTGCACCGCTGGTTAAGAAAAAATTCAAAGAAGCCAAGGGCGGCATACTCTTCATTGATGAAGCTTATTCTCTCTGTGATGACAACATGAATAGCTTCGGTGACGAGGCCATCAATACCATTGTCCAGGAAATGGAAAACAACAGAGAAGATACAATAGTAATCTTTGCTGGTTATCCAGAACCTATGAGAGAGTTCCTTGAGAGAAACCCTGGAATGACTTCCAGAATAGCCTTTAAGCTGCATTTTGAAGACTATACTGTGGACGAGCTGTGTGATATCACTAAGCTCATGGTCAAAAATAAGGAAATGTCCATAACTGAAGAAGCTCTTGCTAAACTTAGAGAACAGTATGAAGCAGTTTACCAGAGAAATGACTATGGAAATGGTCGTTATGTCCGTCAGGTACTGGAAGAGGCAGAAATGAACCTTGCCGAGAGACTGATTCAGCTAGATGAAAATGAGATCACCACTGAACTCGTTACAACTATAGAAGAGTGTGACATTCCTGAACTTGAAGAAGACAGGTCAGAAACCAAGAGACATATTGGATTTATGGTTTAAATCTAATTTTTTCGCCTCATATTATTACTAATATAAATAATATGAGGCGGAGAATAAAAATATATATTGTGAGGTGAATTCTAATGATTAAAGTAGTGGAAAAGAGTAGGGTATCTGTTGATATGGACTGGAAAATTGATACATTTGAATGTGAAAAAATATCAGATTGGGTAAAGAAATTTAATCTACCTTTTTATAACCAAACTGATGATGAATGGATTGAATCTACAAAGCAGTGCATAGAAGAACAGATGGCTTTGCCTGAAAATAAGAGAAAATATCAAATTATAGAACCTGAGAATTGGTATGATATGTATAAACTCGAAAAAGAACTCTGTAATGAAACAAATGTTTGAGTTTTATGAATTGGTTCTTCCTTTTAAAAAACTTTTATATATGATATTATGAGTATGCAAAATTCGATTTTGCATACTCAAAATCGTTGAGTTAGATAATAATATAGGAAGGACTTACCTAGTACACTATGGTAAAAAGGTAGATAAAATGGTGGAAGATTATAACGATATGAAAAGGGAGTATGTTGCTGCACTGGTTCCAGATAAAATGAAGCTTGCAGAATGTATAAACAGAGCTAAAGGAGAGTCTAGGACTATGGTTGAGTTTGCTGAAAAGTGTGGTGTGATAACAGCATCATCCTTTTCGAGAATTATGCATGGAAATATGACTAAACCGCTTTCGAGAGAATTGATAGATGCAATTTTTATAAATGCTGTACCGACAGCAAACCTTACTTATGAAGAGTTGATGAGAGCAAATGGAATGATTCCAGCGGATTCTCCGGCGGTGAAAAATCTTGATACTGATGAATGGAGACAGGAACATCTCGAATACCGTAATGCGAGAATCAAAATCAAGAATTGTATTCAAAGTGAATTAATTAACAGGGGTATACTATTCAGACCGCATTCTGTTCATTTTGAGGATGAACGTGAACTTAAGTATGGACTAAGGACGAGAGCACATTTCTGTTATGAGATGCACGATAAAAGTCCAAAATATTGGGCGATATCAGTCCACTGTGATCCGGCGGAAGAAAGAAAACTAGATAATGAGATGGTTTGCAGAAGATATAAAAGAGATTATATCGATTTTAATACAAATCTATTTCTAAGGGATGTGTGGGAACCAGATTCTCTTAAAGAGAAAAAGAATAGTGCGGCATTTGCTGACCGCAAGGGATTCGAGTTGGTGAAAAAAATGCTCGAGGGAATAACGGTTAATTCGGAGATTTCATTAATACTTGTGGACCTGGATAAAGACGAGGTTATAGAGGAGTACTTCCTGCCAAGGAAGGGAAAGAAGGCGCCGGCTAGTCTGTTTGAAATGTCGAAAATAGATTTTGAGGCTGATGAAGAAGGTGGAGATTTAGAGCCGGGAATGTATGACGAAGAAGTGTAGGGTGTAAAAACGGCCAAAGTCATCAACGAAAATGCGCCAAAACCATCAATGAAAACGCGCCAAAACCATCAATGAGAATTATAGGGAGAAGGAAAATGGATAATAATCAAATGCGTGAGGGTATAAAAAATATAGGTTCTTTGTATGAGGATTTTAAAAATAAATATGATGTATGGTTTGGTGAAGGTAGAGATCAAATCGATACAGAAAAAAATTACAGTATAGTAGGGGTATGGGAAAAAGGTAATGATTTACAAAAGAAATTTGATAATGTTAGAGATAACTTTCTTATTCCTTTAGCTAATGATTGTATTTTGTGTGAAGAAAAAGTAACTGGGTTGCAATATAAGTTATTGGTACAAAATCAATCGGATGAAAAACGTGGATCAGACAGAAAAGTTGGTAGAATTACTGATTATGTTTGGGCTAAATTAATAGGAAAAGGAATAGTTATAGGACACTATGTTTCGTTTAAACCTTCATCGAAAAAATATCCATCTTTTTATATTGGTCTTGATATAGAGAATAGTGATTCTACAACAAATCAAAGGGAAAGTTTTTATGACAGAGTAACAAAATTAAAAACAAAAATTAATGACAATGTAATTGATGATAGTCTAAAATGTTTGGGGTTTTCAGAAGATAATAAACCGATAATCGAAATAGATTTATCAAATTATGCAGATGATAGGAACTATCAGGATTTGGTTCAGGAATATACAAATGCTATTGTGAAACTTAAAGCATTATATAGATATGTTATTTTTGATGGGAACGAAACAGAAAAAAAGGAAATGTGGAAAAAAGTTGAAAGTTCTTTTAATTCTTTATACATTGCTGAACAGAATGGGATTGTTATATCATCGACAATTCTTAAAATAAATGATTTAGTGTTTGGGGGTTGTAAGCAATTGGTACTTACAGGTGCTCCAGGTACAGGTAAAACATATTCTGCTAAGGAATTTGTTGATTGGCAGATTGTGACAGAAGCAATACGTGATAAGGTGATTGTAACCAACAAGGATAAAACGCTAAAAGAGTTAAAGAATGAGCTAATTAATAAACTGGAATCTGATAGTGATGGAAATGGAGATAAAAAAGAAAAGTATTTAAATCGTTATAAAATGGTTCAATTTCATCCATCTTATGATTATACGGATTTCGTAGAGGGGCTTAGACCTGTAAAACTTGATGGAAAAACTCAGTTTGTCCGGATGGATGGTGAGTTTAAAAAGTTTTGTAGAATTGCAGCTGGAGATAAAGAGAATAATTATTATTTCATAATTGATGAGATAAATCGTGCAGATCTCTCCAAGGTTTTTGGTGAATTAATGTACTGTTTGGAAGAAGGTTATCGTGGCGAAAATAATAAGATTTCCACTCAATATAATAATCTTCCTACTTATGAAGTGAATAAAGATAAATCTGATAATTCAAATGTTAAAATAATTAAAAATGACATATATAGAGAGAAATTTTATATCCCTGAAAATGTCATAATAATTGCTACTATGAATGACATAGATCGAAGTGTGGATACTTTTGATTTTGCGCTTCGAAGACGATTCAAGTGGATTGATGTTATTGTGGATGATGCTCTTCTCAAGTCTACATTTGAAGGGATGAAGAAAAACTTTGGCTTTAATACTAATTCTGGCGAATATATAAAACGTATAATTAAAATGAATGATGTATTTGATGATTATTCATATATTTTTAAAACACCAGATTCATACAAGGTTGGACCATCGTATTTTGAAGGGTTATTTAAAACGGATAATCCTGATAATGCACTAGTTTCCATATGGAATGATAAAGTTCAACCATTATTAAGGGAGTATGTCAGAGGACGACAGGAAGCAAATGATTTTGTTGAAAGTTGTAGAAGTGCCTTAGAAGTACCTTCTGGAAAAGGCGTCAATAATGGAGGCGACAATTCAGAGGAGAACATTATAGTAAGCAAAATAGATAAATTAATACAGGATGGTTGTAAACAGCTTGTCCTTACAGGAGCTCCAGGAACAGGAAAAACCTATGCTGTAAAAGAATATGTTAAAAAAGAAGTGAATGGAGATGAGACTCGCTTTAGTATGGTTCAGTTCCATCCATCATATGATTATACTGATTTTGTAGAGGGTTTAAGACCGGCAAAAATAAAAAAGAAAGATGGAGATGAAACTTCTGATACAACAAGTTTTGTTAGGATGGATGGCGAGTTTAAGAAGTTCTGTAGATTGGCGGCTAAACCTGAAAATAAAGATAATAAATACTATTTCATTATAGATGAGATAAATCGTGCGGATTTATCAAAAGTTTTTGGTGAGTTGATGTACTGTTTGGAAGAAGGTTATAGAGGCAAAGAAAACTCTATAGCTACACAGTATAATAATCTTCCGACATACTATTCTGATAATTCTAATGATTTATATGTCGAATCTTATGAAGATACAAGTGAGGAGGACATTTATAAAGATGAATTCTATATCCCTGGCAATGTAATCATTATTGGAACTATGAATGATATTGATCGGAGTGTGGATACTTTCGACTTTGCTTTACGTAGAAGATTTCGTTGGGTGGATATAAATGTAGATGAACCTTTGTTGTATTCTGCCTTTAAAGGAATGGAAAAAAAGAATAATGGTGGATATGATAAAGCTAGCAAGTATATAGATAATATTTGTAAGATGAATGAAGTGTTTGAAAGAGAGGAATATCAACGAATATTTAAACCCGCAGATTCTTACAAGGTTGGACCAGCTTATTTTGAAGGGCTTTTTAAAGGAGATGATATCAATTCTATTTGGAGTAGTAAAGTCGAGCCGTTGTTAAGAGAATATGTTCGTGGCAGAGATGATGCTGAGAGATTTATTGATGATTGTAAAACTGCGTTAACAGGCGGTTCTAATGGTGATGAATCTTATAAGTCTTTGAAAAAAATAATAAAAGATATATTTAGTTTAAGGCAAGCTCCGAGAGGTAACGCAATTGATGATTTCTTTAAAGATTCTAAAGATTACAATGCAGTTGTAGATAAAATAAAGAACAAATATGAGGGTGAGGGTAAAGAAGCAAATGGTGATATAAATAATAATGAAAAACTTAAAGAAGTGATAGAACAAATATTATCTCGACAAAATGGCAACGTTGATGAATCGGGTCTGTCTTCTGATCAAAACATACTAGAGGGAGAATTAATATGATTAATAATAATGCAAATTGGGATATAGCATTTTATGGTCAGGATTTCTCTAGTATAGATAATGCATTTATAGCGGTTCAATCAAATGGTAAAACAGAAGTTGACAATGTTAAGGGAAATGAATACTACAAAAATCTTTTGTGGAATCTTTTAATAGATTTAAATAAGTATAGAGATGAGCTGTGTATTGGTCATAGCGATAATCCTGAATCAAAAGAAGAAGACTACAAACTATGGTCTGCAAATAGTTATCGTTCTATAAAAAATGATGCTGATGGGGAGAAAGATAATTCATCTGAATGGAGATTCTTTGGGAGTCTTGTTGGAACTGTTAGAAAAGAATATTCAAAAAAAGATTTTAAAAAGCTTTATTCAATGAATGAAGATGATGAAAAATTAGATTCTTCTGATGAAAGTTTACTTAAACAGTTTAAATCTAAAAAGACAGTAAAAATCAAACTCGTAATTTATTCTCGTTTTGATAGCTTGAATAGGAATAATCTTGAACAAACTAAGCCGTATTTTATTGCTAATCTATTAATGAGTGGAAAGCTCCGTTTTAGTAAAATGACTGTTGATTTTGACTATGAATCATTATTTGATTTTTACATGTTGTGGGTTCTTGTACAACGCTTTCGAGATGCATCACTAAAAGGATTTTTTAAAAAATATCAAAGATTTGAGAGAAATGATAATAAGCTCAAGGGTAGTATAGATATTGCGCGACATATTAGATTAAATATAGGGATGGATAATGGGAAGGTTGCGTACTCGTTCAGAGAAAACTCCTTAGACAATATGTTAAATCATTTGTTACTAGAAGCGTTTGAATACATCAAAAGCAAATATCCAGACATAGTAGATTCTGTTTTGAGTTTTGATCTAGATTTTGAACGCGAATTACAAGTGCTGAAGTATGAAATAGGATACCCTAAGTATAATAGAAGGGCTATTATTGCTGGCAATAATACGCCTATTTCTCATCCGTTCTATTATGAATATAAAGAGCTTCAAAAGACATGCTTGATGATACTTAGAGACGAAGGAGTTTCGCCTTTTGGTAATATATCTGAACATGTAGATGGAATATTATACTATGTTCCGGATTTGTGGGAAGATTATTTAGAATCGCATATTAGAAAAGGAATGCGAAAATATAGAGATTCAGAAGATAGCCAATATGATATGGAATTGTCGGCTCAAGAAAAAATATATGTTATGACAGATATGAAGTGGGAAGGCGGAAAGCTTACAAAACCAGATTATGTATTTCGATATTCGGCGGATGATGAAAGCGGGGAGTCAAGGTTTTTTATTTTAGATGCTAAGTATAGACCTCAGTGGGGAGCGACGTTGAATGGCTTGTTCCATAAAGATTTAGTTGATGATTATAATAAATGTTTACGCGATATGGTATCTGTTTTGGGAAGTTCTTCAGGGGTGATATTTCCTATTTATGATAACGATGAAGATGATACAGTTAAGACTGATTCTGAAAAACAACAATATGCGCATCGTTACAGTAAATATAATCCTTATGGTGTCTTTTATACATTTCCTGTCGTGATAAAAAAACCAGAAGAAAATGATTCGTTTAAAGATTGGCGGAAAAAAATGGATGATGAGGTTGATGGTGTAATGGATAAACTAATGCCTGTTCTGAATTTCGAATTGGAAAGAAAAATAGAATTGGATAGGGCTATTAGAATAATTAACGAAGACTATGATATAGATGGCATTATTGAAATAATTCAATAATATGTTCTTTAGAGTCGCTAGGGATAACGCCTAGCGACTATTTTTTGTGCCTTGAATTATTATCACTACAGTGATAATATTGAAAAAAAGAGAGGTGGTAAATATGCTGCAAGATCTTCTTGTTAGAAAAAATATGAATATCAGACAATTATCGATTAAGTCAGGTGTGGGATATAACTATGTTTACAAACTGGTTAAAGGACAATCTGATATTGGGAATTGTGGCATATATACTGCTAAAAAACTTGCGAATGCTTTGGACCTTTCGCTAGATGAGTTCTATGTTGAGGTTGAGGAATCCTTCCTTAATTATAGAAGTTCCTTGCATCATAAGATAAAAGAGGGCGAAGAGGCGACGATGTTATATATTTTGAATAATGATTTGATTGCCTCGAATATTTTTAGAGGCAACTATATAAAAGGATTATATGCGCTTGCACTCTTGGATCTATTATGTAAGAAAAAAGGATATGATTTGGTTTCTGATTATGATGACTTTAGAACATATTCTTTGAAAGAGGCATTTTATCCAACGTCTATTGCTAAGGATGGCGCGAACAATAAAAAGAAATATATACCAGAGTTTCTGCGGTACAATATCTATGAGGAGGAATTAGATGATGCCTGCTAATAGTATTAAAGTATTAGATGGAGAATTAATTGATTAAGGAGACGATTATGACAACACTCAGTAAATCAAAATACACCCGTGCTATGCGCTGTCCGCAGAAATAAATAATTTGGGCCAGAGGAGACGGTTCGAACCGTCTCCTCTGGCTCTTTTTTTGTGTTTTTGCAAAAATATTACAAAAAGTTCGCAAAACTATTTACAACAAACTCACAATATGGTAATATACACACAATTAACACAAAACTAATACACAACCCCTTTTAAAAATGTTTATTTTTGGGGCTTTGGGACCTTCTGGTCCCAGAAAGGAGCTTAAAGCTATGTTTAAATCAATTGCAGAAAAAAGAGATTATGTTACTAAATTACTGAAAAATGCGGATCCGGAGGTGGTTGAAAGTATCCGCAAGCTACCTGGAATAAATCAGGATGTGTTGCTACTGACTTATGGATTAGATGGAAATGAAGCTATGGATGATGAAAGAATCGCCAAATATATTTCTTACAATTATGACGGCATTGAAATTACTTCAAGTTTAGTTCCATTTATCCGTGAGGATGCAAAAAAAATGCTTGATATGACTGATAAAGAAGTGGAAGAGTTCAGATTTCCTAAGCTGGATTTTGAATTCGGTTCTTCTAAACTCATCAGCTGGGAAGATATGGTAGAAATGGAAAAAACTCTTCACAACATGGAGGAGATAACGATGTTCCTAGAGGATAAATACGATAAGGAGTCTACTATTTTTCTTCCATCGTTTACTGAACTATATGAGTATGGAGCATTTAATGACAGCGATTATTATGAACGTCTTAAGTTTTTTGCTTCAGCTGTTTATCTGGCACTTAAGTTGGCAGGCTTTGAGATCAAGGCAAATATAAGTACAGGTGATGTGAACCTTGCCACTGTCCTTGACTATAGCTATCTATACTTTAAATTTGCTAAAGAAATAGTGATTGATTCCAGAAAGGAGGCACTTGAATTATGCTAATACCTACAGTTGTTGAATCTACAAGTCGAGGCGAGAGAGCCTACGACATTTATTCCAGACTCTTAAAGGAGCGTATCATTTTCCTCGGTGACGATGTAAATGATGCGACTGCGAGTCTCGTGATTGCACAAATGCTCTTTCTTGAATCAGAGGATTCTACGAAGGACATTTCCCTCTATATTAATAGTCCGGGAGGATCCGTATCGGCTGGTATGGCTATCTATGACACTATGAACTACATCAAATGTGATGTTTCTACCATATGTGTTGGCATGGCTGCCAGCATGGGTGCTTTCCTCCTAGCAGGTGGAACAAAAGGCAAGAGGTTTGCGTTGCCGAATGCCGAGATCATGATACATCAGCCGCTTGGCTCTACCTCCGGCCAGGCGACGGATATGCAGATCGCCGCCGAGCACATACTACGGACGAAGAAGAAGCTCAATGAGATTCTGGCTAAGAACACAGGCAAACCAATAGATGTGGTCGAGACAGACTGCGACCGCAACAATTGGATGACCGCCGCTGAGGCAGTAAAATATGGCCTGATCGACAAAGTAGTCAGGTAATGAACATATGAGTATATAGGGACGGTTCTTATTTACTCAAAAATGAGTAAAACAGAAACGTCCCCATATACTCAAAAATTGAGTAAATAAGAACCGTCCCTATATACTCACTCTGTAAATCAAGGAAAGGATGTGGAAGATATGAGTTCATTTAATGAGAGCAGGATATTCTGGTTACCAGAAACCCATAGAGATATTATGATGATGCGTTATGGGTTAAATGGATCCGCCCCTCAGAGCACTGAGGATATTACCAAATATATGAATGACATCGGACTAAATGTCGACACCTGGCAGGTGGAAGAGGTTATCAAGGAAGCAGAGCAAATGATAAATGCTATGGAGTCCGATGCCCTGAAACCCTTCGGAGATAATAATAGAAGTTTTCTGGTGAATCTCTATAATGACAATCGCCGCGACGAAGAGCTGGCAATGATGAGAAGAGGGCTTGTTCCGATTTATAGTGCCAGTGCGTATGTGGAGGTCCCAGATAGAGAACCTTTCTTTGATCTAGGTTTTGTAGTAAAAAACAAAACTGGTCTCAAGAATCTTCAAGAAATCAAGCTGAATAATGAAGATAATAAAATGTTCCGCATCTTAAGTGTTTTAGATTATGATTTTGTGACTAGCCATACGGAAGGTCTCTTCGTCGGCACGATGCTCACCTGGAACCGGATAAATCAATTTCTAAATGAAGTTGAATCAGGAACCGATCTAAAGGAATACCTTGCGGATTACTATAAAGATGTTGATATTATTAAGTATCCATATCTCGGACTACTCTTCGGATATAAGGATCCTGATATGCAGGATGTCGACGCTGAAATCCAAAGAGATAGACTGCGTAAGATTAAGAAAATGGGAAGAACAAGCGCTGAAATCTTCGAGGGGCTTGGAAAAACAGTCATCTACAAAATGAATACAACAGACGTAAGTACTATGGATATATATGATTACATCTATCTCGGAGAGGAACTTGCAAGAAAGGTGGTGATTGAAAATCCAAGCAAGCTCGCTAGTGAGGTAGAAATCATAAATCCAATGGACGATGATGTAAAACCATTTCAAAAACTTGCCATAAATCTGGATGATTTGTTTAAAGCTAACAAGTGAGTGAGGCCACTGGCTACTTTTTTGTTGTAATACCCAATTCAAAGTGATAAAATGCATATATCTATCGGCTTTTTTAGAGCCTTGGGGGAAATGGGAAATATAATATATAGAAGGAGCGTATAAAAATGGCGCAGAAGATTAGCTTTAATTTCGAAAATACTAAGTTTATGGCAAGCGATGCTGATGTACAGGCTATTAAGCCTAGAATAGAGGCAGCTAAGAAGACACTTGTTGAAAAGACAGGTGAAGGAAATGATTTCCTTGGATGGATCGACCTTCCAGTAGATTATGATAAGGAAGAGTTTGCTCGTATCAAGCAGGCAGCTGCTAAGATCCAGAGCGATTCAGATGTACTTCTTGTTATCGGTATCGGTGGTTCTTACCTCGGAGCAAGAGCTGCAATCGAAGCTCTTCGTCACGGATTCTATAACTCAGTATCAAAGGAAATCCGCAAGACCCCAGAGATTTACTATTGCGGAAATAACCTTAGCTCAACATATATTTCAGAGCTTGTTGAAGTAATTGGTGACAGAGATTTCTCTGTAAATGTTATCTCAAAGTCAGGTACTACAACAGAGTGCTCAGTTGCATTCAGACTTTTCAAGGAAATGCTTGAGAAGAAGTATGGAAAGGCTGAAGCTGCAAAGCGTATCTATGCTACAACAGATAAGGCTCGTGGAGCTCTCAAGACTCTTGCAGATGCAGAAGGATATGAGACATACGTTGTACCTGATGATGTAGGTGGTAGATTCTCAGTTCTTACAGCAGTTGGACTTCTTCCAATCGCAGCAAGTGGTGCAGATATAGATAAACTCATGGAAGGTGCTGCAAATGGTCGTGAGTACTGCCTATCAAAGGATTTTGATGACAGCGATGTAATGAAGTATGCAGCAGTCAGAAATGTAATGTACGAGAAGGGACTTGGAATGGAGATTCTTGGAAACTTTGAGCCAGCTCTTCACTACGTAACAGAGTGGTGGAAGCAGCTCTACGGAGAGAGCGAAGGTAAGGACGGCAAGGGTATCTTCCCTGCAGGCGTTGACTTTACAACAGATCTTCACTCACTTGGCCAGTTCATTCAGGATGGAACAAAGAATCACTTCGAGACATTCATAAATGTAGTAAATCCTCGCAAGGCAGTTGTTATGCAGAAGGAAGCAGAGGATCTCGATGGTCTGAACTACTTAGCTGGACAGACAGTAGACTTCATTAATAAATGTGCTATGGAAGGAACTATCCTCGCTCACGTTGATGGTGGAGTTCCAAACATCCGTATAGATATGGAAGAAATTGACGAGCTTGCACTCGGAGAACTGTTCTACAAGTTCGAGTTTGCTTGCGGCGTTAGCGGCTACACACTTGGTGTTAATCCGTTCAATCAGCCAGGTGTTGAGAGCTACAAGAAAAATATGTTCGCTCTTCTAGGTAAGCCTGGATTTGAGGAAATGACAAAAGAACTACGTGCAAGACTTGGAAAATAATGATTTCCCATAAGCCAGCGGACAATGAGTCTGCTGGCTTGTTTTGTATATAGGCATAAATTCTGTGAAAATTAGAGTTCCTGTTCAAAAGCCTGCTGCTAAGCTTAAGGGTGCCAGCGGCTTGAAGGGTGCTCCAGCACTTGGTGTCATATGCTGGAGGAGAATTACCTACCCCTTATTATAGCATTGTAACTAAATATGCAACTTATAATAGTGGTCCAACAGGAGCTTGGAGTGATACATCACCAACTACTCCGGGACAGTATTGTGTTCAGGTTGAGGTAAGGCACGGAGACGAGGAAGTGCTGGCGGTTATACAACCATATAACTTGACACATAATCCTGATTTATTTACTATAGAAATAGATCATAAAGATTCGGTTGGAACAAGAAATACGTCTGGTTCTCATACTTATCATGTATATTATGCTGGAATGGGTGAATATCCTATAGTTAAAGCTGGCTATGATGATCTGTATCATCGTAATGATCATTTCTGCTGCGGCAGCAGTAATGATTCTTATTAAGAAGAACAAGCTGGCATTTCGTAAGTGATATCTAGCTTGTTTATATAAAACTTATAGAGAGGGAAGTTAGAATGAATAAGACAAAGAAGATTATAAGCAAGATTATTTCTATTTTGCTGGTAGTGTTTATTGCGGTGCCATTCTTTCCAATGACAGCGAATGCGATTTCCTATGATGTGTCGTTATCAGTAGATACATCAAACAGTTATGGTACTATGGAAGTGGGTATTAATAACCCTCGAACAGTCCCAACATATTATGCAGCAGAGAGTGCAAGACCTATCGTTACAGTATATATAGATGGAGTAAGCTATAGTCCAGATAATATTCCGGAGGGATATTATTTTACGTATAGCTATTCTTATGGCAATGCACAATATATAAATGAAACAACACTTCCTGTTTTTTCAAATGAAGATTTATATTACGTAAATTATTCACTTTGGAAAGATAATTCGGTTGTTGAAAAAATAAGTTTTGAATATTATCTTATGAATCCAGATTATTATGTTATGTTTTATATGGGACCAGATGAGACAGATCATATTGCTCTTCAAACAATAAAAGGTGGCCAAACCTGTAGACCAATAGAAGCTGTTGAACCACCTACTGAATATGATGTTTTTGTTGGCTGGTATACAGATAAAGATTTAACAAATAGTTTTGATTTTAACACACATGTGACTGACAAAGTATTGAATGCAGCTCCTAGACGTACTTTGGAGTTATATGCTAAGTGGGAACATAGGCATAAGCTTGTCAAAGTAGATGCGGTGGAACCTACATGTGCAAAAGCCGGTAAGAAAGAATACTGGAAGTGTGAAGATCCAAAATGTGAAGCTATATTTGCTGATGGAGATGGCGAAAATGAAATAGAAGTTGAGGAAGATATTGTTTTACCTATAGACAGTAATGCTCACGATTGGGATGAACCAGTTTATTCTTGGAGCGTCGACGAGACAGAAGTTACGGCATCACGTAAGTGTCAGAATGATGCAAGCCATGTTGAGACAGAAACAGTTAAAACAGAGATAGTAATTGTTAAGGAACCTACTGATGCAGAGGACGGAATTCTTCAGATAATAGCTACATTCAAGAATTCTGCATTCGAGAAGCAGGTTAGAGAATATGGTTTTAATAGAGGTGCTGAAGATGAGTATGCACTCATTAGTGAATTAACAGAGTGGATAAAGGGTGGTAAGGATCCTCTCTCACTGAGATTCAAGAATCTCACAGACGATGAGGGAACATTTGATCAATTCCTTGGTATCAAGGTTGATGACGAGCTTGTCGATGAGGATAATTACACAAAGGAAAAGGGTAGTGTAATAGTTAATCTTAAGCCTGAATACCTTGAGAAACTGAGTGTTGGCGAGCATACTATTGAAGCTATGTTTATATACGGTTCAGCAAAAGCTAAGTTTACTATCAAAGAAGCTAAGGCTACTGAAGTTAAGCCGGCTGAAGCTAAGAAAGAAGCTGCTAAGTCAAATGCAACTAAGACTGGTGATTCTAGTCCGCTTCTTATCGCTATTATAGTTATGGCTGTTTCAGCACTTGCTATAGTAACAATGATTGTTGTAAAGAAGAAGAAAAAGAACTAATCCCTAGATATCTTAAATAAGTTTTTATAGAAACGGACCATTTTATACAAATGGCCCGTTTCTTCTTATTTTGTGGTATAATTAATATCGACTCACTATGAGCATAGAAGCTATAACTCTAAACTAGGAGAATAAATGGACGAGAGATTTGAACTTATCGCACCCTGTCATTTTGGACTCGAGGCGGTGCTTAAAAAAGAAATAATAGGCCTGGGCTATGAGATAGTTGAGGTTGAAGATGGAAGGGTGACCTTCGCGGGACCTGCTTCAGCTATAGCCAGAGCAAATATAGGAATAAGAACAAGCGAGAGGATCCTTCTCAAATGCGGGCAGTTTAAGGCGGTGACCTTTGACGAACTGTACGAGGGAATAAAACATATCCCTTGGGCTAGGATCATACCTCGAAATGGTAAATTCTGGGTGACGAAGGCAACTACGAATAAGTCTAAGCTATATAGCGAGACGGCTATTCAGTCCATTGCGAAGAAGGCGATGGTAGAGAGTATGTCGAATACATATCACATTTCCCAATTCGCTGAGGATGGCGACGACTACCCTGTTCGTATATTTATCAAGAAGGATATCGTGACTGTTGGTTTCGATACAACCGGCGTTTCGCTTCACAAGAGGGGCTACAGACAGCTGGTCGGAAAGGCACCTATTTCTGAGACCTTGGCAGCAGCACTGATAATGCTGACTCCTTGGCGAGAGGATAGACTCCTTATCGATCCTTTCTGCGGCAGTGGTACATTTCCGATAGAAGCGGCCATGATCGGGGCAAATATAGCTCCGGGTGTTAACCGAGACTTCACGGCTTGTACTTGGGAGAAAATCATAGACAAGAAGACCTGGTACGAAGCTTATGACGAGGCACGTTCGCTCGAGAAGTTAGATGTGGGAATGCATATTCAGGGATACGATCTTGATTCACAGATAGTTAAATGTGCCATGCAAAATGCTGAGGAAGCAGGCGTTGCGGACTATATACATTTCCAGGCGAGAGGGGTGAAGGATCTGAGCAGTCCTAAGCCTTATGGCTTCATTATCACGAATCCTCCTTACGGCGAGAGACTGGAAGAAAAGGAAGCGCTTCCGGAGTTATATGGTATAATAGGGGATAGGTTTAGGGCGCTGGATAATTGGTCTATGTTTCTGATCACATCCTACGAGGAAGCGGAGAAATACATCGGTCGCAAGGCGGATAAGAACCGCAAGATTTATAATGGAATGATCAGGTCTTATTATTATCAATTCATGGGTAAAAAACCACCAAAAAAATAAAGTACTAAAGCTAAGGCGACTATAAATGAGAAAGTTAATAGTTTTATTTCTCCTAGTAGCAATAGGCATTGGTGCCCTGTTCTATCTATCGGGAAATAAGGAGAGTAAAATTGAAAAGAGCCAGGATTTTGACGTGTCCTTTCAGGGACTGGTCGATTCAAAGCTAGGACTCCTAAGGGAAAAGGGAATCGACGTCCGAGTTGAGGGCAAGAGTATCAGTAGCTTCAACTACGAGATTAAAATAGGCGAGGATGCTAAGCTCTATGCACCAAAAAGATTCCTGGAGGATATAATGTGCTGTTCTGTAAATGAGTATCCGGACGGCACAGTGAAAATGGATAGAGGACGCACGACTCTCGAGTTTAAGAAGGAGGAGCTTCTTGAAGAGGAGGGAATCATATATATCCCTATTTCTGACCATTTGAAGGATCTGGGCTATACTGCGGAGTATTCTTTCGCGAGCAGCATGGTTAACTTCATAAATATAGATGACGGACATTACCTTCCGGACTCTTACGATATGAGAGATTATGGTCGCGTGTCGCCAGTTAGGGATCAGGGCAATCAAGGAACGTGTTGGGCATTTGCCTCTCTTGGCGCGCTTGAGACGATTACACTACCACAAGAGGAAATGGTTTATTCCGTGGATCATATGTCGCTAAATAATGGTTTCAGCCTCGACCTAAGCGAAGGTGGAGAGCATACGATGAGTATAGCTTACATGGCTGCATGGAGAGGACCGGTCCTCGAGGAGGATGATCCTTATGGAGACGGAGAGACAGATGAATCTCTGACTGCTGTGAAACATTTAAAAGAAGCTATCATTATAAATGAGAGAGATGATAATAAGATAAAGAGTGCCATTTACAAGTATGGCGGTGTGGAGACTTCGATTTATCTGGAAATGCCATATGGTGAATCGTACTCCGTTTATTATAATCCTGATACCGCCAGCTACTATTATGACGGCTATGAGGAACCAAACCATGACCTTGTTATAGTGGGATGGAATGATAATTATCCGAAGGAGAATTTTGCTCTTAAGCCATCCAGTGATGGGGCATATATCTGCAAGAATAGCTGGGGCGAATCTTTTGGTGATGGAGGATATTTCTATATCTCCTACGAGGATGTGAATATTTGTCAGAAATCAATAGTTTATACGAGTCTTGATGACGCGGATGATTACGATAACATATATCAGACGGACGAACTTGGCTGGGTAGGTCAGATGGGTTATAGCGACGAATCAGCCTACTTTGCAAATGTATATGAGGCTAAGGGTAAGGAAACTCTGAAGGCGGTGTCCTTCTATGCGACTGGCCCAAATACAAAATTCTCAGTTTTTGTCGTGACAGATTATGAGGAAATGAACTCACTCAACCAAGGTCGAAAAGAGGTTGGCAAGGGTGAGACGAGATATGCCGGTTACTATACAGTTGATCTGAATCAGGATATAGAACTGGAGCCGGGGCAGAAGTATGCGATCATAATGAGTATAACGACTCCGGGAAGCGAGAGGCCGATTGCGATAGAATGTGACGCGGGCGAAAGAACAGCGAATCTAGACCTTACGGATGGTGAGGGATATATGAGTTTATATGGTGAGATATGGCAGAATTCTGAAGAGAAGGACGCAAATATCTGCCTTAAAGCATTTACGGTAGACAGGTAGGAGAAAGAGGAAAAATGAGAACATTAGTTTTTGCAACAGGTAACATGAATAAGCTTAGAGAGATAAAGGAGATACTTGCTGATCTGGATGTGGAGATACTTTCCATGAAGGAAGCTGGTATTGATATAGATATAGTTGAGGACGGCAAGACCTTCGAGGAAAATGCTCTTATCAAGGCAAGAGCAGTATGTAAGGCAAGTGGTCATCTGGCGCTCGCCGATGATTCAGGTCTTGAGGTGGATGCTCTGAATAAGGAGCCAGGAATCTACTCCGCTAGATACATGGGAGAAGATACCTCCTATGATATTAAGAATCAGAATATCATTGATAGACTTGAGGGAGTTCCGGATGAGAAGAGAACAGCTAGATTCGTTTGTGCTATGGCTGCTGTTTTCCCTGATGGAACTGAGAAAACATTTGTTAGAAATATGGAAGGACGTATCGGTTACGAGATAGCAGGAGAAAATGGATTTGGTTATGACCCAATATTCTATCTTCCAGAATATGGCAAGACCTCAGCAGAGATTAGCCCAGAGGAGAAGAATGCCATCAGCCATAGAGGCCAGGCTCTTCGTGCCCTCGCCGACTACCTAAAAAACATATGATAAGAAAACTACTGATACTAAGTGACTCTCATGGCAAGAGTCAGAATATAAAGTCCGCAATTGATAAAGAGCATCCAGATATGCTGATTCATCTCGGTGATATCGAGGATGATCCAGAGACAGTCAGAGGCTGGCTGGATGAGGCTGCGCAGGTTTGGAATGCGCTCCACTCTGAGAATAAGGCAGAGCTTAAGTCGCTCCCAATCCCAGCGGTATTCATAAAGGGAAACTGTGACAGATATTATACGGGCGACTCGGGAGCGGGAACCTCACTCAAGGGTGCTGCAGTGTTCGACCTAAATGGTCACAGGTTCTACTGCACGCACGGACATAAGCAGGGAGTTGGTTACGGACTCGAAAATCTAATGTATACAGCTCTCGAAAATGACTGTGATATCGCCCTATATGGACATACACATGTTCCGTTCGATGATGTATTTGAAGGCTTTGGCGACGCAGGTGAGAGCGTACATATAATCAATCCGGGGAGTATTTCCCTGCCACGAGGTGGAAGCAAGAAAAGCTACGTGGTTATGACGTTTGATGACGAAGGAAACTATGATGTAGAGCATAAGAATATAAGGTAGATGTATGATAGGAAACATGGATTACGCAACTACATATACATTTATGTATCTGGAAATAAACCTGATGGCAATCATTTTGGTTGCCATTATCCTCTATAAAACGGAGGGCATATCCAAGATGGTTGCCCAGAGAAATTTTGCTATGTCCATCTATTCAGCCATCGTTTTCTTTGCGTCGGACACCGTCTTCGTTATGATGCATAGAGGAATCTTCGAGGGAAACAAAATAGTATATATGGTTTCCAAGAGTGCCTACTTCCTGTCGACCACGCTGATGTGTTACTTCTGGTTTGTGTACTTCGAACACATGCAGGGATCGCCTTTTGTTGAGAATAGAAGGCGTGTAAGAATAGCGTCGTGTCTCGTGTGGGTGATGGGAATACTTGTGATAGTGAATTTTTTCACGGGTATCCTGTTCTATATAGATGGAAATGGCGACTATCAAAGAGGGCCGCTTTTCCTTGTTCAGTATTTCATCTCGTACATTTACGTCTTTGTGACCTGCCTCAGAGCGCTAATTGGAATCTTTGATAAGAATAAAAAGGTGATGAGGCCGACACTTATCAAGCTGGCATTATTCCCGCTCGCTCCGGCTATCGCAGGAATTGTTCAGTTTATTTACCCAAATCTTCCGCTTGCTTGTGCAACGCTGTCACTGGCAATCCTGCTTCTATACATGCATTCTATGGATCAGGTTATTGCGGTCGATCCACTGACAAAGCTTGGCAACAGAAAGCATTTCCTATATAGATACGAGCAATGGCTCGAAAATGATAATAGCGATTCGATGTATCTGATGATGATCGATGCCAATAAATTCAAGTCGATAAATGATACCTACGGCCATATCGAAGGCGACGCGGCGCTTGTTAGAATTTCCGAAGCTATGCGTATGGCGTGCGCGCAATCGAGAAAGAAGAGTAGCTGCATCAGATTCGGTGGAGATGAGTTCCTTATAATGGTCTGGACGAGCGATGTAAGTGAGGTGCATAAAATCGGTGAAAATGTTGTCGTCCTCTTAAAGGATCTTAATGATGAGGCAAATGCCCCATATGAACTTACGGTCTGCATAGGTGTGTCAAAAGCAGACAAGACGAGAGATATTAAGGACATAATCGAAGAGGCTGATAAGAAATTATACGAAGAAAAACGAAAGGTTTAATTGGAGGATAAAGAGTGAAAAAAGGGGATATAATAGAAGGTAAGATAGAAAAGTATAGCTTCCCGAATCGAGGAAGCTTTCTTCATATAGAAGAAAATCCTCAGGCTGAGGGCGGACAGATAGAACGAAATGTTTCCGTCAAGGGTGCACTTCCAGGCCAGACCGTCAAGGTTCGTATCAAGAAGAAAAAAGAAGGCAAGGCTGAGGGCATACTGCTTGACGTGGTTAAGAAGTCGCCTCAGGAAACGAAGAAGCCTATGTGCGACCATTTCTATAGCTGTGGCGGTTGTACATATCAGACCTTTGCTTACACCAACCAGCTGAAGTTGAAGGAACAAATGGTTAAGGAACTGCTTAGTGAAGTGATTCCGTCACTTAGGTCTGAGTCAGAGGATGGAAATGCAGCTACAACTGAGGGGGCAACTGCCGATACCTCATCCTTCGTGTGGGAAGGCGTGCTATCGTCGCCTGAACAGTTTAGATACCGCAACAAAATGGAATTTACATTTGGCGATGCCGAGAAGGATGGTCCACTGACGCTTGGACTTCATAGAAGGAATTCAACACATGACATTATCAGTATTGATTCTTGCGCATTGGTTAGTCCTGCGTGGAATGAGATACTCAAATATACGCAGAAATTCTACCGTGACAGAGGAGTTCCTCATTACAACAAAATGACCCACAGAGGAGTTCTCCGTAATCTTGTCATTCGTGAATCTGCGACGGACGGCGGCATAATTGTAAATCTCGTAACGACAACACACCATTCAATTGATGAATATACAAGGGACATTCCTTGGAATGAGAAGAGAAGTGAGACCGTAGATGAGCTCTGCCTGCCTGAATACGTGGCTGGCCTGCTGTCACTTGGTGACACTTCACCAGTTGGAATGGACGGCTATAGTTCTCACGGATATAAGGATGGAAAGTACGGCAATAAGAAGAAAAAGGTTGTAAGAGACAAAAATGGTATCTTTAGAAATGCTTATCTTTCTGAAGAAGAAAAGGGCGGCTCGGGAGAGTTTGAATCACTTACACGTTACAACCGCATAGTTGGAGTGCTCTATACGGAATGTGATACCGTAGCGGATGCGATAATCCCTGATACAGTTACACTTCTATATGGAGAGGACTATCTGATGGAAGAGGTACTAGGTCTCAAGTTCAAGATATCTCCATTTTCCTTCTTCCAGACAAATACGAAGGGAAGCGAGGTGCTCTATTCCAAGGCACGCGATTATGCATTTGAGGCGCTTCAAAAGAATGGTGTCGATGCATCATGTGATATGCCTGAAAAGAAAGTTGGCGTTATATATGATCTTTACAGTGGTACTGGTACTATCGCCCAGATGATGGCGCCAGTTGCTGATAAAGTTTATGGAATAGAAATAATAGAAGAAGCGGTTGAGGCTGCAAAGGAAAATGCGAAGCTGAATAAGCTTTCGAACTGCAAGTTCATTGCTGGTGACGTGTTAAAAAAACTTGATGAGCTGGAGGAAAAACCAGACCTTATAATACTTGATCCACCAAGAGATGGAGTGAATCCAAAGGCACTGCAGAAGATACTATCCTACGGAGTTGAAAACCTTGTATATATCAGCTGCAAGCCAACCTCGCTTGCGCGTGATATCAAGATATTCCAGGAAAATGGATATGCTCCGGTAAAGGGCTGTTGTGTGGATATGTTTCCAAATACTCAACACATAGAATGCGTGATTTCGCTCCAGAAGAAAACAGATCTAAATAACAACTAAAAATCATCTGATTATAAGGGTTTTAAGACCGCTTGTTAGAAATAGTCTTGTAAAAGGAACTATTTTGATAGGCGGTCTTTTCTTGTGTCAAAATCACTAAGTCGATGTATCTGTAGACAGTATTTTTGTTCAAAATCAAAACATGGAGGTAGTCGAAAAGTGAAATGAGAGAAAATGAAAATTAGTATGCTGGAGATAAGGAGTTTGCAAAGCAGGTGGGAGTTTCTACCAGTACCATAAGTGAATGGAAAAAAGAGAAAGACCAATCCTACTGTAGAATAGATTATGGATATTTGTAATGTATGGAAAACTTGAAATCAACGAGGAGGAAGCTGTAGCTATCAGAAAGGTTAGTTGCAACACTAACGGTACAGGATACATAAAAGGCGTATATGAAATTCCGTAATAAAAATATGAAGTAAAACATTGAAGGATAGCATGAGGTGTGATATAATGGATTCACTAATATGAATGTTATATAAGTGAATAATAAAGCGGGGTATCATACATGATTATCAGTGAAAGAATTATAAAGGTTTTGAAAGAACGCAATATGACACAGGCGGAGTTTGCAAAGCAGGTGGGGATTTCTACCAGTACTATAAGCGAATGGAAAAAGAGAAAGACCAATCCTTCTGTTGATAAGATAATGGATATCTGTAATGTTTTACAGATTACACCGGAGCAGCTTCTTACCGGAAAAGGAATTGAGGATGAGGAGGAAATTGCAGCTGCAAGTCCTGAAAGCAAATTCACTCCGGGTGATGTTCAGATGATTGAGGATTATCATAACCTTAAGGAAGAACAGCAGAAGCGTCTTATGGCTTATATGGAAGCACTGAAGAAGATAGAAAGCCTTGAAGAAATGTAGAATATTTTTTGAATGAAAACCAAGGAGCAAAACATTATGGATAACTATGGAGAAATCATTATATACCAGACAGAGGACGGATTGACTAAGCTGGATGTCAGAATGGTGGATGAAACTGTATGGCTGACGCAGCAACAGATGGCAGAGTTGTTTCAAACATCCAGAACAAACGTAGTTGATCATATTAAGAATATCTACGAAGAGGGTGAATTAGATGAAAATTCAACCTGTCGGAAATTCCGACAGGTTCGGATGGAAGGAAGCAGACAGGTCACAAGAGAACTCCCATTTTATAACCTTGATATGATAATTTCTTTGGGTTATCGAGTTAAATCTTCAACAGCGACGCATTTCCGTAAGTGGGCAACGCAACGTTTGAAAGAATATATAATCAAGGGATTTACAATTGATGATGAGCGTCTAAAAGGAAATGGCGGTGGTAATTACTGGAAAGAACTTCTTGATAGGATTCGAGATATCCGTTCATCAGAAAAGGTCCTTTATCGTCAGGTTCTGGATTTGTATGCAACCAGCGTCGATTATAATCCGAAGAGTGATGAGTCTATACAGTTTTTTAAGATTGTTCAGAACAAGCTTCATTACGCGGCACACGGTCATACTGCGGCAGAAGTAATTTATGAAAGAGCAGATGCTAATAAGCCTTTTATGGGATTAACTTCCTTTTCAGGAGAGCTTCCGGCATTGAAGGATATCGGGGTGGCAAAGAATTATCTGAAAGAGGATGAACTAAAGATTCTGAATAACCTTGTTTCCGGTTATTTTGATTTGGCGGAGATTAATGCCATTGAACATAAGCCAATGTATATGATTGATTATGTTGAACAGTTGGATTCTATTCTTACATCTGGGAACAGGAAGCTCCTTGAAGATTCTGGCAAAGTAAGTCATGATGAGGCTATAAAGAAGGCGAGGACGGAATATCGAAAGTATCAGGAGATTACGTTATCTCCGGTGGAAGAAGAGTATCTTAAAAGTGTTAAAGGTCTGGAAAAAGAAGTGAAGAAGAGAAAAAGAGCAAGAACAACAAAAGAGGCTTATGGCTTATATGGAGGCTCTAAAGAAGATGGAGAGTCTTGAAGTTATGTAGTCAAAAGGCCAATATATTCAGACTTAAGAATTGTAAAAACGGAGGAATAGTTTATGGATAGTTTTGATAAACAGATGGAAATGGTTCCTGAGATGGCAATTCGGTTGTTCAGTCGGACAACAGTGGAGACGGTGGTAATTTTACGTAGAAAAAAAGTGGATGGATATATTGATGTAAATCTGGAAACTAATGGGTAAGAAATCATGTATAACGAATTTTTAGAAAAAACAGAATATGTGGATTACGATGACCCAGCTGTTAAAAGCCTGGCTAAAAAACTAAAGGTTGAGTCACAGGATGAATTATCACTTATTAGAAATACATATTATTATGTAAGAGATGAGATAAAGCATTCCTGGGATGCTCAGGACAGACGAGTTACCGTATCTGCGAGTGATACACTCAAAGAAAGTGTTGGAATCTGCTGGGCGAAGGCGAATCTTCTTGCGGCGCTTCTTAGAGCAAACGGTATTCCAGCAGGTTTCAGTTATCAGCGACTGACTCTCGGCGATACGCCTGATACAGGATATTGCATTCATGCTATGAATACGGTTTATGTGAGTAGTTTAGGTAGGTGGATCAGACTTGATGCAAGAGGTAATAAGGAAGGCGTAAATGCTGAGTTTTCAACAGATGAAGAGGTGCTTGCTTTTGAAATAAAATCTGAAGGCGAGATAGACTATCATGACAATCATTCCTATCCGGATTATGGACTGATGAAGGTCCTGGAAGAAAGTACGGATGCGATAGATATGTACCTTCATCATTTGCCGGACCAGTTAACCTACAGTGTTGAATATAAGATTGCTTCACCCGATGACATGGAACTCTTGATGAGCAGTCGTCTTGAAATGCTTAAGGTGGTAAATGACCTGGATTATACATATGAATATAGTGATGAGATAGTAAAGAGCAGCAGAGAATATTTTGAAAATGGGGATCATACAACGGTTCTTGCTATGGACGGAAAAAGAGTTATAGGTTGTGCATCGATCTGCTACATGTATATAATGCCTACCTTTGATCATCCGACCGGAAAGCGTGCTCATCTCATGAATGTATATACCATGAAAGAATGGCAGAGACAGGGCATCGCGAGGAAAATGGTATCGATGCTGATAGACGAGGCTTGGAAAAGAGGAGCCACGGAAATCAGTCTGGATGCAACAGAGGAAGGACGTCCATTATATGAAAGACTTGGTTTTGTCGAGTCAACAGAAGGGATGGTTCTTGAAAACAACTAATAAATGGAGCGATGATGAGATATGAAAGTATATAGTGGTATAGATAGAATTCCAACTGGAAGAGCAAACGATATTATTACTGAAGGATGCATGGTACTTGAAGGTGGTGGATGGAAAGGTCTTTATACACTTGGAGTGCTTGATGCATTAATGGAAAATGGAATAAACATGAGAAGTACTGTCGGTATATCTGCCGGAGCGCTTTCTGCTATAGGCTATGTATCAGGGCAGATTGGCTGGGGCGCAAGGATAGACCTGACTTACAGACATGATAAGGAATATGTGGGACTTGGTGCAGTATTAAAGGATCACGGAGTTACAGGATTTTCTTATCTTTATAATGATATAGTTGATGGAATGCCACTGGATAAGAAAAGGCTTATGGATCCTTCTAGAAAGCTTGCAGTAGGCGTTACGAACATGATTACTGGTGAAACTGAATATATGGAAAAGGGTAAATGTAATCTGTCGGCAGCAGTTAGAGCATCAGCAACAGTCCCTTATGTGTCACGTCCAGTTGTAATTAAAGGTGTTCCCTATCTTGATGGCGGATGTTCCACTAAGATTCCATATCCATATGCTCTTAAAGAAAGTGCTGAGAAGATAATAGTTGTTAAGACAAGAGAGTGGTCTTTTAGAAGAGATACAGCGCCTAATAAGGTTGCTATGACAATGTATCGTAGATATCCTGAGTTTGTGAATAGCATTAATAAAGCGAATGATGATTTTAATAAGATGACCGATTCTTTATTTGAACTGCATAATGAGGGTAAGGTTTTTGTTATTGCTCCTTCTAAGCCGGTAGAAGTTACAAGATTTGAAGGTGATATGGAAAAACTCGGTGATCTTTACTGGCTTGGCTACAATGATGCAAATCAGAATATAGATAAGATTAAAGATTACTTAGGAAGTAAGTAGCGTGATGCGTGCCGGGATAGGAGTTTTTCGTAATGACTAAAAAGATTTACTTTGTAAGACATGGTGAGACATTTTGGAATGTCGATAATAAAATATGTGGTGCTACGGATATTGGGCTTACTGATAGAGGTCATGAGCAGGCCAGGGAAACTGGTGAGCTTATAAAGGGGAGACTGGATTCTGGAGAGATTCATATTGATGAGATTATAGCGTCACCGCTTTCGAGGGCATTTGACACTGCAAAGCATATCGCGGATATGACTGGGCTTCCTCTTAGGGCTGATGAGAGGCTGAGAGAACAGAATTTTGGGAAGTATGAAGGGACTCCTAGAAATGGTGAGGTCTTTAAACAAGATAAGAGGAATTTTGTGAATTCTTACGAAGGTGGGGAGTCCATGCTTCGACTGGCTCAGCGTATTTATAATCTTTTAGATGAACTGGCGCAGGATGATAAGATTTATCTTTTAGTGGCGCATAATGGGATTGTGAGGTGTGTTAACTCGTATTTCTATGATATGACTAATGAGGAATATGGTGATTTTGGTATAAAGAACTGTGAATTAAAGGAATATAGTTATAATCTGTAATACAGGGAAAGGAGGAAAACTTTCTATGAGAGATTTTGATAAGCAGATGGAAATGGTTCTCTATCATTCAGATGAAGGGGATGTTTCTGTTGATGCATACATTAAAGACGAGAGTATTTGGATTACACAGAAGGCGATGGCAGAGCTTTTTGGTGTCAAAGTGCCTGACATATCGAAGCACCTTTCGAATATATACGATGAAGGTGAATTGGTGAAGGAGGCAACTATTTCCAAAATGGAAATAGTTCAAAGAGAAGGAAACAGAGATGTAAAGAGAACGCCGGTTTTCTATAATCTAGACGCAATCATTTCTGTTGGATATCGTGTAAATTCAATTAAAGCAACAAAATTTCGCATCTGGGCAACTACCGTTCTTAAAGAATATATGACAAAAGGCTTTGTTCTGGATGACGACCGCCTGAAGCAAGGGAAAACTGCTTTCGGAAAAGATTACTTCCGCGAGTTGTTGGAGCGTGTTCGTTCGATTCGTGCCAGCGAACGGCGTATCTGGCAGCAGATTACAGATATTTTTGCTGAGTGTAGCATTGATTATTCAAAGGATTCCGAAGTGGCTTATCATTTTTATGCAACGATACAGAACAAGTTTCATTATGCAATCACAGATCATACCGCTGCAGAGATAGTATATGAATCAGCAGATCATGAGAAAGAGCATATGGGACTTACAACCTGGAAGAATGCTCCGGATGGCAGAATACTGAAATCAGATGTTTCGATTGCAAAGAATTATCTGGAGGAGAAGCAGATTCGCAGGCTGGAACGTGCTGTTACAGGATATTTTGATTATATCGAGGATTTGATTGAGCGTGAGAATGTATTCACGATGGAAGAGTTTGAAAAGAGCGTAAATGCTTTTCTTGAATTCCGTCAGTACAAGATTCTTAAGGATAACGGAAGAATATCTCATAAGCAGGCGATGGATAAGGCAAATGCTGAATATGAGATATTTAACAAGACTCAGCCTATTGAATCAGATTTTGATAAGGCGGTAAAGAAAATGATCCAAGAGCAAAACTAAACCGGACTAATAAAAAAGCCAATAATTATGTGGAAAAATTAAAAACCTATTGACATGGTAGGTAAATGATGATAAGATGACCATCGTCAAGTGAAAACTTGCTTGATTGCAAAAGAAAGTAAAAGGATAAAAGAGATGACAAAGTCTTTCGCGACAAAAATGAATAACTGTTGTTGCTGCATACTGAGTTCCCGGACATGTAATATGGCTGGTGTTTTAGTATGTCGATGTTATCGTCCTCTCTAATAACATTTTTAGAACCAACCATTTACCCGGGAGCTTGAACAAAGCTTCCGGGTTTTTCTTTTGCATTTTTGCAAAGCATTAAAGAACAATTAATCACGAAAAGATAGGAGATAAGAAAATGTCAATCAAACTTAATTCATTAGTAATTCACGGTGGTATAGATGGAGACGAAAGAACAGGTGCTGTAAATGTACCTATCTACCAAACTTCAACATATAAGCAGGATGGCCTCGGAGAGAATAGAGGCTGGGAATATTCCAGAACAGGAAATCCAACCAGAGCAGCTCTGGAGAAGCTCGTAGCAGACCTCGAAGGCGGCGAATATGGACTAGCCTTTGCTTCAGGATTATCTGCAATCAACACGGTGCTGTCTCTATTTAAGGAAGGCGACAGACTCATCGTTTCTGATAATATCTACGGAGGAACCTTTAGAATACTTGATAATGTATTTAAGAATTTCGGAATCACTTACACGATCGTTAATACCTCCGACCTCGACGAAATCGAGAAGGTGCTGAAGGAGGATGCGGCCGGCGCAAATGAGATAAAGGCGGTTTACATAGAGAGCCCAGCCAACCCTCTCCTCACAGTTACAGATATCGAAGAGGTATCAGAGCTTGCGAAGATCTATAACAAGAAGGTGATCGTGGACAACACCTTCCTCACTCCTTACCTTCAGAGACCGCTCTCTCTCGGTGCAGACATCGTTATCCACAGTGGAACTAAATACCTCGGTGGACACAGTGATACAGTTTCAGGCTTTGTAGTTGTAAATGATAAGGAAATCGCAGATAGACTCTATTATCTGCAAAATGCCATCGGCGGCGTACTTGGTCCTTGGGACAGCTACCTGATGATTAGAGGTATCAAGACCCTCGGAGTTAGAATGGACCGTCACGTTCAGAATGCAGAGAAGGTTGCAGAGTGGCTGGTATCCAGCGGCTACGTAGATAAGGTTTACTACCCAGGTCTTAAGTCTGACCCTGGCTATGAGGTTCAGAAGAAACAGGCCGATGGTCCGGGCGCGATGATCTCCTTTACTCTTAAGAAGGAGTATGACTACAGGAGATTCTTCAAGTCTCTCAAGCTTGTTACTCTCGCAGAGAGCCTCGGTGGAGTGGAGTCCCTTGTATGCCACCCGGCTTCTATGACACACGCGGCTATTCCAAAGGATATCAGAGAAACAGTTGGAATCACAGATGAGCTCATCCGACTCTCCGTTGGAATTGAAGATGTAGATGATATCATCGCAGATATCGAGCAGGCTATCAAGGAATCCAAGTAGTTAAAAAATAGAAAGGTGCAAAAATGGAAGTATATAACAGCGTACAGGAAATGATCGGAAATACTCCGATATTAAAACTTAATCACCTCGGAGTTAAGCCAGGTGTAAATGTATATGCGAAGCTTGAACTCATGAATCCTGCAGGAAGTGTAAAGGATAGAGTTGGAATTTATATGATAGAGGATGCAGAGAGAAGAGGAATCCTTAAGCCGGGGGGAACTATTGTGGAAGCAACTGCCGGCAATACCGGAATAGGAATTGCAGTTGCAGCACTCAACAAGGGCTACAAGATAATCTTTGCAGTTCCTGAGAAATTTTCTATTGAGAAGCAGCGTGTTATGGCTGCACTCGGGGCAGAGATAGTTCATACCCCTAGAGAGGAAGGAATGCTGGGAGCGGACAGAAAGGCGGATGAGATCATCGCCTCCATTCCAGGTGCGGTTTCCATGAAGCAGTTCCACAATCCTTCCAATCCTCAGTCCCACTACGAGACAACAGGCCCTGAGATATATAGACAGCTCGATGGCCAGATAGACTATCTGGTGGCAGGGGCAGGAAGCGGTGGTACATTTTCAGGAGTTGTAAAGTATCTCAAGGAACAGAACTCCAATATCCAGGGAGTGCTTGCGGATCCAATTGGTTCTATCATCGGTGGCGGCGAACACGCAGATTACGACATAGAGGGAATCGGAAATGACTTCATTGCCGACACTATGGATGTAACTCTCATTGATAAGGTTATCAAGATAACAGACGATAATGCATTTACTACTTCTAGACTTCTTGCTGCAAAGGAAGGAATCCTTGCGGGATCTTCTTCGGGGGCGGCCCTCTATGCAGCTCTTAAGCTGGCAGAAGAAGTGGACGAAGGAAATATTGTCGCAATCCTTCCGGACCGCGGAGATAGATATATCAGCAAGGGACTTTTTTAATGAGTTTTTCTCTTTTTAGTCGTTTGAACTTGTGTTACAATAGAAAGAGTTTAAAACTATAAGAAGAGGAGAGGTTATTATGGCGAAAGTACTTGTGGGAAAAAGAGAAATCGATAGCGATGTCATACTAATTGGTGGCACTGCTGTAGCAGGGGCTGGACTTATAGGATACGGTATATTCAGCCTGATATCTGCCCGTAAAATGAAGAAGAAGGCGCAGGAGTCTGTAGACGACGAAGAGGAATATGAGAAGTTTAAGCTCCTGAAGGAGCATAAGGCTCGTAAGAAGAGAAAGAGAAAAATAAGAAGGGGTATACTTGGAATAGTTATCGGAACTATTTCACTTGGAATAGCAACAGTTTTACTTACACCGCTCAAGATAGTGATCGATGCAAAGACCGGCGAGCTTGGAGAGAAGCTTGGAGATATCAAGGTTCTTGGACAGAATAAGATTGCAGATGTAAGAATCTATGGAGAGAATAAGATTGCTAAAGCAAGAAACTTCGGAGAGAACAAGCTTGCAGATGCTAGAAGCTTCGGTGAAGACAAGATTGAGGACATAAGGAACCTCAAGGAAAAGATCGATGATATCAAGGGTTTTGTAGATAAGATCGAAAAAATAAAAGCCGTAGGCGAGAAGGTAAAAGAGAGACTGTAAGCTATGTTAACGAAGGTTGTTCGTACTGAGATAAGACGCGAAGCGTGGAAGAATCTCAAGAGAAAGTATTATTTAAATATACTGATAACATTTATTGTTTCAATCATAATCGCAGGTGGTTATCAGTTCGCTACTCAGAGTAATGGATCTGAAATCGATATAAATGTACTGAAGTCAGAGGACTATTTCCTGATAAATGGATTCGGTGGTAAGTCCACCAATAGTTCCAATGCGATGATCGTTCAGCAGTTTGTTAGAAACGTATTCGGAATAAAGGACGTACCTAATCCTGATGAGGTGTCATACACCTCTACGGATTATTATGGAGGCGTGGCCTCTATATTTGTCAATGAGATGACAGGTAGCCAGTCCTTTATTTTTGGTATAGTCAACGGTCTGAACCAATTGATATTCAAGGGCAAGATTGCGAACTCTATTATCATTTTTATCTTTTCAATCATATCGATATTCATTTTCGTATTTGTGAAAAATGTAATCGTGGTAGGCAACAACAGGTACTTCCTGGAACAGAGAAGATATCACGAGACAGGTCCTGGAGAATTACTATTCCCATATAAGAATAAAAGACTGAAGAACATTTCGCTGGTTATGTTTCTTAGATATATCTTCCAGCTTCTATGGAATCTCACTATCGTGGGCGGAATCATAAAGCATTATGAATATCTGCTCATTCCATATATCATTGCTGAGAATCCACAGACTAACTGGAAGGATGCCTTCAAGATATCTAAACAGCTGATGATGGGCGAGAAGTGGAGAACTTTCGTGCTCGATGTATCCCTCTTCCCGTGGACTATCCTTTCATCCGTGACCTATAATTTATCTTCACTTTTCTTCTCAGATGCATATGTTCAGTGCGTTAAGGCTGAACTCTATATGAGAATAAGAAATGCAAAACATGAGCAGCTCGCGCTTGGCCTCCGTAAATGGCTAAATGACGACATGCTTGCAATAGAACATATCGAAGAGAGAGAACACCCATCTGGAGAAGAGGTGCTGGATATTCCTCAGCTTCACATCAGAAGCATCGCTGAGGACTATAACAGAAAATATTCCTTCGTTTCACTGGTAGAGCTTTTCTTCACCTATTCCCTTGTGGGTTGGCTGTGGGAAGTATTCTACTACATCGTATCAACAGGTATGGTGGTTAACCGCGGAACTATGCATGGACCATGGCTTCCTATCTACGGTTGCGGTGGAATCCTGATCATACTTCTGTTGAAGCCACTCAGAGATAAACCGGTTTGGCTCTTCATAGGTGCAACTACAGTCTGCGGCGTAGTCGAATATACTACCGCGTGGGCGCTCGAGACCTTCCTCCACAAGAAGTGGTGGGACTATACAGGATACTTCCTGAATATCCACGGCAGAGTCTGCTTCGAAGGACTTCTGGTCTTCGGAATGGCGGGAATGGCATTTACCTATGTATTCTCTCCAATGCTGGATGACCTATATCAGAAGATGGGAATGAAGAGTAGGAAGATACTTTGTGCGGTGCTTATTATTCTATTCCTTGCCGACCTCGTGTGGTCCGTTATTTCACCAAATACTGGAGCGGGCATTACAATGTAACACGTAGTTTTCATTACTAGCTTTTCTACGAAAAAATATTGTGATATGATACTCTTTGCTGACCGTTCGGGAAACCATTTCGAGGACGGTTTTCGACAAAAAGTTGGAGGAATTACGAAATGAAAAATAAACCATATCCGTTTAATGAGCCGCCTATTATGAATGATCTGAAGCATTTATTAAATAGGCAGGCTGATGAGCATCCAGATGAAACAGCGTTTGTATATCCATGTGAAACAGGTGAGATGAAGAAGACTTATCTGGACTTCAAAGAGGATGTAAATGCGCTTGGTGCCTGGATGTATCAGAAGAAGATAAAGGATAAGCATGTTGCTATAATCGGTGAGAATTCTTACGAATGGCTGGTAGCTTATTTTGCAACTGTGCTCGGTGGAAATGTAGCGGTAGCAATAGATAAGAATCTTCCAGAAGAAGAAGTTGTAGATCTTGCGAAGATGGGCGACGTAGATGTTGCATTTGCGACAAATACATACTTTGAGAAAATCAACAAGAAGGCTGCCAAGAAATGCTATAACCTCAAGGAATATGATGACTATATGTCAGAGGGTAGACAGCTTCTGAAGGACGGAGAGACAGACTTCCTGAATTATGAGATAGTTCCGGAGAAAACAGCGACTATTCTTTTCACATCAGGTACTTCAGGAGTTAGCAAGGGTGTTGAGCTTACAAACCACAACATCGCTTATGAAATAGTTCATACAAGTATGCTTTTCGAGCCAAAGGGTGGCGTACTCGCAGTACTTCCATTCCATCATGCCTTCGGTCTGGTGGTTGGAATCCTCATGGTTGTAAACTACGGAAAGCCTATCTATATCAATAAGAGTCTTAAGTATGTTAAGAAGGAAATGGCTGAGTTCGGTCCTCAGACAATGTTCCTTGTTCCAATGTTTGTGGAGTTCTTCCATAAGCAGATATGGGCTGAGATAGCTAAGAGAGGCGCTACTCAGGCGTTTAAGGGTCTCATGAAGTCTACAGACCTTCTCCTCAAGACAGGCGTAGATGTAAGAAAGAAGACCTATGGTTCCATCCAGAAGGTATTCGGTGGAAATCTTGAATATATCATCTGCGGTGGTGCTGCACTTGATCCAATGTATGTAAAGGAATTCCGTACATGGGGTATCGAGATACTAAATGGTTACGGTGCTACAGAGTGCTCACCTGTTACTGCAGTTAACAGACCACATTTCCGCAAGGACGGAAGCGTTGGACATCTTGTACCAGGACTTGAGGCTAAGGCAACAGAGGATGGCGAGCTTTGCTTCAAGGGTGAGATAGTCATGAAGGGCTATTACAAGAATGAAGAAGCTACAGCTGAAGCGCTTCAGGATGGCTGGTATCATACAGGTGACCTGGGATATGTAGATGAGGACAACTTCATCTTCCTTACAGGTAGAAAGAAGAACCTGATCATTCTTAGCAACGGTGAGAATATCTCACCAGAGGAACTGGAGCAGAATATCCTTCGTGATAATGCGGTTGAAGAGGCTCTTGTATATGATGAGAATGGTAAGATCGTAGCTGAGATCTATCCTACAGAGGATCATAGAGATGATGTTCAGTACTTCGAGAAGTTGAAGAACAAGGTTAACAAGGGAAGACCTATGTATAAGCAGATAGCTACTGTCAAGCTTCGTAACGAGGAATTCATCAAAAATGCTACTATGAAGATAGTAAGATACAAGAATATACCTGGTGCTGCACCTGCAAATGATGCAGAGAAATAAAGCCGGATTTACAGGGAGAGGTTAGCCTCTCCCTTTTATATTGGAAAAAACTAATATTTCTTTTATATCCTCAGATAATGTGGTACAATAAAAAACTGAGTTATTAGGACAAATAACAGGAGTTTATTATCTGATGGATATAATTTCGATATTACAATTGCTAGGTGGAATAGGACTATTTCTCTTTGGTATGAGCCAGATGAGTTCCTCTCTTGAGAAGCTGACTGGATCAGGTCTCGAGAGAATCCTTGAGAGAGTTACAACTAGTAAGAAAAAAGGCGTCGGCGTTGTAAAGGGCTGGGGCTTCGGTGTAGGAGTTACCGGTATCATTCAGAACTCTGCAGCCACCACTATAATGCTTATAGGTTTCGTAAATGCCGGAATCATGAAGGTTGCCCAGGCTATGCCTGTAGTATTTGGCGCAAATGTCGGTAGTACAGTTACCTCACAGATTCTTCGTCTGGGTGATATTGGAAGCGACAACCTGATACTTCAATTACTTCAACCATCTTCCTTTGCTCCTATCCTTGTGGGCATAGGTGCATTTATCATACTATTTTCCAAGAACAAGAAAGCTAAGAACGTTGCCGGAATCTTCGTAGGTCTCGGTATGCTTTTCTATGGAATGACTCTAATGGAGTCAGTCTTTGCTCCTTTCAAAGAAAATGGGAACTTCAAAGAGATGTTCACCTCCTTTGAGAATCCGCTTCTGGGTATCCTCATCGGTCTCGTGATCACAGTTATTCTGCAAAGCTCGAACGCTTCTGTAGGTCTTCTCCAGGCGCTGTCTGCGACAGGTGTTATTTCCTACAGCGTAGCTATTCCAATAATAATAGGAGAGAACCTTGGAAAATGCTCCACCACGATAATCGGTGGAATCGGTGCTAATAAGAAAGCGAAGAGACTGGTAATCGGATATATATTCTTCAACGTATTTGGAGCAGTCCTCTTCACAGTGCTTATATATCTGCTGCATCACACGGTTGGACTTCCATTCATGCATGACTCGGTTAATAGAGGTAGCATCGCTACACTTCACTTCCTCTTTAACTTCCTGACAAGTATGATACTTCTTCCATTCTCCAGTAAAGTATCTGAGTTTACAGAGAAGGTTGTTGGAGGAGACGGCGAGAAGCCAGCAGACAGAGAACTTGCGAAGCTGGATGACATGCTACTGAATACACCAACTATCGCACTAGAACAGTGTAAGTCCCTCATCCAGAAGATGAGCGAGGCAGTTCAGGAGAACTACCAGCTGGCAACAGATATGATATATAAATACGACGACACACTCATTCCGAAGATGGAAGAGAATGAGGCCTTTATCGATAAATGTGAAACCGTGCTTTCCGCTTACATAGTTAGAATTAATCGAAAGAGACTTCCGCTGGACGATAAGCTGACGGTTTACGAGATACTGAATTCTATCGGAGACTTCGAACGTATGGGCGATTATTGTATGAATATCGCCTATGTAGCTAGAGATAAAAATGAGCAGGAGATACATTTCTCTCCTTCAGGACATAAGGAAGTAGAGACAATCATAGAGGCAGTTAAGTATACAGTCGATACGACGGTTACTGCCTTTAAAGAAGATGATATCTCGATGGCGGTTAGAGTAGAACCGCTTTCCACTGCGATAGACGAGATGAAGGAAATCATCAAGTCTCACCATGTGGATAGACTTCAGGAAGGTACCTGTAGTATAGCAGGTGGTGTATCCCTCTTTGACCTGGTTAATAGCTTCGAACGAATAGCCTCTCATGCAGCGAATATCTCGCTTCATGTTATCAAGAAGGTTAGAAAAGATGATGACTTCGACGAGATGCATGGTCATGCAAGTGACAAGCATAGTGAAGAATATAAGGCGCTCTATCATTACTACGAATCTCAGTACATTGATCCTATTTTGAAGGACCACAGTGATAGACTGATAAATGCTCCAGAAGAGAAGACGGCGGAAGCTGAAAAGGTAGAAAAGACCGAGAAAACAGCCAAGACTGAGAAAGCGGCTAAGACCGAGAAAACAGCTAAGACAGAAAAAATTGCTAAGCCTACGAAGGAAGAGAAAGCCGAGAAGGCACAGAAGGAAAAGAACGCTAAGAAAGTTAGAAAAGCGAAAGAAAAGATAAAGAAGAAAAAAGATAATAAGTAAATTAGAGGAGAGAAGTAATGGCTGATATGAGACAAAACATGGCAAAAATAACACAGGAGGAATTCAGGTACGCACAGGACGTTATCAAGAAGCTTTCTGACTACTATGATGCAAAGGTAGTTGGTCAGCAGAACCTCAAGTTCGCGCTGGTTGCATCCATTATAGCGGATGGACATGTGCTGATTGAGTCAGTTCCTGGACTTGCTAAGACAACTGCAGCAAAGACTATATCTGATGCGGTAGATGGTAAGTTCTCAAGAATACAGTGTACACCTGACCTGCTTCCAAGTGATATCATCGGAACCCAGGTTTACAATCAGGCGACAGGACAGTTCGATACAACCCTCGGACCTGTATTTGCAAACTTTGTCCTACTCGATGAGATTAACAGATCCAGTGCCAAGACACAGAGTGCCATGCTTGAAGCCATGCAGGAGCGTCAGGTTACTATCGGTGGTGCTTCCTATAGAATGCCAGGAGATGTATTCATAGTTATTGCAACCCAGAACCCAATCGAGCAGGAAGGAACATACCTCCTGTCAGAAGCTCAGACAGACCGTTTCATTATCAAGGAGAAGATAACATATCCTACTCCAGCAGAAGAGTCTGAAATCCTCAATCGTATAGAGTCAGGTGTTATCAAGAAGACTCCAGCAGTTTTATCTATCCAGGATGTAGACCGTGTTCAGGATATAGCTGAAAGAGTTTACGTGGATGCATCCATTAAGAAATACATTTCTTATATTGTAGATGCTACAAGACACTGTGAGAAGGTTCTTCCAAGTGAACTTAGCAGATATGTGAAGATGGGTGCCAGCCCAAGAGCATCTATTGCATTTATGAAGATAGCAAAGGCAGTTGCTCTGATCTATGGAAGAACTTATGTTATTCCAGATGATGTTAAGCTTCTGCGTCATCAGGTGCTTAGACATAGAGTTGAGCTTAACTATGCAGCTATAGCTGATGATGTATCAGTTGAGACAATTATCGACAGAATTGTAGGAGCTATTCAAACTCCTTAGTATATTCTGAAAATATATTCACTGACATCCCGAGTCACTGAAAACACTGTCATCCTAAGTCACTAAAAACACTGTCATCCTGAGTCTGAAGGACGAAGGATCTTACAAGGAAACGAATATGGATTACGATTATCTGGCGCGCATCAAAGCGTCTATCATGTTATATACTCACAAGAAAACATCGAATGTTTTAGACGGAGAGTTCAGTTCTATCTACAGAGGGCGGAGCTTTGATTTTGACGACCTTAGAGAGTATGTATATGGTGACAGTGTCCGTGATATAGATTGGAAGTCCTCTTCTAAGACTGGCCGAGTTCTGATCCGCCGTTTCATAGCTGACAAGAAGCATAACATTCTTCTTATTGGAGATGCAGGCGCTAAGTTCATGGGAGATACAGATAAGGGTGAGCCTAAGAAGGATATCGCACTAAATGTAATGGGTACGATCAGCTACCTGGTAAATGACCATGGTGATGACTACGCGCTTCTTACAAGTACAAATAAGGGTTATGATTTCAGTTTCTTCAAGTCTGGTAAGCAGCATTTAGAGAATCTACTCATCAGATATGAGAAATGCTTAAACGAGGAAGAGGCTAAGCCCCTCGGAGAAACCCTTGATTACGTAGCTGAAAATATACGCAGAAAGATGATAATTTTCATCATTACAGATATGGATGGCGTAGCCAGCCTGAATGACAATCTGCTCAAGAAGCTGACGGTTATGAATGATGTAATGATTATTAATATAGAAGATGCTTATCTCACAGGAGACAACCTGTATGACCTAAGCTCTAAGACCTATGAGAGAGACTATATGCTTCATGACAGAAAGCTGCATCAGGCCGAGATTGCGGACCGTAACAGCCGCAAGAAGAAGGCGGAGGAGCTCTTCAAGAAGCACAGAATTAGTTCAGTAGACGTCAGTCGTGAGAGTGACGTAGTAGATAAAATCGTAGAATTATTTGAGAGGCACAAGAATGAAAACATCGGTTGAGTTACAAGACCCATTTTCATATATGATTATCTGGATCATTTTGGCTGTTGTCTTCATCGCAGGCGTTATCTTCTGCCAGTACTATTTTAGAAAGAAGCTGGGGGACCGCCTGAAGAAGGAGAAGAAGATTAAGATCAAGAAGATCGCTGAGAAGACACTTGAAGGTCTGAAGAGAAAGTATATAGGTGAAATAGTCTATATCGAATCAGACCTGATGAATAACAGGATAAGTGTCAGACAGGCGTATCAGAAGCTCAGTTTGACTATACGTATGTTTGTTTACGAGGTAACTGGTATCAAGGTTCAGAAATATACACTGACGGAGATACGAAGAGTAAATATTCCGCAGCTGACGAATCTGGTTAGGGAGTACTACGAACCAGAGTTTGCCAGAGAGGCTAGAGCAGATGTGAAGACATCCCTCTATAGAACCAGAATGCTCATAGAGAGTTGGAGGAAATAAAATGCACTACATACACCCGATGGTGCTGAAGATCGGACTACCTGTACTTGCAGTTGCAGTTATTCTGCTTCATGTACTAAAACGTAAAAATAAATATCGTGGTGGTATCAAAGCTGCTAATACAAAGTTTGTTAAGGAACTAAGCATATATAAGAGCAGAAAGTATATGTATGCGGCGGTTTCTGTAGTTATGGAAGTGTGTCTGATAACAACAATTGTAGCTTCACTTTTCCTTGTAGCTAGACCTTCCAAGAAGGAAACCGTCAACAATGGTACTAAGAAGAGAGATATATTCCTATGTATGGACGTATCTTATTCTATCTACGAGCTGAACGCTGACCTGGTTGAAAGTCTTCAGGACGTTGTGGCGGGACTGGATGGAGATAGATTCGGAGTTTGTATCTACAACACCTCTACTGTTCTATATGTTCCTATGACGGATGATTATGATTTCGTAAATACTCGTCTGGAGGATATGAAGGAATATTTCAGACTCCAGAAGGAATACATGGAGAAGTTCTACAATCCTTCGACGGGATACATGCAATACCAGACAGATGAGTACGAAGAATATATGGATTACAAAGAGAAGCTGGATTACTATGATGCAGGTACTCTTGTAAATAACTATATGAAGGGTAGTTCCCTTATAGGAGAGGGACTCGCTTCCTGTATGTATAGCTTTCCAAGACTCGATGATGAGGATAGAACAAGAATCATTATCATGTCTACAGATAACGCGGAAGAGGCTATGTCCAAGCCACTCGTGGAGCTGGATGAGGCAACAGACCTCTGCAAGAAAAATGACATAAAGGTCTTCGGTATATTCCCTAACAGAGATAACTGGAGCGGAATGAACACAACAGATTACGATACTGTTGAGAGGGAAATGCAGGACTGTGTAGAAAAGACCGGTGGAAAGTTCTACAAGCAAAGTGAGAGCTTGTCTGTCGATGAGATAATTGCAGATATAGAGAATGAAGAGGCTCTGGAGGTTGAAGAGGTTACTATTACTAAGATAGTAGATAAGCCAACCGGATGGGTCATCGTACTTATTACTTCTATGTCTATTATGTTAGCTATGGGACTGGTGATAAGACTATGATAACAAAACCTATTATTCCACTTATAGTGATCATTCCACTGCTTCTGGTGGTTCTGATCTGTTTTACGATAAGTGTGGTTCGAAGGAAAACTAAAACTGGATATAAGATATTTGCTATATGCAGAATAGTCATCATGATAGTTCTGGCATTTCTTATCAATCTCAGAATAATGGATAAGAAGTACGATGCAAAGGTTGAGATGAAGAACCTGGATGTTCTCTTCGTAGTTGATACTACTATCAGTATGTGGGCCGATGATTATGGCGTGAAGAGCAACAGAATGGAAGGCGTTATACAGGATACAGAGTATATCATCGATGAACTCTCAGGTAGTAACTTCGGCTTGATAAGATTCGATAACAGATCTCAGATACTTGCACCATTTACTCAGGATCATGAGACAGTAAAGGATGCCTTCTCGACTATCAAAGAGCCAGATATATATTATGCAAGAGGAAGCTCGATGAATGTCTGCTACGAGGATATGAAGAGTTTGCTGGAGTCTTCGAATTCGAAGAAGGATAGGCTGACTATTGTGTTCTTCATAACAGACGGCGAGATTACAGATGGTTCTGAGCTTCAGTCCTTTAAGGATCTTGGAGAACTGGTGGACGCGGGAGCGGTTCTTGGATATGGAACTAAGAACGGCGGCACTATGAAGACGGGTGAATGGGGTGCAAAGGTTAAAGACCCTGAAACAGGCAAGGATGCAGTATCCAAGATAGATGAAAATAATCTTAAGAGTATTGCAAATGACCTCGACCTGGATTACATTCACATGACAAGTACAGCAAATGTAAAATACATGGTAGACTCCATCAAGAATGGTAGTTCCCTTACGATGGAGAAATCAGATTCTGTTAGCTACGAGGATACATATTTTATGTATGTTATTCCACTTATAATCATGCTCGGACTTGAGCTTGTGCTATTCATTAGAAGAGGCAAAATCTAAAAAGAATCTAGTTATAAAACGGTAGAAACTATGAGTGATAAGAGTGATTCAAAACTGAAAAAGGCAGAAGAGAGAGCTGAGAAGAAGCTGGAGAAGCAGAAAGCTAAGGCACTTGACCGTGCTCGTATCGAGGAGGAGAAGAGACAGGATAAGGAGCATTCCTTTATGTATGATGATCCTCTGGGATTTATGAGGATCGTAAATATCATAAGCGTGATACTTCTTGTTACTGCTATTTTTTTTGGCGCACGCTATATAATAAATGGTGTCTTCCTTCTGAACTATAAGCATGGAAATTATTCCTATAAGACTCAGAAGTTCCTGCAGGTGGTAAATATCCCTGAGGGCTATCTGCCTTATTATAATGCCGGAAATGCTTATTACAAGTTAGAGGATTATGACAATGCCATTTCCAGTTATAAGTCTGCACTTGAGTCTCATCCGACGGAGAAAAAGGAATGTGATATCAGAGTTAATCTTGCACTTGCGATGCTCCACAAGGTGGACTTTGACCATATAGAAACAGAGAAGCAGAAGGCAAATGCAATAAGACAGCTACAGGCTGCCAGAAATGTTCTATGTGAGAGAGGCTGTGCAGATCCATATGGAACAAATGGACATGATCCAGAGGCAGAGCAGCTTAAGCAGGATATAGATAAAATGCTGGAAGAGCTAGGTGGAGAACCAGAACCACCGGATAGTGATGATCAGGATCAGAATAAGAAACAGCAGCAAAAAGAAGATAAGAAGAAGTCCAACAGAGAAGAACAGCTAGAAAAAGAGCTGGAAGAACAGAAGCAGGATGCGATGGAAGAAAGAACGCAGACTCAGAATACTAAGGACCAGCAGTCAGGTTCTCAGACTGGCGGCGGCGGTGGAGGAAACGACTTTAATGGCAAAACGTGGTAGAGAAAAATACATAAAGTGGGATAAGCTCGACAATACCGCACAGATATTTCCTGTTATTGCCAGAGAGGGCATGAGTAATGTGTATAGAGTTTCCGTTCTCCTGAAGAAGGATGTGGATCAGACTGCACTTCAGCTGGCTCTCGAGAAGGTACTGCCATACTTTGACATATTCAAGATGACAATGAAGAAGGGACTTTTCTGGCATTATTTTGAAGAAAATGATAGACCAGTACCTGAAGTTCGCGAAGAGAGAAACTATCCATGTATGTTTATTAATCCTTACGATAACAACAACTATCTCTTCAGAATGACCTACTATAAGAATAGAATCAATCTCGAAGTGTTCCATGCACTTACAGATGGAAATGGCGCTATCAATTTCCTTAAGGAAATAACATATCAATATATAAGAATCAAACATACAGAGCTTAAGGGCAAGGTCAAGAATTCCCTGGCATCAGAGACATCTCTGGATGCTGAGGACAGCTACCTCAGCAACTACAAGCATAAGGAGAAGAAGACCTACGAAACCAAAAGAGCTGTAATCATTAAGGGGGAGAAGCTTCTATCGAATCAGTTGGCCATAACTCATGGAATGATTCCTGTAAGCCAGATTAAGAAGGTTGCAAAGGACTATGGTGTGACTATCAATCAGTACCTTGTGGCAGTCTATACCTGGGCCATTTACAGAAGCTACCTCAAGGGTCGTACCTCGAAGCACCCTATATCCACATGCGTTCCAGTTAATCTGAGACCTTATTTTGGGTCGGATACGAATAAGAATTTCTTCGTAGTTGTTTCAGCTATATTTGAACCAACTAAGGAGGAATATACTTTTGAAGAGGTCCTAGAAATAGTTAGTAAGAGCCTGAAGGATCAGGTTACTAAGGAGAATCTGGAGAAGCTCTTCTCTTATAATGTTTCGAACGAGGTAAATGTGGCGCTTAGAGCGATTCCGCTCGTGCTTAAGGAGTTTGCCATGAAGCAGGTTTACAACGCCTCTGCAAAGGCAAATACCACTACGGTAACAAACCTCGGTATTATCAAGACCTCAGATCCTTATACTGACTATATAGAAAGATTCCAGGCTATACTGTCTATGTCTAAGGGACAGAATATGAAGATGACGGTGCTTTCGTTTAAAGATACACTGACCCTTACCTTCAGCGCCTGTATCAAGAATAATAGTATTCAGAAGACCTTCTTCAGAAAGCTAACTGAGGATGGAATAGATGTAACGGTTGAAACTAATGGAGTGAATTATGAGTGATTCAGTAGTTTTGAGAAGATGTCCACGCTGCAACCTAAAGCTAGTGGATAAGACAATTGAATGCCCTCTATGTCATGGTGTCGTCGAGACAGAAGATGGCGACGATATAGACAGAATGGATGAGATACCTGAGTCTGTGACATATCCAGACGTATCTGAGAAAATGCGTCTGCTCAGACTGTTTATCAGGATAGTTATTTTCGCGGCTATAGTGGCAATGGTGACAGTATGCATCGTGAACTATTATACGTTTAATGGGGTCTATTGGTCGCTGATAGTTGTTGCAGGTCTCTTGTATTGCATCATCACCCTGCTTTACTGTGTTAGGGTTCGGAGGAGCATGCAGAGAATCATACAGGTGCAAATGTGGCTGAGTATGATATTTGTAGTTATCCTGGATCATCTGCTGGGCTATAAGGGCTGGTCATTTGAATATGCTATCCCAATAACCTTAGTTGCAATAGACGTTGCGATGGTAGTTTTCATGGTTCTTGGTATAAGAGGATGGCAGAACTATATAATGACAGAAATAGTTGTTTTCGTAGTCAGTATAGTTCTTTTGATACTGGGTATAGCGCATAAGGTGGACGGTTCCATCTTTACACTTATAACTGCGGTCCTAACAGGTTTCATTCTTTTAGGAACAGTAATGTTCGGATCGAAGAAAATTACTAATGAGATAACACGTAGATTCATGATTTAATGGAATCGAAAGTATGTCATTAAAGAATCTTAAAGGAGAGAAAATGGCAGAAGAGCTGAGCCGTAGAAGTAAACTAATTAAATATTTAGTCGCAGAGTTCAACTCTAACAAGCGTTTCCAAGACAAGTTCACAACAGAATCCTATGGCAAGAGTGATATGGATGTGGAGTATAACTATCCAGACCACCTCGAAGCTGAGAGAATACATATGGAAAATTTTGAGATGGAGAAGCTGACGTGGAAGGATTCCACTAGCAGATGGGTGGTCCTTCATCTCCATGGTGGCGGCTATGTAGGCGCTATGCGTAAGCATTATAAGCAGATGGCTGGGCTCTATAGCGAAGTTGGCGGTGGAGCGACAGTCATAACTGTGGACTACAGAGTTGCGCCGGAGCATACATTTCCAGCGGCACTCGAGGATGCGCTTACAGCCTATGAGTGGATTCTGGACCAAGGCTATAGTAACGACCAGATAATCCTTGCCGGAGACTCGGCGGGAGGCGGACTGGCTATGGCACTTGTCCACGCACTAAAAGCAAGCTGGCGCAAGCTTCCTGCAGGAATAGTTGCTATGTCTCCATGGACAGACGTGACCTGTAGTGGAAACTCCTACAAGGATAATTTCGAGATAGACCCTGTTTTCGGAAATGAGAGATCAGAGCTTGTCTTTGAAAATCCATATGTGGGTGACGCGGACCCAAGGGACCCAAGAATATCCCCTCTATTCGGAGACTTCTATGGTTTCCCACCTATGCTCATTCAGGTAGGAACCGATGAAATGCTCCTGAGTGATTCTATCTCGGTTGCTGAGAAGGCGAAGTCTGCTGGAGTTAAGGTTAGACTTTCCGTATATAATGGAATGTTCCATGTGTTCCAGATGGCAGGAACCATTATGGACGAATCGAAGCAGGCCTGGGCCGAGGTTAAGAGATTTTTTGAAGAGATTTAGTTTATTATCCCATTTAAAAAGGGATTCTATATAAGGAGAAAGAAATGCAGAAGTTTTATCTTGAAAACATGAACCTGAAAATAACTATCAACCAGTTAGGAGCTGAGGTATCCAGTATCTTTTCCAAAGAGAATGGAAATGAATATCTCTGGAATGCCGATGAGAGATATTGGAAGAGAAGTGCACCAGTGCTCTTTCCTATAGTAGGAAGCCTGAAGAATGAAAGAGTTACAGTAGATGGTCAGGACTACTATATGTCACAGCACGGTTTCGCTAGAGATCTTGATTTCAAGATGATTAAACAGGCAGATGGTAAGAGAATCATTTTCAGACTTGAGAGTGACGAGGATACACTTTCCAGATACCCATACAAGTTTGCACTTGAGATAGAGTACATTCTGGACGGCTATAAGCTGAAGACTATATGGCGTGTAATAAATACTGATGACAAGACTATCAACTTCCAGATAGGCGGACATCCAGCCTTTATGTGCCCACTTAAGAAGAAGGGTGGAAACCAGCAGGACTACTTCCTGAACTTCGATACAGATAAGGATCTCGTATATTCACTGCTTAGTTCCAACGGACTCGTAGAGTCAGAAGGAAATGTTCTGAAGAACGACGGTGGTCTCGTGCCAATTGACGAGCATATGTTTGATAAGGATGCACTTATCTTCGAGAATTCACAGGCTAACAAGGTAAGTCTCTGTACTCCTGATGGAATGTCATATATATCTGTAGGCTTCAATGCGCCACTCTTTGGACTATGGTCACCAGCAGGTAAGGGTGCTCCATTTATCTGCATCGAGCCATGGTACGGAAGAGCTGACAAGGAGAGCTTTGAGGGCGATATAACAGCTAGAGAATATAACAATTCACTGGCTCCAGGCGAGACATTTACAGCTGAATTCTTCATTGAAATCGAAAACTAAGGGGATTTGTTTTACATAACTCCAGAATACGTTTTACATAATGCAAAATGTGACAAAAATATTACGAAAATCCTAATATACCCTTGACTTTTAGTACAGAAAACGTATAATTTAATAGAGCGTTTTAGTTCGATATCAGGGGGCTAGAATAGCAAAATTATAAGTTATATTTTAGGAGGATTTCTAACATGAACAAGACAGAGCTTGTAGCAGCAATTGCTGAGAAGACAGATCTTTCAAAGGCTGATTCAGAGAGAGCACTTAAGGCTTTCATCGAGACAGTTGAGAAGGCACTTAAGAAGGGAGATAAGGTTCAGCTTGTTGGATTCGGTACTTTCGAAGTTAAGAAGACAGCTGCTAGAACAGGACATAACCCAAGAACAGGTGAGAAGCTTAAGATTAAGGCTTCAAAGACACCTAAGTTCAAGGCTGGTAAGGCATTCAAGGATGCTCTTAACTAATTAGTCATAATGTATATAATGTGACTGCCACGACTAGTTCGTGGCAGTTTCGTTTTTACAGAGAATTATGACGGCTTGTAAAGAGAAATATCAGAGGAAAAGGAAAGAATAGTGAGATTAGATAAGTATTTGAAGGTATCACGTCTGATTAAGAGACGTACAGTTGCCAATGAAGCTTGCGATGCAGGCAGAGTGTCTGTAAATGGAAAGGTTACCAGAGCCTCCTATGATGTTAAGGTAGGTGACGAAATCGAGATTACATTTGGGAATAAGACCGTAAAGGCGAGAGTTCTTAAGGTTGCAGAGACCGTAAAGAAGGACGAAGCGGCAGATATGTTTGAATTAATATAGCATTTCCTTACTTTTTTTAAGAAAACACTTGCACATTATGTTAACATAATTTATACTATAAAAGTGGTTTTATATCTCGGAGAGGATAATGGGATGCAAGAAGTAAGGGTTAGACAATCGAATAGACAATCTAACGTTGGCCTGATTCTAGTTTTCTTGGTTGTAATTACTATAATAATAGCCAGCAGTGTAAGAAGTATATCGCTTCATCAGAAAAGCAAGGAATTATCTGTTACACAGGCGCAGCTAGAGCAACAGCTAGAGGAAGCAACCAACAAGTCAGCGGAACTCGAGGAACGCGAGAAGTACATGAAGACTAAGAAGTATATCGAGGACGAAGCGAAGAACAAGCTAGGACTTGTAAATAACGACGAGATACTTATAAAGCCAAAAGAAAAGGATGATTAGTGTAGCAGTTGATGGAGATATCTATTAGCTGCTACTATTATTTTATGGCTTTGTTTAGAAAGATAAGAAAATAGAATGGTTAAGTTTGAGGGACAGATAATAGAATATATTCGTGAGAATGCGATGCTTCACCCTGGAAATGCCGTAGTAGTAGGTGTTTCTGGTGGGGCTGATTCTGTTGCACTCCTCCGTGTGCTCGTTAGTATAAGGGATAACTGCCTGGACTATCAGGATCTCGTGATTAAGGTCGTTCATATCAATCATATGATAAGAGGCGCTGAAGCTGATAGAGATGAGAACTTCGTTAGAGACCTTTGTGAGAAGCTACGTGTAGATTTCAAGGTCTATAAAAAGGATATTCCGCAAATGGCATCAGAGCTTCATTTAACGGAGGAAGAAGCGGGCAGGATATATAGATATCAGTGTTTTGAAGAGGAAGCTTCTGCTATTTCAGAAACAAAGACAGAAGTAGGTTCAGGAGAGCATTCTGAAGTCAAGTTAGACAGCGAAAAAGCAAGAATAGCCGTGGCTCACAATAAGGATGACCTTGCTGAAACAGTTCTATATAATTTGGTGCGGGGCAGCTCTTTACTAGGACTTGCTGGTATAAAGCCAGTTCGTGGCCGCATCATTCGTCCTCTACTTATGACCTCGAGAAATGAGATAGAGGAATATCTTAAGGAAATAGGTCAGGAGTTTATCACAGACTCTACGAACCTCGAAACAGAATATGCTAGAAATAAGATCAGGCTTTCCATCCTTCCAGCACTTAGGGAGATAAATGAGGGAGCATCGGAGCATCTAGTTAATATTGCAATGGATGCAACTAGGCTAGGGGACGATGTCAGGAAAGAAGTTGAGACAGAATATAAGAAACTGAATTTGGATGAGGGAGATAGCGAGAACGAAAAAGAAGTAAGTATAGATATAGAAGGTATGAAAGCCCTTAGTTCACTTGCTCAGGGAGAGCTTGTGCTCACCGCGATGGAAAAGGTGTGCGGAAGACGTAAGGATATAACCCGTGAGCATTTGCAGCAGACCATTTCTCTTGGAGATATGGAGTCGGGTAAGAGCGTGAATCTTCCGTATGGAATGATCGCTGAGCGTGTATATGGCAGGATAATTATTCGTAAGAATAGTGAGGACTTAGATGAAGAAATGGCCGTGATAGGTCGCCTTGAGACAGAAAGTTTTGATTACGACGAGAGCATTTCCATATCTAAAAAAGAATATACTAAAATGATTGATTATGATAAAATAAACAGTGCGCTGTGTCTGCGACTGCCTCAGCCGGAGGACTACATAGTGATCAGTGCTGAGGGTGGAACGAAGAAGCTGAGTCGATTTTTTACAAGCGAAAAAGTCGAGAGAAGCAGGAGAGGAAGTGTTCCTGTAGTTGCGGATGGCAACGAGATAGTCTGGATTGTAGGTTTCAGACTAAGCGAGAGATATAAAGTGACTAGCGAGACAAGGCGCGTGATGCGTATCGACTATGTCGCAGAAGGTATAAAGGAGAACTAAGTTGGAAAATAAGAAAAAGGTAGGTCCAGGTGGACTACTGCTTGTATATTTCATAGTTTTAGTTGTATTTGTTGGAATCTATGTAATGATGTATAAACCAGCAAATGTAGATGAGAGATATACAGATGCGAGTCTAGAAGAAGATGTTAAGCAGGGACGTGTTGAATCGGTTGAGATATACCAGAATGCAGAGGTTCCTACAGGAACAGTCGATGTTGAACTGAAGGAAGGTCGCGTAAAGTACTATACTCCGGATGTTTCTGATACGCTGAAGATAGTTAAAGGCAAGGAAATAGTATATTCCCTTCATGATGTTGATAGACCAGGCCTTATAGAGAGGCTTGCACCATATATTTACATTACAGTACTCTTTGCTGTATTTATAATGATAATGTCTGCTAGAGTTTCAGCAGGCGGAGTTGGTGGAAGTGGCGGACTGGCCAACTTCGGAAAGAGTAGAGCTAAGCTCGATAAGAAGACGGGTATATCCTTTGCAGATGTAGCAGGACTCGAGGAAGAGAAGGAAGAGCTGTCAGAAGTTGTTGACTTCCTCAAGGATCCGGCTAAATATACAGAAATAGGCGCACGTATACCTAAGGGAATCATTCTGGAGGGTCCTCCAGGAACTGGTAAAACTCTTCTGGCGAAGGCAGTATCAGGCGAAGCGGATGTTCCATTTTTCTCGATATCAGGTTCTGATTTCGTAGAAATGTTCGTCGGTGTTGGTGCAGCCAGAGTTAGGGACCTTTTCTCAGAGGCCAAGGCGAATAGCCCTTGTATAGTATTTATCGATGAGATTGATGCGGTTGCAAGACATAGAGGATCAGGTCTTGGTGGTGGACATGACGAGAGAGAGCAGACACTTAACCAGCTGCTCGTTGAAATGGACGGTTTTGCTGAGAACGAAGGTATAATCGTTATGGCGGCCACAAACCGTGTAGATATACTGGATAATGCTATTCTTAGACCGGGTAGATTCGATAGACGAGTTATGGTTGGACGCCCTGATGTAAAGGGGAGAGAAGAGATACTCAAGGTTCATGTCAAGAATAAGCCTCTGGGCGATGACGTAAATCTTGAAGAGATAGCTAGAACGACAGCAGGTTTCTCGGGTGCAGATCTAGAGAACCTGATGAATGAAGCAGCCATAAAGGCCGCTAGAGATGAGAGAAAATATATAACCAAGAAGGATGTTGACGATGCCTTTGTTAAGATAGGAATCGGAACTGAGAAGAAGTCCAAGGTTGTATCTGAAAGAGACCGCAAGATTGCGGCTTATCACGAGTCAGGACATGCGATACTGTTCCACTTGCTCAGCGAGATGGAGTCCGTGTATACCATTTCCATTATTCCAAATGGCTCTGGTGCGGGCGGATATACTATGCCACTACCTGAGAAGGACGAAATGTTCTGGACTAAGAATAAGATGCTTCAGAATATCCAGGTTTCAATGGGTGGAAGAATAGCTGAGGCCCTTATCTTCGACGATATCACAACAGGTGCATCGCAGGATATCAAGCAGGCTTCTTCCGTTGCTAGAAGTATGGTTCTAAAATACGGCTTCTCAGAGGAACTCGGCTTTATCAATTACGAAGCTGGCGAGGGCGAGGAGGTCTTTATCGGTAAGGAGATAGGACATCAGAGACCTTACAGCGAGGAAGTTGGTGCTAAGATCGATGCTGAGGTTAAGAAGATTATAGATCAGTGCTACAGCGAGGCGGAGAGAATTCTCAAAGAGAATATTGAAATCTTGCACAAATCTGCAGAACTTCTTCTTGAAAAAGAAAAGGTTACTGGAGCTGAATTCGAGACACTTTTTGAAACTGCTTAGTAGCGTGTGAATAAATAGCTACATTTAGATAAAATATACAATCGGTGGGGCTTCAAATCGCTAAAATACACAAAATGTGCTTCTTCCACGAGGACGGATGGTAAATATATACAAAAAAGAAATTATTTAAATCCATTTTTTGTGAACACTTTTTACATTGCATGAGTATAATAATACTTGTAACCCCCCAATACATTATATAGTTTTTTGCTACACCCCATAAGTAACAAAATACCTTCTCCAAAAGAGCGTGTCTACCCCGACACGCTCTTTTACTATCTTCAGTGTTTATGCGGGTTTGCGGGCTTTTAGCCTTATTTTTTTGACTTCGGAAACAGTTTACATAAACGTCAATATTATGTCTACTGATACAATTACTGATACAATCGATGCAGAATTTTCTGCAAAAACTACACCCTTTTGATGTGGTGATATTATGTTAACTGATACAAAGTGTGACAATTTTGAATTATTAAAAGTCTCGGAACCCGCATAAATAAAGGAAAAATCCACCTTTCGAGGAGGTGGATTTTCTGCAAGATTATTTATTGGTTTGTATAAAATTGGCTATTTTACTTGATTTTCTTATCTGATGTGAGCAGGTTTAATAGTTCATCATCAGATTCTTTATCTAATTTCAGGTATTCTATTAGGGCATTATTTATCCCTTTTCCCTTAAAAGCTATTTTGACAGTATCAGGGATATATTCACCATTTTCATCTTTTTCAGCAGTAATTTTCATATTAAGCTGTTCATCAAGAGTTTTTATTATTGTTATTAGTTCTCCTACAGTAGTAATCTCTGACTCGTAAAAGTTATCTACACTTATTCCGAGTGCATCTGCTATTTTTTCCAGCTGTTCATACTTCGGGTTTCTAACACCTGTCTCATATTTTTTTATCGTTGATAGATTAATGCCGGAAGCCTTCCCCAGATCCCCCTGGGACATATTTTTAGCCTGTCTATAGTATTTCATGAGTCTTGCAACATTACTTATCTGTTTTTCCCTTATTTCGTCCATAATAATCCCTCTTTTCTTGGATTCTCGTTTATTTTTCTCACTGTTTCTATATATAACTTAATCTGTTGGTCATATCGCTTAAGTCCATATCAATTCTATCACAAGGTTCACAAAAGAGAAACTTTTTTCTGAATATGCTTGACAGTTCACAAAAAGGAACCTATAATATACACAAAGGTTCACAAAGAGGAACCTAAATTATAACTATCAGTGTCACAGATAGAAAAACACCCAAAACAGGCTGAAATTTGGCAGTGTGACAGACTTCTCGAATCAGTAAATCTGATGTACCATTATCACACAATTTAATAACACAGCTGCAGTTCAAGTGAAAACCTTGGGGTGCTGCCTGGAGGGGAAGCAGTCACTGTTACCACATTAGTAGCCTGACGGATCGAAAGATGAAGGGTGAGGAACAGGACAGCCAACTGATAAAGGGAATAACAGCATTGCTTGGAGATAATGAACCACAGAGGATATAGAAGAATATCCTCATCCTCGAAATGGCAGTAGAGGAGATAGTTCTTTTTTATAAAGAGCGTCGTGAGCGAAAGGGTGAATATAAAGTCATCTGGATCGGCTTACTGCAGTTCCCAAGTGTACAGGGCGATGAGGTGGTTGAGAGACCGTTGTACACCTACATAGTACTTTACAGAATAATTAGTACCTGTTCTGTGGAAGCTACTAAATCCGGCCAGAAAAAAAGGAGGAGTAGAGATGAGTATATATGTAGAAACTGGCAGATTATATGGAGCCTCCGGTGGAGGTGGGCTTGATGGGTCGTAGAAAAAAGGTTTATTCAGTGAACTTTAATAGTTTAAATGACATGATCCTTTACGCCTATGGTAAAGAGAAGAAAATCAATAATAAAAAAGATACTGAGAGACTTCTCTTCGAAATCAAGGAAAGGATACTTTCAGTAGGTCTTCCGGCTTCGAGATACGGTGATGAAAAGAATGAAGGTAGCGCAGTCGCCGATGGACGAATGGTAAAGAAAATTTGAAAATAACTTTACATTCACGCTAATATAAAATATAATATTAGCGTGAAAGGAAGTGATTATATGACACAGACTGAAATAATAAAACAGGAAGTAGATGCTAATAATGGCATAATTACTACCAAATATATAACTGATATGGGCATATCCAAACCGGTATTTTATCAGTTTGTTAAAGATACCGGAATGGAGATGATCGGGAGAGGAATATATGCAACGGATGAAGCATGGATAGATGATGCATATATATTATCTCTGAGATGTCCGGAAATAATTTTTTCACATGAAGAGGCTTTGTTTCTGCATGGGTTAACTGACAGAGAACCGTTGGAGCATATTGTTACAGTGAAGACCGGATACAATCCGACTCATATTTCAGATAGCTGCAAGGTTTATACAATAAAGAAAGAACTATATGATATGGGCAGAATTATCATGAAGGATACGTATGGTAATAATATCCCTGTTTATAATGTTGAACGTACTATTTGTGACATTATTAGAAGCAGAAGTAATATAGAATTTCAAGATTTTCAATCTGCTCTTAAGGGATATGTTCTGCGGAAAGATAAGGATATGACTTTGCTGATGGAATATGCTGAGAAACTAAGAGTCAAAAAACTTGTTAGACAATATATGGAGGTATTGCTGTAAATGAAATTATCAAAAGAGCAGCTTAAAGGCCGGCTTAGAAATGTGGCAAATAAGAATAATGCAGATGCACGAGTTTTACTTCGTCAGTTTATGATGGAACGATTCCTCGAACGACTTTCAAAGTCGAAATATCGGGATAATTTTATTATCAAAGGCGGTACGCTTGTAACAGCTATGATGGGAGTAAGCCTTCGTTCAACAATGGATGTTGATACGACTATCAGAGGATTTGACTTGAATTCTGAAGAAGCTCAGAGAATAGTTAACGAGATAATGTCTATAGACTTAGATGATAATGCCTCGTTCAAGATAAAATCTGTTGAAGATATCATGGATGAAATGGACTATTCAGGCATCAGACTTCATATTGATTCATATTATGACAGAATATATGCTCCGATAAAAATAGATATCTCAACCGGTGATGTTATAACACCTGGTGCTGTTGAGTACGAATATAAACAAATTCTTGATGATGAGACGATAAAGCTGTGGTCTTACAATTTAGAAACTGTTTTGGCTGAAAAGATTCAGACAATACTAAACAGAGGTGTTCTTAATACAAGAATGAGAGATTTCTACGACATACATATGTTACTGGGCATTTATGAAGACGATATTGATGTCGATGTTTTAAAGGATGCGTATAGAGCTACTGCAGAAAAAAGACAAACCAATACAATTCTTAATAGCTCTCAAAGAATACTGCAGGATGTAGGAGATAGTCCTGAAGTTTTGACACACTGGGAAAGATATAGAAAGAAGTATAAATATGCCGAGAACATTTCCTTTGAGGAAGTGGTTGAAAGCAGTAAGAAACTATGTAATATGATTATACAGTGACAAATTAATAAGGCTCACCTGATAAGTGGCAAATTAACAATTTGGACCATAAGGACGCAGGGAAATCATTACCACGATGAGTGGAAGCTGATTTCTTTGCGTCTTTTTAATATTTTTTTCTCAACAAAATCATACTATAAATAGAACTTCGTTGAATTAAATATGAGTTGTCCTTTGATTTATCCGTTCAATTTTTGAGCTGATACATCAGTGGATAACTTTACCGGTAAAAAATGACTGGCCAGTCAACATCCCTGAAATACAAAATTTCAGGAGGTACGGTTATGTACGATGCCAAAGAAGTAGGAAAGAGGATTAAAGATTTAAGAAAACAGAAGGGGATGACCCAGGATGAATTGGCAGCAGTGTTTAAAACTGAAAGCAGTGCCATATGTAAGATAGAAACTGGAAAACAGACCATCTCGATTGATTATGTAGTAGACATTGCGGCTTATTTTGAAGTGTCTATTGATTACCTGATAAATGGTGAAACCGTTGTAGATAATGAGATTTCAATGGCATTTGCTCAGGTCCCTTTCTGTAAGAAGGGAATGGTGAAGAGACTGATACTTGATTTGATAAAAGTATCTTTATGAAAAAAGAAAATACCATTCGCGACATCTTAATTTCCATTTACAACAGATTTTGTATATGTATTCTTAGGCTGTTGTATTATCCAGACATAAGTTAAATGAGAGCGGACAAATCGCAAGAAATAAACGAAAGATGAGGATATAAAAATGGAGAATACAAATAAGAAAGAAAACAAGATGGAGATAGTTAAAGGAGCAGTTATCGGTTTTGCAGTAGGTGTTATCTGGGAGCTTATGATCATCACACCACTTATGAGTGACTGGACACTGAGAAGCATTATAGTTGCACTCACAGTTTCAGGTTGTGGATGCAGTATTGCAGGTGGAATATTTGCACTTGGTAAGAAGAAAAAAGCTGAAAAATCAGCAGATAAGAATACAGTAGTAGCTTAATAATATAGAAGGATAAAGTGAAAGAGAGGATATGACAATGACAAATACAGTTAAGGATACAAATAAGAAAGAATCAAAGCTTCAGGCAATTTTTAAGGATGATAATCCTAAGTTATCAATGATATTAAACGCAATTACAGCAGCAATCTGGGTATTTATTACGGCAATGAATCTTTATTCGCTTAATGAATATGCTCATGTAAATACATTCAGTCCATATTTTACTGGAGCTTTGGCACTCTTTTACATTGGAATGACACTTGGATGTGCATGCAAGTATGCTAAGGCTAAGAAACTTGAGAGAGGTGAATAAGTATGACAGTAGGTGCAATTGTAGGATTATCTTTACTGACAATAGTTGTTATTTCAGTTGTAGGAGCTCTATGCTACCAGTATAAAAAAGCTAGAATACCAAGCGTGATTGTTGGACTCATTATCGTAGCAGCAGCCTGGTCTATAGGAGCCTGGTATTATACAGGAACTGAAGCAGGAAAGCGTGCTATTAAAACTCAGCAGAGCAACTTCGGTGGAGGTATTGAACGGTGCATCACAGTATATGATGTTGAAGGTGATGTCATTGCAAAATATGAGGGTAAATTCGATATTGAGTATGATAATGACAGGATTCTATTCGATGATGAGGACGGTCTGAGACATATAATCTATTATCCAACAGGAAATGTTATAGTGGATGAGGTCGCAAAATAAATAATAAAAATCAATGGAGCACCATGAGTCAAGGCTTGTGGTGCTTTTTCTATTAATTCATTTTTATGCTATGAAAATGATGACTTTATGTATTATACTAAAGCAATAATAATGATAGTTGTAAGAATGCAATAAATGCTTGGAATAAGCGAGTATAAGAGAATAGTAAATTGTATAAATAATTTTAGTATTAGGAGTACATCATGGGGCGATTAAAAGAACTTAGAAAATATGTAAATAATGAACTTAATAAAATGGAAGATCCGGATGAACGCATAGGTGCCGTAGCTCATTTATACGGCGTGTCTTTAGCTGCAACTATGCTTGCTAAGGCACGTGGTCTAAATGAGGAACTTGCGGCAATGGCTGCTATGCTTCATGACCTGTACGCATATAAGTCGGGCTCTTACGATGATCATGCTCATAAGGGTGCAGAGCTTGCTCGAGAAATTCTAAATGAGCTTAAGATTACTGATGAGTGTGAAACTGAAATTATCTGTTTGGCTATATATCATCATGATGATAAGCTGACAGTGGATGGTCCTATGGATGAGCTTCTTAAGGATGCTGACGTTATTCATCATACAATGAATGATTCATCGAAGGATATAAAGGAAAAAGAGAAGGCAAGATATGATAGTATTATAGATGAACTAGGATTAAAACCTATTTATTACGATGACTTTGAATCATTTGATGAAGATTATCCGATGGAGACGATTTACTATAGAGTAGAAGGAATCGATAAAAACACAGAAGAATCTAAATGTGGCTATATAGCCGTATGTCAGATAATACTTTCTGAAATTACGAATCTACCACCTGGATTAACTTCGGAAGAATATGTAGAGAAAGCGAGGGGGATAGATAATCCGGATATTCCAGTTTTATTTGAATTGATGGGAATTCTTGGAGATATGGATGTTCCTGATGAATATGAAGTTGATAAAGATAACCGAATTTGTCTTTGCAATGACGATTTTTTTGGATTTGCATATCCATTCTTCTGCAAATTGGACAGTCTTACACGGAAGTATACAAGATTAAAACTTGGTTACTTAGAGTTTTGTTTAGATAATGATGAAAAACTATATGAAGATGATGAACAGTTGGTGATAACTAAGGATATATACTTGAAATATAAATCTGAGTTAAATTACATGTATTTCGAAGATTAATAATATAATACTAATAATATAGAACGTCTTAGGCAGAAAATGCTTAGGGCGTTCTTTTTGTTTTTCGAAAAGAAAATATCAAAAATTGCTTCAAAAGAAATTTTTGACCCAAAACTTGCTTACGCCGTCATAAAAATTCGATCTTCTTTGTCGTATGATTTAACCATAGAAAACAGCACATAACACCGGTTGCAAACGGGCTGTTTTGAAAGCGTGCACGCTTCGAATCCATAAACAAATCTAACAAATTATAAGGAGCGAAGCAATGTATACAAAAGAAGATATTAATGTTTTAAGAGCAGTTTCAGAAATGAATCACAACATGGATGCGCTGATGGGAGTTGTTAACGATTTCAATATTTCAGCAATGAAGATTGTAGCTGAAAAGGAGCCTGAAAAGGTGACACCGGAAATGATCATAATAATGGCTAATCATGGAGTGGATGTCAGAGAGTTAAATGACTATTTCAAGGATGTGGTACCTGAGTGCCTGGAGATCAGAGGTAAGGATACTGAAAAAGATCCAGAGATAAAGAAGGTGAATGTAGTAAAGAAACCGGTAATGAGAAGATCAACTGATAGGAAGAATATCAAAACAGATAAAGCTGTAGATGATCAGGTTGATGAAACATTTAAGCTGGGACATGAAGATGTTAAGCCTATACCGGAAATGTTTTCAATAAAAAAGGGTTCAGTTCCACCATCAGGAAGAAAGAACACCGGCAATATCGTCCATGATGATCTAAAGAAGAGAGGTGTCATATTTGTCAGATGTAATAAGTCACCTGAGATTGAGGAAAGAGTAGTAGATGAACTGATCCAGGCTGCTGATGATAGGGATATCATGATCCAGGAGTTCATTGTAAATGAAAAAGAAGGAGTTAATAAGCTTAAGGCCTGGATGGAATCAGGTGTCATTGATTACATCATAATGAACCGTCTTGAAGAATATAACCAGTTCAAAATCCCTCAGTTTTTCTTTCTGGATGAAGCCCATCGTAGAGGAATAAAGGTGCTTCTGAAGGATAATGATTTTAATCCGATTTTTCCATATTAGGAATTTGGAATGAAAACGAAAGGCTTATGTCCGGTCGTTATGCCAGCGGAGGTTGTAATCTTCGCTGGCAGCGAACCGGCAAAGGGAATCCCGCGTTTTCCAACTGAGGAAGAAGCGTGGGAGTATTTAAGAGAATTGGAAGAGTCAAAAAAGGACGGTGACGATGATGAAATATGATCAGATGAGAGTTGGAATCTGTTTACAGGAAGTGCGTTTGGATAGATCAATGACACAATTAGAGGTTGCGGAAAAGATTGGTATTACTTCAAGCCATTATGCAAAAATCGAACAGGGAATAGATAAGATGAGTATAGATGTGCTATTTAAACTGATGGTACTTTTTGATGCTGATGCAAATACACTTCTTGCGTTGGGAGAAGATAAAAATAGTAGATTGAAAAAGGTGGCTACAAAGATATACAGTCTCGAAAATGTTAATAGAGATATGATTTTTGATGGTATTGAAAAGATGATTGAATCTCTGGATAACACGGCAGCTGAGGAGGGATGATATGCGTAGAAAATATAAGAAGGTGGAGCCGGTCAAATGTATAGTAATCCTTTCAAGTACAGAGACGGATGACTGGGATAAGGCTAAACGAAAGGAAGACAGACAGCTCAGATATATAAACTCATATGCCAAGAAGCATTCTCTTATCCCTATGGAAATAGTAAGAAGGGGCTGCTTTGGAGCAATAGAGACAAATAAGATATTAAACAGAGTGATTAATAAATTGGATTCAGGAAAAGCTGATGCAGTACTTGTTGCAAATGCAATGTCAATCTCCAGAGGAGTTGCTGATGCATATGCAAAAGTCGGGAAGGTAATAGAGGCTGGGCACAGATTTATTACGGTTGATGAAGGAGAACTTCGATTTAGACTTTATAATCCAGAATCCGGAGAGGTGGTAGATGATGGATATTAGAAGAGGAGATATTATCTGGGTTGAGTTTAATGCAGGTAATGGACATATACAACGAGGCAGAAGACCTTGTGTAGTAGTTAGTACAAACAGAATAAATGGTCATGGCAAGATTATAAATGTAATACCAGGAACAACAAATTTGGAGAGAAGGAATAATCCGGTACATCTGATAATCAAGGATTCAGATATATGTGGATATTTGGGGAAGGATACTATGCTGTTGACTGAACAGCTTACAGCAATCGATACAAATCAGGTTTTAGCAAAAGCAGGTTTCCTGTCACAGGAAAAGGTTCATTGTTTGAATGGACTCTTATTAAAGCAGTTGGGAATCAAGGAGGAAGACTAATGAATGCACCAGTTAGAAATGATGAAGCGGTTTATAGAACAGTAGATCAGATGAGTAAGGAGACTAATATTTGTAGGAAAAAGTTGATAAAACTAGCTGAAAGAGCTAATGCACTTATCCGTATTGATAGAATGCTTCGTATAAGAGCAGATAAGTTCTACGAGTATTTTGATAATCAGCCTGAAAATAAAAAGAAGTGATCTTCGACTACTGTCTTCAGATAAGGTTCACCAGGCTATAAATCATTAAAATGCATAAAAATCTCCTAATAACAAAAGTATACATTTGTGAACTTATTACAATTGATAAATAAAATGTTTGCGGTTATAATATAGGTAGCCAAAAGTGAACCAATATGGAAGGGAGACATGATATGTATAAACCTATTAGAAATGATGATGCAATTTATAGAACTGTGGATCAGATAAAAAATGAAACCAACTTGAGTAGGGGAAAGATTATGGCTTTAGCAGAGGAGTCAAAGTCGCTGATCAGGATTAATCGTATAGTTCGTATAAGAGCAGATAAGTTTTATGAGTATGTAGAAGAAAAATATGGATGCTAGTTAGTGTTGGGAGCTGGATGATTAATCCAGTTCCCCTATAGGAAGAAGGTGAGAAAATGGCAAAATCTAAAGAAGGGAAAAGAACGGATTCGAAGAGAAGAATATTAAAGACAGGAGAATACGAACGTCCAGATGGAATGTATGTTTTTCGTACTACATATGAAGGAAAGAGACATACGATTTATGCTACAACTCTTGATGAGTTAAGAGAGAAGAAAGAAAAGCTGTTAAACGATCTTGAACAGGGGCTAGATGTTGAGAAGCAGAAACTATCTCTAAATGATATAGCTAATGACTATTTAGATAAGAAGTCAAAAACAGTTCAGCAAACGACATTACGGACTATGACTGTAATGTATAATAGATATGTACGAGATAATTTTGGAAAAAAGAGTATTTCGGATATAAAGCGATCTCATGTGAAGGATTTTTATTTGAGTCTTATAAGTGGAAATAAAAAGATAAGCATTTCTACCCTACAAAGATTGGATACTATCATAAAACCCATGTTTGATAGTGCAGTCTATGATGAAATAATTATTAAGAATCCGGTAAAGGGTGTATACACTGAGATAAAAGGTGAGAGTCGTGAGGTTCCAAAGAAGGTTACTGCATTAACAGAGGAAGAACAGGATGAGTTTGTAGATTATGTATTATCTATGAAGAAACACTCTCATGTAAGATATTTGATTATATTCCTTCTTGGTACAGGGTGCAGAGTAGGTGAAGCATTGGCGCTACAGTGGGATGATGTGGATTTTGAGAAGAACAAAATATATATAAGACATGCTGTAGCTTATCTTCCTATTGATGGTAAATATACAAATCTTATGAAGAGTACTAAGTCCGCTGCGGGTGATAGAACTATTCCTATGCTTACAGAAGTAAGACAGGCACTTGAATCTCAGCTTGAGCAGCAGAATATAATTGGAGGACCTCAGCCTGAATGCGGTGGATATTCTAATTTTGTATTTCTTTCAAAGAAGAATACTGTAATGACTAAAGCAAATGTGCTTGAACAGATCAAGCAGATTATTGAAGAGCATAATGAAGAGTATCCTGATCGAGAGATTCCTGTCATATCTACACATCAGCTCCGCCATACATTTGCAACAAGACTTTGTAGGAATTCGGATGACTTAAAAGCAATTCAGGAGATACTTGGACATAAGGATATAAGTACTACCCTTAATACATATGCCGATGCAACTAAGGAAGGTGTAGAGGATTCAATGAGAGCACTTGAAGGGGTAATGTTTAAGAGGAAGAAAAAGTGAAATATTAGTGATGGGATTATTATTCCCCATGGTTTGTACTATTGTATGAACTGTGGGGATTTTTTTGTAATGTTATATATGATGTGTATTCTTGACTTATCTATATAAATAGGAATAGAATTGAGAAAAAATATATACGGATTAGATAATTATGGAATTGGTAAAATACAATGGAAATCTTAAAAGTGAACTGTTTCGCTTTACCACTGAGTGTTTTGCTGAATTAGGAAAATCTTTTGAACCTTATGGCAGACACAGTTTTTATAATGAAATAGATAATTACTTTGAACGGTTCTGGTGCCTTGTTGATGAGGATAAAGTTAAAGGTACAGTAGCAATTGCAAGACTAGATGATATCACTGTTGAACTAAAGGCTTTGTATCTTGACAGTCCACTCCGAGGTTTTGGATGGGGATATAAGCTTTTGGATGAAGCTGTATCTTTTGCTAGAGAAAACGGTTTTTCCAGGGTAGTGCTTGATTCTATGTCACATTATAAAGATGCAGAAAGACTTTATAGACATTACGGCTTTACAGATATCGATCGTTATAATGATAATGTTCATGCCAATGTATTTATGCAGTTGATCTTAGCTTACACTATGGAATATAAAAATCCGGTCGATGAATCACCTTCTGTCAGGTTGATTCCATTTTTACCAGAATATCAGGAACGATATAAAGAATTATACAATGACTGTTATCATGAGATGCGGGAAACATTGAATATAAAGCCTTATGATTATATCCAGAATGATTCATTCTTCGATTCCGGATTGAAAGATGTTTATATACTGATAAATGGAAATGATATTATCGGAAGTGTCGCGCTGAAAGGTGAAGAAATAGATGATCTTATCGTGAATTCTAAGTATCAGGGAAGGGGATATGGAAGACAGATTCTTTTATGGGCACTGGAAAATATAAACAGTAAGCGGATAATACTGCGTGTGGCCGCATGGAATAAAAGAGCTATTAGTTTATATGAGAAAAATGGATTTGAGATAGTAGGTAAAGCGTAATATTACAGTCTCATATATCAAGGCAGAGAACATTAAATGGGGAGTTTTAGAAAGGTTACGGAATGCATAGAGTAATTACCGACATTCAGATAAGGATCCGGAATGCCATGAAAGAGAATATGCCGGAGGTATCATCGGATACTCTGGAAGAGGACGGCAAGGTTTACTATATGAACGGTAAAGACGGTACGGAATACGACTGGTTTGTAAATGATCACCTGCCGACTTTTATGGTCTTTTATAATGATGAGAATAATCTTGGTGCAGCAAAAGCAACTGTTTATACAGATGCCGGGATGGTCATTTATCTTTATGATGAAAAAGGAAATCACCTAGCTAAAGAAGTACAGACATTTCTTGATATCGATGAATCTGAGCTGCTAAAACTCGCTGTATGTTTAAGATGCAACGCCGATGATAAGAAGATATGGGATGCAGCTCTAGACAGGATCGAGAGTGATATCCTGCCGGATGAGAGCACAGAGGCGGAATTTCTCGACAACAGAAAGTATTATGAAACGTCCATACGACGTAAAGAGATTATGGGTAAACTCTGCGTAGTGTCGAAAAAGATAACAAGAGAAGGTTGGAAAGTCGGCTTTATGCTGAGAGAAGAACTATATGATGACGAAGACAGCGGATGGCAGTTTTTTGCGGGGGATGAAGATGATGAATACCTCAATAATGTAGAGCATGTCGAGCTATGCAAGGTATATTCGATCGCCGGGATAGATCCGGCAGTGATAAACCATATCGACAGCCCTGTCGGAACAAGACTGATCCGTAAGTCTCCAGAAGAGTTTGAAGAAGACAGGAATCAGTCAGCATTTATGGAAAAATGGAAGTAAGGTGCGACATTTAAGTGATTAATGATGTGTTTGATATAGAATATCAGCAGGAAAGAGGTCAATGAAGGATATATGAAGCTATACATATTGTGGCATGTTCATGCGCTCGTTGATGATTATGGCGAGCATGACGAGGAGAAGCTGATAGGGGTCTATTCATCCAGCGAAAAAGCAAAGGAGGCCATTCAAAGCCATAAGAATCTGGAAGGATTTAGGGATTTGCCATTGACGTGCTTTGAAATCCACGAAACTGAACTGGATAGGTCAAGTTGGAATGACGGCTTTACGACAGTTCGCTATGTGGGATAAGTCATCAGGAAAATTTACCTATGAGGAATTATTTTATGGATAATAGGATAAAAGAGTTTATAAATCTTTTGGTTGGGAAACGACTTGAAAGTCTTCACTGCGCATGTGAGATTCTTGACTTTGGATTCAGCGGTGATTTCGTTTTACACGGAATGGGATTAACGAGAGTCATTTTGAATGATGACATAATAATAACGACTATTGATTACAATTCCTGGGATCAGACTGACTCCCAGAATAATGATGAGTGGTACAACAAGGATAAGTATAAAGATCAGATAATTGGCGGAATAGTTACGAATATTAGAATAAACAAATTCAATGATTTGTTAATTGATATGGATAACGGGGTAAGAATAGAATGTTATGTTGCAAATTCTTATCCGCATTACGAAGAAGAGTTTGAGCAATGGCTATTGTTTGAACATACAAAGGATAGTTCAGGAAGATTCCTGACTGCATATAATAAGAGATTATCGTTTGATTAATCATCAGCTTTATGAAATAAACAAATCATTTCTTGATGGAGGCATTGTCATTGAAAAAGGAAGCTTATAAATATAATCAGTACGGATTTGAAGCAATACTTTATGACGCAGAGAATGGTGATGACAGACTGCTCATAGTTATACAAGGCTTAAAAGGACTTGATTTGCCGGAAAAGTATGCGCAGCTGTTTTCAGAAAAGGGATATTCCACACTTGCCATGTCCTATTATGGTGGTGAGGGACAAAAGAAAAATATCAGAGCGATACCTCTTGAACAGTTCCAGGCTGCTGCAGATGAAATGAAAAAGCGCGGATATAAGCGTATCGGTATTTACGGTAATTCCAAAGGTGGAGGGATGGCTCTTCTCGCAGCCAGTGTAGTACCTGATATCAGTCTTGTAATAGCAGCGTCTGCATTCGGACACATTATGCAGGGAACAGGTAAACCGGGTGATGATTCATGTATGGCAATGGTTTCTTGGAGGGGCGAGGATTTTCCATATGTAAAGAAGGGAAAGTTGTTTTCTGTTTTCTTAAAACGGTGCATGAAGGAGAAGAATATCAGACTTCTGTATTTTTTTGATGAATGGGATAAAAAGGGAACGGAGGAAAACGAAATCCCGGTTGAAAAAATCAATGGAGATATATTACTGCTGACATCTACACATGATGAATCTGTTCCTGCAAAAAGAGACGCTGAGCTTTTATGCAAAAGGCTTGAGAGGGATAACTTCAGCCATAATTATCGACATATTAATTCAGAGATTGGTAGTCACAATCTGGGATATTTTCCTGTGAATAATAATATGTTGCCAAGGGAGAAAAAATTTCCTGAAGAATGCCAGAGGGCGAGAGAAGAAACTCTGAATGTTATAATAAAAACATTAGATGCTTGGAAGGTGATAATAGATTGAAAGAAGCAGAACTTTATAAAGATCTTGGAAAACTTACGAAGGAAAAGAATAAATGGAAGGATAGTATTCCATATGTATCGTCTCTTCTTAAACATGAATCGGTAAAGATACAGGCAAAGGCTCTTTGGCTGCTTGCTGAAATGGGTTTAGGGTATCCGGAGTTGGTAAAGGATTCAATACAGGACATTGTTTCTTTCTGTGACAGCCCGGAGCCGCTCTTACGCGAGCGTGCGCTAAATGCGTTAGGAAGGATTGGAAGGGCTGACTATCAGCTTATCGAACCATATTGGAAGGATCTGTTCCGTTTTTCTGCTGATGAAAAACCTAATGTCAGGCTTAGCTTTATCTGGGCTTCTGAAAATATAGCCACTAATACTCCTGATATTTACGCTGAACACATGTCTGTATTTGAAAAACTCTTGCACGATCCGGATGACAAAGTCAGGATGGAATCTCCTGAAATTTTTCGAGTGCTTGGAAAACGTAGACCGGAGTTTATCATTCCTTATATTGAACAATTACAAAAGATGGCGGAATCAGATAGCAATCGTGTTGTAAGAATTCATAGCCTTGGAGCAATCAAGGCAACAACAAAGTAGATTCATATTACAGGTCATCAGAATGGAGATTTAAAAATGTCAGATAAAAAAGCCGTTATAGTCATTGATTTGCAAAAGGATTATCTTTGGAGCAAGAGAAAGCCCATGTTCTCTTATGATACTGACAAACTTATAGGCAATGTCAATTCGAAGATCGCTTCGTATCAGGAAAGGGGGTATGACATCATATACATTAAGCACATCTTGCCCAAACTGATGTGGGGTGTCGGGTTCTCAATCAAGGGAACAGAGGGTTCTGAATTATATGAAGGATTGAATATTGTGTCAGACTTGTGCTTTGAGAAGAACAAGTCTGATTCTTATACTTCAAGAACTTTTAGAGAACACATGGAAAAGAACGGATATAGAGAGGTTGTATTAATGGGGCTGGATGAGTGCGGTTGCGTTGGAGCTACTGCGAAAGGGGCTGCCAGGCGAGGGATCAAAGTAAAGATGCTTAAGGATTGTATATCAAGCAGATTCTCGGAGAACAAGGTCGTGAAAATGAGAGAACAGTTAAAACGAGTTGGAGTAGAATACATATGAATATCATGAAATCTTTAAAAGTGTTGGTGATGATAACGTGTGGAGTTCTTGTTGTGTCAGGCTGTGATAGGAGAGACTTATCCCCGGCATACGATCTTCCGAAAAATGCGCAGTCTTATGAGCTAATCTATAACGAAGATACGGGAGCAACATTAATTGAGCTTGATGGCAGAACTTATTCTTTGTTCGGTAAATTGAAAGGTGCCGAGAGTGACGATTACATAATGAAGTGTCTGGGGTTTGTTGGCAATGACGAGAACGTCCGCATATATAGTCTTACAGATGATGCTTCTTTAAATTATGTTATGGTTCTCAAGATAGACGGATCGGCGAACGCCCCTGATTTCTATAGAGCGATGGATACATGGCAGGAAGATATTCTTACGCCGTCTTATATAGAGCCCCTCGGAATCGAGAGCTGGGGATCGGCAGGTCTAATTCATTATGATGAATAACAGTTTAATCGGGAATGATGCTGTTTTACAGTTGATAATCATGCTTGAGGGAACGTATCGAAGAGTTGTGACCTTTTCTGATACTATCCTCCTGATATTCAGGAGGAGTACTTTAAGACACATGAATGACTGAATGTTTAGGAGATCAAAGTATGGCAATCACAGAGAAAGACGTAATAGATAGTACTGCTTACGAGAATAATCAGCTGTTGCTACAGTTATATGATCATTTGGATTTTGATGAGGAATTCGAAAAAGATCATTTGCTAATGCTGCAGGACAAGCTGAATACATATATTTGGTATATTGACAGTAAGCAATATGAGGATACCTATTCACAAAAAAGATTTGACTGTTTTACAATCAGGGTATTTTTTATGTTTGAACCGAGTGAACTATGTATAAAATTCATTTCTCATGTAAATGAACGGTTATCGAATACAGGAATCAAGGTGGAGTATGTAGTTGATAATAAGACACAATAATGTGACCTTCTCTGATAAATTCCGTCTATATGTATAGGAGGATATGTAACATGAAGAATATACTTGTAATCAGCATGATGGTTCTGATGTTTTTATCCATTACGGCATGCGGAAGAGCTGAGGATAAACATCTTAAAGACGAAGACACCGAGGAAAAATATGATATAGAATATGTATTCCCTGATGATACATTTATAAGCATAGTAGAGGGAGAGCAGATTCCGATAGAGATTATTGTGGGATTTGGCGGTGAGAACGGATATGAACAGTATAGTACGAAGGATCCAGATACGATTAATGAGTATATCGAAGCTTTAAGGTCTGCACATATTAAAGAGGAGATAGACGAACAGGATAAGATGATTTCCGTTGCGGATGGTATAATCGATTATACATTTGTGCTGGAGGGGGATGTAAAAGTCACCTTAGGAACAGATTTAAACGAATATGTTACAGACAGGGGGAGAGGGATCCAGTTTCATCTGGATAACACCAATCAGCTTGATGATTTGAACAGTCGATTTTGGGAGTAAGAAAAAACATGAAAAAAATCAGATTATTTGCGGTCATGCTATTGATGGCTTCTGTGCTTTCATCGTGTACATCGGTGACGCAGGGGAAAACTGAAAACCTTAATAGTCAGTCTCAGATTGAGCATGAGGCAATGGCACAGTTCGAAGATATCTTTCTTGAAGCTCTCAAAGATAAGGACAGCGACAAGATCATCGACTGTTTCTCTGAGCAGTCTCGTCAAAGAACCGATGATTTTGATGAGGGTGGTGAGTATATTTTCGAGCTTTATAACGGAAATGATAATCCGGAAGTTGTTGAGGATAATGTGTCGTCCTATAGAGTAATAGGAAGCGATGGTTTCTGGTCTGCTAAATCTGACTGCAAGATCGAGGCAGGCGGTCAGGTGTATTTACTTCGTTGGACGATGAGTATAGATGAAGATTCGGATCCGGTAGAATACGAGCTGGATGCTCTTCGCTTCGAGAAATACGATGATTATACGGCGCTAAAAAATGACGATGAACTATTCTATATGGCCAATTTTTATAATCTGGTAACGGGTATCTATCATCCCGGACGAGATATCTGGAATGAGGTGCTGCACGGGATAGACCTTATCGGACTCTATGGTCAGGAACCTCCCTATAGTGCAGGACAAAAAGCCCCATACGATCAGATTACTGTTCCGAGCATAGAAGAAGCTGAGGAAATGGGTCTTTGTTTCTCGGATGAGTTATCTGTTCCTTCGTATGATGATGCCAAGAGATATGTATTCCTGTTCCTGATGTCCGGTTATAACAACATGGGCAGTATGTGGGTCAGAACCGAGGGTGAAGAATATGCTCTTTACTGTAATGCAAGACTTGGTGAGACTCATGGAATTCTCGGGATCGGGCTTGACCGTGAAGGGAAAATAAAAGGGTTTATTTTCGAGCAGGGTGCCGAGGATATGACCGGGATACCCGAAGGAATAAGCGGTTTTGACAGTATAGCGGAAGCTGTAGAGGGGTGATATGGATTCTTGCACAACCACTGTAAAAGTAAGAAAGATAATGGGCTTCAAGGATATTCGTAAAGGTCTTATTCCGCTTCTTCTCTGGTCTGTTCTGATGATTGTAAGTCTTATCTGTTTAAGGTTTACTCCGTTTGCGGTACTTGTGATGCTGCTTGTTTTCATTGCGATAATACCGATCTGCGTATATTGGGGTAAATTGACCGCTCCTTTTCGCGGGAAAGAGTCTTTCGAGAAAAAGGAAGTAATATTTAACGTAAAAGACGGAAGACTTTATACGGATGAAATAGAACTTGATATTGAATGGGATGAGACAAATCACTCTGTACTTGTCGATAACGCATATCTTTATAAACCGTTTAAGCATCAGAAAGGAACGGTGGTAACGAGATTTGCAGGGATTATCGAAGAACCTTTTGCAGATGATTTTATGAGGTTTCTTAAGGAGAATGAAGTAGAAGTTCTTGATTAAAATTCGGGAAAGAGGATTTAATATGCAGCGTAAATTAACAGCAGAAGAAAGGCAGATATTACTCGAAAATCCGGAATTTGTGATGTTTCATACCGGTAATTATAAGGGGGATATTGTACGTGACATCATGCCTTTTCTTATTGTTGCTGTGGTAGCAGTTTTTGGACCGATTCCGCTTTGCTTCACAACTTTCGCTGATAATCACGAGGGGCTTCTTATAGCTTTGGCTCTATTATGGGTGATTGCGGTTATTGCTGTTTCTGTACCATTGATACAACGTTATTATGGATGGCAGGATAAGAAGGATAAGGGTACAAATAACATTCGTATTCTGAGAAAAGTCTTGCCTGAAGAACTTGGGTGTAATATTGTTACGATAAAATATATAGTGCCGCAACAGGCTGAAGGAGCTTATATCGAAGATGGGGAAGAAAAACTGTTCGGTTATTTTTCTTATTTGAACTTGTTTAATCTGATTCCGGAGGAGAAGGTTGTTATAGTTTATGGTGATCAGGATTTTTACGCATTTATAAAAAGAGCTCCGCAAACCGAGAGGTTATATGAGTCTTTTTTGCAGGAAGGTTGATTATTTATGAGAAGTAATTTGAAGATATTTGGTGCCGAAGTCTTATATCTTTTGGCTTCGACCATTGTTGCCGGGCTTGCTGCATTGCTTCAGACTGTCGGCAGATCCTATGAGGGTGACTACTCAAGTTTTATCTGGAGTGGGAGCGAGTACAGATATAACCCCTTCTTTTATATGCTCGGTTTGGCGCTATTCGTTGGATTCATGATCGCGGGATACATTTTTTTTCTTAAGAAGCGGATGCTTTATCTCAATCAGAAAGTCATAACACCGAAGATAGTTTTTTTAGGGGTGGCCGTAATCTTCTCTTTGCTGATGATTGCGACAATCGTTTTTGGCCTTTTCTTGATGACAGGTCTGACTGATAATATGCGTCCTAATTGGATGCTTAATATGACGGGTTTTGGATGGCCTGTTTTTTGCCTTGTATTCATGATAATTGCGGAAGTATTGGTCGTGAGAAAAAAGTTGTAGATTTGGGAAATGATATAGAGGGTATTCACAATGTGGTTTAGGATGCATCCATGGGTATTTCCAATAATCATAGGCGGTATCGGTGTTTTATATTTGATATGCAATACCGGAGCAATCATTGAGACTAAAAAGATCCAGGCCAAAGGGTCTGATCATCATATTTCGGGCATTCCGTTTCTTGGAGGAATACATCTGCTTATCGCAGGACTAATCAGCCCTATCAAGTGGCTGGCGTTGCTCTTTGTCTTGGATTATACATTCTGGAGTTTTCTATATGCGGTATTTTTTGTAGGCTGCTTTAAGAAAAATGATGCTCCTGAGGAAGAAAACCGGTATGTAGCTGACATAGAGAATGACAGGATGGAGGTAAGACCTGTCAAAACATCTGCTGTGGGTGTTGGTGATGTAATCGTATTTTTGATGCTAGTTATATTTTCTGTCGCAGGCTTTGCAGGCAGGAATGTTATTTTGGGATATCTTGCAGGAGTACCTGCGGTATTGTTGTTTCCGTATCTGACATTCAAAAGACCGTTTTTCAAGGCTGATATCTATGGGATATTGTATAGGAGACCGACGGGCTTTGGATATGGAAAAGCAGAATCTATTAAATGGGAACAGGTAGAGGCAATCATAGCAGGTGATTGGATTTTCAGTATAGATGAGAATTTTGGTGTTATATCGGAAAACAAATTAAATGCCCAGGCGCTTTCCAGATAGAGCGCTTTTGCAGGATATACTGAGGAGGAATACGAGGATCAGGCAGAGTGGATAGAAAATGGATTTTTCATAGTGATTAAACCTATGGAAGAAGAAAAAATAGAATTGCTTGATTTAGGAACTTTTTTTCATCAGAAGGATTTTCTGAAAAAACTGGAAATGTTAAGAACTTTATGGTCGTATCATTTAAAATCAATCCTAAGATAATAAATTGACTGATGATGAAAAGGAAATTTCAGTTTTACTTATAGAGATGTAAAAGATTATTACATTTAGGAGGAGGTTATAAGATGGATTATGCTAAGTTTATGAAAGGGGCATTTAATGCTTTGGTAGCTCGTGGGGTAATTGACGATTCTGCATTAACTGATGTGAATATTCCTGATGAAGAATTTGAAACTTTTGAGAATAAATATGAAATTAAGATTCCGGAGGAGGTTCGTACATATTTAAGAGCTTACGGACACTCATTTAATATGTTGGCGGCAGCAGTTCCTGAGGATTTGTATGGTCACAGTGATTATGTAGTTGATATTAACCTACAGATAAATATGACACCTGAAGAAATTGCTGAATTGGATGAGGATGATCAATTTGATTTAACCGTTACATGGAGCAATTTTATTAGAGTTGATAAAGATAATCCGTTGAAGAATCTTGGTGAAAGTATAGATGGATTCAGAGGATATGCAAACTGTATAGAGAATCCTGAGATTAATGAAGAAAGAATTAAAAAATTTCTTCCAATTGGCGAATGGATGAGCGCGGGAGCTCTTTGTATTGATACGACAAAGAAGAAAGAAGATGTTGATATAAATAATACTGATACCTGGCAAATCAGATGGTTTGATCATGAAGTATTTGACTGGGAAGATGAGGAGTATATCGGAGAAGATGGCGATATAGCAGGAGCTGTAATGTTCCCTGATTTTGAGTCATTTATCAAGCTTTATTTTTATGGTGCTTTTGATAATGCATATATGGCACAGTGCGATGACTGGGGAGAAAATCCGGAAGATAAAAGTAATTGGGTTCGTTAATTACAGCTTAATGCAAGAAGGTAAGCGTTATTGAGAAAAGGTGGGGTAGCATTTATGTATTTTAGATTAAAGGATGTTGATTATAATGTTGAATCTTGCAGTGTTCAGTTTGGCATCGTCCCACATAATCAGACGCTTAAGATGTATATAGAAATAGATGCTAAAACTGATAGCAATATAATTGACTATGAATTACAGGAAGTAAAACTTTATCATAACAACGGATTTGAGATAGGTGGTAAGACACTTCGAAATCTTAAAGGAAAAAAATTTGAATGGAAGAAGTCCGTAAATCAATTAGGAGAAGAAGCAGGCTCTCTGTACGTACTTGAACATGAAGATGTTACAGGAGGAATTATAGAGATTTTAGATCTTACTAAGGATAAAATATGTATAAAATGGACAGGCTTCGCAAATGTTTATTGGGACGATGAATTTGGAGAAAATGTACCATTTGAAACTGTGATAGAAACCGAGGTTCCTGGAATACCGAAATATAAGGTTGTTAATGGAATGGAAACAACCTGTATAAAACTGAATAAGTACACAGAACTTGTTCTTTTGAATTTTGATGATATTTTGACTGAATGCAATCGTTGCAGAGAAATGTGGCAAAATGATGATAAGGATGCATGGAATAAGTATAATGCAATACTCAAGCTGAAATTGATATATAAGGGTTCAGAGTACTTTGGACAGGCGGTGTATAGTGGCAGTGCCACAAAATGTAATGTAAGTTTTGATAATGACTGTCCTATAAAAGTACGGATTACAAAAACAGCAATTGATACTTATAATAAAAAATATAATTTTTATATTGTATGTGAGCAATGTTAATAGAAATTATCCCGGAAGATAAGGGGATAGAAGATGGAAAGAAAATACTATCAGGATATTGGATATAAACCGTTTTTATTTTATGTGATATTTGGCGTCTCGGGTGAAAATCTGGAAGTGTCTCAGAAAAAATATAAGGTGGATGAACTTCCCGAAGGTTTAGATATACGCACATTCACAAGAGAAGATCAAGGTGAATGGATAGATGGATGGTTTACAGGAATATACGGTTCTGTAATAAAAGAATCAAGCGACTCTCTCTTTGAAAGCTGCAGAAAAGCGGAAGTATGTACGGTTTTGCAGGGCGAAATAAAAGATGACAGTACCCTGGATTATATGAGAAATGTCATTGGCATAGTAGAGGCTTTTATTGATAAAGGAGCACTTGGAATACTGGATCCACAGGTAATAAATATATATTCACCAGTGCAGTGGACAGAGAGATTCTTTAATAAAAAGGTTAATGCCCAGAACCATGTGATGATATTTAATTCAAAGACGGATGATGGATACTGGCTTCATACCAGAGGCATGGCGGAATTTGGAAGACCGGATATTGGAATAGAAAATGTTCCGGAAGAAAAGATACATGATTATGAACAACTAATCAATCAGATGATCTTTTATGGTGGGCAAGGAGTTTTCTTTGATAAAGAAACGCGGCTTCATATTTCTGCTGAAAAATCATTCGTCATCCATCCGGAATTTGTGAATGATTTTGAAAATGATGACTACAACAATGCCTTTTATAATGTAACGGTAATAGAAGAAGAGTAATCATAGAATGGCTTGTAAATATTTATTCCAGGTTAACTTGTTAACGATTTTATGGAGGATCAAAGATAAATGAAAATTCATGAGTTTGGAGAAAAAAAGAAGCCGGTGATCCTGCTTTTACCCGGAACAATGTGTTACTGGAAAGGCAACTTTGGTAATGTAATCGATAACCTGTCAAAGGATTTTCTTGTAGCAGCAGTTGCATATACAGGGTTCGATGAAACTGATACAGAAAGTTATTCATCTGTAACAGATGAGTTAGAGAGAATAGAGCGGTATATCAAAGATCATTACGATGGCAAGATCCTCGCAGCATATGGCAGCTCATTGGGCGGGACTTTTGTTGCCCATCTTGCGGCAAGACATCATATATCCATGAAATACGGCATTATCGGAAGCTCTGATCTTGACCAAGCAGGAAATATGAAAGCAACTGCCATGGCAAAACTCATGGTGATAGTTACATATAACTTCATACATACAGGGCATTATAATTCCAAACTGATGCAAAAACGCTATGAGAAGCAGATGGCGGATCCTGATCCTTACAATAAAGCATTTGTTGCTGTTACGGGTCGGGATAAGTATGACATGAGTTTCATCACGAAGAATAGCCTGTTAAATCAGTTTAAGTCAGATCTTATCACGCCGCTTCCAATGGGAATTGATAATGGAGAAACACAGATCCATGTGTTCTATGCGAAAAAGATGGGCGAGAAATACCTCGAACGCTATAAGAAATATTTTAAGGATCCGATTATTCATGAGCAAGATATGCGTCACGAGGAGCTACTCGGGGTTTACCCTGAAGATTGGTGTAAGCTGGTAAAAGAGATTTGCATTTACTGAAAACCGGAATACAATGTAGACTGATAAATAATCAGTATAGACAATTCAGGATTTGCTTAACTCTCCACGATAGTCTATGTTATATCGTGAAAAGGTTTCATTTCTATGCTACAAACACCTTTTATATTTTTTGCCGAATTATAGTTTTATAAGTGAGGTGTTTCTTACCATGAATACAACCACTGTATGATATAGCTAAGTTCATTAAACCTTTTGGCGATTTTCATAAAATGCCAAAGGGTATTCATATTTAAAAATTAAATATTTAAACTTTTACTTTAATTTTTTCTTGACAAGTCCAGTTTCCGATGCTATTATAGTCTCGAAATTAAAGTTTTACATTAATTATTTAAATTTTTCAAGAGGCAAATATGAAAGAAAAAAAGATAACAAAGAGAACATTTTTGACGGTAGCAGCAATTTGGATGGTCGCAATATTATCCTTTTTTATGGCAAAAGATTTTATTTCAAATCTTATAACGGATAAAAACCAATACGAAGTAAGATATGAAGTTGAAAAAACATTATCTGAGACAACCGATAATGATAGCAAGCAGGATATAGCAGAAGTGCAAAAGTTATATCGTTTGTATAAGAACGGTGAATATATGAAGGATATCGACATCAATAAATATTCTTATGTTGATGACAACGGCAACACAGATTACAAATACTGTGCATTAATTGAGGATACACATGCACTTATATCTACTCTGCTCCTTGCTGCTATGATTGTGTTAGGAGTTCTTGTTGCCAGAGAGTCCTCTGACAAAACTCCATTCACTGTGTCCAATGTAAATAAGATCAAGGCCATATCAATATTACAGCTATTATATGCTGTATTACCGGGAATGGTATCCTGCCTTATGTCATTCTTTAAGTTTTCTTACTATAACGGCGATTTTGGCATCAGATGGTTCTACATGCTGATCATATCCTTTGTAACTGCTCTTATCGCAAACGTATTCCAATACGGTGTAAGATTACAAGAAGATTCCGACAGTATAGCTTAAGGAGGATGTGACATGGCGATAATAGTACGACTCGACCGCGTTATGGCCGACAGAAAGATGTCCTTAAACGAACTGGCTGAAAAAGTAAATCTAACCAACGTAAATCTTTCCAATCTAAAAACCGGAAAAATGAAAGGTATTAGATTTGAAACCATGAATAGCATATGCAGGGTTTTAGACTGTCAGCCTGGAGACTTGTTTGAATATATTGAAGACTGAATTCTCTTCAGCTGCGCCGAATAACATTTTTATGGGGATTCGGCGCAGTTAATTATTTTCTCACTCTTTTCTTTCCTTCTTCGGAAACATTTTTTCAGGATCCTTTACATAGCTTCTGATAACCGTTCCGCAGTTTCTACATATGATATGATGCAACGCCTCACCCCTGAATCCGTGATTCACTTCAGAAACTGCACCATATCCACCCTGAACTCCCTCTATCATATCTGTGCCGCCACAATAAGGACATTTTGTATCCATATTTCCTCCACGTAAAAATGAGATTGATATATGCAACATATAATTGGAAGATAAAATAACAAATGGCGGAAATGAGAAACTCATGACCGCCATTTTACGTTTATTTTTCAAGTTCCTGTTTGTAGTTATTTCCCCAAGCTTCCATGGACTTTATAATCGGACGCATGGACTCACCAAGCTCGCTTAATGCGTATTCTACACGGGGCGGAACTTCGGGATATACGGTACGGGTAATGATGCCGTCTGCTTCCATGGAGCGTAAACTGTCTGTAAGTACCTTCTGACTGATCCCGTCTAGAGATTTTTGCAATTCATTAAAACGCCAGGGGCGGACAAGGAGATTTCTCATGATAAGCAGTTTCCATTTGCTGCCGATCAGGCTGACCGTTGTAGCTACCGG
>JAFVAQ010000034.1 GCA_017480495.1 Eubacterium sp. | reverse complement strand
TAAATAAAATAGATGATGGTTTTATTTTGTTTCTTAAGAGTAGTAGTAAAATAGCCATTTTAAAGAAAAAAATCACTGTTCCAATTTATGATACAATTGAAACGGAAAAAGATGCGCTTTTAGGCCCAAAGATGCCTATGTAATTTTTGGGAAAGCTAGATTTTAAGCCATCCATGACCATACAGACCTAATGGGCTAGGTGGCTAGGATACCTCCCCATAAGTAACAAAATACCTTCTCCAAAAGAGCTTGCCTACCCCGACACGCTCTTTTACTTTCCTTTATTTTAGCGGGTTTGCGGGGGTTTTGCTAATCTATGACTTTCTTTTCAAAATAAGAAAAATCCAGTTTGCTACAAAATTTGCTACAAATTGGTGCATAAAAAGATGCAAAAAGACGACTAATTTTAGATCTTTTATTCCATCCTTCAAAACAAGAAAAAGCCCCATGCAATGAGGCTTTATAAGATGAAAGTAAATTTATTTTTACTTTACATGAGTTTCAGTTTTTTGCTACTGATTTTTATTATAAACACGCTATAAGCTCACGTGTATGTTTATTATATGTTTACATTCGTAACAACATTTGATATAATTACGTCACAAATGTAAACGAGGTGATTCTATGACCAAGACCGAAATGATAAGAAATAATATTGAACAGAATAATGGTTATTTGTTTATGTCAGAGATAGAAGACTTTGGGATTTCCAGAACTTATATTTTAAGGTATGTGAAAGACAATGAATTAGAGCGGGTTGCAAAAGGAATATATATAACAGGAGAAACATGGCCAGATATATTATATATATATTGTATAAGAAATCCTCAAATAATCTATTCCGGTGAAACGGCGCTATATCTCCATTCTTTGATAGATAGAGAATACTCAGATATATGCGTTTCTGTCCCATCAGGATATAATGGTTCGAGATTAAGAGAAAAAGGTGTAATAGTTCATCAGGAAAGGGATGGAATATATGGACTGGGAATGACTGATTGTGAAACACAGTTTGGAAATACGGTTAGGTTATATGATAGGGAAAGATGTATATGTGATTTAATTAAGAATAGAGATAGCTATGATATACAAATGTTTCAAACGGCGTTGAAAGAATATATGAGACGTAAGGATAGAGATTTGAACAAGCTAATTAAATATGCAGAAGTTCTTAAAATGAGAGAAGAAGTTATGAAGTATGTGGAGGTGATGGTTTAATGATTACAGCTGCACAACTAAAGGGTAGAATTTTCGTCACTGATAGGCGTAGATTTAAGGACGACCATGGATATTGATACAACTGTCAGAGCTATTCCTTTAAATGAAAAGGACATCACTGATACTGTAAATAGTATATGCGAAATAGATGTTGACGATCAGGTTACTTTTGAAGTGGTAAGTACTGAAACTATAATGGACGAATTTGATTATCCGGGCGTGAGGGTTCATATGCTGGGGCATTTAGATAAAATACGGCAGACAGTAAAGATAGATGTATCTACTGATGATGTTATAACGCCTGAAGCTATCGAATATGAATATAGACTTTTACTTGAAGACAGGACTATTAATATTCTTACATATAATACAGAAACACTTCTGGCGGAGAAGGTACAGACAATACTTCAAAGAGGCTTAGCGAATACAAGAATGAGGGATTATTATGATTTATTCGAAATATCACGAAAGATTCAGTATTCAATTGATATATTAGCTGAGGCTTTTGTTGCCACATGTAAGAAAAGAGAGACCTTATATTCCTCTTATTATATAGATTCAGTGATAAATGATATTAAGAATGATTCTGGACTCATGAAATTATGGGAAAGATATAAGGACAAGAATAAATATGTTGGTGAAATAAGCTGGAATGATGTAATAGAGTCACTAGTTTCTTTATGCAATCAATTAAAGGATTAATTAAATAGTTTAGAGCGGATTCTTGACCATGATGTGATAATTTGTTTTGTAATTATCAAAAGAAAAGATAATATCGTCAACATGTGTGAAATGAAATTCTACAGTGTAAAGCTTTTTAAAAAGTATAAAAATATAATTTGAATATAAGCATAGTTAACATAAAACCTGCTACAAAATTTTACAAAGTGGTGAGGATAATGGTGAATAAATGACATTTTTTTGCAAAAAATATAATGAATAAATGACATTTTCTGTTAAAAATTATGTTGAATAAATGACATTTTTATAATAGAATTATGGTGAACAGATGAGAAATTCTATAATAGATATAAAGAGGTCATTATATGTTTAAAAGAAAAGTATTTGAAGAACTTACGGATTGGAAAAACAACTACGCGCCAAAATATGCTGCGTTGCTCGAGGGCGCAAGGCGAGTGGGGAAATCCACAGTGGCGGAAGAATTTGCCAAGGCAAACTACAAATCCTATATAAAGGTTGACTTTGCTAACATTACGCAGGAACTTCTGGATGTATTCAAAGATGTAGCTAATCATAAAATGTTTTTCTTAAGATTACAGACAGTGACGGGGGTTACGCTATATCCAAGGGAGTCTGTGATCATTTTTGATGAGATTCAGCGTCAACCGCTGGTAAGACAGGCAATTAAATACCTAGTTGCTGATGGAACATATGACTATATTGAAACAGGGTCACTAATCAGTATTAAGAAAAATGTTAAAGATATTGTTATTCCTTCCGAAGAACATAAGATTCCTGTATATCCCATGGATTATGAAGAATTTATGTGGGCAATCGAAAATGATACATACCCAATGCTTCGTGAACTTTATGAGATGGGTTCAGAAGTCGGTAATGGAACAAACAGAAAACTTATGAGGGATTTTAGAATATATATGGCTGTGGGTGGAATGCCTCAGGCTGTAGAAGCTTTTGTAGAGGGAAAGAACTTTTCTGAAATAGATAGAGTAAAGAGAGAGATAATAAATCTATATATTGATGATTTTAAAAAGATAGACAGCTCTGGGCTTATTTGCAAGATGTATGAGTCAATTCCTAGTCAGCTGGCCACAAACAAGAAGAGATACATGATTTCAAGAGCGACTGGAAAGCGGAAGACAAAAAAGGATGTAGAAAGAATGGCTGATCTGCTTGATTCAAAGACGGTTATTGCATGCTACAACACTTATAATCCCAGCATAACATTGGCTCAGACGAAGGATGATGATACTTTTAAGCTATATCTGTCAGATATTGGGTTATTCACAACAATGATCTTTAAAGCATCGCCGAAGACTGATGAAAACATATATAGTAAGCTACTGGGGGATAAGCTGTCAGCTGATCTGGGGTATCTTTATGAAAATGCTGTAGCACAAATGATTACCGCTACAGGCAGGTCTGCATATTATCACACATGGGAGAAAGAAAACAGCACACATTATTATGAAGTTGATTTCCTGCTTCAGGACAAGGCTAAGCTCCTTCCTTTGGAAGTGAAATCATCGGCTACAAAAAAACATGAGTCTATAGATGCATTCTGTAAGAAATATTCACAAAATGTTTCGCGGGCAATACTTCTATCTCAAAAGGATGTCGGAAAGGACAATAATCTGAATCTAAAGCCGATATATATGCTTCCATTCATTATGGAAGAATTATAACATATATAGTTGACTATATGAGTCTTTTTTGCAGGAAGGTTGATTATTTATGAGAAGTAATTTGAAAATATTTGGTGCCGAAGTCTTATATCTTTTGGCCTCGACCATTGTTGCCGGGCTTGCTGCATTGCTTCAGACTGTCGGCAGATCCTATGAGGGTGACTACTCAAGTTTTATCTGGAGTGGGAGCGAGTACAGATATAACCCCTTCTTTTATATGCTCGGTTTGGCACTATTCGTTGGATTCATGATCGCGGGATACATTTTTTTTCTTAAGAAGCGGATGTTTTATTTCACCATTCATTGTTCTGAACTTATTGAATAGAAATAATCCATATTTAAATCGCTTTTAATTACAATTGGAATTATAGCATTTTTTCCATTCACAACAACATTTTGTCCATTCACGCCAGAAATGACATTTTACCTTTCGGGTTGTTGTATTATCCAATCATCAAAGAGATGGACGAAAACAAAATAATTAATCGTTCAAAAAAATGTAAAGAAAGATGAGGGTAAGACAATGACAAAAGAAGTTAAGGAAATTAAGACAAATAAGAAGGAATCAAAGCTACAGAAGTTTTTCAAGGAAGACAATCCTAAGACATTAATGATACTTAATGGAATCACGGCAGCACTCTGGGTATTCATTACAGCAATGAATCTATATGAGATGAATGAATACGCTCATGTAAATAGATTCAGCGTATATGTATCTGGCGGACTTGCACTTTTATATATTGGACTAACACTTGGATATGCAATTAAGTTCAGAAAAGCAAAGAAGGCCGAAAGAGGTGAGTAAGCATGACGATAAGTGATGGACTCATATATTTCGGAGTGATATGTATCCTTCTGGGGATATTCATAATAGTTGCGGATCACAAGCAACAAAAGAAAGCTCTTGGTGATAAAAGATTAGTAGAACGAATCGAGTTCTATAAAAGTAAATGGCAGGGAGACCACGCGGCACTGGTCCTAGCTCCCTACGGAGTTGCGGTGCTGCTCACGATTCTCAGCTGTATAACAGAGCTAAGCGCCTTCCTATACCTAGCGGGTGTAGAGATGCTGGTGGCGAGTGTCTATATCTACAATAAGATGATGATTTATGTAGAAGCAAAAGCCTTCGATGGACAATGAGTAAATAAGAACCGTCCCTTTATACTCATTATGATACAACTCTACCATATACGCGGAAGTCGTTAGCTTCACTAATTGGAATCGGATTATACTTCGGATTAAGTGATATTAGTTCGATATAATCCGTTTCTTTATGTAGGCGCTTGCAGTAAGCATTTCCGTCGAGATAGAAGATGCCGATGTCTCCATCGAGAAGCTCGGAGGTGCGCTCGACCCAAACTATCTGGCCGTCTAGATAACGTGGCTCCATGGAGTCACCGTTAAGTCTGATTCCAAAATGCGCCTTAGCCGGAACTTCGCTTCCGACTTCTTCCAGCTCATACTCATCACCATCCAGGAACTCACCGGAACCGGCGGATGCTGGGAGGAGATAGAGTGGGAGCTTTCTTCTGACTGGATAGTCCACAACAATCTCACTAGAGACATTCGATAATCTGAATTCCTCAGATAGTCCCAGAAGCTTTATATACTCGAGGGCCTTTTCCTTTCCTGCATCATTTAAGCGAGAAAGAGGATTGTCGGGATTTGGCTCGATAAATGTAGAGTAAATGTCTGTTATTCCGTATATCTTGCATAGCAGAAGAAACTGCTTTGGATTCGGAGACGACACACTCTTTTCCCAAGCGGATATGCTGGTGTTCTTTATCTTGCTTCCTAGCTTGGTCATTTTCTTAGCTGCTTCGACCTGAGACAGGCCGGCGGCTTTTCTATATTGGGCAAGGATTTTTCCTATGTCGTTCATATTGTTTTTCATATTTCATTTCCTGTTCTGTAATTTTAAAACTACTAATCTTATCTACTAATCTTATAGGTACATTTATAATATATACCATTCTATCCAATAATTCAACAAAAATCATAAGAAAATGGAATATTTATATAAAAATATACTTGAAATCCATAAATTATAGAATTATAATAGTCCCACAATGAATGGAAAGGGGTTGATACAGATGTTCGAAGAGAGTCCTTATAAGATCTACGTAGAAGTGAATGTTGATGTGACGAAGGACGGCGAAATAATACCGAGGGCGATTCACTGGGATGATGGCAGAGTGTATGAGATAGATAAAATAACTGAGGTGAGAAGGGCGGCAAGTCTCATAGCCGGTGCTATGGGTATTCGTTATACCATTTACATAGAAGGTTACCGGAGCCACCTCTTCTACGGCGACAATCACAGATGGTTCGTTGAGGCGAAGGTTGAGAAGACGGCGTAGAGGGTGTTAAAAAATGTCAACCTACAGATGATAGTAGGTTGACATTTTATTTTACCTCTGCTATAACCAACTATGGTTTATGAAAAATCTTCGACATTACTTATATGAGAAATGATATAGCGAGGGAAAAATGAATATACAGAATCTAACTAACGAAATAATAGACGGAAGAAGACTTGGAAGAGAGGATGACCTAAGCTTCCTTAAAGAATGCCCACTGGATGAACTAACAGAAGGTGCGGACAAGATCCGTAAGGAACTGGTAGGCGATAGAGTTGATCTATGTACTATAATCGCAGGAAAGAGTGGCAATTGTGGTGAGAACTGCAAGTTCTGCGCACAGTCAGCACACAACCACACAGAGTGCGAAGTATATGGTCTTATGGATTACGACAGGATATATGCGGAAGCCAAATCTAACGAAGAAGAGGGTGTGGATAGATTTGCCATAGTTATATCAGGACACAGCCCGTCTAAGGAAGACTTTGAAAAATTGATTGAAATATATAAAAGGCTTCGAAATGATCTCAAGATATCACTTTGCGCCTCGCTTGGATTTCTGACAAAGGAGCAATTCGACAGGCTCTATGAGGCGGGAGTCAGAAGTTATCACAATAACATCGAAACATCGCGGAGATTTTTCAAACATATATGCACTACTCACACATTTGACGATAAGATTGCTAATATAAAGAGAGCACAGGCTGCAGGGCTTAGCGTCTGCTCAGGTGGCATCATCGGAATGGGTGAAACCATGGACGACCGAATCGATATGGCGCTCGAACTTTCAGAACTGGGCATCGGGTCAATTCCAATCAACTCGCTCATCCCTATCCCTCACACACCGCTGGAAAACCTTCCAACCCTAACGGAAGATGAAATTCTCAGGACAGTTGCTATCTTCCGATACATCAATCCGAAGAGCAACATACGACTCGGAGCAGGAAGGAAACTGATAACAGAAAATGGCATCGCAGCATTTGAGGGTGGCGCCAGCGCGACAATAACTGGAAATATGCTGACGACCTCTGGTTCAACAATTAAGAGCGATCGCGAAATCCTCACCTCACTGGGACGTGAGGTGATAGCGCGCTGATAATCGAACAATGATAATACATAATTTTAAAATGCCTCTATCTGTGGTATACTACTATAGTGTTAAATTCATCAAAAAGGACATAAATTAATGGCTTGGGAAGAGGCATTTTTATTATTTTTACAAGATATTAGAACAGAGTTTTTGAACCCGATCATGAGATTCTTCTCTTTCCTGGGGAATTCGGGATGGTTATGGATTGTTATCTGCATACTGCTGCTCATTTATAAGCCGACGCGCCCGATTGGGATCATTGCGACAGTGACGCTGCTTGTCAGCGCAGGTATTTGCAATGGGTTGCTCAAGCAAATCGTGAATAGGACCAGGCCGTATGACGCAATTGAAGAACTAAGGCTGATAGCAAAAAAGCCGCATGACTCGAGCTTTCCGTCAGGTCACAGTAACGCATCCTTCGCGGTAGCGTGTGCGATAACCTGGTGCCTGACGAAGAAGAGAAAATGGGTCGGGGTCATTTTGATTGTTATAGCGGCGCTTATTGCATTTTCGAGACTTTATGTTGGGGCGCATTATCCAACTGATGTCATCGCGGGAGTCTTACTCGGAATGATGTGTAGTATAGTGACATACCTGATTCTGCGCAGGAAGGTGTTGGGCTGGTCGTAAGACCCAGGTCCATCTTCGGCGGGGAAGTTCCCCGCTATTTTTATATCATAAAATGTATTTAGGGATTTTTTTGAGTAGGAAAAAATATAGGGGGTACAAATGAAGAGGGTATCAAAAATAACACGTGGCGCATTAGTTGCCGCAATAACAGTACTTGCGCTTGCTATGCTTACAGCGTGTGGAACGGCTGGGGGAGACGCATCAAACGGCTCGAAGAATCCACAAACAATAGGAGAAAAAGATAAGAAGACAGAGGCAACCACTGAGGGAGGGAATCCCCAGCTCGCGAATCCATGGCATGAGGCATCTGAAGAAGAGGCTGCAGGAGTATGTGCTCACGTCTTCAAGCTGCCAGCTGGAGCCACAGATGTAACATGGCGCGTGATGGACCAGAACGTAGATCACGCGATGGTGGAGGCTATTTTCGAATGTGACGATATGGCTTACCGTGCCCGTGCACAGGAGAGTGATAACGGTGAAGAGGACATTTCAGGTATATATTTAGGCGGTAGGACAGAGGATGTGACGCTGAGCGGCTGGGATGTGACTGCACACCAGTGTATACTTTATGGCGAGGATGACAGCCCAGATGAGAATTACCTCATTTGGTATGACGCGGAAACTAAGACCAACTACTCGCTTGAAGCTAGTGGTCATGGTGCGGCAAAGGTTGATATTTTGAAAGTTGCGGCCCAGATGAAATAGGTAAATATAGGCAAATAGGGACGTTTCTGTTTTGCATATGTGCAAAAGAGAAACGTCCCTATTTGCCTATGTGCAAAAGAGAGGGTGGACCGTCTCTCTGTCCTTTTTAATGACCATAGAATGCTTCATAATTAAGGTATATCAAAACGAAAAAAGTACCGAAAGGAGCAAAAAACTATGGAAATTAAAGAAAAACTTACCCTCGAAGAACCTTGGATCGGCCCTTACGCCTACGACAACTACATGGACTACGAACTGATCGATAATAAGCTCATCGTTCTCTCTGATATAGCCTACTGGAAGATAGTATACCTGCCAGACTGGGACAGCTTCGTACTCTATCACGGAAATGGAATCCCTGAAGATATCGACCCAGCCAGCTACGTAGATGCAGACTATCACTTCCAGAAGGACGTAAAACCAAGCGACACTATCATGAACCTTCTCATCTACATCAAGAACCACGATGAATTCAGAAGTAGGATGATAGCAAATGTAGAAGCCATGCCCAGGAGAACCAAGAAACAAAAGAAAGAATATAGCAAAGTCAAAGCCAAAGAAGCTGAATACAATAAAGCGATAATAATGCAAATGATAAGAGCTACAGCGGTGGTGAAGGCTAGTAGAATAGCGGGATGAAATAACCGTTTCTCTTTTTAAATAGCCGATTTTGTGATATAATTAGAGCGTCGCGAATGTACTAAATAGACGGAGGAGGGACAACGAGCGATGTGGGGTGAAATAATTAACTTGATATGAATTCTAGAGGAGCGGACAGGTTTTTATAATTACTTATTATGTCTCAAATCATAAGATTATATTTAAAAATGATTTTGATTCATAAAGTAGGTAAGTAAGTGGTGACCTGATCGCTCCTTTTTCTAGACTGAATATTTAGTATATTAACTTATGTTTAACTAACGTATTATCATTAATTATTGAATACTTATATAATTTGATTTGACGAATAAGTAGATTATTATTAGAGAAATTATAATACCATATTAAATATTAAAGAAAGAGGATATAAATGGCAAAGGCAGCAAAGAAGACAAAAGAAATTTCTATGGAAGAAGCTTTATGGAAGTCTGCTGATAAACTTAGAGGTTCTGTAGAACCTGCGGAATATAAGCATGTGGTACTGAGCTTATTCTTCCTGAAATTTGCAGGTGACAAGTTTGAGGAGCAAAGGCAGAAACTTATAGATGGTGGTATGGAGAAGTTCGTAGACAATATAGCTTTCTATACCAAGGATAATGTTTTTTATCTTCCGACTGAGAGCAGATGGTCTTTCATTATGGAAAATGCAAAGCAGGATGATATAGCACTTAAGATAGATACAGCTCTTTATACAATTGAAAAAACAAATCCTATTCTTAAAGGAGCGCTTCCGGATAATTATTATTCAAGACTTCAGATTGATACAGTTAAACTGGCATCTTTATTGGATGAGATTAATAAAATAGATACTACAAAGGATAAAGAAAACGATATTATCGGAAGAGTATATGAGTATTTTCTTAGCAAATTTGCCATTGCTGAAGGAAAGGGTAAAGGAGAATTCTATACACCTAAAAGTATAGTTAATTTAATTGCTGAGATGATAGAGCCTTATGACGGAACACTATATGATCCTTGTTGTGGTTCGGGAGGTATGTTTGTTCAGTCAATCAAGTTCGTTGAGGCTCATCACGGGAATAAGAAAAAGGTTTCTATTTATGGCCAGGAATATACTAATACAACCTATAAGCTTGCCAAGATGAATCTTGCTATAAGAGGTATTTCTGCAAATCTTGGAGAAATGGCTGCTAATACATTTTCGAATGATCAGCATAAAGATCTTAAGGCTGATTATATTATGGCTAATCCACCATTTAATCAGAAGGAGTGGCGAGCTGCTGATGAACTACTTGATGATGCAAGATGGAGTGGGTATGATGTTCCGCCAACAAGTAATGCTAATTATGGTTGGATTCTTAATATAGCTTCTAAGCTATCTCAGAATGGGGTTGCAGGATTTCTTCTTGCAAATGGAGCTTTATCTGATGATGGTACAGAGCTTAAGATACGCCAAAGATTAATTGAAAATGATTTGGTTGAAGCGATACTTATATTACCAAGAAATCTATTCTACACCACTGATATAAGTGTTACACTTTGGATTCTCAATAAGAACAAGAAGGCAAGGGTTGTTGAGCAGAATGGGGTAGAAAAGAGATACAGAGACCGTCAGGGACAGATTTTGTTTATGGATTTAAGACAGATGGGTTCTCCATATGAGAAAAAATATATCGAATTAACTAAGGAAGATAGAGACATAGTTACAGAAACCTATCATAATTGGCAGACAGAAGGATACGAGGATACTTATGAAAATGTACCGGAATTCTGTTATAGTGCTTCATTTGATGAAGTTAAAGAAAAGGGATTCACGCTTGTTCCAAGTAGATATATAGAATTTGTTAATAGAGATGAAAATATTGATTTTGATGCAAAGATGAAAACTCTTCAGAGTGAACTACAGGATTTGCTTATTCAGGAAAAAAAATCAAAAGCGGATCTTCTGGATGTCTTTAAGGAGCTTGGATATGAAATCAAATTATAAAACAATAGAAGATCTCGTCATCAGAGTCGATGAAAGAAACAGCGATTGTAGGGTTACTGAATTGTTAGGTTTAAGTATCGATAAGTGTTTTATTAAATCGGTAGCCAATACTATTGGAACTGATATTTCTAAATATAAAATTATTAGAAAAGATGATTTCGCTGTTAGCTTGATGCAGGTTAGCAGAGATTCAAAAATACCTATTGCTAGACAAAAAGATATCGATATAGCAATCATGTCTCCAGCATATCCAATTTTTCGCGTGAAAGATAAAAATGTAATTCTACCAGAGTATTTGGATATGTGGTTCAAGCGTAGCGAGTTTGATAGAGAGGCCGCTTTTATAGCTGTAGGTGGAGTGCGTGGTAGTATGCCTTGGGAAGAATTTGCTCAAATGGGAGTGAGAGTTCCGGATATAGAAACTCAAAGATTAATTGTACATAATTATAATGTTATTGAAGATAGAATAGCATTAAAGAGAAAGATAAATGATAATTTAGCGGCTTAATAAGCTTTGAAGAATATTATTTTGCAATAATAACAACTGTTCAATTTCTTTGGCGTTGTTCATTTGCTGTATAAAGCACTTATCTGCTATTACACTAAATTTATTGATATAGTCATCTGTATCAGGTAATGCGAATGGTATTGCACTAATGAGTCCGTGTGTCAAAGCGGGCATAGCCGAACTTGTTTCGCCAACTGACGTGATAAAACTCTGAACAGTACTTTGTTTTAACAAGTAATATAAAAAACTTTTGGTTAATCGCTTTTCTGGGGTAATGCTAAATAGATTATTAGCAAAAACCCCGGTAAAACCACGGCATATTTGACCAGCACTAGCCCCGTATCGAATAATTAAGATATCATCTGGATTGCAACAAGAATTTTTTCTTTTCTTGTCAATATATCTCGGTGGATCATTGGTTGTCCCTGTATAATCCACGATTCTTAAGAATCTAATTCGATTATCTGCTGGAGACTCATATTGATCCTCTACAGGAACCTGTGTTCCTTGAGTATATGTTACATAGTCACCAAGTTTAGTTTGTGTCCATCCATTTGGGATAGAACTTTCCTCAGATACATTAAAAGGATCAAAATCAACAAACCATGACTTAAACAAAGCATTCATTTGCTCGTCTAAATTATCATTTAT
>JAFVAQ010000033.1 GCA_017480495.1 Eubacterium sp. | reverse complement strand
TTGGCTGCAAAGCTTGGTGCGGATGTGATCAGGATTGAACCTGATAAGGCATATCCGGACAAGGGTGCTAAGAAGTTTCTGTGGGGTGGAAAGAGTGCTGTGATGGGTGAAAGGCCAGTATTAAAGCCATATGAATTTGATCCCGATAAATATGATAATATCATCATTGGATTCCCTGTATGGGCGAGCCGTCCGGCTCCTCCGATATGTACTTTCATCAGTGAACTGAAGGATAAAATAAGTGGAAAGAAGATATTCGTATTTGCCTGCCAGAGTGGTAATGGTGCAGAGAAGGCTTTTGATAGGATTAAGAAGATGATCGGAATAGAAAAATTTGCGGGAGAAATGATTTTTATTGATCCGAAGACGAGAGAGAATGCTGATAATGGTTTAAAGATTGATTCGTTTTGTGAGATGATAGTAAGATAATTGGATGAAAAGAGTTATATCTCAAAGTAGATATAATGAAGATTAATTATAATATAAGTGTAGGATAGAAAATAATGCTTGTAGAGATTACGAATTCAAATGAAAAACAGGCTATTGCAAGAAAAGTACTGGAGGCTCTTACGGACTGGTTTGAGATAGAAGAGAGCAGGGAGGAATACATTTCCGGTTGTGTTGATTGGACATTCTTTGCGGCCATGGAAGGAGAGGAAGCTGTAGGATTCCTATGTTTAAAAGAAACAGGAAAGGCTACGGTTGAACTGGCGGTAATGGGAGTTTTAAAGGATTATCACAGGAGTGGAATTGGTAGAATGCTGGTAGAAATGGCGAAAGAAACTTCAAGCTCGAGGGGATATGATTTCATGCAGGTCAAGACTGTGAAGATGGGAGTGTATGAGGATTATGACAGGACAAATCTTTTTTACATAGGCTGTGGTTTCAAGGAATTAGAAGTATTCCCACTCCTTTGGGATGATGCTAATCCATGCCAGATATATGTGATGTCTTTGAAATGATAACTTCCAGTTTGATGATAAGATAAAACTGTAAATGAGAATCGCGACAAAATTTACGTTTGGATTATATAATTTAATTTGGAGAGGATATTATAAATGGATTTTTATGAAGTGATTAATTCAAGACATAGTATAAGAGATTTTGCAGATGAGAGCATTCCCAAGGATATTTTGGAGAGAATAGTTAAGGCTGCATACACGGCGCCGGCTAATGATCATTTTAGAGATTGGCATTATATAGTGGTAACAGATAAAGAGATTATGAAAAATGTTATAGAAGGAGTTCCCAAGAATCTGACTGTGAAGGATGTGGATGCTATGACATTTATCTCTGATCCTGTTCAGAAGGAGAGCTATCAGATTGCTGTGCCAAAGCAATACAGAATGTTAATCGATGCTGCCGCAATCATAATTCCTCTGATGAAAAAGAAGGTAGATATTCTAAATCCTTCCTGCTTGTCGGATCTTAACTGTTATGCATCTATTTGGTGCGGTATAGAAAATGTGTGGCTTGCGGCTGTGTCAGAAGGTTACGGATGTAATGTCAGAATCCCATTGGGGAATGAAGAGACTGTAGCGAAAGAAGCTTTAAATATTCCTGATGAATATCTAATACCATGCTTTATAGGAGTTGGACGACCTGCTGAGGGTGCTGCTCTTACAAAGCAGATAGATGTAGATTATGATGCGCAGATACATTGGGAAAGGTTTTAAGTAAGATGAAATCTTAAAAAGTAAACATCATGAATTAACATACATCAATGCAAGAGTTATCGATAGATGATATCCTGTTTTCATGAGATATGAAGGAGGTACATCGATGATGAAGGATGTAATGATAGGCACATGGGCGTGGGGACCGGGAAACAATGGATCCAAAATGGTATTTGGACAGAGTTATGATGAAAACAGTTTGAGAGAAACCTTTGACGAAGCAGTGAGACTCGGTCTGATCAAGTGGGATACGGCCGCCGTGTATGGTATGGGTTCCTGCGAGAAGCTTTTGGGGAAGTTCATAAATGGGAGAGAGGATATATTTCTCTCAACAAAATATTTCCCTAACAAGAAGTTTAGAACAGGTGATCTTGAGAAGTCCTTTGAGGAAAGCATGACGAGGCTCGGTCTTAGTTCTGCAGATCTTTTTTGGATACATAAACCGATTAATCTTAAAGAAAATCTGAAGGATGCCATACCTCTGCTGAAGGATGGACGTATCAAGTCTATCGGAATATCCAACGTATCTATGCAGGATATAAAGATGGCAGAAGATGTTCTGTCTAAAGAAGGTTTTAAACTCGGAGCGGTTCAAAATCATTTCAGCCTGCTTAGGAATGACCAACAGCCGATCATCGATTACTGCAATAGTAAAGGGATAACATATTACGCATACATGGTTCTTGAACAGGGAGCGCTTGCGGGAAGATATAATGCCAAGCATCACTTCCCTACATTTTCAATGAGGAATCTGGCTTTTCCGAAGAGAAAGTTTAAGAAAATAGAAGGGCTTCTGGGACTTATGAATCAGATAGCTTTGAAGTATGATATAGATAAGTCGCAGGTTCCGATTCTGTGGGCTATTGCAAAAGGTGCTGTTCCGATAGTTGGTATAACGAAGAAAAAATATGCAGAGCTTCTTGTTGAGGCATTAAGAGTAAGCCTTGAGCCTGCTGAAATCGATAGCCTTACTTCGGCGGCTGCCTCAACGGGAATCAGGCAGCAAGGGGTATGGGAACCACAATAATTAAGGAAGGTGTACGATGGATAAAGATTACATAGTTGAGCAATTAGTGAAACTTGCCACTGAGTATAACATACCGGTAGAAAGAGAAGTCCTTGGTGAACTAATTGCTATGTCCAGTTTCAGAGTTATTACCAAAGGAGCTTTAATTGCGTCCGTCGGTGATGATACCGAGTACGGTGGCCTAATGTTAAGCGGTCTGGCACGTTCTTATTATATTGACAGTGACGGTAATGATATAACCAGAGGGTTTGCTGTGGAAGGGTCGCTTTTAATGGATGAGGGCTTCTTCGGATACGAAGAGCGTATGTGCATGTGGGAGGCTTTGGAAGACTCCACCATAATGCTCTGTGAGACATCCAAAGTGAGGGAACTAATCCATAGTAATGCAGCTTTCAAGGATTTATGGATAGTTATTCTTGAGAGCGCCGTGCGTTATAAGCTATATAGGGAGAATGGCTTTTTGGTAGAGAATGCTACTGAGAGATATATTCATTTCAAAAAGGTATTTCCGAATGTATATAGCCGTGCTCCTCAAAAACATATCGCGACATATCTGGGCATTACCCCTGAATCTTTAAGCAGAATCAGAAGTGCTATGAAGGATGATGTATAAATATGTGTAAAGAACCGCCTACATTAAAAGAGGATAGTTGAGATTGTAGTTGGACGACCGCTATGAGATGTATTTTTCATGGCGGTTTTCCATTCACAGCATCTTTATAACCTTTCGCAACAGATTTGTCATATAGTATTCTTGGTTATAGTATTATCCAATCATCAGATAAAACAAAGCGAATTATTCACAAAATATAAATGAAAGTTGAGGATATTAAAATGGAGAATACAAATAAGAAGACAAACAAGATGGGTATCGCTAAAAATGCTGTTATCGGATTTGCTGTAGGAGTTATGTGGGAACTTATGATTATTACCCCACTTATGAGTGATTGGACACTTAGAAGTATAATAGTTGCGTTGACAGTATCAGGATGTGGATGCAGCGTAGCAGGTGTGGTGTTTGCAATCGTAAAGAGTAAGAAGGCTGAGAATAAAACTGCTGAGGTTGAAGTGGTTGATTGGTTTGGAGGTAAAGGTAATGGAAGATAAAACTGTAATAACTGGGAAACAGACAGTCAGGGTATTGGTGTAGCAATAGTGAAAAAGAATAAAAAAACAGCGAAACGGCGTCTATGAGTAGAAGTACTCGTAGACGCTTTTCATCTATTCAGAATAAGGGGTTTATGATATATTATAATTTGGAAGCAAAAATATTTAATCGGCTGGAAAATATACATTAGCTGAGGATCAGGATGTGGTTTGGACGGATCTGCCTGAGCAGAATGCATTTCTCGAGTCAATGGCAGAGGCTGCATCGGCTGTAGTTGATCATTTTCAGGATAAGATAGTATATGTAAATGTTATGGCCAATATGTCCGTAGATTGTGACTGCTGTGCAATAGCCGAGGATCCTTGCATGAAGGATATAGGTATTCTTGTTTCAACAGATCCAGTAGCAATAGATAGGGCGTGCATTGATCTAGTTAAGCAGAGTGATGATCCAGGTAAGGAACATTTTCTAGAGAGGGTAACATCAAGAAATGGTGAGCATACGATTGATGCTGCATGTGAGCTAGGAATTGGTGTAATCGAATATGAATTAATTGATTGTTAAACTCCGCTAGCTGTTCCGGTGCTATTTAACGATTATTATGATATAATGTTAAGTGGGTGGAAGGTAAAAACGTAATAAAGGGGGGCTAATATGAATATAGATAATTTTGCATTTGATCAAGTATCACATACACTGGCAAAGCAATTTGATAGTATGTATTATGTGGAAATTGAAACCGACAACTTTATTGAGTTTTTCCATTCGGAAATGTTATCTGGACTTAACCTTCCGGAACAGGGGAATGATTTCTTTTCATTTTTAAATGAACAGGCGAAAAGAACAGTGCATACTGATGATCTTGATTATGTACTTAGCCTTATAGATAAGGAAAAACTACTTGAAAAGCTGGAGAATAATGGTTCCAGTCTAATAGTTTTTAGGTTTGTTTTGGACGGGCAGATAATGCATGTTTGTCATTTCAGTATTTTGTGCGATGACAAGAAACATATACTGGGCTGCATCAAAAATATTGAGTCTGAGTTTCTTGATAGGGAAGAACAGGAAAACTTACTTAAATCTGCAGAACGACTGGCGAGACTTGATGAATTAACAGGAATAAAGAACAAGAATGCATTTTCTGAACACGTTAAAGAGATAGACGATGTGATAAATAATGGTGATTATGATCCTGTGTTTGGCGTCGTTATGTGTGATATAAATGATCTTAAACGTATAAATGATACAAGAGGTCACAGCTTCGGAGATGAAACCATACAAAAGGCTTGTCGTATGATATGCGAAGTTTTCGAGGACAGCTCGGTTTACAGGGTTGGAGGAGATGAGTTTGCTGTTATACTTACTGGAGACGATTTTTCGAATCGTGAAAGGTTACTTGAACTGTTGAAACAAAAATCTGTGACCAACGGACATTTTAGAACTGGACCTGTAGTGGCGTGTGGTATGGCGAAGTATAATCCTGGAGTAGATAGAAGCTTTCAGGAGGTATATAACCGAGCTGATGGTCGTATGTATGCAAACAAAACTGAATTGAAAGACGTAAATTATTTGGGAGAAGTCAGGAAGCGTGAAGAGAGTAATCAGCTGATTCCTGATGATAGAATGCGTAAGCTTGATAGATTATATGGGGCTTTGCATACGGTTGCAGGAGATGGATATATATTCTTAACAGACCTTAAATACAATTTTTCTAGATGGTCATTATCTGCAATTACTGATTTCGGAATACCGACGGACTATATGTATGATGTCGAGGATATATGGAGAGATTATGTGCATCCTGAAGATGTAGATAAATATCTAGAAGCGGTTCAATCTGTATTAGAAGGAACACCAGTGCTATATTCCATTACCTATCGTGCCAGAAAGGCGGATGGAACATATATAACTCTTAAGCCAAGAGGGTTCATTCTAAATGACAGCAAGGGTATACCTGAGTACTTTGGTGGAATAATGCTTCCTCAATAGAAATTACGAGCTGTATGACGGCAAGTACGCCGTTGTTCAGCTCGTTTTGAAACTCTTGATTATTATTTATAATTGTGAAAAGGATTTGTTTATGAAAAGAGTAATATGGATAGTCCTAGATAGCGTAGGAATGGGAGAGGCGCCTGATGCTGCGGATTTTGATGACGTTGGTTGTAATACCATTGGGCATATCATGGAGCAATTTCCTGATCTTGATATTCCAAATCTAAGGAGCATAGGATACGGAAATATAGAAGGCATGGTAGGCGTTAAGCCGGTGGATACCCCCCTTGGTTCATATGGTAGACTCACTGAACTATCTGCGGGTAAGGATACAACTATTGGACATTGGGAGATGGTCGGGATACATACTCCAAAGAGATTTCCTACATATCCCGATGGATTCCCAAGAGAGATAATTGACGAATTCATTATACGGACTGGCGTTCCTGGGGTTCTTTATAATGGTGTGGCATCAGGAACAACTATCATAAATGAATTGGGAGAGGAGATGAAGGTAAGTAAAAAGCCTATCGTCTATACCTCAGCAGACAGTGTTTTTCAGATAGCTTGTGATGAGAGTGTATATTCTCCTGAAGAACTATATTCCATGTGCCGCATAGCAAGAGAGATTCTTACTGGTGATCATAACGTAGCGAGAGTTATAGCGCGTCCATATATCTGGGATGGAGAGAAGTATGTAAGAACCTCTAATCGTCGTGACTTTTCGAGGAAACCAGATGAACCTAATCTACTAACTATGATAAGAGACGCGGGACAGAGCGTATATGCTATAGGTAAGATAGAGGATATATTTGCAGGTTCAGGAGTTACAGAAGCTGTTCATACCAAAGATAACGAGGATGGTATGGATAAGACTATTGAAGCTCTTGATACTGTAAAGAATGGACTTATATTTACCAATCTTGTAGAGTTTGACTCTACATGGGGACACAGAAGAGATGTGGAAGGCTATGCCAGAGGTCTTGAACGCTTTGATAAGCGACTGGGAGAGCTTATGGCTAAGATAGGAACAGTGGATGGTAGGTATTCTGAAGATACTATAATCATCACGGCTGATCATGGATGCGATCCAACCTTTAAGGGGACGGATCATACTAGGGAATATATACCATTTCTGATATATGGTAACATGATAGAACCCGGAAGAAACTTAAGAACGGGAGATACCTTCGCGGATTCTGGGGAAACAGTAAGAGACCTTCTGAGTATTCCTGGCAAGCTTCCTATAGGGGAAAGTCGTTATATAGATGTATATAAAGCGTCTATTGCAAATAATCATTAAAAAGAAATTTTATAAATATCATGGATAATACACTTATAAATAGAATTAATGAACTAGCAGAGAAGTCTTATAGCGAGAATAGATTTGTATTCACAGACTTTCTTGATATGTCACAGCTTTCGAGCTTCTACAGTCTTGAACGTGACCTTGCATACGTGGGTACCTCTGTTTCCGGTGGTACAGAAGGATGTGAGAGATGTATGGTCAGATTTGGAACGCCTGAGAGTCTAGGGTATGATGAGGCATTTCCAATTGTTTTGCTACATATCAGTCCAGTACAAAAGAAGTTCTCTGATGCATTAACTCATCGTGATTTTCTTGGCTCTGTGATTGGTCTAGGTATAGAGCGTACTAAACTTGGAGATATTATTGTAAGAGATAATGAGGGGTATATTTTTGTTTCTGAAAGTATCAGCGAATATATCCTTGAAAATCTGAGTAAGGTCAAGCATACAAATGTAAGGGTGGAGAAATGCCTAGATATTCCGGAGGCTGTCGCCCCTAAGTTCGCAGAAGAAAGAATAATAGTCAGTAGCAACAGACTGGATGCTATTATCGCAAGAGTATATAAGCTATCCCGAGATTTAGCTGTAAGATACATATCTGAAGGGAAAGTCTTTTTGTCAGGAAGACAGATGACTGAAAATGCAAAACAGCTGAAGTCAGGTGACACAGTATCTGTAAGAGGAAAGGGTAAGTTCATTTTCGAAGGTGAAGGTGGAAGTACCAAGAAGGATAAGCTATATATTAAGATAAAAAAATATGTGTGATTAAGGTATAACTCCGGGAAATGCTAGAGAATAAAACTTAGGAGAATAGAATGAGAAGATTACTGGTAGTAGAGGATGATAGAGAGATAAGCGGGCTTTTGCAGCAGTTTCTTCAGGAAAATAATTTTGAGGTTGATGTAGCAAATGAAGGAAATGAAGCCTCTGAATATATTCAAAATGAAAAGTATGACATTATACTTATGGATATGATGCTGCCGTATAAATCTGGAGATGTTCTGATAAAAGAATTACGTGACAGTTCAGATAAAGATAAAAAGAGAACTCCTGTAATAGTAATATCGGCTAAGACCATGAAGGATACACGCCTCGAAGTGCTTAGAATGGGAGCGGATGATTATATCATCAAACCGTTTGATTTAGATGAGGTTCTTGTACGTATAGAAGTAGTCTTGAGACGTGCTGAGGATACTGGAGATGAAGCTGGCGGAGCTTCAGGCGAAGTTCTTTCTTACGCTGGAATTGTACTGAATAAGGAACTGAATTCTGTAATGTATGAGGAAGTTTCTATTAAGTTAACAGCAAAGGAAATGCAACTGCTAGAACTTTTTTTGAAGAATCCGAAGAAGACCTTTACTAAGGCGAATCTTTACGAGACAGTTTGGCAGGATGAATATATATATGATGATAATACAATAAATGTACATATGAGTAATCTGAGAAGTAAGCTTAAGAAGGCTTCAGGAACAGAGTTTATTGAGACGGTATGGGGTATCGGATATAAGCTGAAGAGTATAGGGTGATATATGAAGGTAATGATTGTAGGGCTAGTTATTCTGAGTCTTCTGGTTATATATCTTCTTGTAAAAGTTATTACAATGAAGAGTAGCATAAGAAATATCAGAATGGAGCTAGGTAAAACTAAAGAGGAAAACTATAATCGTCAGATAAGAGCTACACTTATGGATAGAGAGGTTGAAAAGCTTGCTGCCGAGATAAATGAGAATCTAGATTATCAAAAGAATCTTAAACTGGAGTCGGCTAGATCCCGCCGACAGCTAGAGGAATCTATATCAGATATAGCTCATGATCTGAGAACCCCTCTTACTGTTGTAAAGGGGAATCTTCAGATGATGAGGAATGAGAATCTGAGTGATAAGGGGCGTGAATATCTAGATATTAGTTTTAAGAAGGCAGACACCTTGAAGGAAATGGTGGATGAGTTTTTTGAGATGTCTGTTCTTGAGAGTGATCAAAATGTACTCGAACTAAGTAAGATAGATGTACCAGTTTTTCTGTCTGAGTTTATTATCGAAAATGAGGCGTTGATAAGAGAAAAGAATCTGACTCCTAACATCATTTTGCCAGAAAAATCAATTTATATAAAGGCAGATCCGAAGAGCCTATCCAGAGTCTTTAGTAACATATTTGGCAATATATATAAATATGCGGTAAATGCCTTTGACGCGAAGGTGGAATCCATAGATGGCAGATGCATAATAACAGTGGCAAATGAAGTAGAAAGACCAGAAGAATTAGATATTAGCCGTATATTTGAGCGCACCTATCGTGCAGACAGAGCAAGAACAGCTGGTGGAGCCGGACTAGGACTCTATATAGCTAAGCTTTTAGTTGAAAAACAAAAGGGCAGTATCGAAGCAAAACTCGAGGATAAAAAACTAAAATTTGTAATTAGTTTTGAAAGTGAATAATTAAAATAGTATTGATGATTGTTTTGTTGCGCTTTTGTTATGCTTAGCGAGTATAATAAAAATATAAATACAATGGAGGTGACGAAAAATGCCTATATTAAACAAAGATAAAACACCTATCTCAGATAAGGATGCTAAGGCAATTGAGCAAATGCTTAAAGGTTCTCTTGAAGAGCATATTGAAAGATTGAAGAAGGATCGGGATTCCGATGTTTGTGATGATCCCGACTTTTATAATCCTATTATCGAGGTTTATCAGAATCAGTTGGATAATCTTAGACAGACTATTCAGGATTATAGAAATCAGACTGACACTGATTTAAGTGTTGGCGATTTTATGGATCAGGTATTTGACAACATAGCGGAGAAAACCATTGAGGTTATGGATAAGGAAAGTCCTGAGTATGGAGAGTTTAGTCAAACTGTAATGAATAACTTTGGAAATGCGAAGTTATTAGACTATATGATGGGGGAAGAGGGAGCTCTTCTTGACAGAGATACTACACAGGGATTTGATAATTCAGCCGCTAATTTTACATTTGTTAATAAACCTATGCCTGGAATAGAAAAAATAGGTGAGTATAATCCTGCAACAGATAGTGTAAAGGATCTGTATAAGGGGAGAACTGCTAATTCGACTACACTTAGTGCTGATGTAGAAAAACTTCAGGAACAGCTGGCTGTCATTCCAAATGATGAGGAACATCAGGAAGAGAGAGAAAAGATTCAGGGAAAGATAGATGGATTTATTAAAGGTACTTTTGGACTTAATTCCGGAGCAGAGGTGGCCAGAATACATTCTGTAGAGCTTATGAATAAGGAACAGGTTACGTTTGGTGATCTGTTTAATGCAATAAGTGAAATAAATGAAGCTGCAAGACCAGGTGATCCGGCAGGAGGAAAGCTTCGTGCTATTGGAGTTAGAGCCGGTAAAATAGAAGGTACCAGTGCATCATATGTTCCAAAGCAGTTATATAATATTTTAGATAAAGTAGCTGATGGAATGAATCAGATTAAGCAGATTGATGATAAAAATCTTCAGAAGACTATGGCAGTTCAGCTGGCTGCATTTGCTTATCAAATGACATTGTCAGCCCATTCTTTTGGCGATGGAAATGGAAGATCCTGCCGACTCTTTAGTGATACGATACTTCAGACATTTGGTCTTCCTCCAAACACACCAATTCCAGAGCAGCAGACTCTTTCTGCTACAATGGGCGAAAAAATGGACTTCTCAAAGGGCGCTGATGCATTTTATAAGAGTGTTCAGCTGAGTGATGTTGAGCTTAAAAAGGATCCTGAGATTCGTAAACAGGCAAGGGTTACCGAAATGCCTAAAAAGCAAGTTGATAATTCTAAGACAAGTACTAAGCTAAGTGCATTATATGAAGTGGATGATGAAACAATCAGACAGCTTAAGGATCTTCAGAAAAAAGCCAAGAAGGTAAGCGGAACATTTAAGGATTCTAAACAATATAAGGATTTCCGTGCATCTATTGATAAGAGCTTAGCTCTTGCTCAGAAGATTCTTGCAAATGAATTAAATCCAGACTTTGATATGAAGAAGGCTGAGGCAGAATATGCATCATCAATTCGTGGAATGAGAAAGGCTGCTAAGTCATATAAGGATTACAAGCTTAAAGATAAAACAGCAGATAAGAAAGCTGAACCCGGAAAGAAAAAACTTAATTCTGATGACAAGAAGAAACTTGATCTCATAGAAAGTGTTGAGAAGAATGAGAAGCTTATTACAGTAAAACAAAAGAAGCCGCCGGTAATGGGAAGGTAGAAATTCTAATCGAAATATAAATGTTTTTAGGTTAGACAGGGACTATGTAAAAGTAGTCCCTGTTTTTAAGTTTGCGCGCCATGGGCACGCTCTAACGGGTGCAAGTCCCGAACACGCCCAGATAGTGGGAAGTGTATAGCCGAACAGCAAGGGTGTCCATCGTGAGGTGGAATCTGAAGGAAGCTGTAAGCAAATCTCTGGTCCGGCGGACAGAAATCACATATAAGGCTAGGCTACGAGAGATAAGTTGGCTTAAAGCAACAAAGTCTAATAACTATCACATTTGTAGTAGCAGAGTAAATGTGGCGGATATATGGGGAGAAAGAGCGTGCACCTTAAGCGTGGAGGTCTCACAGAGGTTCCATTAGCCTAGTAACAACGAACTGTGAG
>JAFVAQ010000032.1 GCA_017480495.1 Eubacterium sp. | reverse complement strand
CACGAGCATTGTCTCCTTGTTGGTAATGGTTTTTCGTCGAACTCATTATACTTCTTATAGGGGGTCAATGCTCTTTTTATTTGCTAGACCTCTAAAATAAAGGATTTAGATATAAAAAAAGGTGTGTCTTTTGACACTACCTTTAAATAGAAGGGGGTCTAAAAATGTATTATCTAATCAAAACCACGCTTTCAGAATGTAGCGAGGAAGATATCCATAAGGGCGAATATCAGTATGTGGTTGTGCTCACTGTTGATGAATGGAAGCAGCAACAGAGCAGCTTTGATATGGGAATCGAGTTGGATATTGATCCAAATGATATACACAATACAAAGGCTGAGGTGAACTATGATTCCCTGACGGGAACATTTTCAGTTCCTAGCAGAAGCGATATAAGTGGAAATGATTACCAATATGCGTTTGCGCTGGATGAGAAAGGTATAGTTTTTATCGATTCTACGGGTGTTGTCGAGAGAATGGTGAAGAGGATAGCGAGAACCAAGAGATGGAAGGTTCCTTGCCTCGAAAGATTTATCTATGACTTTCTAGAACTTATAATCAGCCGTGATCTGTCTATCCTCGAGAAGTTCGAGAAGGAGCTGGATGAGATAGAGGATGATATGATGGATGTTTCTACGCAGACGGGCCTTACAAGGGTAAATGAGATTCGTAGTAATATCCGTGAGCTGAGAATTCATTATGAACAGCTGATCGACTTTGGTCAGGAGCTGCAAGAGAATGAAAATAATTTCTTCAAGACAGAGAATACCAGATATTTCAGATTGTTTACCGATAGAGTTACAAGACTTCACGATACTGCATCCTCCCTTCGTGATTTCACGATGCAGCTCCGTGATATGTACCATACTCAGGTAGACGTTAAGCAGAACCGTATAATGACACTGCTTACCGTAGTTACAACAATCTTCATGCCCCTTACACTTATAGTAGGTTGGTATGGAATGAACTTCAAATATATGCCAGAGCTTAATACTCGTTGGGGATATCCAATAGTTATACTTGTGAGTATCCTAATAAGCGTTGGAGAACTTTGGTTCTTTAAGAAGAAGAAGTGGCTGTAGAGTCACCGGTCTGCTCCGCTGTATCCTGAATGGCCCAGGCTTTTCTATACTCGCGAGGGGAAACTCCGAAAATCTTCTTAAACATTTCAGACATATAGCTGGTTCCGTTGAAGCCAGTGATGGTTGCAATTTCAGATAAAGGTTGAGTCGTCGTGCGTAGTAGCTCGGCGACTTTTCTTACGCGATAATTTAGGAGATAGTTGATAGGACTGTCTCCTACGTATTTGTGGAATATTTTATTACATAGTGATTTACTGATATTTCCACTGGTTGCGATGTCGTCAAGAGTTATAGTGCTCTTATAATTTTTCTGAATATAGTACATCATAGTTTTGAAGGACTTAGAATGTACATCTGTCTCTGCTTCGTCATCTAACATTCCGTAGCTCTTGCTCTGGGTCATTATTATTTCCCATATATCAAAGAGCTTCTTAGTTATCTGGAAGGGATCTCTTCTAACGTCAGGGAGTGTCAGCATGATATCTCTTATATTCTTTGTATTCTCATTTATATATCTAAAACGAAGATAGCTTATATTGGAGTTGCCGAGGATTGGCTGAAGCGCCTGCATCTCGACAGCGACGGAGGAGTTTAGCACATTGGGATGAACAATGAAGATAACATAGGTGGCTGTATCGTCATCCAGAGCGATACTGTAGTGAATCTGATTTGAGTTAACGAATATAGTATCTCCGGCATTTAGGACTACTATCTGTCCGTTGACAGAGTATGCCATCCTTCCACTCTTAACAGTTACCAGCTCAATATCCTCGTGGAAATGTGGAACCTTCTCCCAGGTTACATTTGGCCTGATCCAACCATCGTAGATATATGATGGAAAGGAATCATCATCATAGTTTACCTGCTCAGAACCATCATCTCTTTTTACGATAAGTCCCATCAATTCTCGCTTCATTGATTTACCCCTTTATAAAATGCTGTAGTCAAAATAGTTTTATAACAATTTGATATGCAAACACTAAGTTTTATAACAATATTACACATTTAAACAATATTGTTATAAAATCAAGGCGTTTATACCGTATAAATGCGTTTATTAATACAATATACTTATAATTGTAATTGATGTCAATACAGTTTAATTATTAGCGGTTTAAAACGTGGAAAGTGAAAGTTAAGAGGGATAAGTTATGGCAAATGAAGTAGTAGTAATGAAAAATGTTAGTAAGGAATTTAAGGTTCTGAATCGCCATGAGGGATTAAAGGGTAGTTTGCAGGATCTCTTCTCCAGAGATTATAAGATTATCAAAGCTGTAGATGACGTATCGTTATCCGTTGAAAAGGGCGAGATCATAGGATATCTGGGACCAAATGGAGCGGGAAAGTCCACTACTATCAAGATGATGACGGGAGTACTGGAGCCTACATCTGGCGAGATAATGGTAAATGATCTAGTGCCTTACAAGGAAAGAACTAGAAATTCTGAAAATATAGGAGTTGTTTTCGGACAGCGTAGTCAGTTGTGGTGGAACCTTCCACTGATTGAATCCTTTAAACTACTTAGAGATATCTACATGGTTCCAGAGAAGGATTACCAAGATATGCTCGAGCTTTATCGTTCACTCGTAGATATTGAACCAATCCTACATAAGCCTGTTCGCCAAATGTCCCTTGGACAGAGAACTCTAAGTGATATACTTGCAGCATTTCTGCATAATCCAGGTATTGTGTTCCTAGATGAACCTACTATTGGACTCGATGTATCCATGAAGGGAAAAATCAGAGAGCTTATAAAGGGACTCAATGAAGTGAAGGAGACTACGGTTATTCTAACAACTCATGATATGGGCGACGTAGATGCTCTTTGCAGAAGAATCATTATTATAGATGAAGGTAAAAAGATATATGACAATGATATCGAGCATCTGAAGAACTTCTTTGGTTCTTATAGAACTCTACGTATGCGCCTAGAGGATGGATCTTGGGACGAACGTGTAATAGACGAGAAAACAACCGACGTAATGCACGTTATCCAGGAGACTCAGAAGGCACATAAGATCAAGGATATTCAGCTGGAAGAAATCTCTACAGAAGAGGTTATTAGAAAAATATATGAAGGGAGCAAAGCATCATGAATAAAGTTAGGAAACTAACGTCGCTGACTCGGGCTGGAATCGTGGAAGCGCTTCAGTTTAGACTCGGCACAATCACGACTCTTTTTGGTAATCTTATATATCTTGCTCTCGTATATTTTCTCTGGAAGTCTATTTATGCTTCGAGTGGAACTGACACAGTGAATGGAATGACCTTTTACGATACTATGATATATCTGATACTAGCTACGACAATTTTCAATTTTCTTGAAATGTTTATCGTTTGGGACATGAGCCGCGCTATTCAGTCGGGTGAAATAATCATGCACCTGCTTAAACCGATGAAGTATAGATTATATACCTTTTGGAGTTATACAGGTGCACATGTAGTTTCGTTCTTTCTGACATTTATACCTACCTTTGTTGTGGTAATGGTGATAACTAAGGGTGCGATCCCTGTGGGAATGAACCTAGTGTTCTTTGTTATTTCCCTAGTGCTGGCGCTTATCATTAATTTCAATATTGATATGCTGGTTGCGCCTATCTGTCTCTATACTGAATCCACCTGGGGTATAAATATAGTTAAGGAAACGATAGTGCTGCTTCTATCGGGAGCAACTATACCACTTGCCTTCTTCCCTACAGCACTTAGAAAGGTCGTTGAGTATCTGCCTTTTAGAGCAGTTTACGATATACCACTTTCAATTATGCTAAAGAAGAATGGTTCTGATAATTTAAAGGGGCTGGCTACTCTTCTTGGAGTTCAGCTTGCTTGGTGTGTAGTTCTGACTATAGCCGGCAACCTTTTCTGGAACCATGCGGTGAAGAAGATTACGGTGAATGGAGGTTAAAGGTATGGCTAGTATAGAAAAAACAGTTGAAAAGACAAACAAGAAAAGAGGCCTCCTGTTCTATTTATCGATATATAGAAAAATTCTTGTGCAGGACCTCAAGAGTAAAATGAGCTATCGTGCAGACTTTATCATATCTACCTTTGGTATGATTATGACAAACCTGTCAGGCTTTGTGACATTTATGATCCTTTTCCATAATTTTCCTAGCATAAATGGATGGGACTATCATCACATGCTTTTCCTATATGGATTCTCACTTATTGCGCTTACTCCAGTTCAGTGCTTTTTTGATAACAACTGGAATCTGAGATTTATGGTGCGTTCGGGAGACTTCATCAAGTATTGCTTTAGACCTATAAATGTATTCTTCTACTTTATATCGGAAGTATTTGATGTTAAGGGAATCGGCCAGTTTATTTTTGGTATGGGTACATTTATCTATGCTTGGGCAAAGATAGGAATTCCTGTAAATGTTATAACTATCCTGCAGGCAATACTTTTTCTTATTACTGCATCGCTCTTTATGATTGCAATAATGAATGCTGCGGCAGCGACCTGCTTCTGGATTATTAATTCGGGTTATGTAATGGTTATTATGTTTAGATTCAAGGATTTTGCTAAGTATCCAGCGAGTATCTTTAATGGAGTATTTAGATTTATCTTTACATTCCTGATTCCTATAGCTTTTGTAGCCTACTATCCAAGCTTAGTTTTTGTGACACCTGATAATGTTCCACTTCTTTCGTGGCTATCTCCACTGATTGGTGCATTTTTCTTCTATCTCAGCTACAAGTTTTGGATGCTGGGAGTGAGAAAATATGATTTTACAGGTTCTTAAAGTATTAGTATGAGCATTAAAAATATGGTAGAATGAAGCCCTAAGGAGTGAATATGAGACAGCCAGAATTAACAACACTTTGTTATATAGAAAAAGATAATAAATATCTCATGCTTCATAGGGTGAAGAAGGAAAAGGATATCAACAAGGATAAGTATATTGGTGTTGGTGGACATTTCGAATATGGTGAAAGTCCGGATGAATGCCTGCTCCGAGAGGTAAAGGAGGAAACAGGACTTACGCTGCTTTCCTACAAACCGCGAGGGATAGTTACATTTATCTATGGAGATGCGACAAAGCCTGAGGAAAGAATCGTTGAGTATATGCATCTCTATACGGCGGATGAATTTGAAGGTGAGATGATTTGTTGTGATGAAGGCGATCTAGTTTGGGTAGAGAAGTCTGAGGTTTATGATCTTCCTATTTGGGAAGGGGATAAAATATTCTTTAAACTGCTAGAGGAAAGAGAGGATTATTTTTCTCTGAAACTTGTTTACTCTGAGACAAACGAGCTAGTGCAGGTTGTGACTGTCTGATGTAAAATAGTTTGAGTAGTAAAAACAAAATTGGAGATAATCATGGATCGCGAGAAGCAGATAATTAAAACAAGTATAGTCGGTATTATAGCGAATATAGCCTTGGCATCGTTTAAAGCGGTGGTAGGGCTACTTTCTCGTTCAGTGGCAATCACGTTGGATGCGGTTAACAACCTGTCTGATGCGCTTTCTTCTATCATAACAATTATTGGTACGAAGATAGCAAATAAGAAGCCGGACAAGAAACACCCGCTGGGACATGGAAGAGTTGAGTATCTTAGTACACTCGTTATCTCGATAATCATTTTGTATGCCGGTGTTACAGCGCTTATAGAATCAGTGAAGAAGATAATTCATCCAGAGGTTCCAGATTACAGTGCTGCAGCTATCATAATAGTAACGGTTGCCATCTTCGTTAAGATATTCCTAGGACTCTATGTTAAGAAGAAGGGAAATGAATATAAGTCCGATGCACTTATTGCTTCGGGAACGGATGCTCTATTCGATTCTATTATATCGACAGCAACTCTCGTTGCAGCAATTGTATTTATCATTACAGGCTTTAGTCTGGAGAGCTATCTTGGTGTGATTATTTCACTTATTATTATCAAGTCTGGTTTTGAGATGATACGTGAAACAATCAGTGAGATACTAGGTGAACGAGTTGATGCGGATATAGCTAGAAAGGTTAAGAGTATTATCAAGGAATTCCCTGATGTATATGGAGCCTACGATCTAGTAATCCACAACTATGGACCAGAAATGCTAATTGGTTCGGTACATATAGAGGTTCCAGAAACATTAACAGCCAAGGAACTTGATAAGCTAGGTCGTATGATCACTGGCAAAGTATATGCAGAGACCGGAGTTACAATGACGGGAGTATCTGTTTATTCAGTTAATTCAGAGGATAAAGAAGCAGTTCAGATAGAGAAGGATATTAAGGAAGTCTGCCTCAGCCATGACGGCGTACTTGAGGTTCACGGCTTCTATCTTGAAAGAGAAGATAATTCTATTAGGTTTGATGTAATAATAGATTATGACATAAAAGATAGAGAGTCTATATATGAGCACATAACTGCTGAGGTGCAGGAAAAATATCCAGATTATAAGATATGCCCTCTCCTAGACGTAGATATGTCAGAATAAGGTTGCATTTTACGACAAATAATAAACATTTCACTTCATATTAATCTTTTCTTAAGGTTTGTGTTGTAAACTAATCTCATCAGATGAAAGGCATTAAACATTTGAGTGAGGATTAAAGGTATGGATGAAGTATTAAGAGGAAATAGTGTAAAAAATGCGGATATTCCAAAGAGATTATTAACTGTAGCAATGGTGCTTATTATGGCGGCATTTGCAGCAGTGATGATCATGGTTGGAATATCCAATTTTATGGAGGCGGATATATTCTCTGGTCTAATCTATTCGTTAATGGCAGTAGTTGATATTGCACTTATTGCAATGGGATTAAGAGAGTCAGCCGCTAACCGTGAAAGCGCTTGACAGACAAGGGGCAAAATGCTATTATATTCTAGCGTTTTGAAAAAGAAGCGCAGCTGTAATAATCAGTTTATGCCGTTAATGGCTTAGACTTGGTAGAAGTAATTCAGCAAGGAGATGTACTCAAGTGGCTGAAGAGGTGCCCCTGCTAAGGGTATAGGTCGTTAACGCGGCGCGAGGGTTCAAATCCCTCCATCTCCGATAAAAGTTAGGATATACATTCTTAACTTTGGCGCAGCATTGATTTGCTAAAGCAAATCAATACCTTTCCTCGATAGCTCAATGGTAGAGCATTCGGCTGTTAACCGAAGGGTTGTTGGT
>JAFVAQ010000005.1 GCA_017480495.1 Eubacterium sp. | reverse complement strand
TTGCTCTGCCTCACGATCTTCTCGCTCTTTATCTGCAATTCCCTCGTTAGCTCTCGCACTGCTGATTGCAACTCTAACTTCTCTGAGGAAAGAGTCCTGTTCTGTGTCTTCAGCTTGTTGTTCTCTTCCAGAAGGTTGTCGTTTTCCTTCTGTATCAGTTCCATCTGTGACACCAGTTCTTCTACGTTCCATAATGGCTCTGATTCTGTCATGTAATTCCTGCTCCTTTTCAGTTTTTATTCTTTTAAGTTCTGCAATTCGAATATCTGTCTCTTCAATATCTCTATCTGTCTCTTCAATATCTCTATCTGTCTGTTCGATTCTTTCGTCTGTGAAAAGAGTTTCTGATTCTCTTTGTTCAAGTTCTCGTTCAATTTTTCCAGCTCGTCTATCTCTTCCTCTTTCTCCTGAAGAGTTAATTTCTGTTCTGTTACGATATTCTCCAATTTGGATATTCGGCTCTGCAGAGTCTGGTTCGTTATATTCAGATCCTCGTTCTCCTTCTCCAGCTTTTCCATAAGAGCCGTAAGCTCGTCCTGAATTTCCAGAACCGATATCAGTTCTTCCAGATTTTCTATTTTCAAATATTTTTGTAATTCTTTCATATATTCGTCTCACTTTCTTTGTAATAAGTTCAGATAGTTCCTTAAAGCTTTTTACAAGCTCTTCTCTTAAGCAATTTCTTTTTTTGATATCTCTATTTATTTCACATCGTTCAGAGGTCTTTCCTTCTTTTTCCATCTGTCTTGCTGTCACACCTTCATGGATGGTTGGTTCAATCTCCAGCCCCTGTCTTTCATAAGACCTGTGATCGATATGTAGTTCAGGTGGAAGATATCTGTTACAATGTTCAGCCCATGATTCCCTCCACTGCTCGCATTTGCTGTGTTCATTCCAGTCATTTGCAGGAATAGAGATTCGTTCCCAGAGATATTCCGTTCCTTTACCTTTTCTAACACGGGTTTTCTGTTTCCCATTTTCATCCAGTGCCGGAATTCGATATTGGGAAGTATGATTTCTATCTTTAGGATCATAGGAAGGTTTTGATGGATCATATATAGCTTTTCCATTTTTATCTCTATCATTTGCAAACACGGAAGTCTGCTTCGACTGCCAGCCTTCTTCTTCATTTATTTCTCTTACTGTAAGCATTATATGAGCATGTGGATTACCATCGCCTTTATCATGAAGCGCCCAGTCTGCAATCATTCCTTTGGAAGTGAAGTTTTCCTTAATGAAGTCTCTGACACATTCAATCTGTTCTTCCCTGGATAATTCATTTGGAAAAGCAACTTCAACCTCTCTTGCAAACTGTGCATCGGCTCTTTTTTCTACTTGCTGTACTTCGTTCCATAAAACTTCGCGATCCAGTAAACGGTCGGGCGCATTATCCGGAAGGATAATCTCATTCATGATCACTCCGCCTTTTCGGGTGTAATCATGGATGATGCCGGTTTCATCGCTTGTAAGCTTTTCGCCTGAGCGATAAGCTGCAGCGGAAACGGCAGAGCGTCCACCGTTACGGCCAATGATTTTTATGGAACAGTGATATATAGACATTTAACATCACCTTCTTTTTCATAAATATTTGTTAAATGGCGGGCGGATTGTTAAGGTGGCAAACCTTAACTCCCTCCAGGTGAAACCTGGCAGGAAGCCACCTGCGGCATGGACAGCGTCCATTGAGCATAGCAGTATATATACAAAACCAAATCTGCAAACTTAGTGTTAAGTTTGAACTGTGCAGATTCAGTTTTGGTAATGTACTGCGGGTGGGAGTCAAGGGGGCAAAGCCCCTTGCGGGTTATCCAAAAGGGCAGAGCCCCTTTGGTGCTGTCTGCACAAGACCGCCCTCCGCGCAGGAGTGCTGCCTGCATAAGGCCCGCCGACGGAACGCGCCCGGCAGACTCTTTAGAGTCTGACCGGTTCGACCGCAGGGAGAAACTTATACAATATGGGCTCCGCCCATATATAAGTGCGCCCTTGTCGGGAAGAGGAATCACTCATCCGGGCTTCCCTCTGATTTATCATCTGCCTCCTTTTCAGGCGGTAAGTCTTTCTCCATTGCCTTACTGAAATACTTTCCATTTCTTTCCTGCATCTTTAGGAAATAACTGAGTCTTCTGAAATCATCATCTACGAAATCTCTTCCCAGTTCTTTTTCCACTATTGCACCGATCTGGATAAGTCTCTTGGTTCTGGCTTTCCTATCAGCCTCCTTTTGCTGTTTTTCAAGCTGCTTAACCTGAGCTTCGTATTGTCTTGCCTTCTCAAGTGCCTTTTCCATCATTTCATTTTTTTCATTTATTCTTTCTTCTAAAGTTCTTTTTGACGCCATATATATTTCCTCCTGTGTATTTTGATTTTATGTTTCAATTGATAACCACCGGAGTCTGTGATAAACTTATCTTGCGTGTAGGTATATCAGGACTTCGGTCTGGTTACCAATTGGAGTGGCTGCTTAGTCACTCCTTTTTAGTTTGTCACTGCTTTCGTCTCATTTCTGATCCTTAAATTGCAGCCTTCGTTAATAGCGATAAACCTTTCAAGTGCATCTCTTCTTATTACAATCTTTCTTCCGATTCGGAGTACCGGAAGCTTTTCCCATTCGATAAGTTTTCGGATTGTATTTCTTCCTATCCCTGTGTAATCAGATGCTTCTTCTATCGACATCGCATATTTGATTTCCTGCATACTGTTCGCCTCCTTTCTTTCTGTTGCATACCGCAACTGTGATTTGTTGCTATTATACATTTTGAAATTTTCTTTGTCAAGCATTTCGCATTTTGTTATAATTGCATATTGCAATTTATTAAATGTTATGTTATTATCTTTTCAGATTCAAAAATGTTTTTTCAAAGTCAACATTTAAGAAATCATAAAATTTAAAACAGCCATTTCAAAATAATGGTATACACCGGTAGAGGAGGTCTTAACAATGGTAGATAAAAAACTGCGTAAGACTATTGGGGAAAGAGCAAAATCCCGAAGAAAAGAACTTGGACTCACGATGGATTATGTGGCCGAGAGAATGGATGTTAACAAATCAACCATCCAGAGATATGAAAGCGGAACGATAGATAATTCAAAAAAACTCGTTATCGAGGGACTCGCAGCCGCACTTCATGTCACACCTGAATGGTTAAGAGGCGAAACCGATGAACTGTCATCCGATAAAACAGACGGTACATTTATCAAGATTGAAGATTCAATGAAAAAGATTTTGGGAAGCTATCCCTTAAACGTTAGCTCCGATGAAAATGATTTTTCAGAAAAGATACTACTTCTCTTTTTGAAAGAGTACGAATTATTTAATGATTCATTTACAAATGCCGTGAATGAAACTTCTAAGGATAATTCAAAGCTCGCATCGATGGTAGGATTCGAATCTGAAGAAGAATATAACAATATGATATTTCTCAGAGAAATCACACATACAATTAACACATTAAATGACATAAGTGATATACTGAGACTGTATTCAAAAGATCCGGAGCGTGCGAAAGACCGCGTTAACAATCTACTTAGTTACCTCCTATAGGTTAGGCAGGCAGACGGAGTTTTGATATATCTACACGCAAATAGAATATCCTTCAGTTCCGATTGCCAGCCAGAAAGGAGAAGAAAAAAATGGCAAAAGGATCTGTCAGAAAAAAAGGAAAGAAATGGTACTATCGATTTTATGTTGAGGATGAAAGTGGAAATCTCATCCAGAAGGAATTTGCCGGCACTGAAAGCAAATCTGAAACCGAGAAGCTTCTGAGAAACGCAATGGATAATTATGAAAAAAAGAAATTCATTGCAAAAGCGGATAATATAACCTTCGCTGAACTTCTAGACAAATGGGTTGATGAAGATCTGAAAACCGGAACACTCAGTAATGGAACTGTTCATCACTACCAGTATTTAGCAAGCAGATTAAAAAAACATCCATTAGGGAAAAGAAAGCTTAAGACTATAACTTCAGAACATCTTCAGGAGCTTGTTGATCTGCTGACTTTTGGTGGAGAATGTGGTGATTTCAAATCAAAAGGATATGTGAAAGATGCAGTAACATCTTATACCTCCGTTTTGAATCATGCATTTAAGTTTGCAGTTTTCCCAAAGAGGTATCTTACAGATAATCCAATGCAGTATGTCACTCGCCATAACAGGAATGATACCGCTGATATCTTCGAGGAAAGTGTATCTCCGAATGAATCAGCCACTTACCTGACATACGAGAAGTTCACTGAACTTATTGAGTATCTTAAGAAGCACCACCCTTCTATAGTTCTCCCGGTACAGATATCATATTTTACCGGTCTGAGACTTGGCGAAGTGTGTGGGCTCACATGGCAGGACATCAATCTGGATGAACAATATCTCACTGTAAAGAGAAGCATTTCCTACAAATCGGGAAGACGTAAATTCGAGATAGGACCAACAAAAAGAAGTAAAATCAGAGTGGTTGACTTTGGTGATGTACTAACCGGAATACTTAAAAAGGCAAAAACTGATCAATTAAAAAATAGACTTAAGTATGGTCAGCTCTTCAGCCGAAACTACTATTATGAAAGCATAGAAAAGAACAGAACTTACTACGATATGGTCAGCATCAGAGCTGATGAAAAAGTTCCTGATGGTTTTACAGAGATAGACCTTGTATGTACCAAGGAAGATGGTTCTCATTTAACAAACGCTGGTATAGAATGTGCTTGCAGAAGGGTTTCAAAGAAAATACCAGGACTCGCCGGCTTTCACTTCCACTTACTGAGGCACTCTTATACAACCAATCTTCTATTAAATGGTGCTCAGCCTAAGGAAGTACAGGAACTGCTTGGACACTCTGATATAAGAACCACAATGAACATATATGCACATGCATCCAGAGAAGCAAAGCGCAGCTCTGCCAGACTCATGGATAAAGTGGCAAATGGAAACTTGTAAATGTTCCATACCCTTATATAAAAAACTTTCCCTTGTAAAATCCCCATAAGGGAAAATACAAGGGAAAATGATATAATTTGATAACTGAAAGTGCCTATAAACGGCTAAATTTAAGGCAATTCTTGGAATCAGTATATTATATTCCGGTTATACTAACCATCAGTTTTTTTACAGAAATTTAGAATAATTATTTGTATACAACCTTTTTGTGATAACATTTCTTTTCACATTTAGGACAGATCATCTTACGTGATTTTCCGACACACGGTGCCATAATTTCGGTCATATAACTTGGTCTGTAAACATACCCACATTCAGCACATTCATAATAATGAGCCTGTTTTGCAATCCACGTACCAATGAACGCAAAAACAATAACCAAAACACAATTTATTAATATTAGTGTAATGCTTATCTCATCTGTATGACCACTCGTATCATATATTGCAGTAGCTCTTGCACCGATAATAAACTGTGAAATACATACAAAGACTAATAATATGCTCATGTATGATTCAATTTTAAGTAAAAGTCTTGTCTTTTCCTCGTTTTCTTTTTTTAACTCCAGTAATAATTCCTCAGATGCACTATTCTTTTCTTCCATAGCTATCCTTTCTCCTTTCAAAAGTTCATTAACATTTATTGAAAGAAGATTACAAAGATCAAGCATGATAGATGAATCGGGCATAGATTTTCCGGTTTCCCATTTTGAAATTGCACGATCAGTTATTCCAAGCTGATCTGCCAGATTTGCCTGAGTCATTACTTTTTCTTTTCTGAGTTCAGAAATAAATTTTCCTATTTTTTCTTGATTCATTTTTTTCTCCTTCGATTCGAAAATCTTCTTTCTGCATTCAGCATAGAATGATACGCCTCAAATATCTACATACCGTTGGTTGAATTATATGTTTTCCAACATATTCAACCATTAGTTGAATTGATTATTCTTTCAAGAATCGTGAATTATATAAATAGTTTATCCTGAAATATAACTATTGTTAATTGCTCCATCTGATTATAGGCTGATTGTATTCCATATTTTCATCAAGTCCCGAACCCTCACGTTTTTTCCAAAAACGAAGTGTAAAAGACATATTTCTTTCGCATTCTTCGACCAAGGCATTGCCATCATCGAAAGAAGCAAATACTACAAAGCTGTCATCCGGATAACTCTCAACTAATTGATCTATCCAGCCTTTCATAATCCCAATTGTTTTTTCGAAAAGAAGCATCTTGTCATTATTCGAAATGTTTACTTCATTTCCATCCCATTCCAACCAAGAAAGATCCGTATCTTCATTGATACTTCTGTCCATACCACAAAAGTTTCCTACTCCAAAATAAGCTCTTCCAAACGGATCTTTCTTCGTCCAAATCGAGTAGCCGGTATCAGGCGTAATCTCATTAATCAGAGCCGGATCAAATTCTTTCTTTGAAAGTTCATTTAATTGTATATCCATCATTTTCCCTAAAATCGTATTTTGTCATTCTAAGTTATCCTGTAAATAATCTTACAAATCAACCGCCACATCCACTGCTATCTTAAATGTTTCTCTTTGAAGATCAAATTCTTCTTCATTTCCCAAAGTCGCCTTATCCCAGGCATCATCATTAAGCAGGTCCGCCCCAAAGAAAAATATATATAATTCATATCCATAGTAATTGCACATAGCCTGGAGCCCTGCAGATTCCATCTCTACACAAATACAACCTTCATTTTTTCTGGCATCCGCCTTGTTTTTGGTTTCCATGTATATAGCATCGGTAGTCCATGTCTTACCTTTAACATAAGGGTATTCATATTTCTTAAATATCTCAGCTAATTTATCTGAATTTTTAATATTAACATAATCAGATACTTCCATATAATGATACGATAATCCTTCATCACGATATGCCGAATTCGGTACTATCAGATTCCCTTTGCATTTCTCCACATCAAGAATCCCACAGGATCCATACACAATAAACTTACTAGCCCCTGTAACGTAATGGATTTCATGCATGACACAAGCTGCACACGCAGATCCTATCGGACTCATGTAAAACAATATTGTTTTTCCATTTACAATAAAGCTGTAAACATCTATGTTTCCATTTGCTGTTTTAGTAAACCCCACATGCTTGCAATTGTATTGTTTTAGCACCATTTCTTTAACCTGTATCGAAAATGTAACTATACAAATATCCGCAATATGATTGGGGGATTTGAATATGTCATCTAAATCAATGATTGACTTGGATTCGTTGTCAAATGAACTAACTATGCTCATTATATTTATTACCTCCTGTTCCCTATTCCTATCTTCCCCATATAGCTTTTAATCAAATAATAGGTTTCATCAACAAATTCTCAGTTTGTTATCGTCTATAAAACTGTAATATATTCCGGTATAAAAGCCCTACGCTAACAACATGCTTTTACTCCTTGATCATCATTAATGCTACTACAAGAAGGATTGCTGGTGAGATCCATATTGTTCCGATACCAAACCTTTCCGACAGTATCCCACCAATTCCAGCTCCTATGGCAAAGATAAAAATAATACCAAAGAAATGCAAAGCTTTGTACAAGGATTCCTTTTCTTTTGTTCTGAAATACTTTGAAAAGCTTTCCGTACCACTCCTCAGATTGCCGATACACATCGTACTGGCATATCCATATCCATGAACCTTTCTGAAAGTCTGCACCTGCATGGCACATGAAAATGACACCATGATATTTGCGAGCATATTTAATCCTGACGGCATAAATCCTACCGCAAAAAGCATTGCAATCTCTATAAAAAGTATAATCTGTCTCCAATGGATCTTACTGCTGGTCTTAAACCTACTCTCGATCCTTTCAGCCAAAAAGATTCCCGCGGCAAATGATATGAGCGGAAATATATAACGCAATCCCTTATGCCAGTCTCCCTGCATAAAGCTCTGACTCATCAGTACTACGTTGCCGGTCTGGGCATTTGCGAATACACCATTCCTCACATAATAAGTATATGCATCCTGTAGTCCTCCTGAAAAAGAAAGCAACGCACTTAGTCGAAAGCTTTCAGAGGTCTGCGTTTTTGCAAGAGACATCTCTTTCCTCCAAACATATCTTCCACCGTTAATAAAACTGGACTAACATATGATAATAGCATATAACACAATGTTATGCAAAATTTAAAAGACATACTGCAGACACATAAATGTATCTGCAATATATCTTTTTATTGAATCTTCCCACAGTATTTCTTTTTGATTTTTATTCACTACCCGGCTTTCCTCCACTTGGTGGTTCCCCATCTGGCTTTCCTCCGCTTGGTGGTTCTCCATCCGGCTTTTCTCCACCACTGTGTCCGCCGCCTTCGCTTACATTAGCTTCTACTGCTGCACCTGAACTAGATGTACCGCTTGTATATTCCTTGCCATCTACATATAATTTATATCCGTTTAAGTCTATAGATTCAGCATCACAAGTAAGACTTGATATATATGAATCTCCGGTAAGTTTCCATACCGCATCTCCACTAAGCTCAACATATACATCTCCTGCTGAACCACTACTATTAATTGAACCGGTAAATGTTGATGAATCTGCGAGATAAAGATTTAGGGTTGAAACATCATCAACAATTATATTTCCATCTATCACTTGATTCTTAGCATTCAGAGTTACATTTCCACCGTTAGAACCCTCATTCCCCCAGCCTGCCGCTTCAGCTCTGAGGAATATTCCTTCTTCATCCTCATTAGAAATATCAACACTATCAAGATCAATCGTTGCTACAGTATTATTTACAAAGAATATATCACCATTCTTATTGATTAGAGAACCGCCATTCATAGCAAAGCTTGCTGTTCCTTCATCTGCATCTCCGGACATAGACTGGTATATCATTACTGCCTGATAGTAATCTGATTTATCGCTGTTCTTAGTGTTATTATCGGCTGTGAGCGCTACATTATTTAATGTTACTGAGTTCTGACCTTCAACAACAACTCCCTGAGAAGCTGTTGAGGTAAGCGTCGCATCATTAACTGTAATATCAGCTGTTGAATATATAACTGGTGATCCTGTTCCATTAGTTGTATAGCTTCCCTTAGTCACATTTACGGTTCCTCCACCTCTGTCAGACCTTATAGCTGCAGATGAATTTCCGTCTGTGAGAATCGTGAGGTTATTTGCATTCATAGTACCTCCACCAGTTGTCATGAGACCGCCCGAGCAATTATTCTTAGTATAAATATAAGAATCAGAGATATTCACTGTAGTTCCTTCACCGTAAGAAAAGACTCCATTTGCATGTGTTCCATCAGTATCTACTGTAATCTCATCAAGAGTTAAGGTTGCTCCATTTGTTGCAAAGATAGCCGCATTCTCTCCATAAAAGTCAGCTTCGTCACCATCAGCCTCCCCGGTTTTGTTAACAGCGATGTTTGAGTATTCTGCCGTCTCTCCATCAGCCTCTATAGCATGACCACCATCTGAGGAATCTTCATAAGTTTCACTAATCTGAACATCTTCCTTTTTAATGAAGCTTGTACTATCTGATACATCTTCAGTATCATTGGAATTTGTATCCTTCTTTTCAGTCTCTGCCTCTGTGACCGCCTGTACAGACTCCTGCGTACTATTTCCAACTTCTGAATTATTCCCGCATCCGGATAACCCGATAACCAATCCAGTTGTAAGTAGAATTGAGTATAATCTCATAAAGTGTTTATTCTTTTTTCTCATAAAATCAGCTCCTTTCTGAACTTAAACCAATATATTTTCTATCAGATTAAGTGCATTATAAAGCTGTAACCTTAAACGAACTTTAAAAAATAATCTTTTTTAAGACTTTTTAAAGTTTGGGTTATCAAAGCTTGCTTTAATGGTTTTAGTGTCATACTATAGTGTAAATATTAAAGTAAAATAAAGGAATCAATATGATTTGTGGAATGACTATTTACCAGATATTCTGGTACTTTATAATTTATTCTCTTATAGGCTGGATGATAGAAGTTATATTTCATGCCGTTACTCAGGGAAAAATCGTTAATAGAGGCTTTTTGAATGGACCCATATGTCCGGTATATGGCTCTGGTGTTCTTATGGTACTTATCGTGCTTTTTCTTGTAGGTAGTATTCTCGGGACCAAAACATCCGTTGATACATCTCATCCGATGATTCTATTTGCTATAGGTATAGTATTTGCTTCTTTAATAGAATTCTTTGCAGGCTTTATTCTAGATAAACTCTTTCACGCAAGATGGTGGGATTACAGCGATAGAAGGTTTAACATCAACGGATACATATGTCTGGAATTCAGTATAATCTGGGGGTTAGCAATTGCATTTGTCTTAAGAGTAATACAGCCGGGAATAGAAAATATAGTTGATATAATCCCCCACATACTGGGTATTCTTTTCCTTGTAATTATATACCTGGTTTTCATTGCTGACATTGTAATCACTGTTCTTACAGTTCTCAAAATGAATAAACAGCTCGAAAGAATGGAGGATATCCAGAAATCCATTCTTAAAATCAGCGATGAAATGTCGGAATTAATAGGTTCCGGAACTATAAAAACAATGGATAAGCTTGAAAAGGGATATGAAACTGCAACCGAAAAGCAGGAACAGCTACACGAAAATCTTAATGAGAACAAAGAAGAACTGCTTAATGCTATAAAAAACAGCAAGGAAGACTATCAAAAACGCAGATTGGAGCTTGAAGAACGATTTGAACACCTGAAGAAAGAGTTTATGTACAGCAAACTTTTCGGAACACGACGCTTACTTATCGCATTTCCTGGCATGAAGCATAATCTTTATCAGAAAATGATTGATAAACTTAAAGATAACAAATAATCTTACAACTCATTTTCTTCTTGTTCTATATACTTTCCTTTCCGCCCGAAGGCAAAACAAAAGCGCCTACAAGTATTTCTACTCATAGACGCCGTAACGCTGTTAATTATTCAATTTTTACATAGTCCCTGCCGATGTATCATTATTCCGCTTTATTTCTTGTTATTATCGTCTTTATCGTTAGGCTTTCCTTTATCCGAAAGAAACGCAACGATACCTGCTACTGCAGCTATTGCCGCCATAACAATAACACATCGAAATAAATGATTCCTTCTCTTCTGATGTAAGGATATCATCCCTAATTAAGTTCCAACACAAACTAAATATGCCCTTTGGATATTTTGTAATGTATGATTCTTCTCGTCCTTGTATTCTCATATACTTCATAATCCCTATCCCCTTAGAAAGTTTTACTGAAATTTAATTACTTAGTATTTCTTACTTTTTTCTAATTACTGTATTCACTCTATCATTAGTGAATCCAACACCAAGTGCAGTATATTTCGAACCTTCATTTGCTATAGCATGAGCCCATACAGGCTTCTTCCCCTGAGATATTATCTCCCTGCACATTCTATCAGCAACTACTTTCGCCAGGCCCTGATGACGGTAGTTTTCATCTGTCTCGACACCTATATCCACCTCATCTGAACTAACTGCGGCTGAAAATGCAACTGCTATAACTTTGTCTCCATCAAGTACAACAAATCCGAATCCATTTTTGAGGAACTGTTCTTTACTCGACCAGGAAAAAGTAGGAACAATATTTCCATGTATCCTGTCATAATTATTTGCCGATATTGGTTCTACTTTGTATTTACATTCCGGAACACTCTGCGGCAAATCTACGAAGCGATACTCCACTCTTTTATCAATCACAATATCATCTTTATCGGAGAAGAATTCTATCGTCTTCGAATTATCTGTTATGAGAACAAATCTTCTATCCTGTTTTTTCACAAAATAATCCTGATATATTTTCTCAAGAAATGAATCCTCTACGCTACCTGATAAATAAGCAAAGCCACTGTAATGCCAGAACAACGCAGTCTTGGAGTCATCAGAAAAGATTACATTTCCATCCTGAAAACCTTCCGTTATAGAAAGAGGATAGACAGCATTGCTCGTGCAATTTCTTGCAAAAATTTCATCTTTATATTTCTCAAGCAATTCACGTGAATACTCTTTGGGCTTATCAGACTCTCTCACTATTTTCCATAGAGCCGCCGCTGCTTTAAGTCGTTCACCAAAAAATAAAGTCGCTTCATCTGCGCAGAAATCATGTACAAACTTATTCCACTGAAGCATCGACTTATCATACTTTGCATAGGTTTTCTTTCCGTAGTAAATATCCAGCAGATCACCTAATGTAAATGACTCATCACTCGTTTCTTTAACCGCCTTTGCAGTTGCCACCATATCCACATTGAACTTGAATTTTTCTTCTCCTGTCTGCTTAAAGAAGAAATCCCTGAATCTCGGGCCAAATGTAAAACCACATTCTATAAGTCCGGTATCCAAAGTAAGTTCTGTTACAACCTTCTTTCGACTGGCTCTAGTCTTCTTATTCTTCTTACTCTGTGGCAGTATCTTCTCTCCGGAAAAATAAGCTTCTATCACTTTGTATAATTCAATCTTGCTGCCATCAGCTTTAAGACCATGAGCCTTACATATCTTGATTAGTTCCTCACGATACCAATAAAACTTGTTAAATTCTTCAAAATCCTTGATGCTATCAAACTCTGGTCTTTCCATTCCAAGCACTCCTCATGAAAACTATAAGCCCAGTATCTATAACTCTTTTTTTAACTTATTATAGCAATCTATAACAATCCCAAAATCTATACTTTAATCTACTTTATCTTGAGTGTTTTAAGATACTCCTTCTGCTCCGGTGTTATACGATAACTCTCCACAGACTTTTGAATAGATTTATTATGTGTCCATTTATCAAGTTTCTTTTCTTCAATAAACGGCAAGATAGCGTCATACTGTTTAGCAAGAGCCGTAGCAAAGTACCAGGCTATCATCATATTAATGTAGTACTCATCCGAACGAACCTTCGCCACCATTTCCGGATACTGGATATCAAAATCCTCATCAAGAAAATGTTCCATCAACATTCCGATAGCAAAACGCACTGTGTAGGTTTCTTTCGATTTAATCCATTTCTTTATCTTCTTTAAAAGTTCAGGACGGTGCTTCTTAAAAACCTTAGGTGAAAGCTGGTCACAGGTAGCCCAGTTATCCACATATGGTAAGAACTTATCAACTTCTTCCATACATTTATCATAGTCTTTAATCCCTGAAATGATAAATGCATGCAGCTGATTCTCATCGAAATATTCGTGCGGAAGAATCTCAAGAAACTCACCGATATTTTCCCTTTTCAGAAGCTCCTTCGCATATTTTCTAAGCTCCGGGGTTCTGACCCCTATCATATCATCCACTGTTTTAGGTGGGATGAGCTTTCCCTGAAAATCTCTGTATTTTATATCCTGCTTTTTATATAGTTCATTTAATATTTCATCACGAAGCATTTCTTATACCTCCCAAGCGTTAAACCGTTTCATCAGTACACCCTTCATTTTGCTTGTTTTTTTATACACATTAACTATTCACCAGCTTCAAGAATTTCTTATCATTCATCTGTTCGTTTGTAACATATTCCCCGTCATGGAACAGAGCATAGTTTGTTATCGGTGTCGGTGCATTTTGTGCCGCCTCTCTACTATCTAGCTTTATCGCTTTAAATGCAATGCCATTCGAAGCCGCTGTTTCTTCAAGTATCGGCACATACTTCGCATTAAAAGGACACTGATTAGTATAATACAGTACATACCCCTTTTCGTCTATATGAGGGTGCTTCGCACATTCCTTAAAATGTGGAGCTATATCCTCATCAAACTGAAGATACATCAGCCGCACACCATTATCTGCCTCGTCAGCAACTTTAAAACCTTTATATGTAAGGAACTTCGGATCAGAGAGAAAAGGTCTCTTCTTTGCTGCCGACAATATGCAAAGCCCTTTCTTTCCCTTTTCCTTACTGTCCTCAATGCATGCCTGGAGAAGGTCCGTAGAATATCCATGCCCCTTTAAGGAACCGGACACCCACAGGCAGTCGATATACATATACCCATCCGCTTCTATCGGAACCCAGGCATATTCTGCAGGTATATATTCTATGAAACATTTACCCCGCTCCGCACTTTTTAAGAACACAAGTCCCTCTTCAAACCTGTCACTAAGCCAGGCCTTCTTCGATGAAACCTGCACATCCTTATTATTTGTTATGGCGCAGCAAATGTGTTCTTTCTCAAGATTTTCTTTTGTAACTCTGATGTATTCCATAATTAATCTTCCTCTAGCTTTCACTTTTTTTCATCATCGAATAATTCATCCAAAATCTAACATACCGATTCTTAGAAAACTAAACTAATTTGCCTCTTCAATAATCTCTCTTTGACGCTTTTTACTGAGACTTTCAAAAACTACTGTATATGCCCTGTCCAGCAAATCCTTCACAACATCATTAGGTACATTTCCATCAGCCTTCACCGAATTCCAATGGACCTTATTCATGTAATAACCTGGAATGATATCCTCATATTCCTTTCTATAAAACTCGCCTTCAACCGGTTCAAGTTTTAGTGTTATATAAATAGGGTTGTTGGTCTCATCATCCCTGCAAATGGCTGCAAAGAGCTTCCCTCCAATGTAAAAACGAATCCAGTTCCACTGCTCCTGAAAATCCTTTGTAACTCCTGCTTTCTTCATTAAATATTCTTCAATCCATTCATACTTCATAATGTGAATTCCCCTTTTCGACATTATTTTTTCTCTTTCGGCTCACTATATTTATGTATCAAACAAACTCATCTGCTGATATTTATCCGGAAGCTCGTTCATATATTTAAAACAATCATTCGGATTTGAAAACATTCCATTCTCTTTACATATTCTGTGTAGAATCCCCTGCAACACTTTCGCATTCGGACTTGGAAGTTCATATGAATTTCCATACCTCTGAATGTATCTCTGCTTCATTCCCGGAAAATGTTTATCCAGTGCTGCATAGTAATACTCTCTATCGCCTTCACGAAGTGTAAGCCCCATTCCAAAATCAATGATACCCTTTACTCCGACGCGGGCGCATTCCTCCAGAATAGAAGTAACATTTTCTTCAGTATCATTTATGAAGGGCAGAATTGGTGTAAGCCAAACAACCGTAGGAATACCTCTTTTCTGCATTTCTTCCAGAACCTCTATACGCCGTTTCGTGTTACAGACATTAGGTTCAAGAATCCGGCAAAGGTCATCATCATAGGTGGTGAGCGTTATCTGAACAACACATTTTGCAGACCTGTTTATCTCATCCAGAAGATCTATATCTCGAAGAATCCTGTCTGACTTAGTCTGAATAGCCAGTCCAAACTCATACTTCTTTATGATCTCAAGGCACTTACTCGTAAGCCCAAGCGCTTCCTCGCAATGCATGTATGGATCCGACATTGCCCCGGTTCCGATCATGCATTTCTTCCTCTTGGACCGGAGTGCTTTTTCAAAAAGCTCCGGGGCATTCTGTTTTACCTCGATATCCTCAAATGGATGCGTGAACTGATAACATTTGCTCCGGCTGTCGCAGTATATGCAACCATGACTGCACCCACGGTATATATTCATCCCGTGCATGCCGTTATTACTTGTAAGAATTCCTTTCGCATCAACAAAATGCATCTATCATTTCTCCTCATTTACCAACAATAAACCGCCTATTATTTATACATCCTACCCATAGCACCTGCTATCTCTCTTAGTTTTTCTCTAGCCTCCGGCGGTTCCAGTACTTCAACTTTATCTCCAAAGGTAAGCAGCCACATGACCATATTTTCAAAATCATAATAGTTCTCGACAAAAAGCAGTCTTCCGTCTTCTGCCACCTCATAGCATTCAGGTCCGAACTCTTCAACAAGACGCCACTTCATATCCGGTTCAAACAAAGCTTTAAGGATGATATTGCTCGGTTTTATAGGTCCGGCAGATATTTCCGGCACAGGAACATTTCTGCATTCAAATGTATCCTTTGACATCACAACCTTATCCATTCTATTCAGCTTAAACAGACGAAAATCTTTTCGCTTCAGGCACCAGCCATACACATACCAGCTGGTCCACTTATATATGATATAGTATGGTTCTATCGTTCGCTTACTCTCACCTGAGGGAGCAAAGTATTTGAACTTTATATACTGACGATTTTCTATTGCATCCTGTATCACTTCTATCTTCGGTGCAAGCGTTCCCTTGTACCACGACGAAAGGTCAATAAGGATTGAATCCCTGCCACTCACAAAGTCCGAAGAGCCCGCCTGGATTTTCTCCATCAGTTGCCCATAGTAGCTGCTTCCACTTACACTATCCAGACTCCTAAGTCCAGCAAGTATCACCTGCATATCCTTCGATGTAAGGATAGTCCTGTCCATCCGATATCCTTCCATAATGCTGATGCCACCACCTATTCCCTGTGCCGTCTGTATAGGGATTCCTGCTTTGCAAAGAGCTTCTATATCACGATTAATAGTTCTTCGCGATACTTCAAAACGTTCTGCAAGTTCAGGTGCAGTTGTTTTTTCTTCCTGCAAAAGTACAGAAAGTATTCCGATAAGCCTATCTATTTTCATTTCATATAACTTTCCTTCTTATGCTTCGCGCATCTAGCCATATAGCATTTCGTAGTTATATTGAAATCCTATGTTGGTATCATAGCAAAGCTAACATGACAACTGTATGTCATGTTTTAAATATAACAATATCTGATTTATGTGTAAAGAAACTAGTGACTATCTATCTCACTATCATCTCTGGTGATATCCTTAGCCCAGATATGACTATAGAAATGTTTAAAGACCCATGGCCATTTTACAAATTCATCAGTGCAGAGCAGGAAGTACACTACCTTGACGGGAAGCTTAAAAACAAAAGCCGCAAGGAAGCCAAGTGGTACCGCATAGCACCACATATCGATAGTATCACATACGAATCCAAACTTACTATCACCACCTGCTCTGAAAACACCGCCTATAAGGCAGGTATTAACAGAGGTTCCTGAAATGTAATAGGAATTAATGATCATCATAAAGTTCAAATATTCTAGCGCCTTCGGCGTTAGCGATGCATAGTCCAGAACAATCGGTTTCAACGCCAATACCACAAGTCCTCCAATGATTCCGGTAATTATCGAAAGTCTAAGGAGCACATGTCCCGCTCTAATTCCGCCTTTCCTGTCTCCAGAGCCCAAAATCTGTCCTACTATGATTCCAGCAGCTTCACCTACTCCATAGCAGAATACACATCCTAGATTTCTGACAACATTTACTATAGAATTCGCCGCCACTGCGTCACTTCCCAAATGTCCCAAAATAACAGAATACATCGAAAATGCCACTGACCATACAAGATCATTACCAATAGCCGGAAGCGCCATCGAGAAGAAGTCCTTCTGAAGCACGGGACTAATTTTAAACATAGTTCTGAAAGTCAGCCTAACCCCTGGCCTTCCCAACGAAACAGCAAAGCATCCCAGCATCTGAAGCAAACGACTGAGTGTAGTAGCAAGCGCAACACCAACAACACCAAGCTTTGGTGCTCCAAAAAGACCGAAAATAAAAACTGCATTTAATCCTACATTACATATCAACGCTCCAATCTCAAGCACCGTACTCGTCGCAACTCTTCCTATACATCTAAGTATCGACATATAAACAGCACTCACCGCCCAGAAGAGAAGTCCTGGTGCAATCATCACAAGATATCTACTACCAATTTCAATCAGTTCAGGATCCGATGTATAAATGTACATCAGATATTTCGGTATTACTATTGATGCTATCGCAGCAGGAATTGCTACCGAAAGTGAGAATCTAAGACCAATCCCTTCTATCTTTTCGATAGTTCTCATATCCCCTTTACCATAATACTGAGCCGCCAACATCGCTATTCCAGTACCAATTCCATAAAGGAACATGAAAAAAATACCAATCATGCTATTTGCAAGTGATACTGCACTTATAGCGCTTTGGCCCACAGAATTTAACATAAGCACATCCACGCTATTAACTGCAGCATCAATTACATTTTGAAGCACAATTGGCAGCGCAACTACCAATATCTTTTTATAGATGACTCCGTCACCCCTATACTTTTTAAATGTTCCGAACATAAAATCCTAAATCAACGTTTATATAATTGTTTCCAGAAATCGATTATCCTACGATAATCACTTACCACCTTGTCTACATCAACCTCTCCCTGATGTTGCATTTGATAGATATACCCTTCCGAAGCCAGATACATGTCCTGATACATCAGTTCTAGGTCGAGGCCTTCCTTATACTCCTTTGGATCAAGCCTCGGAATCGCCGTATTAGTCTTAATACTTTTATACGGAGCAATGATCTTCTGGAGTTCATCCTTCACTTCTTCGTCGTCCTCATAATAAGCCTTGAGCGCGAAGTTGCTCATATCAGGATACCTCTTCATAAGCTCAGCCTTCGCAAGAAGCCCCTTATACATCATTTCAAAGATATCCGACTCCTGATAACATCCTGACTTAACCAGATGCTCCAAGGTTATCTCTTCCGCCTTCTTCATCAGGAACAAATATAGCTCCTTCTTATTTCTAAAATAGAAAAACAGAAGTGATTTACTGATATCCGCCTCATTTGCTATCTCAAGCATAGGACTTTTCTTGTATGAATTTTTAGAAAAAACTCGGAAACCCGCATTAAGTATCCGGTCCTGCTTCTCCTGTGGAAGCGCGTAGAATTTTTCGTTCATTTTCAGACTCCGTTACTTTTTACTTTATAAGTCTATGTTAATTACGCGGAAATGTCCTTCTTATTATACTTGATATAAGCAATTATAATACATACCACCATAATTATCATTCCCGGAATCAGATAATCCACATTTATTTCTAAGGTGTTGATTATATCCGAGCCTTCTGTATAACCAAAAGGAGTAATATACTTAAGCACCTTCGCATCCTCAGATATATTTGCCACGATGTTTAGAAGATACATCAGACCCGCGATTCCGATACCAATTCCTATTCCAGCCTTCTTTATAAAAGCGGAGATGCCAAAGCATATTCCGGCTATTTCGAACTGCATCAACAGATATGCGCCATGGAAAAGTATTAACTCCTTCCAGAATATCTCTTCGTCGATCATCACTATTGAAGCTATAGAGCATACAAATACAATCACATTCATGATTATAATTATCGCAAATGTACTCATCAGCTTTTCAGATATAACTCTATTCCTCGAAACTGGATGTGTCAGTAGATATTCTGCTGTACGTTCCTTCTCCTCTTTCATAAGTGCCGAAACTCCAATAATAGCAGCAAAAAATGCCCCACCTATTCCGAGCATATTTCCGCCCTCAACTGCATAGAAGCCTATCAAGGTTCCGAAGTTCAGCTGGTCCATACCAAAGGCCGCCGTGAAGTTTCCCATTGAAGAAAACATTTCATTTACTCCCGACATCTGTGATTCCATATCTGGGTACATCAGCACACATGCAGCAACAAGAAGTCCTATCGATAGACTCCATATGATTATCGCAAGCTTCTGCGATTTTATTTCCTGTTTGAATATCGTCATTTTTATACCTCGTAATAGTTCATAAATATCTCTTCAAGACTTGGTTCCGTAATAGTTAGATCCTTCGGCTCAACGCTTCGTAGCATATCAAGCAGCATAGGCATCTTACCATTATATAGAAAGTCCGCCGATCCTTTTTCTTCGTCTAGCTTAAGGTCAGAAATGAACTTCTTTATATCATTTCCCTTTAGTATGCTTTCAAGTCCAGACTTTCCTCCAATCACAGAAACCTTCTTCGCTCCAGTTTCCTCGATCTTATCGACTGTGTCTGACATTATGATCTTTCCATCCTTGATAAATGCCGCCGTATGGCAGTAGTTCTGAACCTCAGACAAAATGTGTGAAGAGAAGAATATAGTAGCACCTCTCTCATTTTCTTCTGTTAATATATTGAAGAATTCACGCTGCATTAATGGATCAAGACCAGAAGTAGGTTCGTCAAGTATCAGAAGCTTTGGACTATGTTGGACGGCACATACTATACCAACCTTCTTCCTATTACCAAGAGATAACTCGTCTACCTTTCTGCTCATATCGAGCCCCAGCCTCTCAGCCAGCTCAGTAGCCTTATCCTTACATTTTGCTTTCCTAAGGTCAGCAGAATATTTAATTACATCCTTCACTTTCATGCCGCTATAGAAATTGATTTCCGAAGGAAGATATCCTACTTCCTTTAGGATTTTGTCCTTCTCGGTCAGTATGTCGAGTCCTAGAACCTTTGCGCTTCCACCCGTTGGCTTTATAAGTCCAAGAAGAGTTCTGATGGTTGTCGATTTACCTGCACCATTTGGTCCAATAAATCCAAAGAAGTCGCCCTCTTCGACCGTTAGCATAAGGTCCTTTATGCCTCGACTCTTTCCATAGCTTTTTGTTAATTTATTTGTTTCAATCGCATTCATAATTACTATCCTTTATCATTTGCATTGACCGTTGACCACAGTGGTTAATAATTATTATATTCCATTGACCGATTTTGAGAAGACCCCAAAATAAAAAAATTTTAAAACCGGCTTTATAGTGTTACAATAGACCAGAAGGAGAGATAAAAAATGAACGATTATTATTATAGTGATCCAACCGAAGATACTTATAAAACTCCAGTTATGGCTGCATTCACAGTAGAATATAGTAAAATCAAAGCTATACTTCTTCTGGTCTTTGCTGTATTTCCATTTCTGGTTTTTCTTTTTGCTATGAATCTATTATCAGATTTATATCATCATGGTGCCACCGGAATGGTTTATATGTTTGTATTTTTCTTAGTAGGCACGTCTCTTATGTTCCTTTTCATTTTTCTATTATCAGTCGGAACAAAGATAAATGTTCAGGGAAATGTAATCACCATCAGAAAATGGTTCATTTTTTCAGATGTTATTTCGCTAAATAACATTTCAAAATGCGAAATAATATTAAATCTGACTGTTTATAGTAGATATGGATCTCGAACCTACAACAAGATAGTACTTCACTATAACGGCAAGAAAGTTTCCGTCACAGATGACGTATTCACCAACTGGAATAGACTAAGAGATTATATGATCGAAAGTGGCAAAGCTACCACAACAGATGGAACAAGCAGGCTTTCAAAGTTTCTAGAAAACCTAATTCAAAAATAAGACCATAGATGATATAATTGTTAACGGTTTTACGAATTATATGTATAAAGGAGAAAGCACCCATGGAGGGATTATTATCACTGTTTTCAAATATCACGAACCTTGATTATAAGCAAGTGATTATGTGGGTTATCGGAGCTGTTCTGATATACCTCGCTATTAAAAGAAAAAATGGAGCCAACGCTGCTTCTTCCAATAGGTTTCGGTACCATACTTGTTAACCTACCAATGTCTGGAGCAATCACCCAGATGGTCGGAGATATACTTCAAGAAGGACCTATCTCAATCCTTTTTGAAAGCGGAATCGCAAATGAGCTCTTCCCACTATTACTCTTTGTAGGTATTGGAGCAATGATCGATTTCGGCCCACTGCTTTCCAATCCAAAGCTAATGATATTTGGAGCCGCAGCACAGTTCGGTATCTTCTTCACACTGAGCCTTGCTTCACTGTTTGGATTCGAACTTAGAGATGCCGCCTCCATTGCGATAATAGGTGCTGCCGATGGACCAACCTCCATCTTCGTAGCAAACTATTTTGGAACCAAATATATCGGAGCAATCATCGTAGCGGCTTATTCATATATGGCTCTTGTACCTATCGTACAGCCACCAATCATTAAGCTTCTAACAACAAAAAAAGAGCGTCAGATCCGCATGGAGTATACATCAGGAAATGTATCTAAGACTGCTAAGATCATCTTCCCTATATTCGTAACTATACTCACAGGACTTGTTGCTCCTAATGCTGTAGCACTTATAGGTTTCCTTATGTTTGGTAACCTCATCAGAGAATGTGGTGTTCTGGATTCACTTTCTGAAACAGCACAGTCAGACCTGGCGAACCTTATAACACTATTCCTGGGAATAACTATAGCAGAGAAGATGCAAGCAGATGCCTTCCTGAATCCACAGACACTGCTTATACTCTTCCTTGGACTCATCGCATTTATATTCGACACTGCAGGTGGAGTTCTCTTCGCTAAGCTAATAAATATTTTCGCCAAGACAAAGATCAACCCTATGATTGGTGCAGCCGGAATATCTGCATTCCCTATGTCCGCTCGAGTTGTTCACAAGCTTGGTCTTGAGGAAGACAGTTCAAACTTCCTCCTTGCTCACACAATTGGTATTAATGTTTCTGGTCAGATAGCATCTGTAATTGCCGGAGGTCTGATCCTCAACCTGATAGCACGATAGGAGGACTGAAATTATGAAGATTGATGTAGATGCATTTATGAACTCCCTACCTATTATGGGAATCGGACTACTCGGAATATTTATAGTAACCATCGTTATCATTGTCGGAATATATATACTCAAGGCTGCGACAGCCCCTAAGAAGGATGCTGGTAACATGGTACCAGAAGAACAAGAAGAAGGAACTGTAGATCCATCAGTTAAGAAAGAATCTGCCATGGACCTCATGAAAGAACGTGAGAAGAAAGACTTCTTCGAAACAGATAGCAACTTCACAATATCGAAAGACCTGTAGGTAGATAATGAGGCCAGTGGGAACGATTCCCACCGGCCTCATTTTCCAAGTTGTTCTGCAAATTCATCACTACGCCCCATCACGTGTCTATGTTTTCCCCAACAATTGACATAACTAAATCCCTTTCTTAAGTAATAAAATATCAATATTAAGTAGATCTACCAGCCAAGATCCATCAGCCAGTTATTTAAAGCTCTCTCTCTATCCTTGTCACTCTTCTCCGGATCATTGTAGTACTCACCTTCGATATTTCCATCAATGATGTAAAGTACTCGTGAACATTTCGCTGCAACCTTAGAATCATGGGTTACCATCATTATTGTGGTACCCTCTTTATTAATCTTAGTAAGCTCCTCCATAACTTCATTGGAGTTAGCACGGTTCAGGGCTCCAGTAGGCTCGTCTGCAAATACAACCTTTGGCTTATTTATCAGGCTTCTGCAGATGCAGGCACGCTGAAGCTGTCCACCGGATACTTCATTTATATCATTATCAGCAGCTTCTATAATTCCCAGCTTTCTCATCAGATCCTCGCCGAACTCTGTTACTTCCCTACGGCTTCTCTTCAGCTTCTTGCTCTGAAGTCCTGGAAGTAAAATGTTATCTAGAATTGTAAGATTCTTCATCATAAACATCTGCTGGAAAATGAAGCCCATCTCATCAAGTCTCATATCAGAAAGTTCATTCTTCTTCATCTTTGTGATGTCCTTATTATTGAAAAGAACTGTTCCACTTGTAGCTGCATCCATACCGGATACACTGTAGAGAAGGGTTGACTTACCGGATGCAGATGGCCCCATGATTGCAACCATCTCTCCCTCTTCTACCTTAAAGCTTACGTTCTTAAGTACATTATTCTGTCTCTTATCTGTAATATATGTTTTGCATAAATCCTTTACTTCTAATACTGTTGGCATATTCGTTCTCCTTTTTTAATATAATCTTTCTACATTCCTGCCTTGCTGCGCTCGTTCGGAGCCTGCGCAGCAATCCTACTCAATACTTGCTGTATCTCTAGCCTCTACTGTCTTGCTGTAGAGGGCTGTGAGCCAGGCAATCGCTACAGTCACCGCTACTATAATAAGTGGATACTGTATTAAACTCATGAAGTTATATACGAAATCAACCTTTTTAGCTCCCATCATTCCGAATACCGGGCTTATAGCAAGGTTCGTTGCTGGAATGGACAGTGCCATGGCTATCACAACTGAGATTATGGCAAGTATTCCGAATCTTATAACCTGCCAGCGGATTACATCTGAATCTCTAAATCCTACGGCTTTAAGTATTGCGATCTGCTTCTTCTCATCTGCAATAAAGGATCTTTCCATCATGATAGTAACTAGTATAATTACAACTATTGTTATAGCCATAAGAAGCATTTCTACACTTTTAAATGTATCCAAAGCGTTCATTGTATCTACACAGAATTCTCTCTGATCTTTTATATCGTCTGTCTTTAATATATCCTTCAACTTTTCTTTTCTATTTTGAACTTCTTCTTCTGAAGGATTATCTGTAAATGTGACCTGTACTGTACTCATGCAGCCCTGGCAATATTCAAATGAGGTTGGAGCATCCTTATGAAGAAACATGACATCTCCCATATTGTTCATAGACTGAACTATTCCGGTTACGGTACATTTTTCCTTGCACTTGACAAAATCTATTTCTATGGTATCACCAATTTTGATTCCAAGATTATCTGCCATCGCTTTACCAATAGCTATCTCATTTTTATTAGTTGGAACTTCACCTTCAAGTGTTTTCATTTTTCTGTCGACATTTCCCACCGTCTGCTGCATACGGTAATTATAGCTATCTCCATTATAAATAATTTTATATTGATATAAGCATTCCGTAAAAGCATGTGCCGGCATGCCTTCTTCCTTCAGTTTATCCTCAACTGTTTTCTGGAATTTACCATATAGTTCCTTACCATCTTCTCTATACATGAAAGTATCAATATCTATTTTCTTTTCCTCTGTAAAGCTTGAATAGTCGATTGCATTTTCTCCTATCTCATCAATATAGAGGTCTGATCTTGTACCAAATGTATCTATAAATGCATTGCTATCCATAGTAGCCGTTGTATTGGCCAAAACAAGCAGGAAGAGTGAACATATTCCAAAGGAAATGATTATATTCAGGAACCTCTTTGGACTGCTTACTATGTCGTTCCATGCCAGGTAAAGAGTATTCTTTGCATGGCTCTTACTTATCCGATAGCCTTTCTTCTTTTTAAACCTCTCACCTGTTTCACCATTTCTGATGGCATCAACCGGAGTAGCTTTCTTAATTCTTGCTGTTGATAAATATGCAAGTCCGATAATAACTCCAAATACCAGAATGGCGCCAACAATGTTTAGTAGCTTGCCATAGGAATTACCCAGCACCATATTTTCGGTTACACTCTTCATAAGCATTTCTGCAAATGGATAACTTATAATGCATCCGATCACCGAACCTGCTAACGCAATTCCTGTGTATTTTGTCATATAGAGGCTTCTTATCTTCCTATTTCTAATACCTATAGCCTTCATGACACCGATCTCACGGAAATCGTCCTGAATCGTAAAACCAATCGAAAACTTAAGTATTACGAAAGAAACAATAACGAGACATACACTAAGTATCATTACTACGAAAGCAACTATCAGGTCCAGAACATATGTCATAAGTATTGTGCTCTTTGGGGCCTGGAACATTATGCCTTCGATTTCACCTGTATCCGACTTAGCCTTTGCTATATCATTTGTATCGGCATAAACTATAAAGCCTTCCCAATGTTCAGTATCTGCATTATCATAAATGTAATCAAGATCTTCTTTATTTATTAAAAATCTGTCATTACCCATAAATGTAGATCCAAGGAATGCATCTTTAAGCTTTCCATCTACTACAAGCTTTCGTTCAACATCTTTAAACTTCAGAGTTATCTCATCACCTGTCTCTATATCATATCTTGACATATAGTCTCTAGTGATATAAATATGTCCTTTTTTTACACTGTTAACCTCTTCATTTGAAGTATCAAACATTTTAAGTGATGAGTCATCAAAAGATTGAACAATAGCATTGTTATCTGTTTCAATCATATTTCCCTTACTGTCTATAACGCCATCAGCTAAGAAAAGTACCTTATCCATCTTATAGCTCGTTATAGCTTCTGAATTCTTAAATGCATCCTCTACTTCTTTCTTATCATTTCCAGCAATGACCAGGTTGTAATCACCGACTCCCGCCTTATCCATATAATAATCTGTACCATTTAATACCGACACCAGATTATTAAGACCGCTGGCTACAAAGATTGACGCCAGTATAATAAAGAGGAAGAGGATGACATTCATCGTCTTATTTCTCTTTAGATCTTTTTTTAATATCTTGAAAAACATTTCCTTTTTTCCCTTTCTTGTTATTTTTCATCTTATGGCTGAATAATAACAAGTCAATTATTAAATAATCATTAAACGCAAAAAATCAGAGTAAATGGGGTGTGCAAATAGGGACGGTTCTCTTTTGCACAAGAGAACCGTCCCTATTTGCACACCTATATACACTTTTTCAATTACGCCTTCCTAACAACCACTGTAATCTTAAATCTATCTTCTTCTATCTCTGCAAATGCATCTCCGTCCATTCTCTTCATCAGCTGTTTTACTATATATAGCCCAAGTCCATTTCCTTGGATGCCGTCTGTATTCGATCCTCTATAAAAGGAATCAAAGAGATTCGCCAGTTCCTTCTCATCTAAGCTACAACCGGAGTTTGAAACCGTTATTAGCTTACAATCTTCTTCCTCGCTGAAGCTTATCCGAATTTCTTTACCATCACCATACTTGATGGCATTTTCCATCAGATTCTGAATAACTTCAATAAGTCTATCTTTATCCGCCGAAAGTATACAGTCTTCATATTCATCCATTATAAACTTGGTATGAAGAACACTGAGCTTATCATTGTAATATACTTCGATATTATTCATGACCTCAGACATATAGACTTCGCTCGGATTCACATCAAATTCCATAAACTCTTCTCGGGACACTCTATGTATCTCATCTACGTAGGACTTGATTTCCTCAGTCTTGGAAAGGATTCCACTTAGAGCCTCCTGTCTCTTTTCCTCCGTCTCATAGAGTCCTTCCTGCATAGCCTTGGTATAAAGCTGTATAGCAGATAGCGGAGTCTTGATATCATGCGAAAGAGATAGAAGCATCGTCTTCTTCTCCTTCTGATATTCGAGATTCTTTGTTTTTGAGCTTTCTAGATTCTCTCGGAGCATATCAACGCCCCAAAGGAACTTGCCGAAGAATCGACTCTTTTCTTCCTTTACAGGAGTAGACAAGTTACCCTTTGCAAGACTCACAGTCATATCCGACATCTTATTAAAAGGTCGAATAACTGTTCTCCCAATGTATGCCAGCACACCAACAGTTATCAGAAAGAATATCGCTAGCCCCACATTCATCATTATAAATGGCCTATTATCTCTTTTGACTTCGTATTCTATTCTATACAAAGCCCCATCTACTTCCTTAACCAGATAATCATTATTACAGATTTCATTTGGGTCAAAAACACTTACTCTGATTAGTGACTTATATTCTGATAAATTTATCTCACCAGGACTTTGCTGCATGCCCACGTCCCCGGACATCGCCCGCACCAGTCGCTCTGCCTCCACTTTATAGAAAGCAGTCGGTTCCTTAAACATTCTAAAATAAACCACATCTGCCACGAGAATGAAGAGTAATTCAATTATGATTATTATCACTAAATTCTTCTTAAATCTATTCATACATCATCCTACTCAAATCTATATCCAACGCCCCAAACTGTAATTATATGCTTAGGTTTTTTCGGATCCTCTTCTATCTTCTCACGAAGCCATTTGATATGAACTGTCAGAGTCTGTATCTCTGACTCACTGTCACTTCCCCAAATGTTATTAAATAGATATTCCTTCTTAAGAGTAACCCCTTTATTCTCAATAAGCAGCTTCAGAAGTTCAAATTCCTTGGAGGTAACTACTACATCCTTCCCGTCCACCTGAAGACTTTCCGTCACTGTATTAAGCGTCAGATTCCCTTCAATCATGACCTCCTGAGCATACTTACGTTTGAAGATTCCATTTATCTTTGCAATAAGGATGTCTATATCATAAGGCTTCTCAATATAGTCGTCCGCTCCTAGATTAAGCCCTTTAAGCTTATCTTCCTTTTCTGTCTTCGCACTAGCAATCAGGATATGTGAATTTGAAGTCTCACGAATCTTAGAACATACTGCGAAGCCATCTATGCCTGGTAGCATAAGATCCAAGATAACAAGCTTCGCTCCGTACATCTCAAAAAGCTTCATTGCCTTCTCGCCGGTCTCTGCAACTGAAACAACGTAATTCTCTTTTCTGAGAAACGTCTCCAGCAGTCCACCTATTTCCTTATTATCTTCTACAATAAGTATATCTAACATATTAACTCCTTTACCAAATACTTATTCTATCCTCTGGCGCAAGATACATCAGGTCGCCTTCCTTTATATCATAGGTTTCAAAAAACTCATCAAATTGCTGGCAGGTCGCATTTATTCGGAGATAATATAGTGGATGCTCATTAAATATATCTCCCTGTTCCACAATAAGTGTAGTCTGTACCACCCAAAGCGCCGCATGACTTCTGAAATACTTATCATAATCAAAGTCGTCATATTTAGATGCAATCTTAAGCCCTATCGACATTCCAGCTATATCTGCTGCAGCCTCGCCCCAGTATAGGGACCCATCACATCTATTATATGGATATGGTGTAAACTCACTGAAATATTCCGACAGCTTGTTTGCCCTATCCATAAATGCATTATAATCCTCTTCCGGCATCCAGCCATAAGGATTATCATCCGTTACCACCATATTTCCATCTTTGTCATACTGTATACCATTTGGATCAAATCCATGAGTAAGCTCATGTCCTATAACCTCGCCCAACGTACCCAGCTTCTCTTCGCGAGTCATATCCAGCCTATAAGTATTGTCATTTATAAATGCATCAAGTATAAAGAACTGATTAAGCGCACCATAATAGTAGCAATTATCTTCCGTTGTAATCGCATCCGTGAATAGGTCATAGCGCCAATCGCCCTTGACTCTCTCCTTACCGACAAACTCGCCGCTATGTTTCTTAGAGTTAACCTTAAGCGTCGCATAAGCATCCAGATAGTTTGAATCCTTGTCCACCTCTAGATACGAACTATCTATAAGCGTATCTGGCCTAAGTATAGAAAACTCCATATTATCCAGCTTAGCTATCGCAGCCTTCTTGCCCTCTTCCGACATCCATTCCTCATTTTCTAGAATCTCACGGAAGGTATCCTTTATCTCATTTGCAAGTTCGGAAATGTCCTCTCGCTCCTCATCATCGACAAAGTTTGTGATATAAGCATTTTCCGCCGCAACCCCCATTATATCCTTTCCTGATAAATAGGTTCCCATATACAGATCATTCAGAGCTTCCTCCGTATATGCAGAAGCTCCATATTCCTCTTCAGCGTCCTGAGAAGTAGCCTCCTCTGCCATATTATTATAATATGCATTTCTAGTATCCAAATCCAGATATGAGCTAGCCTCATACGCTGTATGTGCTAACGCATAGGATTTAAGCTTAGACAGATTCTCCTCTGTATAAAGTGCATCAAGAGTTCTTAAGTATTCTGGATATTCAACCGTAGCCTTACCCCCTGAAATGCCATACGCTTCAAAAAGCTTGCCCAGCGGGAAGTTCTCACACTTCGATGCCATTTCCTCTATTGGAATAGTTTGCAGAAGTTCATCTGATTCATCCTCCTCCTCGCTTGGCCAGTCCTTCTCAAGGAGCTGATTTTCTATCTCATAGAACTCCTCCATTATTCTATCTACATCAGAACTAGCATAGCCGGCCTGCTCAAGGACATAACGTGCTGTCACATCATACTCCGTACGGTCCAGCTTTCTATCCTCTTCTTCCTCATTGTTATACATTCTTGGAAGAATAGAGAACTCATCCCCTTGAAGCTTCACGATATACTCTGATGTATCCTTCACATCAAGAGTAATATAAAATGTCATAAACATAACAAAGGGATCCAGCTCTGGATTAGTTAGATAGTCATCCATTGCGGATATACTATCTATACTCTCTATAGCCTCAAAATACTTCTTAACAGGCTCAATACCTTCTTCATTTCGCTTATCCCAATTGGTAGCTATATCGTATATATTACGGATGCGTTCAATATCCTCATCCTTATAATTATCACGGTCATTAAAGATTTCTATCATCTTATCTTCAATAGACTCCTCCGAATCTATTCTAGCTACGGAGTCACCTTGAGCTGCCACCTTAGCATCGGTTAACCAATCGTAGCAAGAGGAAGTATAAAAATCTGTTTTGACTCCCGGGTCACCCGTCTGCTTTGCAACCCCGAAAATGGAGCCATCTACCCACTGACTTTCTGAATCTACCCAGACCACCTCAGGATCATCTAATAATTCATCGATCTTGTCATCATATTCTGTGGTGCTCTTTGCCTGATTATTACTCTCGTCATAAGCATAAACCCCTATCGTTTCACCGACAGATATTAGGAGCTCTGAAATTGAATCCCCATCTAAATCACGAAGAGTATACTGAGTTCCAGGAGTATAAGCTGTCGCCTTAACACCCGAAAGATACATTATTTCCTCAGCATCAAACTGATAAGAATCCGATTGTTCAATCTCAATCACGTCAGTCAGAATATCATCAACAGAAACTGCCGCGCTCGAATCCGTCATAGTTCCACTCGAACTAGAATTATCCCCTTGTGAACCCCCCTGTCCACAACCAGTCATAGAACCAACAACAACTAAACTACTGATAACCACACTAAGCCATTTACTTCTGCGAAATCTACTCATGTCTTATCCCTTTTTATTATTAATTTATATTAATGATGTGGGTGTCAAAAGTACCTTTTGACACCATATGACATACGGATTGCTCTGTTTCTAAAGAAACTCTCGCAATCCTTGAAACATTCGGAAACCGCAAATTTACTACGTAAATCGCTATTTCCTCATGTTTCAGCGTGTCATAAGGTCAACATGCTTTTCCTGCAAGCAGGAACGCATTTTGACTTTTGACACTTATGTCATATTAATTATCCTTTTTTAAAACAATTGTAACTATCTCTGGATAATTATTCACTCTTATAGGTGCCACGCTATTTCCAAGACCACGACTAATTATAAGCTTCGTGTTGCCGTAATCCCTAACTCCCGCGTCCAGCTCTGGGAAAAACTTAAAATTCGCTGACACGAGACCTCTCTTGCCCGGAAGTCTCACCTGTCCACCATGATTATGTCCCGACAGAACTAGGTCAGCACCGTCCTCAACGTAAGTCTTTATATATTCAGGCTCGTGCGCGAGCACTACCATAAGCGCACTCTCCGAGGATTCTTCTTTCTCAACCTCTGGCAGGGTGTAGATGCTCTTTCCCAGAGACATTTCCGATACTCCAACAAGCCTTATACCGTCAATATCGATGGCTCTATCATCTATATAATCAACACCGTAGGATTCAACTTCCTTTATGAAAGCCTCATACTTCTCAGCGTTTTTTTCTATCAACCATTCCTCGTGATTACCGGAAATGTAATACACCGGCGCTATCTTGACAGCTCCCTTGAAGAAGCTCTCAGCTATTCCATAATTCGTATGAGTCGAGTCGACCACGTCCCCCGTCACAACTATAATATCCGGTTCTTCCTTTTCTATTTTTTTCAAAAGCACGGACTCATAAAAGCCAAAGAACTGATTATGCAGGTCCGATATCTGAACTATCCTGTACCCATCCAACTCGTCAGGAAGCAAAGCATTATTTACCTCATATTCAGTAGTAACCAGATGATAGTTTCCGTATAGAATTAATCCAATACAGATTAGATTCAGAACCAAAAAGGTCGGAACCACCACTCGAAACTTTATCATCTTAGTCTTATGATGGAAGACAAGCATCCCCAGCCCCGCTCCATAAGCACCGCCTAAAACAGCGACCGCGATTAGTCTCGATTCTGGTATTCTATATTTATTTTTCTCCGCCTTCTTCTTATCTACTCCATACATAACGAAGGCGAGAAGATTTATAATTATCAGATAATAAACTAAGATCATTAATTACTCTTCATCCTTTTCTCTCTCAGATGCGACGTCCGCCTCCGAATCCTTCAAGCGATTGAAGATTCCAGCGAGTATCGCACCCGATATATTGTGCCACACAGAAAATATTGCCCCCGGAACAGTAGCCATTGTCATATCTGGAAATGCTGTACCCGCGAGTGTTGTTGCAAGCCCCGAATTCTGCATACCTATCTCTATAGCAACCGCCTTCTTCCTTCCGAGATCCATTTTAAAGAGGAGTCCAATAAGGAAGCCACATAGATATCCAAGAAGATTATGAAGAATTACAATCATAAAAATAATAAGACCTGTAGTCAGTATCTTCTCACTATTATGAGAAACTACTGCTGCTACGATGAGGCATATTGCCGCTACAGAAACCGTAGGAAGTATATCCACTATTTTCTCTGTATATTTTCCAAAGATTTTATTTATCAGAAGACCGAGGCCTATAGGAATAATTACGACCTGAATAATAGAAATGAACATCGATTTAACATCTACACTTACCGATGTTCTAAGATACATATATGTGAGCGCAGGAGTAAGAAGCGGAGCCAGTAAAGTATTGATGCTGGTCATTCCCACGGACATAGCAGTATCACCCTTAGATAGAAATGTAACTACATTACTTGATGTACCACCCGGACAGGTTCCGACCAGAACCACACCGACCAGAAGCTCATTACTGAGCCCGAATATCTTACCCAACAAAAAAGCAAGTAACGGCATTACAATAAACTGAGCTAGGCAGCCGACTATTACATCTCTCGGTCTCTTAAAAACAACCGCGAAGTCCGAGAGCTTCATCGTAAGTCCCATACCGAACATAACTATCATTAACAGATAATTGATCCATGTAGTCTGAATCCATAGACATGACTTAGGTAGAAATAGAGCTAACGCCGCTATAACCAGAACTATCCACGCCATGTATTTTCCTATAATATCACTTACCTTTTTCATTGCCAGCCCCTTTTTCAAAATACTTAAATCTGAACCTTTCCAGCTAGGATATCCTTATAATCTGCTAGATTCTTTCTCAGAAGATTTGGCGTATCCAGCTCATATGGACATTTTGTTTTGCAGAGTCCACAGTCTACACACTCCTCTATCTTCATCATTAGTCCCTGCCACTCTTCTGATAAGAAGTTCTGTGAAGGAGAGCGTCTGATGAGCTGTGACATTCTCGCACAGTTATTGATCTGTATTCCAACTGTACATGGCATACAATATCCACATCCACGGCAGAAGTCTCCCATGAGATTCTTCCTATCTTCCTCGATAAAGGCCGCGATTTCATCTGTCATCTCTACTTCCTCATCAAAGAATCTGAGCCACTGATTGAGTTCCTCCTCTCGCTGGATTCCCCAGAGAGGAAGTGCATTATACTGACTCATAAATGCCATACAAGCAGTACTATCTGTAAGGAGTCCGCCAGAGAGTCCCTTCATTGCAAGAAAGCCCATTCCCGCAGCTTCAGTTGCCTTAACGAGAGCTATATCTCTCTCCGTCGCAAGATAACAGAACGGAAACTGAAGCGTCTCATATAGACCACTCTCAACTATTTCCTCTGCGACTCCTATAAGATGTGCCGTGATTCCAATATGTCTTATCTTCCCCTGCTTCTTCGCCTCAACCATCGCCTCATACATTCCTGTACCATCGCCAGGCCTATAACAATGCTGAACACAGTGGAACTGATATATATCTAGGTAATCTGTTTTCAGATTCTTAAGAGTTGTCTCCAGATCCTCCCAGAATTTTTCAGGAGTTTTCGCCTGAGTCTTGGAAGAAATGTATATCTTCTCACGCATTCCTTCGACAGTACCAAAAGCCTGTCCCATCTTCTCTTCACTATCAGAATAAGCACGCGCTGTATCGAAGAATCTCATTCCGCCTTCATACGCCCCTCTTAGAAGCTTCACAGCCATATCCATATCAACTCTTTGAATAGGCAGCGCCCCAAAGGCATTCTGCGGAACCTTTATTCCTGTTTTGCCCAATACGATTTCTCTCATTAGCATACACTCCTCAAAATTATTAATACCCCACTACATCACATTTCAAAAAAACACTTATCTTCATAAGTATACAACAAAAAAGTCGTCCTGACACTCACAAAGTAGGACGACTTTTCCTTATCTAGTATTATATTTAATTATAGCAGAATATTAATCACGATTAATCACAGACCTTTTCTGATTATATTTGCCAGGTTCAGGAAATCCTTAGCCTTCATTAAAGCCATCCCCTGGGATTCATCCCCGAGCACAACTAGTTTATCTCCCGAAGATATATCAAAAAGCTTCCTAGCCTTTGCAGGAATTACTATCTGTCCTTTATCACCGACTGTCACTATACCAAAGAGATGTTTACCCTTAGGCGGTACATCCAGTCCCAGATTCTCCTCTGATTCATAGTTTGCCAGATCATCAAGAGAAACACCGAAGAGTTCAGCCAGAAGCTTACACTTCTCAAGATCAGGAACCGTTTCGCCACTCTCCCACTTTGCAACCGCCTGTCTGGATACACCAACAGCCTCGGCTATATCCTCCTGAGTCATCTGTTTTATCTTTCTTAAACGAACAATATTGTCACTAAACATTTTTTTCTCCTATTTACTATACTATTCTTTTAATCCATTAAACAACATTTCTTTCATTCACAGATTACTCCTTATTCTGAACCTTCTTCTTACTAATTCCAAGTACTGCCCATCTGAAGAATGGTATTCTCGAAATAATTGCATATAGTCCATATCCGAATACGAAGCCTGCTACAAGGCTAAGCAGGTAGCAAAGAGGTGCAGGAAGGATTGCATTTTTTGCAAATACAAGCGCAACTGTAGATATTCCAAGATAATGGAATACATATAGGCCAAAGCTATGAGCACTCATCCACTTTGTAAAGCTATTACTGAAGTCTCCAAATCTTGCCATACCAGCGAGCATTGCAATGGAACCAAAATATGCACATGCTGCGAAGAGTGGACCTCTGTTGACCGGCTTATCAGCATAGTTAGTTCCACCTCGAACAATGAAGTTTAAAATAGCAAATGTAATGCAAAGTGCCACTCCAATTATGATGCATGCTACTGCATATTTCTTCAGCTTATCCATTACTTCTTCATTTGAAAATACATAATACCCCAGCATGAAGAATACAAAATAAAATGCACATCTATAAACTGATATGATTGGGGCATTCAGCACCTGTGCCGCTCCCCAGATTGGGAAGAAGAAAAGAACTATCAGCCAAAGCGGAGTTTTGGAACCCACCTCTAGAAGTTTTCCCTTTTCAATCTTTCTTACTAGCACAAGTATAACGCTATAAAGCCACAGAAGATGAACAAACCACAGCACTCCACTTCCTGATGCAACCATGATAAGGTAGATGATAAACTTTGGCACTCCCGCTTTCGCAAGTTCTGCCGCCCCATCTGCCAGATGCATACTTACATATCCCTGAATAAACTGAAATACGAAAAGTCCTATAGTTGATGGAACAAGAAGCTTAGTCGTTCTGCTCTTTATAAATTCCTTATTTGTATGCTTATCCAGATACAGCCTTGAGCTTATACCTGCCACTATAAATAGTACCGGCATAAACCATGGATATACAAGATACTGGAAGATATCATAAGGCTGAACTGTAAGCTTTGTAATCTGTCCGATTCCTCCTAACACTCCCTCAGCATTGTACATATAAAATACATGGTACAAAACAACAATAACAACTGTAATCCATCTAATGTTGTCTAAGTAATACTTTCTCATATAATTCCCACCTTTGCAACAATTCTTAACATTTGGTTGATTTAATTTTACTAGTAAAAAAGAAAATGTCCACCAAGTAAAGTGAACATTCCCTTATATCTTATGTTATATTTAGTTGCATTATAGTGTCTGAATATCGAATCTGCTTATCTTGCTATAAAATGTCCAGCAGATAGCACTCATAACCACAACAAAGCCAGTCCCGATCAGATGATGTGCAGCACCCGGTATAACTGCCACTCCACCTACAAAAAGAATCATTGGAAGTATTCCCAGCATGCTGAGACCTGTAGCCGCTCCCTGTTTAACGACTTCTGTTTCATTTTCCCAGTTAAACTTAGGGAACTTCAGATTACACATCATTCCAAGAAGTACTGAGTAAAGAATTGCAAGTCCAGGTACTACTATCAGCCATATTCTCTCAAGCGGTCCAGCACTTACAGTGAAGAGAAGTATTATCTCCATAAGTGCATAGAAGGGTGTCACAAAAATCAGATTAAAAAGTATCTTTGCCCCAAGAATATCCTTTGCGTTAAGCGGCATGGTTCTTACTATCCACCAATTCCTTCCTTCGATGGATACACTGGATGCTGTGAGTGTCATCATGCAGAAAACCAAAGCGAGCATATAAGGAATAGCGTTTTCAAACTTCATATCTATCGGAAGTTCTCCTGCACTCTTTATGATCTTATCTATATCTACGAAGCCTAAAGCCACTGCAAGTATTACTGCCATAACCGGGCCAACGATTGTATTTGATACATATATTCCTGATGAGAAGTATCTTGATGCCTCTTTCTTTACAAGAGCCTTCATTACAGATTCTTTCTTAAGTTCCGAGATGCTGTAATCTCTATGTGCCTCTGTAACAAAAAGTCTGCGGGAGATACTGAAGAAATATTTTCCAATTATTAAACTCGTCATTATTATTACTGCTAATGAAATGAGTGCGTATACGGCAAGTGCTGCAAAGTCAGTATTCGTAAGCATATCTCCAACTATCCTTATAGGAGGAAATGCATTCTCCATATCGGTCATCTTCTCACTGATCATGCGAGAAAGTTCAACATTTATCTCTTCATTTAATTCTTTTCTCTCAGCAAGACTACTTACTGTTCCAACTCCTGCCTTAGATGAGATAACTCCACTTATCGCAAAGGAACCTATAACAACTACCAGAACAAGTATAACCTCCGTCAGAACCTTATGACGGTTTCTCGCGATAATTGCCGCAAATACAATTCCAACCCATGCAGCGATAGCTGTCGGAAGGATTGGGCTTATAATACATACTGGAAGGATGGAGATATAAAACATAACTCCGCATCCGGTCTTGATACCATAAATGATCATGGAAGGAATGATCACTGCAAGTCCAACGATCAGATTATCAAAATACATTCTGAAGACTCTTGATGTTACTATGCTCTTACCACCCAGCGGAAGTGCTGATACCATTTCCAGATCACTTTCTCTATATATAGCAGCCTTTGCCCTGTAGATTCCCACTACCAGATTAAGCATACACGCCAGCATAAAGTAGAGCACTGGAATATATTTTGTGGCCCCGATTTTATCCAGGAGCACGCTCTGCATTACTATATATCCAGAAAGAAATACATACAGAACAATAAGAACTCCAAAGAGAAATCCCTTCTGTTTCTTCACAGCAGGATCCTTCACATGACGCAATTCATTTATTCCAAGAAAATTGATTAATTCCATTTTTATAAGAGTACGAATATTCATTATTCAGCCTCCAAATCTAAACACTCTCCATAAAGAGTTCTTCCAACGACTCTCCATCCTTAACAACGTCACTCATCATGCCACTCGCCAGAAGCTTTCCACTCTTTATGATTGCAACCTTGTTACAGAGCTTCTCAGCAACTTCAAGCACATGTGTTGAGAAGAAGATTGCGCTTCCCTGCTCTGTCATTTCTTTCATTATCTCCTTCAGTATAAATGCCGCCTTAGGATCAAGTCCTACAAAAGGTTCATCCATTATGAGGAGCTTCGGACTATGAAGAAGTGCCGATATTATAACCAGCTTCTGCTTCATACCATGAGAATAGGACGATATCAGATCACCGAGAGAACTTGTAATCTCAAACTTATCTGCATATCCGAGTATTTTCTGTTCCCGCTCTGCGGCAGATACATTATAGATATCTGCCACAAACTGAAGATACTGGATACCAGTCATAAATTCGTATATATCAGGATTATCAGGGATGTAAGCTATCCTGCGCTTAACCTCCATGGGACTCTCCTTGATATTTATTCCATCGATTATGACTTCACCCTTGTCAAACTCATGTATTCCTGTAATAGCTTTGAGAAGTGTTGTCTTACCAGCGCCGTTATGACCGATAAAGGCGTAGATATCTCCCGCTTCAACCGTGAGGGATATATCCTTTATTCCTTTATCTGTTCCTTTATATATTTTGTCTAAGTTCTTTATTTCTAACATAGCTTTCTCCTCGATACTCCAGATCATTTATATTCTTTGTATTGTTTGTATTATCTTTTGTAATACAGACAATACACCTTATTTTTCGTATTGTCAAGAAAAATCGGAAACAACGTATATTTAAATAAAAAAAAGGCCGCATACTTAGTACACAGCCTTTAAGGCACTAATCAGATATTTGATTTACTACCTCATTATAGATTTTCTCAGTTTCCTCGTCACTCGGTGCATTTATATAGTATTTCTTTCCTTCAGCACTGATAATAATATAGTTTTTTGTATCTAAATCAAGAAATGTTATACAGCCACCCTCATCATTTATATTGAACTTCCCTTTATTCATCGGAGGCATGTCATATCCAGCCTCTTTACGAAGCTTAAGCTTGCCAGAGTCTGATCCCATACTAATTTCATCTATACTACTTATAGGGATAACGTAATCATCCTTCATCTGATGACATACAAGGTTTCCATCAGAGAGCCTTACTTCCATCGGTGTCTTACTAAGCACACCAACATATATCAATATAATAAATGTGAAGATCACGAGAAGCGCTGAAGCTATGTATATAGCCTTACCAACAGGATGTGCCATATTTACTGTAGATCCGACGCCTACCCTTTTAGTAATATTCAGTCTCTTATCATCGGGATTATAGTATATCTGTCCAAGTATCCAGTTATCATCATCATCTACCTCAACAGAGGTTTCCTTCTTGTATCTCTTCTCTATCTCTTTCTGTCTCTTACCGTAGAAGAACACACCTATCATAATAGCGAACATATATACTGCATATAAAGCTAGATAAATCAACTGATTATCCCATATACACATTATTATCATCATGATAATTATAACTATTGTATTAATCCAGGCGAACAATACCATGAAGTTCGCCATATTTTTCTTTTTGGCTCTATTGTAATTAGCATTGACGTCACTATCTTCAGAGATAACTTCATTTCTGATTCCATCCATCATTAATGCTATGGGAATGAGCATAATACTGATAAAAAGAAGCGCCCCTGTCATACCAGTCATTATTCGAGCTTGGTATGGAAACTGTCCGGGAAGTAATCCAACGAGCTTAACTACTCCTATATCATTAAGAAGAGCCACTAGAAAGAATACTGTAGCTATAATATTCGGAACTAATATGCTTGATTTTTTAAGTGCATGAATGGATCCCGCTCCTTTCAAATCCGTATATACTACACCTTTTTTTGAAGCAATTCCCAGTTCACGCTTAAGACTCTTCAGCTCACTATTGCCCTTCGAAAAAGGAACAAACATCAGCACTAAATCAAGAAAAACAAAAGTAGTCCATACAATAATCCTGATTGTAAAGTCTGGAATAAAACAAAAAAGCACCATAAGAATAAGAGAAATGAAGAGCAGCCATTTCGCATTTTTTCTGCAGGTTGATGCTATCTCATCTACTCTTTCTGCTGTCTTCTCTTCCTTAAACTCAGTGCGGTTAAGTACTCCATATATATATTTCTTATCTCTCCATTTCGCTGGATACTCATAAAGAAAAAGGAATAAAACGGTCGGAACCAGGATCACCAGCATTATAATATTAAATATAATATTCATATTTACGCCTTTCAAATACAAACAGAATAGTATTAGAAGTTTTAATAATATTCCTCAATTAACTTCAGGATATCCTTCTTTGGAACTCCTGAAAGTCTTGCCTCAGATACTATACGCTTAAGTTCAGTTTTGTTCTCGTCACTTAGTACGCCAGACTTACTTATACTCTCTCTAACTCGAGCGCCATTTTTTCTATCAGTTAGTATATATCCTTCTGACTTAAGTAGCTGATACACCTTACTGACTGTCATAGTATTGATACCCATTTCCAGTGCAAGAGCACGTACTGTAGGCAGCTGTTCGCCAGGCGCAAGTTCGCCATTTGAGATACCAATTACTATCTGATTTCGTATCTGCATATAGATAGGCACATCTGAATATTCATCTATCTTAATTATCATTTACGCTTCCTCTTAACTGTTGAATTGCAGCTTGCTCTAAAAAACTGCAGCACCTTTGTATTATTTAATGTAATACAAAAATACTACAGTTCTAATCCCTTGTCAATTTATTTAATTCATTAAGAACTCTTTTTTTGTCTGCACTCCACTCCGGAGCCACAAGTATTCTCTTCGGACCATCTCCTGTCATTCGGTGAATTATAATATCCTCTGGTAGAATATCAAGAGCATCTGCAATCAGATTGATATATTCCTCCATTGTCAGGCATTTAAACAGTCCAGCCTTGTAATCTTTTTCTAGATCTGTCCCTTTTAATACATGAAGCAGCTGAAGCTTGATTCCCTGCACTCCGCTATCTCCTACGTATTTTACAGATTCCAACATATCCTCTCTGGATTCCCCGGGCAGCCCCAGGATCACATGAGTTATTATCTCTATATCTCTTCTCTTTAATTCCTCTACAGCCTTATCATATACCGGCAGAGGATACCCCCGTCTTATATAGTCTGCTGTCTTCTCATGAATAGTCTGAAGACCAAGTTCGACCCAAACAGGTTTTATGCTGTTTATCTCTCCCAGTAAATTAAGTACATCTTCCGGCAGACAGTCCGGCCTGGTCCCAATAGATATTGCTACAATATCCGGATGCCTGACCGCCTCCATATATAGAGACTTCAAATGCTCTACAGGAGCATATGTATTCGTAAAAGCCTGGAAATAAGCTATATATTTATTGCTTTCTGTTTGGTCAGAAGGCATTTTAGACTCTACTCTTCGTTTGCCACGCTCTATCTGTTCCGTAATAGATAGGCTTCTATCCTCAGCAAAATCCCCCGAGCCTCCTGTCGAGCAGAATATACAGCCTCTGGTATCTAACCGTCCGTCTCTATTAGGACAGGTAAAACCGCTATCAATAGCTATCTTATATATCTTCTGACCATACTTTTCTTTTAGATATTGATTAACCGTTCTTTGTTTCATTTTATAACTAGAAATTCCTGCCGTTCCAGCCCCAGTCAGAAGTACCACGGTATTCCACATAGATATTGTTACCAGGTATACCAAGCTCCTCTTCATAAATCTTGCAAATCTCTGCAGTCATCTGATCCGCCTGAGAACCATTCACAGAACCAAATACATCCACAGATACATATACACCCTTCTCCAGCTTATTACCAGCAAAGTAAAGAGTATACTCATCCTCAAAACCAACCATCAAAAAGCTCTCTGGCTTTCCGATGATAGATACAGCCTTTCCGATCTTAGCCTTAAGAACTTCCTTTGTCTCGTCACTAACTTTTACAGTAATTTTTGAATCAATAAATGGCATATTGAACCTCCTTTTATTCTATGCTATATTTCTAAATGCTATGAATTATGAATATATAACCAAGGGGAACATCCCCTCAGAACTCAGTACTTATTTTAACACAAATGAAGCTCAGCTCCTACATTATTATGAACCAGAGCTGGGACTTTTTGTAGTTGAAAGTCCAATGGTTATAGAAAGAGCTCTTGCCGCGGGATACGAACCGGTTTCTTTTGTAATGTTAGATACTGTAGCAGATAAATACTGTGAACAGTTCGGTATAATAGATAAACCAATTCCTGTATTCGTCGGAGACTACGAGACCATCGCGGGCCTCACGGGAGTTAATATCACTCGCGGAGTTCTTGCTCTGATGAAGAGAAAGCTTCTCGAATCCATAGAAGAAATCACGAAGAATTATAAAAGAATCGCTGTATTTGATGATGTAGAAAATCCAACAAATGTAGGGGCAATGTTTAGATCTGCTGCCGCTCTTGGAATCGAAGCTGTTATCCTTACCGCTTCTTCTGCCGACCCACTCTATAGACGCGCTTCGCGAGTTAGCGTTGGAACCGTTTTTCAGATTCCATGGACAAAGCTAGATAAAAAGAACATAAGTAGTTCCGATTATATCAAGGAACTGCATAAGCTTTCCTTCAAAACTGCCGCAATGGCACTTACAGATAATTCAATAAGTATAGATGACCCTCGACTCAAATCCGAAGAAAAACTTGCCATAATCCTAGGCAACGAAGGCTTCGGTCTATCAGATAAAGTTCTAGAAGAAACAGATTACACCGTTAAGATACCAATGCAGCATAACGTCGACTCTCTTAACGTCGCAGCTGCCAGCTCCATTGTATTCTGGGAACTAACCAAATAAGAAAGTGCCACGGAACCAAAGCTCCGTGGCACATTTTTTATCTACTGTAAGTTCCAGAAATGTAGCCATAGGCTATTACATTTCCATATTCATTAGGATCCCCCACCTTAGATATAGACAGATAATCGTAATACATATAGTCCCCTGATAGTGACGGTTCATCGAATTCCATTTCTCTGTCACGACCCGGTTTTGCTTTCATAGCATATACATAAATAGTATATACATGATCGCCGTCGCCCTCTGGTGGATATGGACCGATATATTTGAACTCAGGACTATCCTTGTATTCCTTTTTATTAGCTCCTGTACTTAGCTCTTCTACTTTCACGTCCGTTGCCACCCAATGCACCCAATTATTTGCTGTTTCATCAACCATGTATACGTAGTAATAATCCGCCCCCTCAACCTTATCAAAGCTGAGCTCCGGCGAGAGATTTTCGCCCTTATCAGTGTTCGTTATTCTATCACTCCATCTTTCCCCTACAAGGTCGTTAGAAGCAACTGTCATTGTAGCTCCCGCTTTAAAATCATCGACGGTTTTATCATAATGACCGTTTCTTGATTTATATATATACTTTGTCATCGTGAAAGCCATGCTTACACCAAATATAGAAATGGCAGAAGTGATAACAAGAACTACTATAGCACTCATTAACGAGAATCTTTTTTTTCTAAAATCGCCGTATTCCCTGACATCCGTCTCATCAATATATTTCTCATTATCCTTTTGTCTATAAATAATCACCGCAAAGATAATAAAAAAGAGATGAGCCAGCATCATAAATATAAATAGCGCTATTGAATCGTTCTCTCCAAGTCTAGTCCATTTAACCACATAATATATATCTATTGCCACAAAGGCTATATATCCGACAAGAAAGAGAAGCCCAGCTATTATGCTATCGCGTGAATATACATTTTCAACCTTCTCAGTTCTAGGAACTTGCGCCAAGTCTTTGTTATATACTCTCTTATCTTCAGGCACTTTAAAATGATTCTTTCCCAGTCGCCTAAGATAAACGCTAGAATCTATAGATAGTAGTAAACTTATAACAAAAATCGGAAAAGCCAAATTAGAAACAGAAAAAAATAATGAGATAAAAATCATCAATAGAGGATTATCTGGAAACGGATTTTTCCCCTTAGATGCAAATAAATATGCATCAACTAGCAAAAGGAGAATATATATAAATATAATCACACCTGATACAATCAGACATATCCGCCAGCGTTTTTTAGTTTTCTTATCATATTTAATTGAATTTGATACTACCATTACTTGTTAGGTCCTTCTATATTTTTTAGTGTTCCGCTTCGTAGATAAGCTCTCCCAGCACTCTGATCAGATTGTCTGCTTCAATTGGTTTACTGAGATGAGCATTCATTCCAGCCTGAGTAGATAGCTGAACGTCCTCATCAAAGGCATTAGCAGTAAGCGCAATTATCGGAATCTTCTTAGCATCCTCTCTATCAAGCGCACGTATAGCAGCCGTCGCTTCTAGTCCATCCATAACAGGCATACGAACATCCATAAGTATAGCTGCATAGATTCCGGAAGTACTCTTTTCGAACATTTCCAGAGCAACCTTTCCATTCTCAGCATGATCAACCTTTATATTCTCCACCTCAAGAGAATCCTCTAAAAGCTCAGCATTTACATCAACATCCTCCGCCAGAAGAATTCGTCTACCTGCCAGCTTAGCCTTTTTCTTTTCCCTGAATATTGGCATCTTGCTTCTACGCGCTATTTGTTCAAAGCTTTCTATAATATTAGCAGTAAAGAGTGGCTTGGTAATGTGATTTTCAACACCAACACTCTGGGCCTCTTCACTAATATCATCCCAATTATAGGCAGTCAGCGCAACAACTGTACTTTCATTTTTATATAGCTTCATTATTTCCGCAGACGTTTCGAGACCACTCATTCCCGGCATATTCCAATCCATTAAGATAAGATTGTATGGTTTATGCTTTGCATGCTGAACCTCTATCTTACGAAGAGCCTCCTGTCCACTAGTACAGGATTCTGCTCGAATTCCAATCTCTTCCAAGATAAGCTTGGCATGTTCTCCCTCTATAGGATCATCATCTACCACAAGAATATTAAGTATATTAAGATCAAGCTTCCTATCAAAACTATCATCCTGTTGCTCGGTATTCTGAAGAACTACAGTAACCACAAACTCAGTTCCTACACCCTTTTCAGAATCAACACTGATAGAACCCCCCATCAATTCCACTATTTTCTTCGTAATAGCCATTCCCAGGCCTGTACTACCATACTTTGTCTTACGTTTTGAATTCTCCTGAGAATACTCATCAAAAAGCACAGGAATAAAATCCTTATCCATCCCTATACCATCATCCTTAATACTAAATCGTATAGTGGAATAGTTCTCGAATTCCGCCACCTTTTCAACCTTAAGCTTTACTTTACCAGGAGCATCCGTGAACTTAATAGAGTTCGACAAAATGTTGAGAAGGACTTCCTTAAGCTTCGTCTCATCACCGATATAAGAATTGTCCAGCTTGCCAACTATATTACATTCATAGTTAAGTCCATTTTCACTGCACTGCGCACCAATCATTGTGCTTATCTGTTCAAGCATTGATTTAAAAGAGAATTCTTCCTTATTTAGAACAATCTTTCCTGATTCGATACGACTCATATCGAGAATATCATTAATCAGAGATAATAGATGACCAGCACTGGAGCTTATTTTCTCCATATATCCACGTGTTTCCTCATCCAGATTTTTCTTATTCGATGCAAGCCTCTCTAGACCGATGATAGAGTTCAGTGGTGTTCTAATTTCATGACTCATACCAGAGAGAAATGTTGTCTTGGCCAAATTTGCCTGCTCAGCCGACTGAAGCGCTCTCGATAGAGCCTCGTTTCTGGCCATTGTTTCACGCATCTCAGCATCCACATCTGTAATACCCATGATGAGGTAGCTCTTATCATCCATGGTTGAGATTTTCATATTTACATAGACCGGACCATGTTCTCCAATCTGGCGATACGTCATAACAAACGTGTCTTTCCTCTCAAGTGCCCTCATCAGAGTTTTACGATTCATTGCCTGAAGGAAGTTCTCTCTATCCTCCGGATAAACCTTCTCTGCCAGCTCCTTCTTACAATCACTGAAGAAATGCCATCCACGTCGAATTTCGGCAAGCGGAGCATCTCCCTCACCATTCTGATACTCTATATACTCTTCCGTATCTTTATTTATATAATACAAATCTACATAATCGCGAGCCAAAGTCTGAGCAATATTTGAATACATGAGACCCGTACTAACTGCCTGTTCATAAGCCTCCTGTGTCATGGCATGCTCATGCTGGATGCTTACCATATCTGTAATATCCTGGCACATTCCCAATACGCATAGTTTCCCAGATGTGTCCTTATACTTTAACTTAGTTGTCTGAAGCTGTCTCTGATTTCCTGCCGCATCCGGAACATCCTCATAATAAACATATGGTTTAGAGAGAGTCAGCGCCAGCTTATCAGTTTCCACAAAATGTGCCGCTGTCTCAGAATCAAAGATTTGAAAATCCGTAAGCCCTATAACTTCATCCGAATTCATTTTATGAGCATATCCAACAAACTGATTATTACAAGCCAGATAAACTCCTGTCTTAGCATCCTTTGTAAATGCCATTCCTGGCATATTGTTTAGAAGAGATACAATTGTATCCTTAAGCTCTGTTATTTTTTCTGTTTCCTCAAGTTCCCGTCGATGCTCTTCCTTCTCATCTGCCGCCACAAATGTATGAAGCATACAGGTTCCCAGCATATATCCTATAGAATAAACAGGAAGAAGTGGGAATATAAGCTGAAGGAAAAGAAGTATAGCCATAATCATTCCAAAAAAGGCAAGTATTTGATACTTTGTAGACTTAGCCTCTTCTTTCTGCAGTCTGAACATAGCAGATACAGCATAAAGAGAAATAAGAACAAACATAAGAATCTGAGCGGAAATAACTCCATATCTTACAGGAAGTGCCTTATAAACACAATTTGCATCTACCTCAAAAAGTATTGGATAAAAAATATTCGCAATAACAAGTACAGCAATTGAAATAGCTATTAAACGGCTAGTAAAAACTATAAAATGTCCAAAAGAGTTTTCCTCGCCCAGATATTTAACAGTAAACTGTGCCCATAAAAAGATTCCCACTGACATAACAATAAAATAAACAGTTGTATCAGCAAAAAGAAGTTGATCTAGCTTCTTACTCTCAAGAATACCCCATAGGACATCTGTCACGTGATAGATTAGGACCGCAAACAAAAACCTCCTGTACACTATCCATACAGGTTTGTGATACACCTCTTTAGGATTAAACAGAATATCCTGATTAACGATAATTAGTACAAATATCGCTATCAGTCCTATCATGGAATAATACATATACTCTTAACCTCTTACTTCTTCCTTGCCTTAAGTTCACTCTTATTCTCATACATAGTCTGATCAGCACGTTCATACACAAGCGAAACCTTTGAGTCCTGACTATATCTAGACATACCTAGCGCTATAACAATCCCACCATTTTCAACCGCCTGGTCATTATGAGCATTCATCTGTGCAACGAGCTCATCAATACGCTCATAATCATCGCCTTGTGAGAGAACAGCAAATTCGTCTCCGCCTACGCGGAATACTGGGCTTCTCTTAAATGTTGTACAAATAATCTTGCAGGCATCTCGAAGATACTGATCTCCAGCCTTATGTCCCTGAGTATCATTGACCTTCTTCAGATCATTAAGATCAAGGATAGTAATGGCGAAGTCAGGAGCACGGTTCATCTCGATCTGCGCATTTATTCTTTCTTCATATACACGATATGCATTTCTATTCTTTACACCTGTAAGCGCATCAATATTGGCTTCTATACGCGCTTGAGCAAGTCTCTTTCCATATTCCTCTTCCTGTCTAACCTGAGCATCTATATCATTTACACCAATAATCAGACGTGGACCTTCCTCTTCCTCATGCCGTGACGCTTTGAATTGAACATACCGAGGTTCTCCCTCAATCATCATTCTACAACTCAGAGTGAAGATACCACTTTGCTCTACCTCTGCCATAACATTTTCTTTAGTCATTGCAGAGAGGAAACGATTCTGATCCTCCTGATATATTTTTAGTACAGCCCATTCATTTGAATCAGCAAAGAAATCCTGTCCATTTCCATGATGTTCGAATAAATCAAAGTCATCGGATGCATTAAACTCTCTGTACTGTCCTGTCTCAGGAACAACAACGTAGATACAGAAGAAATCGCCGGCCAGTGCACTGATTCTGTCATACGCTATCTGCTCCTCTTTTATCTGGGCAGCAGCATTATGCTCCTTCATCTGCTCATTCACATCAGTTATTCCCATAATCATATATCTATTATCATCCTGCATTCGGGAAACTCTCATACTTACATATATCGGTTCTCCATCAATGATTTCTCGATATGTAAACACCAGATTATTTTTTTGATTCAATTCCTCTTCAAGACAGTGTCTGTCCAGAGCCTTACTTAACATTTCTCTGTCTTCGTAGTAAATAACATTGGCGATATTATCCTGGCAGACTTCAAAGAAATGCCATCCTCGATCTGCTTCAACAAGATAGCCCTCTTCATCTATTGTATATTCTATAAATTCCTCTGTATTGAAATCAATATAGTAGAGGTTTTTATATCCCTGTGCCAATGTACGAGCTATATGCATAAAGACTATTCCAGTATTTCTTGCTTTCTCATAATCCTCTTTATCGTTAACGCTTCCTCTACTTATACGTACAGTTTCTGTAACATCTACAGTGATTCCCAACACACACTCTCGTCCATTTGTATCAACATATTTCAGTTTAGTAGAACGCATCTGCTTCTGCTCACCATCCGGACCTGTAATTGTCTCATAGAAGATATATGGTTCATCCATAGATAGAGCTAACTTATCATCCTCTACAAAGCGCTTCGCTTTCTCCTCATCAAAGAGATCAAATGCCGTACGTCCAATTATTTCATCCGGCGACTTCTTATGAGCATATTCTGCAAAAGTCTGATTGCAAGCCAAATACTCTCCAGTTTCAGCATCCTTGGTAAAGTTTGATCCCGGCATATTATCAATAAGAGATGTAATGGTTTGCTTCAGCTTAGTAACCTCTTCAGCCTCTTCCAGAAGTCCACGCTGTTTATTAGCTAATCGGTCTGCTCTCAGCTTCTGAACAAGTAGGAAAATGATTATTGAGAATATCGCTACAAGTATAGCTATTACTATTAACCAGTTATCCTTAAGGAAGTTTCTAAAGGATACCTTCTGTTCATTCAGCATATAAGAACCAAGTGCCACATCCATTTCAACACTTTCTGTCATTATCGCTGTTTTATTCATAAGAAAATACATATCCGAATCATCTTTATTTACTGCAAAGGAAAACGGCAAAGCTTCACCTGTTGGTACAGTAGTCAGCTTTAAATTATCAAAATTTTCCTCAGAAGTTAGAATTCGATAATTACTTACTAATGCGCAATCTGCCATTCCATCTGATACGGCCTTATAGCAAGCATTTCTATCATTATATTCAACGATCTCAGCATAAGGATAATGTTCCATAACGAAGGTCTCAATGTTTACCATCCCTCTATTAATAGCTATCTTTATATCGTTTTCTTCAAATATGGCTCTATCTTCCGATTTGCGCACAATTGCATACATTTCAACTTTCATAGCAGCGCTTGTAAGTCTAACGCCCATCTGATCAGCATCATAGGTATTGAGATAAACCGGGAATACACAATCAATCTCACCAGCCTTTAGTGCCTCAAGTGCCTCTTCCGTAGAATCAAAAGGCTTTGTCTCAAACTTTATATTATCATTATTTAGATTATTCTTAGCATTCTCCAGATAATCCTTCAGCGCTCCCGTCAACTCGCCTGTTTTCTTATCCTGTGAACAGAACGGTAAATAATTATCTCTATATCCTACACGTATAGAACCATGATCCTTTATCCAATCCTCCTGCATAGGAGTAAGGAGTGCATTTGTTTTAGAATTATATAAACTATCTCCGGAGATTTTTTCATTAAAGAATGGATCCTCATCCTGAATCTCAGCCAGTGAAACATTAAGCTCAGAAAGAATATCCGGGCTTTTCTTACTTACTGCATAATAATAATCTGAACCACCTATTCTTGCAGCCGGTGCAACTGGATATTTGCTATCAAATGTATATATAGTCGCATATCCATCCAGCTCGCCTGTTTCAAGAAGATTCATAGACTCTTCTTCACCCAGGGCAATAGGTTCTATATCAATAGATACGTTATTCTTCTTAGCCCAATCCTCAAGATATTCTTCCTGAATACTTCCGCTACTTACACCTATTTTCTTACCATCAAAGGAGCTTAAATCATTAGAGGTTATCTCTCTATTATCTGCATCGATATAGATATAATAGGATTCTGTTCCCATTGGAAGATCAGGGAATAACATTTTCTCTTCACGTTCCTCAGTATACGAAACATCACTAAGTATATCTATCTCACCGTTCTCAAGCATTTTAAGAAGGTTTGACCAACTGTCCTCTACGTACTCATAGGTCCAACCAGTATAAGCAGATATCTTCTGATCATACTCATAGGCAATACCACATCTTCTTCCGAAATCATCATAATAATAGAAGGATGAGTCAAACCAGCCCACACGAACCACCTTCTCATCTTTCTTTTCTTCTGCATGAGTTGTAAGTGGAGCTGTCGAACTAATCAGAAGTATTAGCATCATAGCAAATGCCACTATTCGAAATATATTCTTACTTTTTCTCATCCTAATCTACCCCCTTAGGAATCCACTCTATTATATGAAGGGGAATTAATTGCTAGAATCAGCATAACTAGGTCGTCTAAATCAAGACCTGTTGCAGTACCGATTGGTCCTGCGATCGAAAGAAACATAATTTCAAGTATAACAAACGTGCCCAACCAACACTTCAGCCAAGTGCAGGCGCCCGGACACCAAATCCCCCATTCATTAAACACTTCTCCTAGAATAACCAAAAACTTAAAGTCTCACGATTCATTTTACCATATTCCCCTATAAACTAAAAGGGCAAGTACTAAAACTTGCCCTATGTCACTATGCTAAAACCATTACCAGACCTTCTTTTCTATCAATGGAATTCTTAGTAATTAAGAAGATAAGTTGTTACATATTGTATCATCCTATGCTTGATGCTTCAATTTTGTTGAACTGAAATGAGTTATCAGTAAAATACTTGCGATTATTGGAATTATTATCACACTCATAAACATAAAGATGACCGTAGTTGTAGGGATTTTCGACATAAATAATGCAAAGTAGCATCCGTAAAGATTAAACATCATATGAAGTATAATGCCCGGCCACAGCCTGCCTGTCTCAATTCTTACATAAGCCCATACAATACCTATTATAAATGTACCAAGCATCTGCGGAATACCTTGGGAAAATACATGTGGCAGTCCGAATAAAACAGCCGATATAATGATTGCACCTGCCTCACCGATTACAAGCAATCTGTCTAAGAATAGCTTTCTAAAAATCAGCTCCTCCATAGCAGGAGCAAAGCCCAGCAGCAGAATAATATAAAACAAATAGTTTTTACCAAATATTTCCTCTGCTGTCATTCCGTGCGGAGTAACGCCAAGTATTGTTAATATTATATTGAAAATCAGAATAACAGGCATACTAAGTCCTGTCTGAATCAGAAATGCTTTGATAATAAATCCGGGAGTCACAGAAATATTCTGAATTTCATTTTTTAAAACACCTGATGTCCCTCCACCATATTCATAAGGAACTTCCATCCCTCTAATTATAAGATAGCATGCCCCTAATGCTACCGTATATGGGACAATCATACCTCGTATAATCAATCTGATTACATCCGGTAGTTTTCCATCCAACATCGGATCTACAAATGTACTGTAACTCTTATAGATTAAAAACCACACAATAAGTGCTATAACAATTCTTATTACAACTAAAACTTTATTCCTCTTCATCCCATGAATGCTCCTTTTGAAATTCTTTCAGAGCATCATTCATTTTATTTGTCTTAGCTTTTTGCAGAAAATATTCTATTAGCTGCCTAATCGTAAATACAATGAGAAATAATACTGCATACAGTATCATAAGTGGTATGGACAATAACTCTCCCTGTCCTTTAACAATCCCCATCGCCATAGTAAGTGCAACTATCAGATATAGTGGCATAAACAGTATATTCTTAACATAGAATGGCTTACTTCGTGACCATTTAGTTGTATCAAATACACTTCTGATTATTGTAATGACACCAAGTATAAAGAAACCCATCCATATTTTGATTATATTCAAAGGTTCTATATATATATCAAAAAAACTAAAACCTACTCCAATGAATAAGATGCCCATTGAGAAGCATACTGCAACCATTGAAAATGAATGTTTGACAATATTCTTAAATCTTTCTCTACTCATCACTTTGCCTCCTTCATCCCTATACCAGTCTTAAAATCACTGACATAGTTTCTGGATACCACTATCCACTCACCGTTTCTAAGGAGCAGCTTTAGTCTTCTTCCATCCTCTGGAGCTACACTCTTCACGGCCTTCAGATTAACGATAGCGGACTTAGATATTCGAACAAAATGCTTCTTAGTCAGATAATCTTCAAGATCGTAAAGTGTTCTCTTAACACGATAGAAGTTATCAGTTGTATAAGCAAATACATTTCTATCAACCGCTTCGAAGTAAAGTACTTTGGAAACTCGTACCGGCTCCTTATCTCCATTTTCCTTCTCTCCCATCAGCGTGTCACTTACACTTTTGATAGATTCGAGAACAGCTTCAACCTCACTGTCTTTTTCTCTACATCTGATTTCAACTTCTGTTTCAGAGATTTTCACTTTATCCTTAACAAATATTTTCAATGCTTACACCTCTCAGGACACTTTATACTTTAGTTCTGAATCATTTTCAATGAATCTCGAATAAGAAGTACATTTTGCTTCATAACCTGCCCTTAAGCCCTTCAGGAAGTATTATTTCTTTTCTCTTTATTTATAAGCTCTCAAAGAACCTGCACTTCTATATTTTAACATACTTACCTACATATTAAATCTAGAAATATAATATTAAATCTATAGGAGCTCGATTGCTATAAGTATTCCCTTTAAAATTCTCTTTACGATCTTCATATAAAAACCGTCCTTTATGTATGTGATTTATGCTTTCGACTGTTATTCTATGTTTTTTATTTCCTCGCATTTCATTCTGGCCAATGCTATCGCTTTACAGGAGTTCGCAGAATCCAAAGCTATTCACTGTCCTTTGACTCAAAAATAAGTTATAACATGTTTATTACTGGGGTTGACAGTATTAAAGAAATGGCGTATCATTTGGTTCGAAAGAAACGGGTTTGTAACCGTACAGTCTTTAGGACTCAAGCGGGGTGCTCGTTTCTTTTTTTATATTTACTAAATCATATAAATACATTTTTTCACTAGCTTCTTGTCTGATTAATATTTCCGTACGAAACACATTATATCTATCAATTTCTCCATTTTCACCATAAACAGGAAGTGCAAATCTTGTCGTATATCGATACCATACGTCAGTTGAATACCTGACAGATAAAACAAATGATTCATCACCCAATCTGATAATCCTAAAAAAAGATGACAATCCAGACTTTTTTGATTTATTAGAGTTAAGCAGAGCTGATGTTAAACGTGAAGAGTTGATTAAAAGGATGCAATTATATATTGAGGCATTATCCAATAAATCTCAGAACAATGGAAAAAACTAAGACTGAGTACCGTCCCAAATCTTGTTTTAGTACCAAATTAGTACCACGAAGCATCAAAAAAGCTCACAAGCGCCCTATTTTAGGGCTTCTGCGAGCTCTTGTTTACTATAGGAGTTCGCAGAATGATTTTTTATTCCACGTCTTTTTAATTCATTTTCTAAACATATTTGTTTAGCATTCGTTTTGGTTTACACATATTCCATATCGTTTCAAAGATTTCTAGTACCATTTTAGTACCGGTGGGTGAAAATCTTCATTTTATGTCGTTCGAGTGGTTTGGAAGTTTATATACTATTTTGCCCATTCATATGTAAAAAACAGGTCATCATCTAGTAATTCCTTTATAAAAATAGTAATACTCATCACTTTTTCTGTTTCAAGATTATCTTCCATCCAGTATCCTTCCTCAGATCCATAATCCTCTTCCTCTTCATTATAAGCTAATGTAGGATCAATAGATAACGCTTCTTCTATAGGCATACCAATATATATACCATTTTTTAATTTCCCTGTATATCCTTCATCAAATTCAATCTTAAACATTTTATTATATGCAAAGTATATACTAATAATCTTCTGAACTCTTATGATAGTCCATGGAACTTCGGGTGTACATCCCTTATTAGGTAATACATCTACTTGATATTGTATTTTATTGTCCTTTAAAAATCTCTTCACATCATCATAAAGCATGTCAAAAGATAAAAATGAATTTCCACTATATGGAACAATACTTGACTCAAATATCTTCATTTAGCGATAATTTTTTTATCGCTACCGAAAAAAAATGAAAATAATGTGGGTTTCTATAGGATTTTAATTGCGTCAAGTATGGTTTTTTCTAATGCTTCACGGCCATACTTGTCGACTTCGGATTTATTCTTTTCACCGTGGGTGAGGCAGCCGGCGCCGCCGATGCAGCCACCGATGCAGGCCATACCTTCGATGAAGTTTGCGTCGAGTACATTCTTGCTCTTTTTCAGGAGTGCTATACGGCATTCCTCAATTCCGTCACAGGACACAGGCTTCAGATCAAAGTCGATGTTCTGTTCCTTGAGACCTTCCGCCACAGCATCCGACAGACCGCCGCTGCGTGCGAAGATTCTTCCGAAATATGAAGCGTTGTCGAGCACGTCCTCGTCAAGCTCCGTTATATCTATATCCTTGCTGTCGAAGAGCGCCTGCAGCTCCTCGAAGGTTATTACTGAATCCACATACGGCTTCACCACGTCCTTCATCGCCTCTGCCTTCTTCGCGGTGCACGGTCCGATGAATACGACCTTTGCCTTCTCATCGGTGGACTTGATGTACTTCGCCAGCGCTACCATCGGCGACACATTGTGCGACACCAGAGGAAGCAGATCCGGAAATGAGGACTTTATATACTGTACAAATGCCGGGCAGCATGAGCTTGTCAGGAATCCCTTTTCCGCCAGTTCCTTTGACTCGGACTCAGCCACCATATCGGCTCCGAGTGCCGTCTCAATCACTGTATGGAATCCCAGCTTCTTGAGACCCGTTATCACCTGACCCAGCTTCGCATAAGCAAACTGACTGGAAATGGACGGCGCAACGATAGCGTATACTTTATATTCACTGTTATCCCTACTCTTCTTTATCATATCGATAACATTTAAAATGAATGACTTATCCGTGATTGCGCCGAACGGGCACTGGTATACGCACGCTCCGCACTGGATACATTTACTGTTATCGATGGCCGCCGCATTATCCTCATTTATGGAGATTGCCTTAACCTTGCAGGCAACCTGACACGGACGCTTTCTGTTGATGATTGCAGAATAAGGGCAGACCTTAGCACACTGGCCACACTCAACACATTTTGACTTGTCGATATGCGCCACGTGATTATGGTCGAAGGATATGGCCCCGCGCTTACAAACATCCTCGCATCTATGTGCCAGGCACCCACGACAGGAATCGGTTACCGAATATCCTGCAGCCGGGCACTCATCACATGCAATATCGATGACCTCGATAACGTTCGGATTATCTGTATCACCGCCCATTGCTATCTTGATACGTTCCCCGACAATCGCACGCTCCTTATAAACACAGCAGCGAGTCGTCGGAGTTTTTCCGGGAACGATTACATGATGAATGTCCAAAATATTGTCAAGAAGCGAATCATTCCACGCCTGTCGCGCCACCTCTCTCAAAACCTTATATTTCAGGTGCTGTACCTTTGTATCAAACTTTCTGACTACCATTTTTTGGACTCCTCATACCATCTATCAAAATCAATGCAAAACATCTATATCAAACTCAAATTGATTTTCTCTATCGCAACATCGACAATACAAATCATGATGTAAAATGTACCACCAACCACAATTAACATACCATCAAAAATAACTAACCTTAATCTTCTTTCCCATCTGCCTCAGGCATTCGGAAAGCTCCTCCACCAAGTTCATTTTGATGTTATATGTTATCGGCAGGTCAGGATTCTGATGCGCCGGATTCACGGCCCTGCCTACGTAGAAATTAATATCTGTAGCTTCCTCGAAAAGAAGCCTGCATATAAGCGAAGCACCGTCGCGTTCGAAGCTCCATTTCTCATAGAGCTCGTTGTCGCCCAGAGCGTCCTTCGCATACTCAATAACCTTGTTGATTGTGATGACACCTTCAGTCACAAGGTCGACGCCCTCAATCTCCGCAACCGGAGGCACATCTCCTCTCTCAAAATCCAGGCTCACCTTCACCGGCTTACCCAGATACTTCGCAGCGATGGACGATGTTGTTCCACCGCATATAATGTGCTTGCCCTCCTTCGAGAAGAACAGCGACATCATTCTGTCTCCGTCATCGCGGTTGCGCGGCGGTCCGAACAAAATGTTCATCGGCTCACGCTTTCTCACCTTCACGACACATGCTGTCGCATCGTCGCCGGGATGATATCCGTAGTCTTTGTCACACTGATCCACAAGCATGGTGGCCAGCGTCTTTGCAGTGTAGCCGACAGCAACAAGCTGCTGCATAAACTGCGCAATATCCTCGACCTTCCAGCCGAAGTTAAATGCGAGTCCTATTCCCGCATGCGGACATCCGTCGCTCATAGCAACCATGCAGTCATCCTCCTGAAGGCTGATGACCGACCTCAAAATCTTCTTGTTATCTATAGTGAGCTCCGTTTTCGGATACTCATAAATCTCATGGTTGCGCAGGAAAATAACCCGCGGATTGTCGTACTGAATAATCTCAACTGTGGAATTCTCGATAATGTGTATGATGGTAAATGTGGAATACGCCACACCTCTCACGGCGCAGATAGGCAGCGTTGCAGCAATGGTGGACACGCAGTCCTCAAGCCTCATTCCCTCTGCCATCATCGTCGAAATGATCTTCGATGTAAGCGTAGATAAAATGCTTGCCTTAACACCACTTCCCAGGCCGTCCGCAAGCACAATGACCTGCGAGTTCTCGCCCTGATTCACGATCTCAACATGATCGCCGCACAGCAGCTCACCTTCATGATTTATACTTTTCCAACCTATGTCTGCACACAGATTATTCATTATCAAAAAACTCCCTAAATTTTAAAATATAGCCGACGGACAATTCATTAATTACTCAATTACTTAATTCCTTAATTACTTAATTGAATAATCAATATATCCATATATCATTATTGCTCAACTTCTTCTATCCGCCGGCTATAGACTACCCATTACTCGTTACTGATTGACTCTTTCAACTTCGTCAGTGCGATTTTCGTCTCTGCTGCTGTTTCGCCAAGCAGCGACGCGATTTCCTGAACAATTCTCATCTGCTTATCAACCACCTTGTCCGCAATCTCAACGGTCTGGCGGCTTATCTCTTCATTTCTCTCACGCTGCGTCTCTTCCTCAGTTACATCACGGAAAATTCCCAGGATTAGATGATATTCCTTATCATAAACAATAGTCTTATCTACATACTTGCCGTACTCGGCCAGATACTCACGTTTGTCGCGGATGGTACCGCCGTAGGTAAGCACTCTGTTGAAATCTGCTGGATCCAGCACACGTACAACCTGATCACCTAAAATGTCACTTGCATCCCTAAGATTCAAAATCTTAAGTGCCGCATAGTTCACCTGCTGAACCTCCAGCTTCTCATTGAGAACGATAAGACCGTTCGGTGTATTTCTTGCGATGGTATCTGAGAAATTTTCCGCACGTTCTTTCAGGTACGGGAGGCACATAGATATCTCAGCTTTACCCTGCAGTATAGCAATTGCCTTCTCCCGACATGTATTGTATCCGCATGAACCGCAATTCAGTTCATCGTCCGGTCTTATCTTGCCCATCTGACGGAGAGTCTCTTTGATCTCCGTCTCACTCGGAGTCTCGACCTTTCGCTCGATCATTTCAAAATGCTTCTCGAGAGCGCGTGGTTCAGGCTGATCAACTTCGAAGTCCTTCTTTCCTGCATAGGACGAAACAGCGATAAAGTCCTTAACAGGTGAGCGATGGAACTTCTCCATGACAGGTCCGCCTACACAACTACCCGAGCAGGCAGACATTTCGATAAAGCATTTATGCAGATTTCCCGACTCAATATCCTTAAGTGCCGCGATACAGTTCTCAGTTCCGTCGATTGCCATGTAACTGTAGTCGGGATTTGACTTCTCCATAGTCTTCAATATTCCTCCCGTTGTCGGGAAGAACCTTGCGCGGCCTTTACCGTCGGACTCGACGCCATCTTCTATTGCAATCTTCTCTTCCTTCAGCCATGCCGTCAGTTCATCAAATGTGAGCACCGCATCAACTATTCCTTCATAATGCTGTGCCTCATCCTTCTTTGCAACACATGGTCCGATGAAGACTGTCTTCGCATTAGGGATACGTTTCTTGATATCCGTGCAATGTGCCTGCATCGGCGAAAGTACATCCGCCAAGAGCGGCAGCAACGCCGGGAACTTTTTCTGGATCAGCAGGTTCACCGAATGGCAGCTTGAAGAAATGATGATATCTCTCGTTCCCTCATTTACCATGCGGTCGTACTCGCGCTTCACCATTGTGGCGCCCAGGGCCGTCTCCTCAACATCATAAAATCCAAGCTTCTTCAATGCCTTACGCATCGCCTCGATACCGACGCCCTCATAATTTGCTACAAATGAAGGTGCAAGACTTGCGACAACAGGCGCACCGCTCTGCAGCAGCACCTTTGCCTTCTCGGTCTCCTCAACGATTTCCTTTGCGCCTTGCGGACAAACAACAAAGCATTGGCCGCACATTATACACTCATTTCCTATAATGTACGCCTGATTGCCCGAGAATCGGATGGACTTCACCGGACAATTGCGGATACATTTATAACAATTTTTGCAGTTGGATTTTTTAAGAGTGAGACATTCCATTAAACTTCGCCCTTTCCTCCTCTAAGGCCTTCATGACCTTGTCATTAAAGAATTCATCGAATCTCTCCGGTATTATGCCGCAGTGCACTTCGTCGTTCACCGTGATCGTCACGCCTATGCGGTTGCACTGACCGGTGCAGAAGCAGCCGGCCAATGTTATCTCATTATCAAGTTCGTGCTCCTTGATAGCCTGCTGAAACAGCTCAACTATCTTCTCAGATCCTTTCAAATGGCAGGATGAGCCAACACAAATCTGAACTATCATATTACTTCACCTTCGGCAGAACCGAAGCTTCGAAAAACTCCTTTACATTTTCAGGTGTTACTGAGAAGAACTCCTCGTCCACCTGTAAGCAGACGCCCTGCTGACACTTGCCCATGCAAAATGTACCAGCCAGCTCTACTTTATCTCCAAGCTGATTTTCTCTTATCAAATACTGCAGCTGTTCTACAACCTGTCTCGATCCTTTAATGTGGCAGGAAGAACCGATACATACTGTAATCTTCATTTCTAAATCTCCTCGCGTACTAATTCTTCGTGTTTCATCGCGTCAGTAAGTCAAAATGCGTTTTCCACAATCGAGATTACATTTCCCACAAGTGAGATCACATTTTGACTTTTGACACTTACATCATTTTACTCGTAGTCCACAACATTAACCCATGAAAGTAGGAACTCTCTCTCCTTCTCGTTGCCCTTAACAGACTGAGAAGCTGCAACGATCGGCATCCATTTCTGAACGTACTGCTTTGCTGTGTTGCTCTTCTTGCAGAAGAGGTCGAGGTACTTCTTGGCTCCTTCGATATCACCGTTCAGCCAGAAAAGCAGGTATGTACGAGCAACGTCTGCGGATGCATTTCCCTGTGTAGCATGAGACCAGTCGAGGATGTACGGAGTACCGTCTTCAGCAATGATGATGTTTGACGGATTGAAATCTCCGTGGCATACCTTGTTATGCTTAGGCATGCCTTCAAGACGTGTGTGAAGATCGTAACGAGTTGTAGCATCAAGCTCTGTAGCGCTGATCTTTCTGTTCATCTTATCCTTAAGCTTGTTGAGCAGAGGACATGTCTTTGCATGAACTGTAAGCTGCAGATCAACAAACTGTTCAAGATACTCTTCCTTCTTATCCGGATTCTCTTCCATAAGCTGTGCCAGGGTCTTTCCCTTTATATATTCGAATACTATAGCCCATTTACCGTCGATCATAGTAACCTCGAGAACCTTAGGAATGCTGAGTCCTGTCTCCTCGATTCTGGCCTGATTAAGAGCTTCATTTAGAATATCGGCCTTTGAATAGTCTTCGTTAAAAACCTTGATACATCTTCCGCCGTCGCGGTAAATAGTCTTATCTTTTCTTACTGCTATTACTCTGTCCAGTTTCATACCTTCATCCTCCTTACGCTTTCTTAGTCTTACGGTAAGCATCTTTAACCTTGTCAGTTTTTGGAGCTTCAGCAATGTCGGCAGCTGTAGGCTTCTTTGTCTCCTCGAAATGCTTGCCGCCGTAGTATGCATTGAGATACATCTGCTTGATCTCAGACATTAACGGATAACGCGGATTTGCGCCTGTACACTGATCGTCGAAGGCCTGCTCAACCATGTCATCGAGACGGTCAAGGAAATCCTTCTCATCGATTCCGTAATCCTTAATAGTATCCTTGATACCAACCTTAGCCTTGAGGTCATTAACAGCCTTGATAAGATTCTCGAGCTTCTCCTCGTCAGTCTTACCGCCAAGGCCGAGTGCGTCAGCAACCTCAGCATATCTTGCGAGCGTATGAGGATGATCGTACTGTGAAAATGTACCCATCTTCGCAGGTGCTTCTGCAGCGTTGAAACGGAGTACCTCTTCGATCATAAGAGCATTTGCAACTCCGTGTGGCAGATGATGGAAAGCACCGAGCTTATGTGCCATTGAATGACATACTCCCAGGAAGGCATTGGCAAAGGCCATACCGGCCATAGTAGCGGCATTTGCCATCTTCTCGCGTGCTTCGATATCTGTCTGGCCGTACTTATAAGCTCGCGGCAGATACTTAAATATATTCTTGAGTGCCTGAATAGCAAGGCCATCGGTGTAGTCCGTTGCAAGCATTGCGGCATAGGCTTCAAGTGCGTGTGTTACGGCGTCGATACCGGATGCCGCAGTCAGTCCCTTAGGAGCAGACATGTGGAAATCCGTATCGATGATCGCCATGTTAGGAAGTAACTGATAATCAGCAAGCGGATATTTAACACCTGACTTCTCATCAGTAATAACTGCGAATGGAGTAACCTCCGAACCTGTACCTGCAGATGTCGGAATAGCGATGAAGTATGCCTTCTCGCCCATTTTAGGAAATGTATAAATTCTCTTTCTGATATCAATGAATCTCATTGCCATATCCATGAAGTCAGCTTCCGGATGCTCATAGAGAACCCACATGATCTTACCTGCATCCATAGCAGAACCACCACCGAGTGCGATGATTGTATCAGGCTTAAATGCTCTCATCTGCTCTGCACCGCGGAGTGCACATTCAAGTGTAGGATCCGGAGCAACATCATAGAAGCAACTGTATTCGATGCCCATTTCCTCAAGCTTCTCGAATATCGGCTTAGCATAGCCGTTTGTATAAAGGAACTGGTCTGTAACGATGAAGGCACGCTTCTTATTCATTACATTTCTCAGCTCATCAAGTGCAACTGGGAGACATCCCTTCTTGATATATACCTTCTCAGGTGCTCTGAACCAAAGCATGTTCTCTCTCCTTTCGGCAACTGTCTTGATATTGATAAGGTGCTTAACTCCCACATTTTCCGAAACGGAGTTTCCGCCCCATGAGCCGCATCCCAGTGTAAGTGACGGAGCAAGTTTGAAGTTGTAAAGGTCTCCGATACCACCCTGTGATGAAGGAGTATTTACGAGGATACGGCAGGTCTTCATACGTGATGTGAACTCTGCAAGCTTATCCTGCTCTGTAACTTCGTTGAGATATACAGATGATGTATGACCATAACCGCCGTCAGCGATAAGGTGCTCTGCCTTGTCAAGAGCATCAGCGAAGCTCTCTGCCTTGTACATAGCAAGTACAGGACTCAGCTTCTCGTGAGCGAACTCCTCAGAAAGATCAACGCTTTCAACCTCACCGATGAGGATCTTTGTTCCTTCAGGAACTGTAACTCCTGAAAGCTCTGCAATCTTAGCTGCAGACTGGCCAACGATCTTTGCGTTGAGCGCTCCATTTATGATAATAGTCTTACGAACCTTTTCTGTCTCAGCCGGGTTAAGGAAATAACAACCGCGTGCCGCAAATTCCTCTTTGACTGCATCGTATATAGATTTAAGAACTATAACTGACTGCTCAGATGCACAGATCATACCGTTATCAAATGTCTTGGAGTGAATGATGGAATTTACTGCAAGAAGGATATCTGCGGTATCATCTATGATCGCCGGTGTGTTGCCTGCGCCTACGCCTAAGGCAGGCTTTCCACTGGAGTATGCAGCCTTTACCATTCCCGGACCGCCTGTGGCGAGGATGATGTCAGCTTCTTTCATTACAAAATTGGTCATTTCCAGGCTAGGTACGTCGATCCAGTCAATGATTCCTTCCGGTGCACCTGCAGCAACCGCAGCCTCAAGGACAAGCTTGGCTGCTGCAATCGTGCTGTTCTTAGCACGCGGGTGTGGGCTGATTATAATGGCATTACGGGTTTTAAGAGCTATCAGGCATTTGAAGATAGCCGTAGAGGTTGGATTTGTCGTTGGGATGACCGCTGCGATAACACCGATAGGCTCAGCGATCTTTTTCATACCGTATGCCTTATCTTCTTCTATAACTCCACAGGTCTTGGTATTCTTGTAAGCATTATAAATGTACTCTGACGCATAGTTGTTCTTGATTACTTTGTCTTCAACAACTCCCATGCCTGTCTCTTCTACTGCCATCTTAGCGAGAGGGATACGTGCTTTGTTAGCAGCGGAAGCGGCAGCCAAGAATATCTTATCTACCTGTTCCTGTGTGTAAGTTGCAAAAAGCTTCTGTGCTTTTCTTACACGCGCAATTGCTTCTTCGAGCTTTTCAACGCTGTCGACAATTTCATACTCCTTTACGTCCATTTTTCTCCTCCTGATCCTGATTCTTTAATTGGTTATTTAAATGTGCTAACGACAATGCCAGATTTTCATTCTGAAGCATTATTCCTTTGGGAACCTCCAGTTTACATGGAGCGAAATTCCATATAGCGGCTATTCCCGCCTGCACCATCAGGTCGCATACGACCTGGGCTGAGCCTTCACCTACGGTGATGATCCCGAGCCTTATTGAATGAGCTTTGCAGTAAGCTTCGAAACGGTTCATCGGAAGTATTTCCGTTTTACCGTTCAGGCTGATCACCTGTTCATTGCAGTCAAATGCGGCCGAAATCATAACTCCGTATTTGCGAAACTCGTCATACTCCAGCAGCGCTCTTCCGAGCCTTCCGGCTCCAACCAGCACAGCTTCTGTAAGACTTTTAATGCCTAAGGCTTCCTCAAGTTTTTCGATAAGTTCCTGCGTCACATAGCCGAGCTTCGGTTTTCCCGCCCCGCTTACGGCAGCAAGATCTTTTCTCACCTGTACTTCCCCAAGACTGAGCTTCTTCGATATCGTCGTTGCCGATATATTGGAATACTCATCCGGAGGAAGTTCCCGCAGCATTCCGAGATAAATCGGAAGCCTGCCGAGGGTTGCCTTCGAAACAGATAATCTCTCCATACCCCTGCCTCCTTTCCTCATTTCGCTTTCATTGTAAATTCCGGAGGCGTGATTGTAAATTCTTAAAAATGATAATCGGTATTATCAATATCGATAACCCCTTTATCGAGTAGGGAAAATGGAGTGTTGAACGCAAAAAAATCCGGCCTCCATAAGAGACCGGATAAAAGAGACCGGATAAAAATTTGTCGATATGATCGGACATAATATTTAAATGTACTTTCTTCTCGATTCACACAGCTCCGTTATGAACTGCTGATCCAGCTTCGTAAGCTTGTAGCCATCCTTATAAATCAGGACGTCCTTGTAAATCTTCTTGTTGTCTGCGCACTTCCTAAGGACAAGATTGTAACGTTCAAGCAGCTTCTTCGGTACCGGTGAAACCCACATAAAGGTTTCAGGATTCATAGACAGAAGATCGAACTGACTTGCTCTCTCGAAGATGAATATCCTTCGAGCGATATTATCAGGAATCTCCTCCTTCACAACCTTGGAAATCGGCATCGATGGAACGTATGGATCCGCATGAGCGATCTCAATATAATCCGTAAGATCCTCGAATGTAATCTCCTCTTTCTTTGCAAGCGGATTCTCTGCACTCATGATGAGTGAATACGTAAACTCCGTAACCAGCTCGTACTGGAAGCCCTTCTCCTCAAGCATGGTCTTGAAGTATTTATCATAATTCTCCGCATAACGGATAATACCCAGCTTATAATCATGATTCAGCATATTGTGGATCGTACGCTGGGAGTTTGTCTCCTTGTAGAAGACTTCAGTAGGCTCCTTTGTGAGTGACTTTGAGAACTCAGCAAATGCCTCAGATATATAACTTGCACGCGGAACAGATATGGAAAACTTCTGCTTCGGAGTTGCGGCAGACTTATAGAACTTCTCAAGATCATCAATCTGATTCAGAATCCCCTTCGCGAAGCTTATAAACTCTTCACCCTCCGGGGTCAGCTTCATACCGTTCTGAGTTCTCTCAAAAATCGTAATACCGAGGTCACTCTCCAGTTCCTTTATGGAACGGCTGATATTCGGCGCCGCGATCATAAGTGATTCCGAAGCCTTATTCAGCGAGCCGGCCTTCGCAACCTCCAGCGCATGCTTCATATGTAGTAAATTCATAGAGTTTCACCACCTTTATCACTATAGGTATGTTTATTCTACTATTTTGATTCGTCAGGTACAAGGAAAGATTAACAATAATCGATTGACATATTTCACAAAAATAATGTATCACTACTACAAGAGTAAGATTAAGAAACTTCCTATGTTTATATTTGAGGGTAGTTTGAGGGTAGTACTACCCCCATCTTTACCATCATCATAGAATCCTCAATTTAACGCAATTGTAAAGCCGGCTGCAAAAGCAGATCATCTACCATCGGATGATATAGTTCTTTGTTATCCGACTTTGATATTGTTGTAATTTTATTTCCTGCATCTTTACTGGATGCTCCACAATGATAAATCTTTTCTGATCGCGTCTTATAATCTACAATAATATATCTATCATGGAACTTTCTTCCTGTTTTCTGGAAGGATAGTCTCACATTCGGATATTCAGTCTGAAAAGCTTGAAGCTCTGACAGACGGAGGATATTCATAATATTATCACTAAAAATAATAATATCTACATTAGCAGGAACACTCTTCAGCATCAAAAGTGTTTTTGGTCCAATATAGTTATCCACTATGTACAATTTTTTCTTTGCTTTACTGTAAATATCCGCATACGCTACATCGGCTTCAAATGTTTGACCTGCATATATGACATATTCTATTCCTTTATCAGGCAAAGTAAAGCTCTGAATAACTTTAGTCAGATCCTCTTTTGTAACCATGGATTCCTTTATTTTGCCAATATCTCTTGTGTTTTCAGATATCTGTAAGGCCATTTTTTCAATATTAGACGATCCAGAAAGCAGTGGATCCTGATGGATATAGTCCTTCATCTGCTTAAATGTCCGAATTAACGCTTTGCTCTGACGAATAGCAAGTTCACCTTTCAATACCGTCATAAGCATGTAAACACCACTTTCCGTAAAACACCATGGCAAATATCTAGTTCCACCTGATTGCCCTTGAAACATTAATCCCTCCCGTGAGGTCAAATTTTTTGACCTCACCATATCTTCAAGTTCTTCTCTTGTTAATTGAAAACGAAAGTCTTCATCAAATTTTTCAATATTATTCTTCACCTGCTGATTAAAAGCCTTAGTGGTATAACCATATATCTCAGCTAAGTCTGCAGCAAGCATAACTCGCTGGCCTCTAACTGTATATATTTTAGCCTTCAAAGATTCCACTGTAATCTCCACAGGAATAATTTCATTAGATTTGTTTTCACTCATGTATTTCCTCCCATTTTTCTATCCATAACCTTCATTATCATTCAAGATAAAAAAAATTGACCTTGATGAATTTCTTTATTATTTAAATGAAAAATAAACATCAATACTTTTTCGTATTTTAACATACTTTAGTTCATCTATAAATTATAGAATATATAAATCAAAACAATTTATCTCACCTTCGTTCTCACCAACTTTTTATCATTCTTGTACTCACCTTTTAGAACTATCTTCCTATACTCCCTCTCCCAAGGTTCCTTCTTATACTCCAGGCATTTATTCTTTATCCGAGTAAACTCATCATATAAATCCGGAACTGATTTACTAACTTGTGCCGAATCAGCAACTTTCCTGTATGCTTCAAATGCATCCAATGGATCATATTTTGTAACATCCCAAATAGCCGCTTTATCTTCTACAGACAATAAAAAGAAATCTTGAACCGAAAGATTCATATTTTTAATATCTATTACTGCATCAATTGCTATAATCTCTATTTCATAATCAGTGTCAACCTTTTTACATGAAGGCGAATCATCTTTTGATTCTTCCTCCTTATTTGTACCTTCTACAAGAGTATTCTTTATTGATACATCAACATACGAATCATTCAGATTCTCTTCTTTAATAACTTTAGAATCACTAAAAGCCGGAACATCTTCCTGCTTAACACTTGGTCCATTAGCAACTTTAGATATATCTTTCTTATTAGCTAAAACTGATTCTATGACAGGCTCTGGCTTAGGCTTTGGAAGTTCTGGGATCTTTTCTTCTGTATCGACATTGTCTAATTCTTTTTCAAATTCAGATATACTAATACTATCAATATCTTTTAATTCTATATCATACAGACAATCCTGATATATTTTATCAGCAATTCTAAATCTTTTATCTTCCTCTCGCTTTAACTCTTTCAAAATCTGCAGTCGGTCTCTATATTCATCTTCATCAAAGGAATCCACATTTCCTTGACTAATAGCGATCTTGTTTTTTTTATTTCTTAACCTAGCCTTTTCTTTGTAAAGGCATTTCTGCTCTTCTGATATTTCTCTATATCTATGTAATGCACTTACCTTTACATTTATAAGTTCATCAACACTTCGTATGTCTTCTGACACGAGAAACAAATACTCTTCCTGAAGTAGTTTGAATCTTTGCAGGTCTTTATAAAACTGAGCTGATTTATATTGGAATCTCCGCTTCTCCAGCAGGCGCATTTTATAGAGTCTGACATAATATTTCTTTTGTAGCGGAGATAACAATGCTCTCCTTAATGGTCGTGGATCTATCGTTTTATATAATCTATCAGTTCGACCTTTTTCTTTATTATCCTTTTGCTCTATATTTCTATAATCCAGCTCCGGAGCAATAGTTCCAAGCCTTTTAAATCTTTTCATTCCCGAAGCTTTTACTGCTATATGTTCTCCATCCTTCACTTCATATCCCAGTTCTTTCAGCAAATAAATATAATGTTCTCTGTTCTCAGCTCTCATCATGCAATACCTTGCATCTGCCTCAATGAACTCTGAAAAGCTCTTTTCCTTCTCCCACTGATCCCGGGGCATATTCTTAGGATCCTTACTATATTCAGCCGGCATTATTTCCAGACCATACTCCTCACTCAGCTTATTTGTTATTGGTTGCATCTTATGTTTCCAATCACCATTTTTATACTGAAACTTTCTGCCGGTAAACATATTTACACTATTAAACACAATGTGAGAATGTAGATGCTCGTGATCCGTATGAACAGCAAACACTACTTCATATTCTCCATGAATGAACTCTGCTACAAATTTCTCTGTCATTTCATACAGCTCTTCTGGTGTTCCCTCTCCAGGAACAAGAGATATTATTATATGATAGCTCTGTCTGCCACCAAGTTTGCCGAACACTTTCTTAGTTTCAACCATCTGCTCATATGCCGTATCCGGCAGGCAGTTGACACTGCCCGTTAGGATACACTGTTCAGTTTTATCAGGATTGAAAATATAATCTATAAGTTGTTTTGTATGAAGCCCCAGTTCGCGACCAGGGCTTACTTTCTGATGTAATATTTTGGTTATAGCCAACTCCTAACTCCTCCTCTCTTCTCAAATCACTTTTCTAAGACCATTTTCTTAGACATTGATTCATCAGTCCTTTAATCTCTTTCATAAGTGTAATAACCATTTCCAGAATCGTATCATTTATACTTCTGTTCATATTCGCCAGCCTGGTCAATTGATTAATATTATTTCCAACTCTCGCTATCTGTTCTATCAGATCACGACGGTCTTTCATCTTATTTGTATCTATTCTTCCACCTGCCATAATCAGTTGCCTTACATATTCTGCAAGACACATATTATTATCCGCTGCACTCTTTTCAAGAGCAGTTCTCTCTTCCGAGGATAACCTGATAGATAGATTCCTTCTTGGTTCCTTATACTGTTTTTTCTTCCCCATATATTCCCTCCATTTCTCTTACAGTGGTAAGAACTCCTGCTATTTGTAAGAGCTTTTGGTAAGATATCTTTTATTTCCTCATACCATTTATAAGAGCTTTTTATATTTGTTTAAGTATTTGTTTAAGCTTTCTGCCATTATTAAAGCTTTTGTTTAATAACCACCACTTTGTTAAAGCATTTGTTAAAACTCTCTTCGATATTTGTTGGCACTTTTGTTGGATAACCGCCATTTTGTTACCGTTTTTGTTGGATAACCACCTATTTGTTGGCACTTTTGTTACACACCACTGGTAAGAGCTTTGTATTCATTGTTCTTCTACTGACTTCAGCTCTAACCCATGCTTTAGGTAGATTTCATCATTTGCCAGATACGTAAATCGCAATGCGTTTACAACATCTGTTTAGGGGAGAAATGTAATCTCCCCTAATACCCCTGATATATATGAAGGACGCAACATTGCAAGTCTTTAGGTTTTGCATCCTTGCAATAGGAACATTGCAAAGACCTGACTCGTGCATTGTTGCATCCTTGATCTATTTAAGCTTCACATACCAGGTATTATTTATCTTCTGAGACTTCAGTTCCATTTCCTTCCGGGCATTATCCATAGTTCTTTTTGATATACCCTCAGCCTTTGCAAGTTCTATTAACTCATTACTGGATACTGCATCTTTGTCTTCAGATAAATCTTTCAAAAGCTGTTTAGCCTGATCCAGTTTGCTCTCCTTTGGGGCATATCCTCCAAGCACATCATCTACAGATATTTCATAGTCACCTATCCACTCAAACCCATCTTCTGACAATTCAAATGCTTTGGGATGACCGAATGGAGCCAGATTATTCTTTATCTGTACCATAGCCCTATAATTATCTTTTCCGATAACTCGTCCTACTAGCAGGACACTTCTTGCTACTGCAAAGAAGTCTATTGAACCCATTCCTCGGTAAGCAGCTTTGCATCCTCCAGCTTTATTCATATGACCAATAAGAATAATTGCACAGTTTCTTTGTTCCGCTATCGTTGCAAGATACTTTGTCATCTCCCTGGCTTCATTTGCCCTATTCATATCCATACTTCCACCAAGATAGGCCTGAATAGGATCCATTATCAGAAGTCTTGCACCAGTCTTATCCAGTGCCTCTTCTACTCTCTTATCCAACATAGACAGAGCTTTATTAGTTTCATCAATCACCAGTACTCTTGAACAGTCGGCTCGTGCCTGCTCCAGTCTCGGTTTAACCGTATCTGCCAGACCATCCTCAGCCGTCTGATATATTACATTCATTGGTTCAGTGATATTCATTCCTTCATCAAAGCCTTCTCCCCGGGATACTGCAGCAGCGATATTAAGAACCATTGTAGTCTTTCCATCCCCCGGATCCCCTTGGATAATTGTGAGCTTCCCATACGGTATAAATGGATACCAAAGCCATTCAACCTCTTTTGCTTCTATATCCGACATCCTTATTAGGTTTAACTCTTCATTTCTAGTTTCAAAAAAAGTGTTCACACTCTGTACCTCCATATAAAAGTTTTATTTGTATATGGATGGAACCTCTGCTATACTGTAAACACTGACGGATAACAAAGGTTCATCCAATCATATTCTTAACTCTTTCAGCTGCAACTGAAGGAGTTATTTTTTTGCTTCATCAGCCGTCAATACCTCTAGAACAACCTTCAGTGGCATGATTACATCTTCATCAATATCTGTATTTTCATCCATAAACTGAAGTTCTTCCAAAATGGCCTCAAGCTGCATCTGAAATTCCCGGATTACTTTTCTTCCACCTACTATCCTGATATTTCTCTTTAACAGGCTTTCAATTATATAATCCTGTTTGTTCATTCCGCTTGCTGCTACTTTTAGATTAAGTTCTTTCGCTTCAGATTCCGACATTCTGAATCCCACTACTCTTGATCTAAGTCTTCCCTTACTATCCAGATTTTTTGCGCTCATTGTAGTCCTCCATTCTGATAACCTTCTCGTCATCCTTTTCATAATAATCAGCAGGTCGGTCTTCCATTTCTGCTTTATCTCTGTCCAGCATATCAGCCATATCATCCTGCTTTGACGGAAACATATGAGCATATCGATAAGTTATCTCCTGACTCTCATGTCCCATCCTTGCTGCTATATCAACCGCAGTAAATCCTTCATCAATTAAAAGTGATACATGCGAATGTCTCAGGTCGTGAATTCTTATTCTCTTAACACCTGAAGCCTTCACACCTCTATCCATTTCATGATGTAGGAAGCTTTTTGTAACTACGAATATTCTGTCCGTATCCTTATACCTGTAAAGCATCTGGAAATATTCCTCCATTTCCTCTGCAAGAAATCTTGGAAGTTTTATGGTTCTTACACTTCTTGGAGTTTTAGGTTCTGTAATTACATCCTTGCCCTCTAGTCTCTGGAACGATTTATTTATCCTGAGAGTTCTTTTCTCCAGATCAAAGTCTTCCTTAGTTAGTGCAAGAAGTTCTCCCAGTCTTATTCCTGTCCAGTAAAGAACCTCAAACGCATAAAAACTGTAAGGCTTATCCATAACCGCCTCTGAAAAAGCTTTATACTCCTCTTTAGTCCAGAACAGCATCTCCTTTGGAGCGCCTATTTTCACATTCCCAGCTACTCTAGCCGGATTAGTCCTCAGTCCGTAATACTTCATAGCATGATTGAAAATAGCACTCAGCTGATTATGCATAGCCTGGATATATGTTTTCTGAAACTTTATTCCATCCTCATTCTCACCATCTATCATCTGATTCTGCCATTTCATTACCATCTTGGGAGTTATGTCAGTAAGCTTAATATCTTTGAAATATGGTAGAATCTTCGTTCTTACCATATGTTCCTTAGTAAGCCACGAATTCCTCTTAAGTCTTTTCTCAACATCCTCCCGATAAATCTCGAAGTATTCGCCAAAAGTTACATCAACATCTCCCTCTTTCTGCACTTTATAGTTCCTCTCGTATTCAAGAGCTTCTTTCTTAGTTTCAAAACCCCTTTTCTTTATCTGTACTTTTTTACCGGACCATTCAGTGCAGTAGAACTTGGTAAACCATTTGCCTGTATCTTTATCTCTATACGCCGGCATATTAATCATCTCCTTCTCTTATTTGTTATATATAAATGATATTTATCCGGTACCTTACAGTTTCCACTAAAGTACCGGCATTTTATCAGTCTTTTCCAAATCCATAGAATTTTTCCTTAAAGTATTCTCTGCTTATTCGTCCCTTGATAGTTATATAGCCTTTTTTCTCAAGTTCGAGATTCAGATTTCTAATAATCTTGTATGCAGCTGATCTTGAAATCTTCAGAATACTTCTGACCTCTTCTACACCCATAAACATATTCTGTTCCATAACTTTTTCTCCTCCTTTCCTTTTACTTATGCATCCTTTTCCAAAGCACGGATGCTATGGGGTTAGCTTTCTATACATTTATACTGTTAGCGTTTCAGCTAACCTTTAGTTCCCCTGAGCTTCTCTAGACTCATGAACCTGCAGGCCTCTCCTGTTCGAGATCCTCTCCTGCCCTTTAAAGAAGTGTCTTATAGAAGGAAGTTTCATTCTTCATATTCCTTCTACCCCTCGCTCGAGCTACTTGGATAGCTGTCATGGCAAGGGCTGTTGGTATAAATGCAGCTTATTCAGTTGTATCTGGTGGGTTAATCCAGTTTTATTTACCCTGTTAATAGTTTTTTTCTAATTTTCCTCCTTGTTTATATTTTCTAAACATATTTGTTTAATTTTGTTTCGAGCACATTCTAACTCTTTTTGTTTAGAATGTCAATAAGTTTTTCTAAACTTTTTTGTTTACAAATAATCTATATTATGATAGATTATGTTCAAAGGTTTATTAAACGCAAATGTTTAGTACAAAAAACATAGGAGGACAAAACACTATGACCGTAGGTGAACGAATAAAAAGAATCCGAACATTCAGGCATATGACAATGGATGAATTTGGTGCAGCACTTGGCTTTGAAGGAAAATCTATGTCTGTTCGTGTTGCACAATACGAATCCGGTACACGAGTTCCTAAAAAGGATATGATTCATGAAATGGCCCGAATTCTTAATTGTAATTACAAGGCTCTTGACAACTACAATAATGGTGCTGCAGAAGATATTCTCGAAACACTTTTTTGGTTAGAGGATTCAAGTCCTATAAATCTTTTTGATTTACAGCCAATTCCAAAATCAATGAAATCAAAAGAATCTTCAAAATCAAGCAACAGCCAAAAAAACGAAATGCCTATTGCTTATAGCGACTTTGATGAAGATAACTTCAACTCATATGGAACACCAATAGCCGTAACCTTTGATTACGGACTTCTTAATGAATTTCTTATGGAATGGTATGTAAAGAAAAATGAATTAAAGACAGGAGTTATTACTCCTGAAGAATATTTTGAGTGGAAAATCACATGGCCTCAGAAGTAGTTTTCTAAGTTCCGTTTCCAACACCTCACAACCACTGGAACTTTACCCAATGATAAAAGCGCTGAAAATACCATGATTCAGGCGAATTTTAATGATTTTTTCAAAATTTCCAGTACCGTTTTAGTACCAGAAGACTTTAAAAATGCTCGCAGCCCCGCTAATTTAGCGGTTCTGCGAGCTCTTGTTTACTATAGGAGTTCAATTGTCCCTGGCGGCTTACTCGTCAAATCATACATTACACGATTGACGCCCTTCACCTCATTTATTATACGATTCATCACCTTCTGAAGTATCTCAAATGGTATATCAGTGCAGTCCGCTGTCATGAAGTCGCTTGTGTTAACTGCACGAAGCACTACAGCATAGTCAAAGGTTCTGAAGTCGCCCATCACTCCAACTGAACGCATATTAGAAAGCGCTGCAAAGTACTGGTTTGGAAGATGTTTGATACGTCCTGATGCCAGAGCCTTGTCCATTTCCTCACGGAAGATAGCATCTGCATCCTGAACGATATGAACCTTTTCCTCTGTTATCTCGTCGATAATTCTTACGCCGAGTCCCGGACCCGGGAATGGCTGACGGAATACCAGATACTCTGGAATACCAAGCTCCAGTCCTGCCTTTCTAACCTCGTCCTTGAAGAGCATTCTAAGAGGCTCAACTATTTCCTTAAAATCCACATAGTCAGGAAGTCCACCAACATTATGATGTGACTTGATAGTAGCCGACTTGCCAAGTCCTGACTCTATAACATCCGGATAGATAGTTCCCTGTGCGAGGAAATCAACAGCGCCTATCTTCTTTGCCTCTTCCTCGAATACACGGATAAACTCTTCTCCAATTATCTTTCTCTTCTCTTCTGGTTCTGTAACACCAGCCAGCTTACTATAGAAACGCTCCTGAGCATTTACTCTTATAAAGTTCAACTCATAGTTTCCATTAGGACCGAAAATAGCCTCAACCTCATCGCCCTCATTTTTTCTAAGTAGACCATGATCAACGAATACACATGTAAGCTGCTTTCCAACAGCCTTTGCAAGAAGTACTGCCGCAACTGATGAATCAACTCCACCGGAAAGAGCACATAGAACGCGGCCATTACCAATCTTCTCACGAAGCGCCTGGACAGTTGTTTCTACGAAGCTGTCCATCTTCCAGTCACCCTTACATTTGCAGACATTATATACAAAGTTATGTATCAGTTCTTTACCCTGTTCAGTATGCATTACTTCAGGATGGAACTGTGTGGCATAGAAGCCCTTTGCTTCGCATTCCATAGCTGCCACTGGGCAGTCCTTTGTATGAGCTGTAACCACGAAGCTCTCCGGAGCCTCTGCTATATAATCTGTGTGGCTCATCCAAGTTGATATCTTCTTCTTGATTCCTTTGAAGAGAAGTGAACCGCTTCTAACATCGGAGTTTTCTGATGAACCATCTACATAAGTCTCTGTTCTTCCATACTCACTAACTGGGGCTGTTGCTACTCGACCACCCAAAAGATGTGCCATCAGCTGTGAACCATAGCAAATGCCTAGTATAGGAATTCCAAGCTCGAATATCTCCTTTGTATAGGAAGGTGATTCCTCAAGATATACGCTGTTAGGTCCACCTGTAAAAATGATTCCCTTAGGATTAAGAGCCTTCAGCTCCTCAAGAGACATAGTATAGGGATGAACCTCCGCATATACATTACATTCTCTTACGCGTCTTGCAATCAGCTGATTGTACTGTCCGCCAAAATCAAGAACAACAATTAATTCCTTATCCATATAACTTACCTTTCTATAAATCCAAAAAGGCAGGGATGGCATCCCTGCCTCTTTTTTACTCTAAAACCTTTACTGCTTCCATTAGCTGATTATCATTCTTATGATCTTCAGGATTCTTCTTGTACTTCTCAACATCCAGTTCAACTTCCTTATCTGGTTTAACACCAACCTTATGAACTGCAGTTCCAGAAGGAAGGAAATACTGAGCTATAGTTATTTTAATAGCAGATCCATCTGAAAGTGGAATAACCGACTGAACGATTCCTTTTCCATATGTAGTAGTTCCAATTAATTCAGCTTTATTGTAATCCTTCAAACATCCAGCCATGATTTCTGAAGCGCTTGCACTATTACCATTTACAAGAACAGCCATTGGTATATCTACACTATGTCCGTCTTCACACTTATATTCATCCATTACAGCATCATTCTTATCCTTAGTCTGAAGAAGAAGTCCCTTCGTGCTACCACCCTCAGCAACTTCATTATCATCTATTAAGTAATCAGACATTTCGATAACAGAATTAACGAAACCACCTGGATTATCACGAAGATCTATTACTATTCCCTTCGCACCATCTTTCTGAAGACTATCCACAGCCTCCTTAAACAGTTCAGGAGTATTCTCTATAAACTGTTCAACCTGAATATATCCGATATCACCTTCAAGCATTTCATACGCAACAGTTTTGGTCTCTATCTTATCTCTAGTAATAGTAAAGGTGAGATAATCCTCTTCACCTTCTCTATATACCTGAATATCAACATTTGTACCCTTTTCGCCACGTATATGACCTACAACAAAATCAAGCTCCATATCATTTGTAAGCTCTAGATCATCAACCTTTATTATCACATCTCCTGCTTCAAGACCTGCCGCCTCAGCTGGACTTCCTTCAAGAGGCTTAACAACAGAAATGACACCTGTACTCATATCCTTGGACACGGTGGCACCTATTCCCTCGAAGGAACCTGAATCATCTTCCTGGAGTCTGTCATATTCTTCTTTTGTGTAATATACAGAATAAGGATCATCAAGGCCCTTCATGATACCATCATAATAGCCTTCTTCTCTTTTATCTGACTCTTCATCAAAGTAAAAGTATTTATCGATCAGTCCCTCAATCTGTTTAGTTTTCTGCTTAACCTCCTTGGAATCCTCATCAAACTTCTCATTTTCCGCATCACTCGCGTCTCCAGAAGTTCCAACACCCGGAAGCTCATCTCTTGTCTCAGGCTCGCCCTTTCCACATCCAGACATAGCCCCCAGCATCATAAGAGCTGCAAGTCCAACACATGCAGTCTTCCTGCAGATTTTCATACTACTATGAAATCTTCTCATTTTATCATATTCTCCTCGTTATATATCTAATCTCCCTCAGTATCTGACACAGTCGACTGATCACTGATCATGCTGTAATACTTAAGAGGATTTACATATTCTCCATTTTCTCTTACCGCAAAATGTAAATGTGGTCCAGTGGATACACCAGTATTTCCAGAGTAGCATATCGTCTGTCCTGGAGATACTGTCATTCCTTCAGTTACTGCAAAATCCGATAAATGGAAATAACATGATGATATACCGCTACCATGATCAACAATAACAGCATTTCCACCACTTCCAAGATATCCTACATATATAACAGTACCACTCGCTACTGCTACGATAGGGCTGCCCATACTACATGGTATATCTATTCCTCTATGGTAGGAGGTAGCACCTGCAGTTGGTGCAACTCTAGGTCCATAGTAAGACGAAATATTAGAACTAGATGGACAAGGCCATAGGAACTGTTCCCCTGAATATACCAGACCTGTTCCACCATTCATTGTAAAGGATACTCGGTAACTAGCCTCAATATTAGCTATTTGTGCCGCCTGAGCTTGTTCAATTGCTTCCAGACTCTGAATCTCAGCCTTCTTTGCAGCTATATCCGCCTCATAACTATCTATCTGATCCTGCTTAACTTCTGCAAGAGTCTGTAAGGATTCCTGTTTAGCCGAGTATGCTTCCTGCAGAACGCTCATATCATCAACAATAACATCAAGGAGTGCCTGCTTATCAGATAACAGCTGTTTTGCATCTGTATAATCCTTAAGAACTGTCTGATCATACTCTTCAACAGCCTGTATATATTCTGACTTATTAACTATATCCATATAGTCAACCGCATTAAACAGGGCGTCCAAATAACTGTATGAGCCATTCTCATACTCTTCCTTGATATGCATCTTAAGCATCTGATACTGTTTATCCTGAGCCGCCTCAGCTGCTTCAATATCTGAAGTAAGCTGAATCTGCATGTCATTTGCCTCAGCCTGCTTCTCTTCCAGTTCATCTAGCTTATCCTGATATTCAATTATCATATCATCCAGCTCACGGAGTCTGGTAATAAAGTCGTTCTGACTCTCCAGAATCGAATTCAGATCCTTCTGAAGTGCATTCTTCTCTTGAATCGTATCAGTATACTCGGTTGTAAGAGCCGCTAGATCTGCTGATGATATCGGACTAAATGTTGGCGCAACCACATTTCCTGAGTTTCCACCTGAGTTTCCAGATGGAGTAACAGTTGGAGTACTCTGTGACTCAGTTGTCTGTTGCTCAGTAGTTGTTTCTGTAGTCGCTTCAGTACTTTCTGTTGTCACTTCTTGAGTAGCTTCAGTAGTTACTTCCTCAGTTGCCTCAGTTGTTACTTCGCCTTCCGATGTCTCATCCGCATATACCACGTAGGATATGTTATCCTTACCCGGCATCATGCATGCCACATACATGATTGACACAAGAACCAGAGCTAGAATGATATCACTGATTATCATTCTTTTATCCATATATTTTCCTCATGATACTTTAGGACCTGCAGAAACTGCAGGTCCCTGATAATTAAATCTTCAAATGTTTCTTGGTAGTTATTAAACTTCCGAAAAATCCTATTCCAATACCTATAAGTAATGTAATCGGAATCAGGGACTTAAACATATCCCAAGGTGCCGCAAATTCAAACAAACTATTAAGTATTGAGAACTTTCCAGCTATGTAATTAATTACTATATCATACAGATAATACAGAAGTATAAGTGGCACAATAGAACCGAGTAGTCCGATTATTATACCTTCAATAATGAATGGTGCTCTGATGAAGCTATTTGTCGCTCCAATCAGCTTCATTATTCTTATCTCTTCACGTCTTACTGTAATACCAATAGTAATTGTATTATTTATCAGGAATACAGAAACTAGTAAAAGTATAAGGATGATACCAAAGGATGCATATCCCACAAAAGCATTTATGGCAGATATACTATCTGCAGTATATGTTGAACTGCTGACCTTTCTGACTCCATCTATGCTTTCAAGGAACTGTATGAAGTCGGCCTGCTTACTCGCATCAGTAAGTGTAACCTTATATGATGCAGAGTGTGCCAGTGGGTTATCATCACCAAATGCTGCTCTTGCAGCCTCTGGATCATCATAGGTCTGCTCAGAAAACTCTTCCCAAGCCTGTTCAGGGGAAATGTAATCTATAGTGTTGACCTCTTTTCTAGTCTTTATCTGTTCTCCTATCAGGTTGATAGATGACTCTGTCAGACCCTCATCGAAGAAAACAGATATCGATATACTGCTCTCAATCTTATGAATAGCAGCACGGAAATTAACTAAAACACAATAAAATAGTCCAAATACGAATAGACATGCAATAATAGTTCCTATTGATGCAAGTGAGAAGAGGAAATTTCTTCTGATATTCTTCACACCTTGTCTTATGCTATAACCGAAAGAACTAATCTTCATCTACATAACCTCCCTTCTGAACGTCACTTACTACCACGCCCTTCTTCAAGGTTATGACTCTTTTCTTCATAACATTTACTATTTCTTTGTTATGAGTAACTACTACAACTGTAGTACCCTTTGCATTTATCTCATCCAGGAGGTTCATAACATCCCATGAATGCTTAGGATCCAGGTTTCCTGTAGGCTCATCCGCCAAAATGATATCTGGCTTGTTAACAAGTGCTCTTGCAAGCGCTACTCTCTGTTGCTCACCACCAGATAACTGTCTAGGATATGACTTATACTTATCCTCAAGTCCTACAAGTGAGAGAACTGCTGGAACACGACGTTTTATATATCTGTTAGGAGTTTCTATAACTCTCTGTGCAAATGCCACATTCTCATATACCGTTCTATCCTTCAGGAGTCTGAAGTTCTGGAATACAACTCCTATCTTACGTCTTACCTTATGAATTCTATTCTTACGAATCTTAGAATAATCATAACCGGCAACCTCGATATGACCCTTGGTTGGAACCAGTTCCCTAAGCAGGAGCTCAATAAATGTTGTCTTACCAGATCCAGTAGATCCAACAACAAATACAAATTCTCCTTTCTCAATGTTGATGTTAACATCCTTCAGAGCAACTGTGCCTGTAGGATATTTCATCGTAACATTTTGCATTTTAATCATGATGAAAACCCTTCCTAGCTATTTGTATTTCTAAAAATCAAGACTTTCCATATATTTCATATATTTAACAACCATCAGAGCTATCTTAAAGGTTATAGCATCCTCGAAGACTCTAAGGTCCAGTCCTGTTGATTTTTCTATCTTATCCAGTCGATATACCAGTGTATTTCTGTGAATATACAGCTGACGTGATGTCTCTGATACATTCAGACTGTTCTCAAAGAACTTATTAATAGTTGTGAGTGTTTCCTCATCGAACTCGTCAGGAGATTTTCCATCAAATATCTCCTTGATGAACATACGGCATAGAGGAATAGGAAGCTGATAGATAAGTCTACCAATTCCAAGATTGCTGTAAGCGATGATATTCTTATCACTGTAGAATATCTTGCCTACATCAAGTGCCATCTTAGCCTCTTTGTAGGAACGAGAAACCTCTTTTATCTCATTTACTATAGTACCAAATGCCACATGAACAGAAATCATAGCCTCAGTACTAAGCATATCAACTATTATATTTGCAGTCTTGTTGAGGTCGTCATAGGTATCCGTTGACTTAACCTCTTTAACAAGGATAATATTCTTTTCATCAACAGCTGTAATGAAATCTCTAGTTTTAACTGAGAAAATATTTCTAACTGTTTCAAGAGCATTATTATCCTTCTCAGACTTAGTCTCTATAATGAATACACATCTCTTAACATCTGTATCGATGTGAAGCTTCTTAGCTCTATTATAAATATCAACTAGAAGCAGGTTATCCAGCAGAAGATTCTTGATGAAGTTATCCTTATCAGATCTCTCCTTATAAGCAACTAGGAGATTCTGAATCTGGAAGGATGCCAGCTTACCAACCATGTAAGTACTATCTGTATCACCCTTCGCAAGAATAATATATTCTAACTGCTTATCATCATTTACCTTAAAGAACTGATAACCAAGTAGTGACTGACTCTCTGCCTGAGATTGAGCAAATGCGATAACCGCATCCTCGTAATCAAGTGGTCCATCCTCAGCTGTTTTAGCAAGAAGTCTACCCTCTACATCCATAACAATTAAGTCCACTTTAGTGATGGCCTGAATGCCCTCTAATGTTTCTTGTAAAATCTGATTTGATATCATCGTCTCACTCCTGTTCTCATATAACCCTAGTTTTTATACCCATTAAAAAATATACGCTAATTAAGCATATAAATAGAATCACATACGAAGTTATTGTATCACAAAATGCGGCATCAAAAAAGAGGAAATGTAGAAAACTACATTTCCTCTTTCATATTGTTCAATCTAACTAACCCAGTATACGCCGCCTGCCCGTCAAGGCACCCAAGTGCCTTAACGGCACTGCGGCTTACTACGGAAAATTGCTCTGCAATTTTCCTACCGTGCTAGATTTGCGAAGCAAATCAAGCACTAATTAACAATAATCTCCTCTGATTCCTTATCGAAGATGTGAATCTTTGAAAGATCGAATGCAAACTGTACTGTATCTCCAGGTCTAGCAGTTGTACGAGCATTTACTCTAGCTGTGATATCGAACTGATCGATTGTGAAGTACAGATATACTTCAGCACCAAGCATTTCGTAGATATTGATACGAGCATCAATAACTGACTCAGGTGATGACTCGATGAACAGCTGCTCATCATGTATATCCTCAGGACGGATACCAAGTACAACGTCCTTATCGATGAATCCACCAGCGATAAGCTTGTTAGCCTTTGCCTCTGGAACCTTAATTGAGTGTGAACCGAACATAAGAAGTACGTCAGCTCCTGACTTAACAACCTTGCAGTCGATGAAGTTCATAGGTGGCATACCCATGAATCCAGCAACGAACAGGTTACATGGATGATCATAAAGATTCTGAGGTGTATCTACCTGCTGAATGATACCATCCTTCATAACTACGATACGAGTACCAAGTGTCATAGCCTCTGTCTGGTCGTGTGTAACGTAGATGATTGTTGTCTGAAGTCTCTGATGAAGCTTTGAGATCTCAACACGCATCTGAACACGAAGCTTAGCATCCAGGTTTGAAAGAGGCTCATCCATAAGGAATACCTTTGGCTCACGAACGATTGCACGTCCCATAGCAACTCTCTGTCTCTGACCTCCTGAAAGAGCCTTTGGCTTACGATCAAGAAGATGCTCAATCTCAAGAATCTTAGCTGCTTCATGAACCTGCTTATCAATCTTCTCCTTTGGAACCTTTCTCAGCTTAAGTCCGAATGCCATGTTATCATAAACTGACATATGTGGATACAGAGCGTAGTTCTGGAATACCATCGCGATATCTCTGTCCTTTGGCTCTACATCGTTACAAAGCTTATCACCGATCCAAAGCTCACCAGAACTGATATCCTCAAGTCCAGCGATCATTCTTAGGGTTGTTGACTTACCACATCCTGAAGGACCAACGAAGATAACAAACTCCTTATCCTCGATATCAAGATTGAAGTCCTTAACAGCATTAAAGCCGTTTGGGTAAATCTTGTAAATGTTCTTTAACTGTAATCCTGCCATTATTATATCCTCCTAAATAGCTATTCGCAAATTACGTTCTTTAACAACTTGTAACATAATACCCCTTTTTGTTTTTTAAAACTATGTCTTTGTTGCATAAATAATTTGAATAATGTTTGGTCATAATGCACATTGACCTGTATTTTATGTATATTTTAAACAAAAAAGGCGTTTAAACAACGCCTTTTCAACCTTCGTTTTTGTGATACTTTAACCAAATTATTACAATTATGTTAACGAATTTTATTGGGAAACGATGTCATCTGAGGCCCCGATTATCAAAAATGCCTGTACTCCATCAGTAGGAATATCGCACGCTACCTCATTCGCTGGAAGCACCTCCAGCTTTGCGTTTGGAAGGATTTCAGCCAGTCCTCCGGCTGTACCTTCTTCAACTACAACTATTTTAGATGACTCCAGTGGATCCTTGGTATAATTGCCTGCTTGCACATTTGTATATCCAAGTTCTGTCAACTTATCCTTCCAAGCTCCTGCCAGACCACTTGTTGCAGTTGCATTTAAAACAACTATAGAAGCATCATACGGAAGACCCTCTGGCTGTTTTGCAGCCTCCGCATCCTCATAGAGTAATGCATCAGTATCCGTAGGCTTTGCATTCAGAAGTTCATCCTCCTGATCATCCTCAAAAGCTGAATCATCTGCCTTCTTCTCTGTTTCATTTGTTCTATCTAATATAACTGCCTTTATAAGGTAAGCACTCATCGCTAGAATAACAAGACCAAGTATAATTACAACTGCCTTGAGAAAGAAGGAAAAGAATAATCCCACAGCAGTTTGTTGTTTCTTTTGTTTAGCCACTTTACGCCTCCTAATTAACCTCTATACAGCATAGAAGTATAGCAAACCATCGCCCTTATTGCAATGAATTTTCATATGAGATAAAATAGATACATAGAATTCCAGCATGTGTTTTCACATGCGATTTATGTCGAGGAAAATATCTATGGAAAGAATACTTATAACCGGGGCATCCCGTGGAATTGGCAGAGAAATAGCCATTAGTTCAGCCAAAACTGGAAGATTTGACCATATTATACTTAATTGCCGCAGCTCCGAGGCTTTATTAGACGAGGTGGCACAGGCCATCTATGAGATAAACCCATCTATAAGATGTAGTTTATCGCTGGGAGACGTTGGAGATTATTCATATATCCAGGAACTCCACGAGCAGTACGGCGATATCGATGTTCTTATTAATAATGCCGCCATTTCGCTGACCGGATTACTCATAGATATGACTCCTGAAGAATGGCAGTCTATTATTTCAACAAATATCACTTCTATATATAATACTTGTCACGAATACCTGCCAGCCATGATTTCGGCAAAATCCGGACAAATTATCAATATATCTTCTGTATGGGGAATAGCAGGTGCTTCCTGCGAGGTTGCATATAGTGCCACAAAAGGCGCCATTAATGCATTTACCAAGGCTCTCGCCAAAGAAGTTGCTCCAAGCAACATTCAGGTAAATGCTCTCGCTCTTGGCATAGTAGATACTACTATGAATAGTCATCTGTCTAAAGAAGATATAAATGATATATGCGAGGATATTCCAATCGGCAGGATGCTTCGACCTGAGGAGGTCGGTGATACAGTGACTAAGCTCTTGCAGATGCCTACTTATCTGACAGGCGAAGTAATAACTATTGATGGGGGATGGATTTAAAAGGAGGTTTTACTTATGGGAGATGTATATGTAGAGTTTTTCTCGGATGAAGCTCTGGAAAATGTCATGTGTATGCTGCAGTATCAGCCAGAGCGCATAGTCTATTTGGGGCATAAATCAACTATGGTCACTAGAAAGATCAAAAGTCTTACTAATTTTGCCAGAATTAAAGCCCCAAAAACCGAGCTTGAATTCATCGAGGTTCCTAGAGATGACCTAGAGGATTGTATAGCAGCTCTCACTTCTGTCTCAGACAGATATCCAGAGGCTTACTATGAGCTGACTGGCGGTGGAGAAATGATTCTCATAGCCTTCGGTTACCTAAGTGCCGCACGTAAGCTAAGAACTCTCCGTATAGACCCATACACAGGGGTTGAAATCAATATGGAACCCGGCGGAGCCCCTACTCAGCATCGAGATAATATCCAAATCAGCGTAAAAGAAAATATCATACTTCACGGCGGACAACTTACAAGACAGACCGGAAACTACGCCACATGGAGTTTCACAGAAGAATTCAAGAGCGATATAAGAGCTATCTGGGGAATCGCAAGAAGTCTACGTCATAAATGGAATAGCTACTGCTCTATTATAGAAGACGTTCTCAAGGACAATCCTTGTAACGAATATGGTCAATATTCCCTACCAAAGTCTATGCTCAGGGAGTCTGATATTCTATTTGCTAAGCTAAACGGAATAGGCATGCTACGTGATTATAAAGTAGATAACAAGAGAGTGAGATTCAGATTCAAGAACGAATCCATTAGAAATATAGTTACAAAAACCGGAAATATCCTAGAGCTTCATGTATATGAAGTAGCTTCAAGAAGGCCTGACATTTTTACCGATGAAATAATCGGCGCCATGATTGACTGGAATGGTGATAAATCCGAAGAAGAGAAGCAGGCATTCTATTCTGATTATCAGAGATATATGAACGCTAGTTATGATACATTAAATGAAATAGACGTTATACTTATGCAGTCCTGTACACCTATATTCATTTCCTGTAAAAGTGGAAAAGCCAGCAGCAATTCCCTTCATGAACTGGAAACTGTCACTCGCCGTTTTGGTGGAAAGTATGCTTGCAAAGCCCTTGCAATGGCTATGCCTTGTGATAATACCTCCAGCGGCACCTCCTTCTTCAAGCAACGTGCGAAGGAGATGCACATCTGGGTAATTGACAATATTTATTCTATGACTGATGAGGAGCTGCTGAAGAAGCTGCTGAAGCTTCATAACTAATATTGGCAAACTTGGTATATTTACCTATCCATGCCAGTTCAACAGTTCCAGTAGCACCATTACGTTGCTTTGCAACTATGATTTCAGCCACACCAGGCTTCTCCGTGGTGTCTGGATTATAATAATCATCTCTATAAATGAACATTACTACGTCCGCATCCTGCTCGATAGCTCCAGACTCTCTAAGGTCTGCGAGCACCGGTCGATGATCAGGTCGTGAGTCAACTGCTCTATTCAGCTGAGAAAGTGCGATTACAGGAACATTTAATTCCTTCGCAAGACCCTTAAGGGCACGAGATATCTCAGCAATAAAGAGCTGTCTGGATTCAACCTTCTGACTAGAATTCATAAGCTGCAGATAATCGATGATTATCAGGCCTAGGCCTCTAGTCTGTGCCAGCTTTCTACACTTCGATCTAAGTTCACCTATAGTAATAGAAGAATTATCATCTATGTATAACTCTGCGTCTGACATATTATCAGTTGTCTCAACTATCTTTGCCAGATCAGAATCATTTATCTCACCTGTTTTGAGAGATTTAGCATTTACCATGGAGTCTACTGCCACAATTCTTGTAACGAGCTGTTCGCTACTCATTTCCAGAGAGAAGATAGCAACCGGAGTCTTCTCCTTAAGTACCACGTGATGAGCTATATTAAGCACAAATGCTGTTTTACCCATCGCAGGTCTAGCCGCAACCAGAAGGAGCTCTCCTCCATGAAGACCCGTCAGAAGATTATCAAGATCTCTGAATCCCGTCCTAAGTCCATTTATCTTGCCCTTATTTCTAGTCGCTGCTTCTATCTCTGAAATAACATTCGAAAGAACAACATTTATCGGTTCGAAATCCTTTGAACCCGACTTCTGCTGCATCATATTGAAGATGTCTGTCTCAGACTTCTCCATTATATCATCCACTGACTCTCTGCCTTCATAAGCATTTGCCATCATTTTGTCTGCCAGCTTGATGATCTTTCTTAAATATGATTTATCTTTAACAATATTTGCATAATCCTTTGCGAAGGCAGCTGTAGCCGCTCCCGCAAGAATCTCCCCAAGAAATCCTAGATTGCTGATACTATCAGGAGCTCCCAGTTCTCTGAGTTTCTCTCCCAAAACTATTTCATCAACCGGTTTACCTTCTCCATATAAACGTACAATAGCTTCATATATCAGACCATACTGCGCATTACTGAAGTCATCCTTCGAAAGAATCGCACTAACCTCAGAAATGGCATCCTTGTCCATAAGCATTGAACCTATTACGCTTTTTTCAGCATTTAGGTCTTGCGGAGGTAATCTTTTTATTACATTTTCCTCTGCCATTTATTTTGCCTCTACTACATCTAACATTATCTCAGCTGTTACCTTTGGATGAAGCTTGATTCCTATAGTATAACCACCAAGAGACTTAACCTGATCCTTCATAACTATCTTCTTCTTATCTACATCAAGTCCCAGCTGCTCTTTGATCAGCTCCGCTACCTCTTTAGAAGAAACAGATCCAAATGTTCTACCATTTGCTCCAACCTTCATACTGGTAACAACCTTCTTATCCTTCAGTTCATCTCTAAGCTTCTCTGCTGCTGCTAGATTCTCCGCTGCCACCTTCTCATCATTCTTATTCTTAAGCTTAAGATCGTTGAGATTCTCTGGTGTAGCTTCAACTCCGAGCTTCTTAGGAAGCACAAAATTTCTAGCATAGCCCTGATTTACTTCTACTATTTCACCCTTCTTACCAAGGGATTTAACATCCTGTAATAATATAACCTTCATTATAATTCTCCTGATTCCGTCATTTCTTTTAATACAGCCTTCAGTTCCTCGAAGAACTCTTCCTTCTTCTTACCCTTCAGCTGTGTACCTGCTACATTTGAATGGCCTCCGCCATTAAATCTTTCCATAACTATCTGCACATTTACATCACCAATAGATCTTGCAGATACATATAAGATTCCGTCCTCCGCCTCTGTAACAACAAAGGAAGCATCGATATTATCTGCACTAAGCAGCTCATTTGCCGCCTTGGCAACCGGAACAGTTGGTGCATCCGGTGATGCCGGGTCGTCATATACATATGAGATAGCAAAACGGTTCATATAAACCTCTGCGTTATTGATACCCTGAGCTCTTTCCTTAAGCTCTGTCATTGAGCTTCTGAACATCTTTCTTACTCTTACGACGTCCGCACCGCTCTTTCTCAGATAAGATGCCGCCTCAAATGTTCTAACGCCCGTCTTTGTCAGGAAATTGTCTGTATCTATCAGTATTCCTGCATACATTGCGTCTGCCTCTTGAGGCTTAAGCTTAGGTGCCTTCGACATATATTGATACATCTCAGCTATCATCTCACAAGCTGAAGATGCAAATGGCTCGATATACGATAAGGTCGCGCCCTTAATAGCTTCAGCAGTTTGTCTATGGTGATCAAATACTACGACTGTAGGAACCAGTTCCAGTAGCTCCTCACACTCTGTCATGCTTGGCTTGTTAACATCGCAAACAACTACTACTGTATTCTGATCTACCTGTGCAACCGCCTCTGTACTTGTTAGAAATACACCATCATAGGCATTTCCAACCTTAAAGGAATTCATCAGTGGACGAATCGCATCAGTTACTTCATTAACTACGACATAGGCCTTCTTGTTCATATTACTTACAAGTCTGTAAATACCAATCGCCGAACCAAATGCATCAGCATCCGGTCTCTTGTGTGCCATGATCAGAACCTTCTCTTTACTCATGAGAAGCTCTTCAAAGGCCTGAGCCTTAACACGTGCCTTAACTCTTGTAGTCTTCTCAACTCCGGCGCTCTTTCCACCATAGTAGGTAACCTGCTCACCCGTCTTAACGGCCGCCTGGTCACCGCCTCGGCCCATAGCCATACCAATAGCTACTCTGGCATTTTCATAGGCGGTCATATAGCCATTATCCTGAGACTCAGAATCAAAACCTATACCTATACTAAGTGTCATGGCTATCTGGTTTCCTACATTTATGTTCTTCACATCATCCAGGATGGAGAACTTATCATCCCTCAGAGTCTGCATATATTTCTGCTTAAATACGAAGAAATATTTATCATTTTCAATATGCTTTACGATGGCATCTATATTCGATAGATACATATTTATCTTACGCTCAACCAGCGCCGTCAGAATAGAATGCTTGATATCCTCAAGGTCATCCATAACCTCATCATAGTTATCGAGATATAGGAGTCCGGCATAGAGCTTCTGATCTACCGATTCCTGTTCCAGACGTCTCAGCTCTGTCTCATCGAAAAGATACATAGCAAGAACTATATCATCATCCTTAGTCTCTTCTCTATCCTCGTCGAAAACCTTGGACATATCTATTCTCTTGATAGAAACCTTATACATTCTATCGTCATGTTCAATATTAATTTCTATACTATCTGAACCATCTATCAGTTCTGGTACTATTTCAGGGAAATAAGCATCTACAGTTTTACGGATACGCTTATTATGAGAAACGCCAACTGTATCATGGAACATGTTGTTTGCCCACATAATGTGACCTGATAGATCCAGTATTGCATATGGAACCTCCAGCTCATGAAGAAGTTCCTTCTGAATCTTTCCCTGTTCCAGAGAATACTCTACAAGAACAGATTCAATATATGGAGTTGTTCTAAAATATAGAATGATCGTAATAAGTAGATATATTGCCAGTATTCCGACACTGACAAGTCCCATCTTGGTTTCTAGTCCATTTTTATAAATGGACAGCGCCGTAAGGAAAAGTGCCAGAATGACAGGCGTAACAATCACGAGTTTTATTCTATTCTTGAGTTTCTTCTCATTTTTCATACTTTTTTAATAGTCTCCCTGTATATGCACCAACTATTTTAAAGAATCGATTCTTTCACATACCTGAGCATAGGTCTCTTTGTACTTAGCCAGTTTCTCTTTCTCAGCATTAACCTTTGCCTCAGGAGCCTTGTTTACAAAGTTTGGATTAGATAGCATGCCTTCACCACGCTTTATCTCTCCTTCGAGACGAGCCTTCTCTTTGTTTAGTCTCTCGAGTTCCTTCTCAACATCTACAAGCTCTGCAAATGGTATATAGATAACTGCGTTATGAATAACTGCAGAAACTGCGTCATCATCAATACCTGTCTTGTCTGACTGAACCATTACCTCACTCGCATATCCAAGTGTTCCAAAGAATACACGGCTGTCTTCAAATATCTTACGAACTTCTTCCTTGTCAGAAACAACATATACTGCTGCCTTCTTTGAAGGTGGAACATTCATATCAGTTCTTACTGTTCTAATAGCACGTACTGCATCCTTAATGATATCAACATTTTCAGCCTCTACCTTGAAGTCTCTAGCCTCCTCTGCAACTGGCCATGGAGATATCATTATTGACTCATCCTCTGTAAGTGTACAATAAATCTCTTCTGTAACGAATGGCATGTAAGGATGAAGTAGCTTAAGACCTATAGTAAGTACCTCTTTAAGAGTCCAAAGAGCGGCTGCCTTTGTAGAATCATCTTCAGCCCAAAGTCTAGGCTTAACCATTTCGATATACCAATCACAGAACTCATCCCAAAGGAAGTTATGGATCTTATCTGCAGCAACACCGAGCTCGTACTTCTCCATATTATCTGTTACGTCACGAACTAACTGGTTAGCCTTTGCAACTATCCACTTATCTGCCATTGTAAGGTCGTCTAGAGTAACCTTTGCGATCTCTTCATCTGAAATGCCAGCATTCTCCATATTCATCATAATGAATCTGGAAGCATTCCAAATCTTATTAGCGAAGTTACGGCTTGCCTCTACTCTTTCCCAGTAGAATCTCATATCGTTACCAGGGGCATTTCCTGTAATAACGGTGAATCTAAGAGCATCTGCTCCGTACTTATCAATTACTTCAAGTGGGTCAATTCCATTTCCAAGGGACTTACTCATCTTACGTCCCTGATCATCTCTTATAAGACCATGGAACAGAACTGTATGGAAAGGAATCTCTCCTGTCTGCTCAAGAGATGAGAAGATCATTCTGATAACCCAGAAGAATATAATGTCATATCCTGTAACAAGTACGTCTGTTGGGAAGAAGTACTTGAAGTCTTCTGATTCTGTGTCTGGCCAGCCAACGGTTGAAAATGGCCATAATGCTGAAGAGAACCATGTATCAAGGGTATCCTCGTCTCTCTTCAGATTCTTGCTCTGACACTTAGGACAAGCACATGGCTCTTCCATCTCTACGATAGTCTCGCCACAATCCTGGCAATACCATGCTGGTATTCTATGTCCCCACCACAGCTGTCTTGATATACACCAGTCACGGATATTATCCAGCCAGTTATAGTAAGTCTTATTCATTCTTTCTGGAACAAGGCGAATCTTGCCCTCTTCAACTGCCTTTCTAGCAGGGATAGCCATATCGCTCATCTTTACGAACCACTGAGGTTTTACAAGTGGTTCTACTGTAGTACCACATCTATCATGTGTACCAACCATATGTGTATGAGGAACTGTCTTAACCAGAAGACCCTGAGCTTCCAAGTCCTCAAGTACAGCCTTACGAGCCTCATATCTTTCCATTCCGTCATAACGAGTTCCTGGACAGTTGATAGTAGCATCGTCATTCATTATATTTATTTCTTCAAGGTCATGACGCTTACCAACCTCGAAATCGTTAGGGTCATGAGCAGGTGTAATCTTAACACAGCCGGTTCCGAACTCCTTATCTACATAAGAGTCAGCGATAACTGGTATCTCTCTATTAACAAGTGGAAGAAGCAGAGTCTTACCAACGATATCAGCATATCTCTCATCCTCTGGATTAACAGCAACAGCTGTATCACCGAGCAGAGTCTCTGGACGTGTAGTAGCTATCTCAACAAAACGTCCCTCTTCTCCAACTACAGGATAATTGATATGCCAGAAATGTCCTTCCTGCTCCTCATGCTCAACCTCAGCATCTGAAATAGATGTCTGACAAACTGGGCACCAGTTAACTATACGAGATCCCTTATAAATCCAGCCCTTATCATAGAGCTTCTTGAATACAGTATTAACGGCTTTGTTGTTGCCTTCATCCATAGTGAAACGTTCACGGTCCCAGTCTGCAGATGAGCCAAGTCTCTTCAGCTGGTTAACGATACGTCCACCGTACTCTTCACGCCACTCCCATGCTTTCTTCAGGAAGCCTTCTCTTCCAAGATCTTCTTTGTCAATCCCCTGTTCCTTGAGAGTGTTAATGATTCTTACCTCTGTGGAAATAGCCGCGTGGTCAGTACCTGGCTGCCACAGAGCATTATATCCCTGCATTCTCTTCATACGAATGAGGATATCCTGCATAGTATTATCCAGTGCATGGCCCATGTGGAGCTGGCCAGTGATATTTGGAGGTGGCATAACGATAGTAAATGGTTTTTTGCTGCGATCTACTTCTGCATGGAAGTAGCCATTATCTACCCACTTTCTATATAGTCTGCCCTCAATCTGTTCAGGGCTGTAGTTCTTCTCTAGTTCCTTACTCATTCTGTTTTTCCTCTTCTATTTTATTTATGTACTTCATGTCTGAAAGCACGCCTTCCAAACACGCTCCGAGCCACTAAGCTTCGAGCGTCGTCCTTTCCAGGTGCCTCTTGCACCGTCGACGATGAAGTTCTTTCTTATATTAAGCACTTGCTACGTCGCTGCGCAACCCGGCACCTCCGGACTCGCTCTCAGCAAGTGATTCTCCGCTACCGTTTGTAAGGCATGTTCCAGCCATGAAGTACCTTACATTATATAGCCTGTTCACGGAAATCATCCTTGAGTTCACTAAGAATGATATCCATACGTTTGTCATAGTCAGCCATGTCCTTATTCATCTTGTTGTAGGCTGCTCTTTGCAGCATCGCGAAGATGGTCATTTCACGGACATCATCCTTAGAATCTCCGATTTCTGTCATGATTTCCTCCAGGTACTCATCCTCGAGTCCCATGTGACGAATCTCTGTTCTAAGGGAGGCTGTATCTCCTGTTATAGCTACTATATAGAAGTAGCTTCTAAGCGAATCAGGATTGTTATTCAGCTCATACGCCTTCAGGAAGAAGGACTTAGCATCATCAAGATCCATGTTGTTGGCCGCCGCAACTGCTCTGTTATGATATATATTTCCTAGGAAGACAGGATCTGTAGTTTCGTCTGTCTCCTGAATCATATCATCATAGAAGGTAGCCGCCTTGATATATCTTCTATACGCCAGATATCCATCCGCTTTAAGCTTTGCCTTCTGGAGCTTATCGAGCTTACGATATTTCTGCCATGCTTCTGTGTAAGACTTTATCTCGTCAACGCTGTAATAGTCGCCTGCACTCAGTATCTCTATCAGAAGGTCCTGCGCATATGCCGTCTTATTCATAAGACCGACGAGTCTATCCGCCAGATCCTCCATTCCAAGTTCATCTCTGATCCAGTCGAACAGCTTCTCTGAAAGTGCTGACTTACTTATTAGAACAGTATTGTTATAGATATAGAAGCATAACTCCTCATATGTATATATCTCAACCTTTGTGTTGAGGAAGGTGAAAGGAGTTTCTGCAGTTTTGGTTGTACATAATATGAGTTGTGACATTAGATTATGAACTCCTTTCTATATATTTTGTTTGTAGTTGGATAGAGCTTACCGAATCCCAGGTCTCTGATAATGACCGCTCCCTCTTTAGGACTGTCAAACTCGACCTCGAGGCTGACCTTTGTAGTCTTATTTGGACGCTTTGGAAGGCCATGAATTCTAACGGTTTCTCTCTTCTCCTCACCCGTTTTGTGGTTAATATAGATGATAGTGATATTGTCAGTATCATCAAGTATTACATTTAACTGGCCGTGAGTATTGTACCACTGCTTACCGCCTGAAACGATAAGAACAAACGTATCCTTCTCGTCATCAAGTGTGATACCAATATCTGCAAGAACGTTCTCCTTGGTTTCTACGAAGAAGTCTTCATAGAAGGCCATGTATTCTCCGCCGACCGCTCTGTAGCAAGCACCCTTCGTATATATATTCTGTCCTACGAAGACTCGTCTTCCCTGGCACAGAACATTTGTTGACTTCTTCATCCACTTGTTGGAGAAACCGACTCCCGTAAGAAATACCGCAGATATATAGGCTTTCTTGCCTTCGTACTCAGCTATCTTCGCAAATTCCACATCCATCTGGTAGGTATCATTTCCGAACTTCGACAGGGACATCTGCTGTGTGTAGTCTTCATGGATAACATTTATAGTTTTAGGATCCTTGTTCTTGGAAATGTCTATTCTATAATAATTAAGGCCGTCCGCGCTATAATCATATAGCGCCACGCTATTATTCCAAAGCTCTGAAGGCTGGTTGAATATGTAATACAGTCCGCTGTCCAGGTGTGATGTGATCTCGATGTTCTCTTTATCAATGCCCATGTCTAGGTACAATTTGCTGAGAAGCTGGAATATAAGCGGGTTATAGTCATCCACTGAAATTACGAGCTTTCTAACCTCTGCCGCCTCATATCTATATAGAAATGAATCTATATGAAGCTTGACCATCATCATGAAGAGTTCCTGATAGCTATATTCTTTTCCAGCTACAGTTACGACTTCATCACTATTTAGATTCTCGAAGATTCCATCAACCACGGTACCATTCTCGCTGAATCTAGCTTCTGATGCTTCTCCACCAACATACCAATGCTCAGTATCAGTACTGTAGAACAGGATATTTGGCATGAGGTATGTTTCCTTATTGTTCAGCTGGCTGACTGATTCCGGTTCACGCTTTATATCATTGTAGAAGGACAACTGTGTAAAATCCGAACACAGGTCCATACCAATGTAGAAAATGTCTGCCATTTGATTGGCTCCCTTCTAAAATAGCTTAAGTATTACAGTATCTTAAGTGCTTCCTCAAACAGATGCACAGTATTGATATAAACATCCAGATCTTCGAGAAGCTCTCTATCCTTACGCATTTCCTGCTTAACCAGCATGGAGTTGATTCTCTCGAATCTGCTAAGGCTCTTTCCGCCGAAGGTCTTCTTCTTCAGCACTTCACTTTCGATTATCTTCGCATTTCCATTTGGATCATCCTCGATGGAATATACGAGTCGTTCGCCGTGGAATACAACGAACTCAAGCACATATACACCGCTGACAACTTCGTTCATTCTGCGTCTTTCGGTCTTCATCTTGTTTCTAGTTCCTGTATCGAAACTGAACTTAGCATATACCTGACGATAGCTGCCTGATTTGTAAACCAGGTAAGTCTTGAGGAATATATCCTGTGGTAATGCAACAAATGAAGAGAAATTCTTGAAGAATGGAAGTATCTTACCAGCATCTACAAATCTCTCAACATTCTCAACTATCCACTTTCTCTGGATGTCTGAGAATCTTTCCAGCTTACTGAAGTAAAGCAGAAGTGCCATGATGGATATTTCATCATCGATATTGCCTCTTATCACTTCCTGGAACAGGGCATCGAAAATGAAGTTAGGCACCTGATCATCTCTAACCAGATAGTTATGTGCCGACAATCTCGCAAATGCCTTTACTACGAGGCCTCTACTTCTACCACCGTAGTATGTTAGGAATACATCGTAGATATATTCGATATATGTATTTGAGAACATCATCTGCGCAAGAGTATTCTCTGCCAGTGGTCCTACATCATTTACTCTATCCTTTGCCAGCTTAAACAGATCAGCCAGCTCATCTATACTACCCTTGAAGTTAGAAACAAGATATCCAAGGATATTTGAGTTTACTGTACCTGTCTTGTAAAGGTTAATACATATAGACATCAGGTTCTCATTGAGGAATCCTTCTGAATCCGTTACACCGTAATCCGCGAGACGATATAACTCGTTTACATCCAGCTCGTTAAATCCATAAAGCTTAACGGCCTGGAAGGCTTTGTCGAACATATTCATATCAATAAGATATGTGATAATAGTTCTGGCATTTGCATGTGTCAGATATTCGATATCAAGTTTACCCAGATACTTGATAAGTACGTCTGTATCCAGATTCTCATGATAGTACTCAATAATATTGAGACAAGCCTGCTGCTTATAATCATAGGATATCTCGTCACACTGCATGATATCTCTTGCAGCATTTACTTCCTTTGCACTCTTATAAGTGAACTGACCTATGCTTTCATAATTGAAGAGAAGAACTCTATAATCTCTTGGACTATATTCCTTACAGATAGGCATGTAAGCCTTCTCATCTACTATTCTCTCAAAATGATAAGGAATAGAACCTGCGTATCTATTACCATTCTTATCCTCGAAAATGATAGAAGCATTTTCAGATAGAATCTCTACGTAAGCTTCGCCATTTACGAGAGGTATTCTCTGAACGGCCTGCAGTTCTTCGTGACTTACGATTACCGCAGCAACCTTCTTGTTGTTACAAACAATCTTACGTCTGAAAATGATATTAATCAGCTTGCCGGCATACATGGAGCTTACATTTTCCGGCTCCAGGAATTCGTCGTAGATAACAGTCAGATCATCGTTAACCTTGCCCTTGACGATCATATTCTCCATGAAGTCTTCCATTGTAGGCGCATACTCATGATATATCTTCATATGCTCAGACTTGTTGAAGATTACATTTGCATAGAGGTATGCGAGCTCGTCCTCTGAAAGAGTGTTCTTATAATTAAGATACATCAGGACTGAAGTTGGGATGAGTTCGTATCTATCCCTATTCATACTTCTTATATAGCACTCGTTCAGTCCAATGAACTTAAGGCTCTTCAGAACTGCTGCCTTGTAGAATCTATGATACTTATGATCCAGCATATTTGCGGAAATAAGCATAGAGCATATACTGGACAGAACCTCTAGATTCTCATTTTCCTTACGTGTGAGTTTCTCAGCCGCATCAGCTCTGATAGCCGCATCCAGCTTCTCGTCCGCATCCTCAATAGGAACATTATCTATTTTCTTAGCCCCTGACTTGATGGAATCGCTAAGGGAATCAATGAAGTTATCCTCTTCATCCTCGTAGTCTTCTTCGTTAGAAGGACCATCTATCTCGTCGCCATAATCCTCGTCGTCAAGATCCTCATCCTCGAGCTCATCCTCTTCTTCATCCTGCTCATAGTCCATCGTTCCAAGCTCTGCATCCGCATGCTTACCAAACTCAAATGGAATATCCTCGAGAGACTCGTCGTCGTATTCATGGATAGAGGATATCTTAGTTGAACCCTCTCCGGAAATAGGAGCTGAATCATAGAGTTCACTATCATCTATTCCCTTTTCCTCAAGAACCTTACGTCTTTCGGCTCTAAGCTCATGCTCGTTCTTATCATAGATTTCTCTCAGAACTTCAAATATCTGTTTGTCAAAATTCTTATTCTTACCAGCCAGCTTAACGAACTCCAGAAGGACCTCGTCCGATACATATCTATGTCTAAGCCCCCACTTAATAGAGGTTATCTCATACTCAGTGAGCTTCTTGAGAAGCATAGGATTTGAATTGAGAAGGTTACACAGCTCGAAATAAAGGATTGGGCTGTTCTCTCCCTCATCATACATTTGAGCAAGCTCTCGATAGAGCGCATTCTTATCTTCGTTATAGGTTGAATCCACAAATAGGAGCAGCCAGAAATAAAACATCTTTGGCTCCTGTGTGCGGTAGTTTCTTCTGACTACATGAGCTGTCTTCTCAGTTACTTCGTCATCCTTAAGCATCATTGCTCTCAGATAGTTGTAATAGCAAAGCTGCTGGTTACCCATGCTTTCCTTGTCAACATCCGCCTCAATACGCTGGAACTCCTGCTCAACCTTTGAATATTCGCCTGCCAGGATATTCATGTGCATGATTCCGAGACGATACATATCCTCTTCCGGTTCTATCTCATTCAAAGTCTTAAGAGCTTCCATATTTACATGAACATATTCTTCGAGACTCATTCTGTCCATTCTGAACTCGATGTAGCTTCTGATAAGCTCCGCCTTACATCTCTTATAGTCTCTGTTTCTTCTTCTCAGTTCCTGGTTAGGACGTGACGTAAGCGGCTTGGACAAATGAATGTCTATCTCGATTCTCTGATAGATATTCTCAATAATAAGTCTACCTGAATTCTCACCTTCCGGCACATGTTCTGGAGATATGAAAACCTGAAGCGAGCAAACATTTCCCGTAAAGTCCTTAGCAGAAATAGTCTTCTTCGCAGGAATAATGAACTCCGAATCACTTCGTATCTCTGAAAATGTATAACCCCAGGTATTCTTTGTTATATCTACACTTATGCTCTCCGTCTCAGTTGGCATGGCTATATCAAGCTTTGCCTTAGGAACAGACAGAGTAACAGTTCTCTTCTTAGAAACAAGAACCAGAAACTCCTCCATAGCCTGATTAACAGAACGGCTTTCCAGAAGACTCTCATATGTATTCTTAAGAATAGGTTCCTTGTTTATGAAGGTTCTACGGAAATCATCATTTACAAAGAGACGAGCTGCGTCGTTCCAGTTTCTTTCTGCAAGGGATGCAAACTTGAAGAGATCATCGATTCTTTCATCGTGATGCTTAACACAAGGCTGAACAATATTGATATCGTATGGTATTCTCCATTCTCCACCGTCTGTGATTATATTAATATGACCACGAATATTCTGGCCGGCTTCCAGACATGTAGCATCAAAAGAATACTTCACTGTGAAGCTCTTGCTGATAAAGCTGTGATCTTCAAAGCGAAGCAGATATCTACTATCGTAGACCATTCCCTTGATAGGATAGTCGTTCAGACTCTCTACCTGGAACTGTCCCTCATAAATAGTACCAGCCTCGATATTCATCCTAAATTCTGTCTCAGAAATGGAGACTTCAGGACGTTCTACCTTGAACTGGCCCTTTGCATATTGTTCAACTATTGCCTTCATTATTCTCTCCGTAAATAGTTACATTATTTAAGCAAAACTTCTTGCAACTTCTATCTCAACTGTTGTAGAATATATTTACTGGTTCAAGAAACTAGTAAATCATCTTATTATATCAAATAATAGTTTGTTTTTAAAGGAAAAAGTATCATGAATAATGCCCCACTAAGAATCGAACAATACGAGACAGTATTATTTAATGCTAACCTAAATCCGAAGGGTATTCCTGAATCTGTAACTCAGGCAATCAAAGAGAATATCTCTTCTATCGTTAAATATCCCGACATTTATTACAACAAACTTAAAACAGCTGTTTCTTCCTATGTTGGTGCTCCTTTGGAGAATATCGTCATGGGAAATGGTTCTACTGATTTGCTTAAATTATATGGTGCACTTCTGCTTCCAAAGAAGGCACTTCTACTTACTCCGGGGCCAAGTGAGTTTGAAAATGTACTTTCCGCCTATAATGTTGAGATTTCTTTCTACGATTTAAAGGAAGAGGAAGATTTCAAGCTGGATATGGACGATCTGATAGCTCAGCTTACTGGCGATCTTGATCTTATCATTATAGCTAATCCAAATAATCCAACTTCTAAGAAGATAGAGCTTGCTGATATCCGCAAGCTGACAGAGGCTTGTAAAGAGAAGAACATCTTCCTCATAATTGATGAGATGTATATAGAATTCCTTGATGACTACAAGCAATATACAGCAGTTCCTCTTACAGAGGAGTTCGATAACATTTCCGTTATCAGAAGCGTATCAAAATTCTTCGCAGTTCCGGGACTAAGATTCGCCTATGCTATCATGAATAATCCTGAGCATAAGGAAATCATTGATCTTACCACTACAAAGAATAATATTGCTTCACTGACAGCCATCGCTATCACAGATATGTTCAAGGACGAAGAATATATCACAGAGTCACAGTCAATGATTCATACAGAGAGGTCTCTTGTATATCTGGCTATGTCCACTAGCAAGACCATCAAGCTGATCAAGCCGGATGCAAACTTCATGCTGGTCAAGCTTCTGAAGGATGACCTGAGTTCCTCCGATGTTGCAATGCATTGCAACCAGCGCGGAATAATCATTCGTAAATGTGATGACATCCGCGGTCTGTCAGATAAGTACATCCGTATGTGCTTCATGAAGCCAAAGCAGAATGACTTGATGGTTAATACCATTCTTGAAATAGTATAGTGAGTATATCGGGACGGTATGCAAATGGGGACGGTTCTGTTTTGCACACTTTTATCAGTTGATAAAAGTGTGCAAAACAGAACCGTCCCCATTTGCATACTGAGTAAAAAAGAACCGACACTATTTACTCATTAATATGTACTATGCATCATTGATTTTGCCATGCCCAGGTACCAGTCAATGAACTGGCCGCCTATCAGGCTCGCAACAACTATACCGACACAAAGGGATGGACCGAACGGCATATGTTCACGTCCTCCTTTTTTCTTTCTAGCCATAAGAGCTATACCAATGATAGCTCCCACGAAGATTCCAACAAGAAATGCAGTAAGGATTCCCTTCCAGCCCAGTAGCAGCCCCGCTGCTGCCATAAGCTTCATATCTCCACCACCGAAGGCATTTACTCCAGCAGCAAGGGTAAATATCAGATCCATCAGAAACATGAAACCGCTTATACAGAAGAATCCGATTATTCTCTCCTTGAAGGTTATCTCTGGAGATGCCCATATAGAGATGATTCCGAGAACCAAAATAATCAGATTCAGAACTGGCGGTATCTCCATAGTATCCATATCTATAAATGCTATAACAGTTAGTACAGCAAACAGAATAAAGAAGATAAATGCTTCTACCGAAAGGCCAAAGAAGAAACCCGCGAGGCCTCCTAAACCAGCTCCCAGCGTAGCAACAATATAAAACCGTGCGCCATATTCCTTCTGAACATCCTTAAATCCTATTTTCTTTTTTTCCTGCTCGATGACCTTAGCTTCTTCCGCCGCCTTCTTCTCGGCATCGGTCATCTTGCCATCGACATCCTCGTCATAGTCCTCGCGACTTCTTACACCAGCTACCATTCTTCGGGTAACTACATTCAGAAAAAGATACACTATCGCGCCAACTACAGCCAGAACAATCGTCATAACTATATTCATACTTTATATCCTCAAATTGTGAGTTTCCACTCCAAGCTGCCTTTGAGTTCTACTCTTCCACTGGCTTGATCATGATATTAAGCTCATCCAGCTGACTCTGCTCAACCTTAGAAGGAGCATCCATCATGATATCCTGTGCATTCTTATTCATTGGGAAGGCAATAATCTCACGGATTGATTCTTCTCCTGCAAGGAGCATTATCATTCTATCTACACCAGGAGCGATCCCAGCATGTGGAGGTGCTCCATATGTAAATGCATTATACATAGCAGGGAACTTAGCCTTAACCTCTTCCTCGCCCAAACGAACCATTTCAAATGCCTTAACCATAACCTCAGGATTATGATTTCTAACAGCACCTGATGAAAGCTCAACTCCGTTACATACAAGGTCGTACTGATCTGCCATAATGCTGAGCGGATCAACCTCTCCAGCTTCTGCCTTCTCAAGTATTTCCTTACCACCTATAGGCATTGAGAATGGGTTGTGACAGAACTCAAGGAGTCCTGACTCTTCTCCTATCTCATACATAGGGAAGTCTACTATCCAGCAGAACTCATATCTCTCTTTATCCATATGGCCTTCGCACTTAGCGCCCAGCATCTTAACTGCAACACCAGAAATCTTCTGAGCAAGTGTCTTCTTACCAGCACCAACTACAACAAGGGAATTTGGTTCAAGACCAAGCTTCTTAGTAATAGCTTCAGCTATAGCCGAATCTGCATTTATAAACTTAGCTATTCCACCAGCAATTGCGCCATTTTCGTCACACTTGAACCAATAAGCCTTTGCGCCTGCCTGAACCTCTATATCTGCGCAGATTGCATCGATCTGTTTTCTAGTAAGTGTGCAGTTTGAAACAGGAACAGCCTTTATAACATTTCCGCTAAATGGCTCAAAGCCACAAGACTCAAGCTCTTCTGTAACATCCTTAACTCTAAGATCTATACGAAGGTCCGGCTTATCTGTACCGAACTCATCCATCGCCTCAAGGTAAGGAATTCTCATGAATGGAGCCTCTGAAGCGATATTATACTTACCATACTTTGCGAAGATTGGTGGAAGAACATCCTCAATTATTTCAAATACATCATCCTTAGAGGCAAATGCCATCTCCATATCAAGCTGATAGAACTCTCCCGGTGAACGGTCTCCTCTTGCATCCTCGTCTCTAAAGCAAGGAGCAATCTGGAAATATCTATCAAAGCCTGCTGTCATAAGCAGCTGTTTGAACTGCTGTGGAGCCTGTGGAAGTGCATAGAACTTACCTGGATGCTTTCTAGCTGGAACCAGATAATCTCTAGCGCCCTCTGGTGAAGAAGCTGTAAGGATAGGAGTTGTGATTTCAAGGAATCCATGTTCTATCATAGCGCTTCTAAGAGCAGCAACTACATTACATCTAAGAACTATATTGTTCTTAACCTCTGGATTACGAAGATCTAAATAACGATACTTAAGACGGAAGGTCTCATCTGCTTCTCTAGAATGATTTATCTCAAATGGAAGCTCTGCGTGGTAGTTTCTACCTAGTACCTCTATATCTTCAGGAACGATCTCAATCTCTCCAGTAGGTATATTCTTATTAATGTTACTTCTCTCACGTACTGTACCGGTAACCTTAAGTGTTGTCTCCTTGTTAAGGGGTTTGATCACAGACATCATCTCTTCTGTCTCAACAACCACCTGAGTGATTCCATAGAAATCTCGCATTACAACGAAGGCAAGACTTCCTCCGACCTCTCTTACATTTTCCATCCAGCCAACGATAGTAACCTTCTCGCCAACATTTTCTTTTCTTAACTCAGCACAAGTATGAGTTCTTGATTGCATTTCCTTTTCCTCCGTTTTTAAGATCACGACATATAATAATCTTAGAATTCTCTATCTGAAAAGAACTCAACAAACTCTGTATAGCCCTCTTCCTGCATTTTTTCCTTCTGGAACTTCTTGTTCTTCTTCATGATAGAAACATTTACTATAGTTCCAGCGTCACGTTCCTGCTTAGCAAGAGCCATAATCTTCTGCATCTTCTCAGCCGGCATATTCTTCTCTACGAGATATGCTTTTCTGGAACCCGCTCCAGGAACCTGGAAGTTATTTTCAAGCAGAAGCATTACTATTCTCTCAAATCCAATAGAGAAACCTACTGCTGGAGTAGCCTGGCCTGTGAACTTACCTATCATTTCATCATAACGTCCACCGCCGCCGACAGATCCACCATACTCGTCCATCGAAATCTCAAAAATTGGTCCAGTATAATATGACATTCCGCGAACCAATGTAGGGTCAAAGCTGATTCCGAAGTCCGCCGCCTTAGCACCTTCAACACTTGTAATAATAGTCGAAAGGTTATCTGAAACCTCTGCATCAAGGAAGTCACCAAGGGTTTCCTTAATTGACTTAATATTTTCTATACTGATCTTAGCCTTGTCATCAGCTGAAACTTTTGTCTCTGAGTCAGCATCACTTCCAACTAACTTTTCATATAGACCTAGATACTTCTCAACTGTTTCCTTTGCATAGCCTTCCTTCAGGAGCTCTTCCTTAACTCCATCAAGACCAATCTTATCCATCTTGTCGAGGATAATAAATACTGTATCATAATCTCTTTCAGCAAAGCCGCTGTAGGCAGCCATTGCTTTAAGAATTCTTCTATCATTTATTCTGATAGTAAAGTTAGAAAAATCAAGCTTGCCCAGCAGAGTAGTTGTCGCAAGGATCAGCTCTATCTCAGCAATGATTCCTGGTTCACCAAGTATATCTATATCACACTGCATAAACTGACGATATCTTCCACGCTGTGGACGATCGGCACGCCATACATTTCCCATCTGCAGGGCCTTGAATGGCGAAGGCAGATCATTCGCATTATTTGAATAATATCTTGAAAGTGGAAGGGTCAAATCATAACGAAGCCCGGAGTCTGTAAGCCCAGATGTATCAGGCATTAGAACATTTTCAAACTCTGGATCATCTGAATCTGCTATCATCTTGCGAACTGAAGATGTCAGCTTATCTCCTCTCTTAAGTACTTTGAAGATTAGCTTCTCATTTTCTCCACCCTGATTACTGCTCAGGTTCTCGATATGCTCTACCGCAGGAGTTTCAACAGATGTAAAACCGAATGTCTTGTAGGTTTCCTTGATAAGACCGATGGCATAATCTCTTATCTCCATCTCCCTTGGGAGTATGTCCTTCATACCTGTAACAGGTTTCTTCTTCATTGCCAATTATCTTTCCTCCATAATACCTAAATATCTTTAGTAAATATCTAACTCTATAATGACCTGGAATCTATGCCAGCAGATTTCCTCTCCAGCATCTCGTCTATTCGCGAGATATATTCCTCAACACTCTTCACATTTTCTACTCTGTCGACTCTTGTGGTTATTCCATTTTCCACACTCAGGAGTCGGGTAATGCCCCCGGCGCCGGCAGCAAATGTGTCAAGCCGCTCTTCCATTATAAATACATTGTAGAGACATTCAAGTCCTTTCTGAGAATAACCTACATTTTCCAGATTCCCGGCTATATTCTTCTGGCGATACAAATAGTATGGATGGAGACCCCACTTCTCGGCTCTCTTCGCCGCCATACTAAGCATCTCATCAGTGTCATGATTTATCTCATCTCTGAATTCATCATATCTGACATTTAGATTTGCCGACCTCTTGATGGCCAGTGAGTGAACTGTAAGCGACTCAGGCGACAGCTTCTCTATCTCATCAAGTGTATACTGCATATCCGCCATATTTTCCCCCGGCAGACCTGCTATAATGTCCATATTTATATTGTCGAAACCAGCCTTACGCGCTTTTTCCATAGCCCATCTGACTTCCGCCGGCGAATGCGCCCTTCCAATAGTCCTAAGAGTACCAGCATTCATGGTTTGTGGATTTATGCTTATTCTGGTACATCCCAGCCTCTTCATGACCTCAAGCTTATCCGGTTTAATACTGTCCGGTCTTCCAGCCTCAACTGTAAATTCTCTAAGGAACTGTGTATCGAAGTTCTCATTTATGGTATTCATTATATCTGCAAGCTGCTTAGCAGATAGGGAGGTTGGTGTTCCTCCTCCTATATAAACAGCTATCAAATGCCTATATCTATTAAGGTATGAGATATACTGAAGCTCCTGCTTCAGGGCCTTTATATAATCCTCTACCTTAGACTCATATTCATTTATTGGATATGCCGCAAAGGAACAATAGAGACATCTCGTTGGGCAGAATGGAATGCCCACATATAGGCAATAATCTGTAACCGGATCCACACTCTCCATCAGCTTCTTCTCAGTTATTGCGACATTCGTTGCCAGCTCGGCCTTTTCACTACTTGCATCATAGGTATAATTATAATACTCTACGATCTCATTCCTTTTCTTGCCCTTAGAAAGCATTGAGCTAGCTATCTTCGTGGGTCTCATTCCCGTAAGGCTTCCCCAAGGAAGTTCTAGCTTGGTATATTCAGATAGAAGCCTATATATAGCAAGCTTCAGCTTATTACGATATCTTTTTCTATTCTTATAATCGCCGTAAATGTATGCCGAGTACAGAACATGGCCATCCTCTTCGAGCTTTAGACTAGTATTCTTATCCTCATAGATAGCTGTAAGCATCAGTGTGAAATCAGAGAATCTCTGTCTATCAAACTGGGCAACCTCTTCAGGCTTTGCAGACTTAATTTTCTCAGCAAGAAAAAAGGCCCCTAGCATTGCCCTTAGATCTATCTCATATTCAGTATCATTCTGTACGAGTAATATCATTTTTTTACCCCTACCAGTTCCTACCAGTTTATGCAATTGCTGAACAAGCCTGCATAAACTCAGAAAAACATGTTGTATTTTTTCTCCCAACCAATGGTACTTTCTGAATCATGTCCCGGGAAAACTCTTGTTTCATCAGGCAGAGTAAGCAGCTTCTCCTTTATCCCCTGAATCAACGCATCCGCATCCCCGGTAGGAAAGTCTGACCTACCTACGCTTCCGTGGAACAATGTATCTCCATCAAATACCGAGCTAAGCTCTGGCATATAGTAGCAAATGCCTCCGATTGTATGTCCCGGAACCTCCAGACACTTTATCTTTATCCCAATTAGTTCAAGCTCCTGTCCATCTGTAACTGTTTCATCTGCCTTTGCAGACGCCGGAACTCCCATAAATGGTACCGACAGATTGAGGGCAGTATTCTCCAGAAGTGGTTTATCCTTCTCACCGATATATACCGTGATGTCCGGATATACCTTTCTTACTTCCTCAACTGCATCAACATGGTCAAAATGTGCATGCGTCAGCAGAATAGCAACAAGCTTTGCGTCTGATTTTCTTACTGCTCTCAGCAGAGAATCTACGTCTCCTGTTGCATCTATTAGGATAGCTTCATTTGTATCTTCATTTATAACTGTGTAGCAATTGGTTGCTATAGGTCCGATCGTTACACATTCCATCTTGTACATATATTTAACCCTGAGTTCTTTCGATATCTATAATTCCCTGGATACTTCTAATCTTGGATATGAGAACATTCATATCACCCTTGGTTCTAACGCCGAACTGTACATTGATAGTGGTCTTGCCCTGCTTATTTACACGACCTTCTATCTTCTTGATAGGAATGTCTGACTCCATGAACACCTTAGTAATATCATGAATGAGAGCATTTCTATCCATAGCATATACATTGATATCAGCTATGAATTCTGCATCTGATCCAGAGTTCTCCTCAACCCATTCAGCCTCAATGAGTCGCTCACGTTCGCTTTCACTCATGCTTAGCAGGTTCTCACAATCAGTTCTGTGAATAGAGATTCCTCGACCTCTGGTAACGAAGCCTATTATCTCGTCTCCAGGAACCGGCGAACAACATTTGGAGAATCTAACAGCTACATCATGGACACCATGAACCTTGATGCTGCCCTTTGGCATTTCAAAATGTTTGCTCTTTCTATTTATCTCATCGGTTATATCCTCATCAGATACATTTTCCTCTGTGAGACGTCTATGCTCCTCAAGGAGTCTGTTAACTATCTGACCTTCCTTGAGTCCACCATGACCGATTGCTGCCATAAGTGAATCCCAGTCACCGAAGTTATATCTCTTCAGAGTAGCAGCCACATACTCCGGTTTCATAAGATCTGAAAGCGGAATATTCTTGGTCTTGCAGTAGTTTTCAACCGCCGTCTTACCCTTGATTATATTCTCTTCCTTCAGTTCCTGACGGAACCACTGATTAATCTTAGTCTTAGCCTGTGTACTCTTGACGATATTCAGCCAGTCCATGCTTGGGCCTTTTGAATTCGCCGAAGTAATTATCTCAACTCTATCTCCGGAATGGAGCTTAGTCTCAATCGGAACCTGACGTCCATTTACACGGGCGCCTACCATCCTATTACCAACCGCCGTATGAATAGCGTAAGCAAAATCAATGGTGTTTGAACCTCTTGGAAGAGGAAGAACATCTCCCACAGGGGTGAATACATAAACCTGATCCTGGAACATATCCAGGTCAGTCTTAACTGCATTTATAAATTCAGCATTATCCTTTGTATCGTTCTGCCAGTCGAGAATTTCCTGAAGCCAATTGAACTTCTTCTCTTCTTCGGATACATTCTTGCTGCCTGTCTCTTTATATTTCCAATGCGCCGCGATACCATACTCGGCAGTTCTATGCATATCGTAGGTACGAATCTGAATCTCAAAGGGCCTGCCGCCATGTCCAATAAGTGTGGTATGAAGCGACTGATACATATTCGCCTTCGGCATGGCGATATAATCCTTGAAGCGGCCTGGTATAGGCTTATACTTCTCATGGATTATACCCAGAGCAGCATAACAATCTCTTACAGATGCAACCTTTATTCTAAGCGCAAATACATCATATATCTGATCCAGAGTTTTACCCTGCGTCTTCATTTTCTTGTAAATACTGAAAATGTGCTTTACGCGGCCCTCTATCTCAGCCTCTATACCCGCCTCTTCGATATATCCGGTAACCTCATTTACCATATCCTGAATGAAGTCCTCTCGCTCGGACAGCCTCTCACCTATGCTGGCTCTCAGCTCAGCATAAATGTCCGGATACAGATACTGCATGCAGAGGTCGTCCATCTCAACCTGAACACGGGATATACCCAAACGATTCGCAATAGGAGCATAGATATCCATTGTCTCCCTTGCCTTCTCTATCTGCTTAGCCGCAGTCTGATATTGAAGAGTTCTAAGATTGTGAAGTCTATCGGCCAGCTTGATAATGATAACCCTGATATCCTTTGCCATGGCAAGGAACATTTTTCGGAGGTTCTCTGCCTGAATCTCTATCTTGTCCTGAGACAGATTCAGCTGTGTCAGCTTGGTAACACCATCAACCAGAAGTGCTATCTCTGGCGAAAACTCACGACTGATATCCTCCTTGGAATACTCAGTATCCTCGATAACATCATGCAGGAGTCCTGCAACGATTGTCTCCTTATCCATCTCAAGCTCAGCAAGTATAATAGCTACGCAGAGCGGATGGATAATGTATGGCTCACCTGACTTACGTTTCTGCCCCTGATGTGCATCATCCGCTATATGATAAGCCTTCTCTATCATTGAGAAATCATCCGATGGATGATAGAGCTTTATCTTCTCCAGAAGAAGCTCATATATCTTATCCGGTTCTGTAAAATCCTCTGGAGTAGCAAGTACACCAGTACGTGAGCTTTCATTGATAATCTCAGAAACCGGTCCACGATTCTCAGATATCTCGTCAAGCTTATCAGTTGTAATATCTAGTTTTTCTGACATAATTACTTCTCCTTTCTCTTACGAAACCAATCAATTGTATCTGAATTGACCTAATCAATCTACTCAATCTAATTAATCTAATTAATCCAATTAATCAAGTATAACTAACTAAGTCCATATTACTTACCAGGATATTTAACAATAGATTCTACATCATATCCCTCGAGCTTATCCCGTCCATGCAGACCCTCAAGCTCAATAAGGAATAAGAGCTTAACTACCTTTCCACCCAGCTCCTCAAAGAGATCAGCTGCAGCCTTGATAGTTCCACCTGTCGCAATAAGGTCGTCAACGATAACAACTCTTTCACCCGGCTTGATAGAATCCTTATGAATCTCTATAGTTGCTGTTCCATACTCAAGCTCGTACTCCTTCTCAACTGTCTCTCTAGGAAGCTTTCCCTTCTTTCTAACTGGAACAAATCTCTTACCGGCTTTATATGCAAGGGGCATGCCAAAGAGAAATCCTCTCGCCTCGGCACCAGCTATTACATCATACTCGATTCCATCCAGAAGCTTATACAGTTCATCGATAGCAAGTTTCAAGCCTTCCGGGTCATCCAGAACGCCTGTTACATCTCTGAACATTATTCCTGGTTCAGGAAAATCAGGAATAGTGATTATATAATCTTCAACTGTTTTCATTACCGTTCTCCTCTCTATTATCACGCCTTCTCATACTCTCTGAGAAGGAGCTGCATTTTCGTTATTCCATTATATTCATTTATGCCCAGTTCATAGGCTATATCTATCTTGCATCCAGTACGAATGCCATTCTTCATTTTATCACAATCCGAAGCGTTAAACCACTTATTTATACGTTCCTCGAACTCTTCAGGACGGAAGAACTTGAGCTCATGCACAGAACCGGAGGTGCTTCTAACCTTGAGATTCATAACATTCATATTTCTTCCGTAGATTTCATAGCCCAGAATCTCCATATCCTGCTCAGCAAAGAGCGGTTTATCATTGTTCTTGCCAAATGGTGCCAGGCTTTCCAGCTGTTCAGCAAGATTCATGCTGGCATAGCTCATAGGCATTGGAACGTCTATCATTAGCTTCTCTACAAAGTCTCTATATTCAAGACCCGAGTCACGGTTCAGACACTCTCTAAAGTTTTCAAGGTCCGCCCTCTTAATAGAGAGTCCTGCTGCCAGAGGATGTCCTCCAAACTTAACAGTCATATCTCTATGTTCATTTATCTTTTCAAACATGTTGTAGGCTTCGATTGATCTTCCCGAACCCTTTAGTATATCCGGATCAGACTCAGTATCAGTAAATACAATAGTAGGTCTATAGAATCTCTCCTTCAGTCTGCCTGCTATTATTCCGGCTATCCCTTCATTTATGCCTGGAATATATGCCACTAGCACCTTATCTACCGGCTGCAGGTCACCCTCTATCTCTTCCTGAACAATTTCCTCTACCGCTCTTTCAGCGCCTTCTTCCGTCTGAGACTTACGAGATTCATTTAGCCTATGGAGCTCTTCCGAGCGCACTTTCGCGAATTCTTCATCCTCAGCGAGAAGTAGTTCAAGTGCATCCTTTGCATCTCCCAACTTACCAGCCGCATTTATAGTAGGTCCTATCACAAAGCCTAAATGATATTCATTTATCACTTTTCCCCCGAGAGACAGTTCCTCTATCAGTGCCTTGAGACCAAGACTCGGAGAATCCTTAAGTTCCTTCATGCCCTCTCTAACAAATATTCTGTTCTCATCTATTAGAGGCATGATATCGCAATTTGTCGCAAGCGCCAGCTCACCCAAATATTTTCTAGCTCCTAGACTCTCCCCTCTTTCCCTATAAAGAAGGCTTACGAACTTATAGGCCACCATCGCGCCACATATATCCTTGAAGGGATAATCATCGCCTTCCTGATGAGGATCGATTATCGCATCAGCATCTGGCAGAACCGGAGGTATCTCATGGTGATCAGTTATAACAACCGTCATACCAAGCTCTTTCGCCTTAGCTACTGCATCCACCGCTGCTATACCATTATCACAGGTTATGATTGTGCTGACTCCATCCTTATAAGCATCCTCAACTATACGCACATTCATTCCATATCCATCTCTTACTCTATGAGGAATGTCGTAGGATACATTTCCTCCCAGATTCTTAATTGCATCATAGAGGATATATGTTGAGGTGACGCCATCCACATCATAGTCGCCTACCACTCTGATATTTTCACCCTCATCTATAGAAGCGGAAATGATATCTACTCCCAACTCCATATCGAGCATTTTCTCAGGAGAATGAGCGCTATTCAGAGTTCCGTATAAGAAATTCTCGTAGTCCTGTTCTTCCGTCAGACCACGATTTCTCATGATTCTCACTACAACTGGATCTACGCCAAGCTTCGCTGAAAGTCCGTTAAAGTCTGCCCTGAGACTATATATTCTCCAATCCTTTTTCATTCTGTAATCTCTATTCTCCCATCTTCTATATTCTATACTTACATTCAGAATGACGTAAGTTTCTGTACTGCTTGAATATAACAAGGACGAGGCTTACTCGTCCTCGTCCTATATTATTTAAAATATTAATTATATGCTTACGCTCCAGAGTTTAAACTCCTTAGCTATTACTCCTAAGCCTTAGCAACTTTCTTCTTAGAAGTTGAATCATCATCCTTCTTCTTGAAGCCCTTTCTCATAGCAAGCCAAAGTGGTCCAGTTATGCAGATAGATGAATATGTACCGGCAACAACACCGACCATCAATGTGAAGGTGAACTCCTTAAGTGAAGCAACACCCATGATGTAAAGCATGAGGATTGTTACAAAAGTTGTCAGGTTTGTATAAATATTTCTTGTGAATGTCTGTGAAATACTTGTATCAACTATTGTATCGTATCCATCCTTGTCAACACTCATAATCTTCAGATTCTCTCTGATACGATCGAATATGATGATTGAGGAGTTAATCGAGTAACCGACGATTGTAAGCATACATGCGATAAATGTACCACCTACTGATAGATACATAATAGAGTATGCGAAGAATACGAATAGTACATCGTGGATCAGAGCAAGCACTGCACTGACACCGAATCTTGCATCACTAAATCTGAATGCTATATAAATAAGCATAAGAAGTGAAGCAATTACTACAGCGAGGATAGCATCTCTCTGAGTTTCCTTACTGATTGTACTAGATATATTCTGTGTATCAATCTTATCATCAGTTATTTCAAACTTCTCTTTAAGAGCAGTTGCAAGACTAGAACGCTGCTCGTCGTCCAGCATATTACTCTTGAACACTATCTGATTAGTATTATCAACTATCTGAATCTGAATCTTACTTGAATCAATTCCTACCTCACTAAATACTGGAAGAACCTTCTCCTCAGCATCAGCAAGGGAATATGTTTCATTAAATGTAACTGCAGTAGATGTACCACCACTAAACTCAAGTGAATAGTTGAGGGCATTTCCACGAGTTCCAATGTTCTTATTTACAAACAGGAATGCAATACCTGTAAGAATAATTATGATAGAGAATATAGATGCAAACTTGAAGCCCTTTGAATACTTAGTAATCTTAGGAGCCTTAGCAACACCGTAGAGCTTCTTGTTAGTAATTCCAAGATTAACAGCGATTGTAAGAAGTACTCTTGTTACAACAAGTGCTGTTACCATTGAAAGAACGATACCAAGAATCAGTGTTCTAGCAAACCCCTTAACTGTACCAGTACCCATAATAAGAAGTACAATACCAGCAATGATTGTTGTTATATTTCCATCGATAATGGCTGACATAGCCTTCTCGAAACCTGCCTTAACAGCAGTCTTAACAGTCTTACCAACTCCCAATTCTTCCTTGATACGCGTGAAGATAATGACATTCGCATCGACCGCCATACCTATAGACAGGATAATACCTGCTATACCAGGAAGTGTAAGTGTGATATGGAGTGTGTTCAGGAAGAACAGCTCCAGAATTGTATATAATGTAAGCGCAATAGAAGCAAGGAATCCAGGAACACGGAAAATGATAATCATAATAAGGAAAATGATACCAAGTCCGATAGCACCTGCTATAAGTGATGTACGAAGAGCATCAGAACCAAGCTTAGCACCAACAACCTGAGAGGACAGTTCCTTAAGAGTAAGTGGAAGTGCACCAATCTTGATTGTACTTGCAAGATTTGATGCCTCATCAAAGTCATCCATTCCGTCGATCTGAGCACTACCGCCACTGATCTGCTCTCTAACTACTGGTGCACTAACAACTGCGCCATCATAAACTATATAAACCTGATTACCAACATTGGCACCTGTTACATCTGAGAATTTCTGCGCACCCTCGTCAGTAAACTGGAGTGATACTATATACTCATCAGCACCTGTTGTCTGATCCTGTATACGTCCGCCCTCAGCATTCTTTACATCAGAACCTGTAAGTGCTGCCTCATACTCAGTTTCGCCAGCAGCAAACTTCTGATAGTTAGTTGGATCCAGGAACTCAAGCTTACCAGGTCTTCCCAGCGCATCAAGTATCTCGTTTGGATCATACTTGCTGGTATCAACTGGAATCTCAACAGTGATACGTCTGTTACCCTGTCTATAAACCTCTGCATCTGGACTGTAGGTATCTACTCTTCGCTGCAATTTGTCAATTGTAGCATTTATCTCCTCGTCCGTAGCATCTTCTTCCTGAATCTCATAAGTAACACTGACACCACCCTGGAGGTCAAGTCCAAGTGGAATGTCCTTTGCCAGTCCTACTCTCTCATTGCCAAGTCCATAGATTACTGAATAAGCAGCTCCAACTGCAATCAGTAAAAATGCAATGAGACCGAGAATCGCATTTCTCTTTGCCTTCTTCATGTTGCATCTCCTCTGTTACATAATAAAAGTAGCCGTAAAACAGCAACTTACATTATAACTCAATATGTCAAGTTTAGTAAAGCATTAATATTTATTCTTTTAGTCTTGTTAAATAAAAAAGTAAATTCCACTTTTACCGGAATTTAGTCTTACAAGCCGCCTCGCATCTGACACAATGCTTTTCTCGACTCAGCTCTCGCACAGGCGCGGTGCCCTAACGGACGCTTCGCTTGCTAAGCTCTCACTTCACTTCGCTCGTGAATCGCTAAGCACCGAGACCGCTTATGGTCTCGAAAAGCATTTGTCAGCCTG